>JAGMBO010000099.1 GCA_023129715.1 Candidatus Eiseniibacteriota bacterium | reverse complement strand
CTAGTTCCCGTCTCAAAACCCCTGATTCCCGTTCTTCGTTTCGTGGGGGCTCGTGTGTAATCCTCACGACCGCATCGCCGGGAAGCTGTTTCGGACATCTGGGCCATCCGGATGCGGCCGGTCGTGCTTGAAGGGGATGATCCAGGCACAGGTCACCGTATCCGCGTTCACTGCGCGAGGATCATCCAGAGCTGGGACTGCTGCCAGAAGGTATCATGCCAACTGGTGCCGGGCCATGAGAAGCAGATTGGCCGACAGGATGGAGGCCCAAGCGTAGGCCTTGAAGGAGTCATGGCTTCGCCACGTGCAGCGACTCATGCCAAAGCCGCGCTTGAGGAAGGAGATGATTCCCTCAATCCCCGCACGGAAGTTCCGTAGCCGTCGATAGACCCAACTGCTCTTGACCATCTCGTTGACCTTCAACCCCGGTCGCTTGCTGAAGGCGACATCCTGGACACCAAGGTGCTTGATGTCCTTCAAGTTTCCCCTGGATGCGAAGCCACCGTCGAAGGCTACTTGTCGCGGCACGCGCCCATAGAGCTCTGCCTGACGCTCCACCATCCGCAGAGCCAGAGTCGAATCGGCCGGGTTGCCGTCCTCGACGACGCAATCCAGTATCAGGCCTGAAGCCCCCGATGACAGCGTCAACTTGTGTCCGAAGTAGGTGTCGCGCCGGTCCTTGATGATCAGGTCCGTGTGGGGTTCAAAGATAGAGACGATCTTCTCCGAGGCGGGGACCTTCTTCTCGTCGATCACGCGCCTGCGAGTCTGCCTGGCGACATGTTCGGCGAACAGCAGATAGTACTTCAGATCCAGGGCCACCTCGCGCGCCATGACCACCGCCATGAGATCGGCGTCCTGGAACTGCTCGAGATCGGTCACCATCTGCTTGGCAGCACCTATCGTCTTCTGGGTCACCTTCAACAAGTCCCGATAGCGCCCGATGCGCTGTTTCTTCCTCTTCGCATTGCGGATGCCAATGGCACGGCGCTTCGCGCGACGGCGATGATCGGTCATAGGGGTCGCAACCCATTGCCGGCCGCGAAGCATGAGGCGTACCAGAACCCGAACACTGTCCCATAGAAGTGACGAGTCACTGGGCTCGTGGATGTTCGACTCCATGACCGTGCAGTCGACGCGGACCTTTCGTCCCCGCTCGATTCCCTCGCGACGGGCATGGGAGATCAACGCGCGATTGATCTCCTCCAGGGTCTCGGGGGCCAGGCGCTTGATATTGCGCTGGAGGGTGGCCTTGGAAGGGGATTTGCTCCCCAGGCCGATCCGGCAGAAGGCGCGATAGCAGCAGGAATCGGCCAGATGGAAGGCCAGTTCCTCGTAGCTGAAGCCATTCATCTGCTTCAGAATCAGTGCCCGCAGGACTTGCTCGGCGGTCATGCCTTCGCGACCATTACCCGGATGGATGCTGCCATGCAGTAGATCGGCCAGGACGCCGTCAAGGAGGCCAGGAATGCACTCGAGGATCTCGCTGATGGCTTGAAGTTCGTGGGCATGCTGATGTTCGATATAGGGTTGGACAATGGGCACCTGAGCGTGTAACGTGCTTCGCATAGGGGCGTTACCTCCGTGTATGTTGAAGTCGTTGACAACTCCATTATACACAGATGAGGAACAATGACGCCCCTTTCCTCTTGGGCAACTTCAACTATGATCAGGATTTCAGGGTTTTGAGACGGGAACTA
>JAGMBO010000098.1 GCA_023129715.1 Candidatus Eiseniibacteriota bacterium | reverse complement strand
AGTCGAAGAGCTGGTCGAATGGATCCCTAACGGCAAAAAGCAGCCCGTCGGTCTGGGGGATGATCCCATTGCAGTAGTGCGCCTGCGCACTTCCCTCGTTACAGTCGACGGCCCCATGGATATTGATCCCATTGATGTTGCACAGGTTGATGGCATGCTGGCAATCGCCACCATCACTATCCTCATCGGTGATGAGCAGGAACTGCTTGAGCGATCCGACCCGGAAGTTGATCTCGTTGACCGCATCGATCGCCGCCTGACAGCCCCTCTCAATACCGCCGCTCACGCTCTCTGGAATAGCGTTAGCAAGGTCAGCAGCCGTGTCATACAAGTTTCCATTGTTGGCGACATAGGGGATTGGATAGCCAGGATCAGAGGAATAGCCAAAGCGAACATATCCGAACTTGACATCATAGCCGAGAGCTTCGAGACCCGTGGCGAAAGCCTCAACGTTGTTTCGCACATCGGTGATTTCATCAATCATGCTGCCGCTGTGATCGATGAGGAACACAAAATCGAGTTGGTTGCCCTGTCCGCTCCCGGTAAGCTCCACTTGGAAGCAGTCGGTGATGAGCGCGCCATCCTCGTAGACCTCGAAGGCAGATTGGGGCAAGGAATCCTGGGGAATCAAGCCCGTCGAGTCGACTCCTACCCAGGCAAACAGCGTCGGGAACTGCGCATCCTCGAACCCACGGTCAGATAGTCCCAGGATTGGAAGACGCCCACCCGTGCGGCCCAAAGTCTCTTGTGCGAAGATGAGTGCGTTGTCGAGCTCGCCAAGCCCGATCAATTCCTGCGCGCTGTCAATGGCATGGACCTGGACTTCGACTTGCGCATCAGAGGGCAGAAAGAACATCTGCGTATCGATCGCGAGCGTATAGGTCAGCTGTTGTGCGGGCACATCGATCTGACCTGACTCCGCTCCGACGCTCCAGTGCACCTCGTAGTGGTCGACGAGACGCTGGATTTCAGCGTGCGGATACCACTGTAGTTCGATAATACGATCCTCGATCGTCCGCGTGCTCTGGTCGAATTCGGCTGGAAAATCCAGTGCACATGGCACGACCGCTGTAAGGGACAACATAGGAATCAATGCCGCCAAGAACACTAGTGAGAAGCGTTGCACGTGCCACCTCCTGTTTGTCCGGACTGGACTTGGATCAGCGGCCGCTGGTGCCGTGACAACCAGAGCTCGCTGAAGTCCCAAACCATCACAGCGGGCACCCCCATGGGTGATACCTCCACTCACAAGCACAGTGGGATTGTACATTGGCAGGACACGGACGTCAATCAGCCTCATTTCGGGATTGGAAAAGACTTCAGGAGCCGTCAGAGCCGGAAGCTATCAGCGATCCAGTCGGATTTCTATCAAGAGTGCTCTGCAGAGCCGCGACCTGTTGCCGAACCCGTTGATGCGGTCTCTCGGGCAGCGACAGTGCAATCAGGCCGTGAATTCAGAGATACTGGGCATTGTGCATCATGCTTAATGGCCATATGCCCGTCGCCCATAATCGGAAGCCCACCCGATGCCGCTCCAGGAATTGCTGTTACGCCATATGGTATGCCGCTCGGAAGCCCAGGTGCACTGAGCACGGCGGGCGCACAAGATCCTCGGCGCCTGGCCCGTGCGTGCGATGGCGGTATTCTGCGTGTGGTGCTTCTGGAACCTGACGGCCCGGATGCACACACGCCTCATCATTGATCCCGGCGTGCTGGATGGCTCGGGGCGCGTTGCTGCTTTCACTAGCCGCGTCGAATCCCCGGGACCTCTAGTCGGCCGAGGTGCAACCCCGCACTCTCTGCTGCCCTGTAACTGATCCCGGATTTCAGTTGGACGGAAAGAGAAGACGTTGCTAGCAGGGCTATGTGGGACGGAACGTTCCACGTACCCTAACCCGCAACGGAGACACGTGGTCGCCGGGAACGTTGCCTAAACCCACCCCGCGTCCAGCGAAGTACGATCGGCACTATACTCGCATCGGACCTGGGCCGCCACTGCGCGGCGATCAGCAACGGAAGTCTCGAGCTCCGTGCCTTGGTGGGGAAGTCCGGCCTGCGGTGCCCGCGCTGCAGATCTGCCCGCTGCGCCTGCAAGCATGCCTGGCGCTACCGCAAGCGGGTCACCGATCTATCCACCGGGGGAAATCTTCGAACAGATCCCCGTTCTGCGCGTGTGCTCAGCCAATGCGCCCCGTCCGAGGGGGTCTGAGTGCCCGCACGGGATCCCCGAGGATTCACTACTGCCTGAATCACAGGCAGGTTACATCAACCTTGACTCCCGCACATATCCTATGCGAGCTTTCCAGTGTCCTTGGCGTTCGAATCCTTGTCTACCGTGACTATCGTGCATCGGAGGAGGAACCCATGTTCTGCGAGCGCTGTAGCCCATTCTGGATGCTAGTCGTTCTTCTCCTTGCCGTTCCAGGAACTGGCGCGCGCGCTGACGAAACCGCTCTTCTCGCCGCGGTCCCCGTGGGGCAATACGATTGGCCCAGCATCGACTCGATCCGCGTGGACCACGGCTACTACAATGCCGAGATTGATACATGCCGAATCACGGTCTACCTCACCAATCCCATTGCCAACCACACATTCAATTGGGACCTCTTCCTCAGGCTCTATCGCGACCTTGTAGGATATGACTACAGCTTTCCCTCCCAGCCAGTGACCCTCGCACCGGGGCAGACTGAGATCGAGCTCATCTGGTATGACCCCGAAGCCCCGGACGGTTTCGAATACGATCTGGAGGCGTGGCTGCAAGATCCAGAATCTCGGGGAAACCTGGTCACGAATGGGAACTTCTCGTCCGGCCTCTCCGGTTGGACCCTCCACAACAACAACCCCCCAGGTTATGGAGTTGAGGTGACCACCCTAGGGGAGAGCGATCCAGACAACGAGGCTCATGTCTACAGCACACAGTACAATACGTATGGAATCCAGCCGGAGATGGTCCAGCGAGTCAATCTTAGTCCTTCTTCTGAGAGCGTGGTTCACCTGCGGTTCAAAATGCACACCGATGACATCATGTGGGGTTATGGAATTGCCCGAATCTACATTCGGACCGATCGCGGGGGCGAGTATACGTTCTGGCATTCGACGGTCGCTCCCCCCCCAAACAGCTCAACACACCACTATTGGCCGATCATGGATTCTAATTGGCATGAGCGGAAGATTTATCTGCGCGACCTGCCTCAAGGAGTGGATCAGTGGATCGAGATTGGGGCAAGGGCAGAGCTGCAGTGTGGTATGCCCTATTGCATGGCGGAGACGGATATCTACTTGGATGACATCGGCGCGTATGACAGTGACGACCCAACGCTGGACGAGTATCTTGCCGGTTTCGTCAAGACGGACATGTCCACGCAGTACATTGGGGACTATACAGTGGCACTTCGGGAATGCGTGAGTGAGACCTTCCCAGACATGGGTCTTATCGAGGATGCTATCCCACTACTCCAGACTGTGCACGTTTGGGATCGATTCCACACAGACATTTGTGCCGCGGCAGTTTATCAGCAGATTGGCAATGATACTGCCAGAGATGTGGCGGCTTCGATGGCCGCCTATCGCTTGTTCGAGCCGGTGCTGACCTACCTCAGCCTGGCGCACGCGGCTGTCAAGGCCAGCGTCTTGGACGTAGTGGGGCATGGGATCATGCACGCCCTGCGCAACAGTGTGCTCGAGCGCCTGGAAGATCAGCTCCTTGGCCGTGGTCTGGATTTCCCCCAAGTGGCGGCGGATGTTAGTGCTGGGTTGAGAGATCCCGACGGAGACTGGAGGCCGGGTGTAGATTGCCTGTTCTTGGGTCCCCTCGACGTGTCGTTGAGCGTCCTGGATGGAGGAGGCCAGGTGCGGGGTTCGTGTACGGCAGAAACGCTTGGGGTCACGCGTTGCGTGGTCATTCCGCTGCTGGGGGACTCGCTCCTCCTCGCCTCCCTCGATGAGGGGGCACGCGTGCTCACCGAACTGGACTCAGTCTGCGCCACGGATTCCCTGTGTCTGAGTGCTGTGGCCCGGAGCGACGGCTACGTGAGCCTTCACCTGATGCATCGCCAGCCACCTGATCCCACGATCGTGCAGATCTACAACCTGCCACTGCAAGCCGGGGACCGACTGATGGTGAACCTGATTGGCCCGGGAGGTATGCAATCCTCCTATGCATTCCGGTTGGATCGCGGAGGAGATGGGAGTATCGATTCGGTCATCACTCGAGGGGCGGCCTCAGGCTTGGGCGAGGAAGAGCAGGATTCCCCTGCAGCGCCCTGGCTGGCAGTTGCCGCACCCGTGGACCCATCCGGTCGAGTTACCATTCGGTTTGGGATTCCCATGAGAATGCGCGGGACGGACGTAGAGCTGGCGATTCTGGACGTTGGCGGGCGGGTTGTTCGCACACTTCGCCCTGCCCCACGCCACCGAGGGGCCTCCACGATTGTCTGGGATGGACTGGATAGCAATGGGTGCCCGGTGGCCTCTGGTGTCTATCTCTGTCGCCTGGCGTGGGGGGGCAACCACTTAGTCACCCGCACGGTCCTGATTCGATGATATGGAACGACCTTGTCAAGCGTCTGGGCAACGACCCTGTCAAGGCTCTGCGCTGGACAGGACTTGAGGGCGGGGATGGAACCTCACTTGACGCAGGCAGTGGCATGTACTACTAACTTTCGCTGGATTGGATGTGTGTTTCCAGGCAGTGATTGTGCATGGTCACTTCTGATGCAGTTCGCAGCGTTCCTTTCTCAAGCTATGTTTGGCATCCACGGCGTCTGTCTCGCTCACCGCGTTGCGAGACCGAAGAAGATCGGATGGCAACGGTGGGGGGGCAAGACCGGTAGATGCGATGCGAACAAGAACGTGACCATGCTTGTTGGCACAGCAGCGAATGTCGGTGTAGGTTGCGGTGCTCGGAAACGGCATCGGTCCCGCTGCCTGCAGTCCTCTCGGGGTGAGGATCGAGTGCTGGCTCGATCTCCTCCTGCATGCGGGGACGAATCCTGAGGGCTCAGCCATGCCCTCCTTGTCCGACTGTCTCAGCCCAACAGCAGTGTACCGAAGGAGGTAAGCCCATGAAGCACTTATTGAGTGTCGCTTTCGTTGCCTTGCTCCTCACAACCAGCGCCATGGCAGCTACGGAAGAAACAAAGGAACAGGCCATCCAAGATGGTCTAGCCTGGATAGCCAGCACGCAGTCGGTCAGTGGGAGCGAAGGCTGGTGGTCCTACTCAAACGACGGCACGCTGGCCGCAACCGGAGCGGCCGCGTTGGCCTTCGTGGAAGAGGGGCATTGGCATCCCGATTCTGCGTACTACGTGCAGACCATGCGCGCGCTTACCTACATGTTCAACCGGGCGTTGGTCGATTCGCGGTTCGGAGTCGAGACGGCGGTCTCCCAGAGATATGCCGAGGACTACAACAACGATGGCGACTACACCAACGACGGGGGTAATGATCAGGCTATCTACTTCGAGCCCGGAAACAGCGACCGCCGCGTCTATACCACGGGGATCTGTGTTCCGGTGGTCTTCGCCCTCGGGGAGGCGCTGGGACCGGACACGGTCATCGGCATGGGGTCGCCTGCAGTCAGCGGCATGACCTATCGCGAGCTGATGCAAGATCTGGTTGATTGGTTCTGCTGGGGACAGGTCGAGCCTGATCGCGGCAACTACCGTGGGGGGTGGCGCTACGACGCCAACTACCCCACTGCGGACAATTCTACGGCGCAGTGGGGGGCCTTGCCGATGCTATATGGCGAAGGTTGGGGAATGACCGTACCTCCGTATGTGAAGACCGAGCTTGACCTTTGGGTAACCTATATCCAGAACGCCAATGGCGGCTCCGGATACGACTCCCCATCGAGCTACGTCAATGTCTCCAAGACAGGCGGCCTGTTGCTGGAGTTTGCGGCGCTTGGCCGCGGGCTGGGCGATTCCAATGTGCAGGCCGCTCTGGCATTCATCGACTCTAGATGGAACACGACCCCCTCCAGTGATTGGTATGGCAATCTCAACCACCCCTATGCCATGTGGGCAGTCTACAAGGCGCTTAGCGTCTATGGGCTGACCGACTACATTCAGTCAGGATGTCCCACGCTCGTGGATATCCTGGTCGGTATCGACATGCCGGCGGCCCCCGGTGGTTTCACGATCGGGTTCGATTGCGATCCCCATGTTTCAGCTGCGGGAGACTGGTTCTCCCACTATTGCGACTACCTGGTGGGGATCCAGAATGCCAACGGGAGCTGGAATGGCTACAGTTACTGGACAGGGGCCATGGCTACCGGCTGGTATGTGAACATCATCAATGCGACGGGAGTGCCGGATTGGGAACCATGCGTGCATGTGATCGTGGGTCCAC
>JAGMBO010000097.1 GCA_023129715.1 Candidatus Eiseniibacteriota bacterium | reverse complement strand
TCGCCTCTACGACTTCGAGACGTCGAACGACGGCTGGACTTTCGAGAAGGGCCCCGCGGTCGGCGCCTACATGGATGTCTGCACTGAGGCGGACTGGTGCGATTGGATCATGGTGGGTCCCCCCGCTATGCCCTGCCCCTGCGATCTGTCGGGCAACGCGCTGTACTGTGCCACCACGGTGCCTTTCCCCACGCCTGGGCACTTCCCGGGCCATCACGAGTACATGACCAGCCCGGTCGTTGATCGCGAACGCTTCACGAGCGCGGCAGGCTGGTTCAACGTGATCGCCCGTTGCGACGCCTTCTACTACCTCCGCCTGAACGCCGGCACCTTCTACCGTCCCGGATTCCTCTACTATCCGCACCGGACCCCGCAAAATCCGACACCGCGCTGGAGTCCGCGTCTGGGCCAATCGGTGTGGCATTACAGCGGTCAGCCCATCTGTGTGCACGACCAGACCTTCAGCCTGACGGCGCCCGTGGACGGGACGCCGCTGCCGCACAGCTGGGAACAAATGAAACTCATCTATGAGGTCTTGACGGATTGCAGCGCGTTCGGAATTCACCCGATGGAATGCCCCAGGGAGGGCTGGACCAACGGCGCGCCGATCTACGACAACGTGCGCGTGGGGATCACCACCGGCGTGGACGCTCCCGGAATCGCGCTGTACCCCGGGCATCTCTTCCATGACGGCTTCGGCCAGACGCGCCCGTCGTTCCTGGATCCAAGCGATGTCTGTAACGTCGATGTGGCTTATGACATGAGCCGCGACAACACCGACTACAACGACTGGCTCCAGGACATCGCAGCGGTGAACGGTCCGCCCGTCACCCTACCCGACGACACCTACTGGATCGATCTCTGCTTCAAGGTGGCCAAGAAGGGCCCCCGCCAGGACATGATTCCCGGCTACTCGGCCTGGAAGGCGCGCCTTGCCGGCGATCCCGAGGCCGACTTCGTCTGCGCGCTCATGGACACGGCCATGACTCTGCAGGGCGGGATCTGGGTGCCGATCGAGGACGGCCAGGTCCGGGTGACCTTCTTCCACGAGAACGATCCCGGTTTCGACCCGAACTACGACGATTGCACGTCACAGCAGGAGATCCTCCCGGACCTCGTCTTCACGCCCGGCACGCGGATCGAGTATTACTACCGCAGCTACTGGACGCAGGACCCGAACCCGCAGAACTACTTCAGCGTGCCGGCCAATGCTCCCCAGACCAACGTCCACGAGGTCGAGTTCCTGCCCATGATGGAACTCGACACGAGCACACCCGAAGAGTATGACTGCATCTGGCCGTCGGTACTCTACATCGACGCCTTCAACGCCGGAGCCGAGTGGTACATCCTGCCCGTGCTCGAGCAGCAGGGCATCACCTTCGACAAGTTCGACCGCCAGAACTTCTCGACGAACTACGATGCCCCGATGCTACGCAGCTTCGGCGGGACGCATTTCAACCCCGGGGGTTACGGCAACAACGGCTGCACCATCGACCAGTTGCTGGGCTACCGGTTGATCCTGTTCAATTCGGGTACCTTCGGCGTGGGTTGCGGCGAAGAGGCCGACTTCAGCCTTCTCGAGAGCTGGCTGACCACGACTGCGTGCGGTCTGTCTGACACCCGCCGGGGTCTGATCATGAACGGTGACGAGATCACCGAGCTCATGGCCGACGACGAGGAGGGGAAGGCGATCCTCTTCTGCACCGATGTGCTGGGGGCCGACATCCTCGACCACGCCTATCGTGACTACAACAACGACGACTTCCCCTGCGTGCTGCTCGATTCGATCGGCGGCGGCGGGGAGTTCGATCCTGTTGGTCCGATCTCGCTCTTCGACAACGGCTGCCCGTTGGTGCGTAACTACAACGTCATCACCGCCGTCAGCGGCGGTGTCGGGAACCTGCAGTACCAGTCGACCGACGATTTCACCTACGTCCAGTACGCCCAGGTGGCCAAGGAAATGTTGGCCGGCCCTGGCGGCACGGGCGGTTGGAAGGCAAGCGTCGACGGCTTCAGCTGGCACCACCTCTCCCAGGTGGGCTATGGTGGGCAGACCTGCTCGAATAACACGCTGGCGATCATTGCCGGCTGTGCCGACCTGCTCGGCCCCGAGCTGACCTGGATTGCCTCGGGGGGCGCGCCCTTCGATCCGTGGCACTATCCTTGCGAGGATGTCGCTGTGGACGAGACGCCCGATACGCACCTGAGCGGTCCGGTCGACTTCCTGTACGCCAGCCGGCCGAACCCGTTCCGCGGAACGGCCCGGATCCGGTTCAAGATCGCTGCCGAGACTGGGGTGAAGATCGCCATCTACGATGTCTCCGGCCGTTTGGTCAGGACGCTCCGCGACGGCAAGGCGCAGGCCGGCGAGAACACGCTGACCTGGGACGGGACTGACAATGCGGGCAACCGGGTGAGCGGAGGGATCTTCTGGATGGAGATGATCACGTCGAGCTACAAATCCGCCAAGAGACTCGTCGTTCTGAGGTAGTCCCACGGGAACCGGATCTCGATGCGGCACATCAACACCAGGGCAGTAGCGTCTTGGCTTGCTTTGCTCCTCTACTCGGCGGTCTTCTGCGTTGCTTCCGAACGCGAGCATCACTTGATCGAGTCGGCGCATACGAGGTCTGTGGGACTACAGACGGCGGCGCGAGCGATCCTGGAATACTTGGCTCAGCCGCCGTGGATGGCCCGTTGTAATCTCCGGGCGGCTGAACACAGAGAGTTCACCTGCTACCGTTTTGCTACCGTATCAGACTGGATTCAATGGAAGGAACTGGACTCAGTGGAGTCAATCGAAACGAAGCCGGGCAGGCTAGTCTCTTGTGATATCGGCAGCTACTTGGGGTGACGTCACTTCGGCGTGAGGCCTGTTTCGCTCTCGCTACTCCTTAGGAAACCGTCGCTCTATCCACCTGAGCTACGAGGGCCCAATCACTTGCTGCGCAGCATAGCTGATTGCCACACACCTTGGCATACAGTGGACCTTCTTTGCCTCCTCCGCAACTGCCTGGTCGGACAGTCGAGCGTACCTCCGAGTCGTCGTGATATCGGCATCTCCCAGGACCTGGCGAAGCGCCTCGAGGCTCCCTCCCCTCTCCACCCAACCGCACGCAGGGGCCGGTTCTGAGGATTCCCTTGGACGGCCTTTGCCGCTACAATAGGTCGATCTGGAAGGCTGACTGTAGCATGTAGGGAGAAGCCCCTTGATGTCGCCCGGTAGCCCCGGTTCAGAACAGCTAGCCCGAGAAACCATCGACGCCGCCTTGGAGCAGGCCGGCTGGGTCGTCCAGGACCGCCATGAGATGAACCTCTACGCGGGGCTCGGCGTGGCCGTGAGGGAGTTCGCCCTGGCGAGTGGACATGGGTTCGCGGACTACCTGCTCTTCGTGGATGGGAAGGCCTGTGGAGTCCTGGAGGCGAAGAAGGTGGGCTTCCCCCTGATTGGGGTCGAGGTCCAGGTAGAGAAGTACTCCACGGGGCTTCCTGGGGAGCTTGATGCCCCTGTCCGTCCCCTACCCTTTCTCTATCTCAGCACCGGGGAGGTCACCCGCTTCACGAACCTGCTGGACCCTTCTCCCCGCAGCCGGCCTGTCTTCAGCTTCCACCGCCCAAAGACCCTGCAGGAATGGCTCTCTGCAGAGCCCCTGTCGAAGTGGGCCACCGGTTGGCAGCCAGCCGAGAAGATCCCTCCCGAGTATGGAGCCAGGCCATCCAGTCTGCGCGCCCGCTTCCGGGCGCTCCCCGCTGTCCACATCCCAGGATTGTGGCCAAACAAGGTCGAAGCTATTACCAACCTCGAGCGGTCCTTCCGTGACGACCACCCACGGGCGCTCATCCAGATGGCCACCGGCAGCGGGAAGACCCTCCTGGCGATCACATCGATATACCGGCTCATCAAGCATGCCGGTGCCCGCAGGGTGCTTTTCCTCGTGGATCGGAAGAACCTGGGAGAGCAAGCCGAGAAGGAATTCCAGAGCTACCGCACCCCCGACGACCAGAGGAAGTTCACCGAGCTCTACAACGTCCAGAGGCTCACATCGAACTCCATCCGAGATTCTAGCAGGGTTGTGATCACAACCATCCAACGCCTCTACTCCATGCTAAGGGGTGAGGCGGAACTAGACCCCGCCCTTGAGGAGGAATCGTCTTTCGAGACGGATGGACCCGCCATCGGTGCACCTACGGCTGTCACCTACAATCCAGGTATCCCCATCGAGTACTTCGATGTGATCTTCATCGACGAGTGCCATCGGAGCATCTACTCGCTCTGGCGCCAGGTTCTCGAGTACTTCGATCCGTTCCTGGTCGGGCTCACTGCCACCCCTGCCAAGCACACCTTTGGCTTCTTCAACCAGAACCTCGTGATGGAGTATGGCCATGAGCGGGCCGTGGCCGAGCGGGTAAACGTCGACTTCGAGGTTTACCGGATCCGTACGAAGATCACCCGTGATGGCGCCACAATCATTGCTGATTCCAGCACAATGGTTGGCATCAGAGACCGCCAGACCCGGGTTGTGCGCTGGGAGAAACCGGATGAGGACATTCGGTACACCCTTCAATCCGGCGACGGCGATTGCATACACAGTCGGCCAGGAGAGTCTTGTTGAGATCGGCGTCTTCGATATCTGTGGGCGAAGGGTCGCCACGCTCTTCCACGGCAGCCGACAAGCGGGGCAGTATCGCACCATTTGGGACGGCAAAGACGATACCGGCCAAGCAGTACCTGCCGGTGTCTATTTCTGTCACCTGGCCATCGGATCGTTCTCGTCCATCAAGAAGATGCTCTTGGTGAAATGAGGGAGGCAGATCAATGAAAATCGGTAGATGCGTACTCGTTGCCGCTGGAATCCTGCTGATCGCATCCATTGCTTCGGCCGAACCGCCCCGCTTGGTCAACTACCAAGGCGTCTTGACGGACACGGGGGGTGAACCACTGAGCGGCCCACGTGACTTGACGTTCAGGATCTACCCCGACAGCGCGAGCGCGACCCCCGACCTCTGGTCGGAAGAGCATCTCGGGGTGGAGCTGACCGACGGGCTGTTCCACGTCATCCTGGGCTCGGTGATCAATCTCCCCGACGATCTGTTCGGCAGCGCGGAGCGCTGGCTGGGGGTTCAGGTCGGCGGCGATCCGGAGATGACCCCGCGCATGCGGATGACGTCCGTGCCCTATGCGCTGCGGGCGGCTGTGGCGGACTCCGCGCTGGTCGGTGTAGCAGTCGCCGACGCCGACTGGGTGATCACGGGGCGTGATATGTACGCGGCCGTGCCTGGATCCGTTGGCGTGGGAACATCCGATCCCCTGGCGAGGCTCCATGTCGTGCGTGTCGACCGTGATGTGCCGCTTGAGGCGTTGTTACAGGAAGACCTGCTTGTGGAAGACTCGGATGCCTTCTTGGGCCTCTACAGCTCTACGGGGGGAGCCTTCGGTTCCGGAATCAGCTTCGGGGAGGTCTCCGATGGGGCGCTGACAAACAAGTGGACCATCGTGCGTACGACGGGCGAGAACGGGACACTGCGATTCAAGTTCGGGACCGATCCGAACTACAGCAACAATAGCACCATTGTGAAGATGGCGGGGGGAGCTACCGCTACCGCGCAGCTGGACGTTGCCGGGACACTTGAGGCGGATGGCTTCAGAATGCCCACGGGGGCCGTGAGCGGCCACGTCTTGAAGTCCGACGCCTCTGGTGTGGGGACCTGGCAGTCGGTGGGCAGCGTGATCACGGACGATGACTGGGTCATCGATGGGGACGACATGTATTCCGGGGTGACCGGAACGGTCGGCATCGGAACGACATCACACAGAGGAAAGCTGGCCGTCATCATCGATTCAGGTACCGCAGCGTACATCAGCAACTCGGCCCCGAGCCCGAACAACACGGCAGAGCTGGGCACGGAAGATCACGCGGTCGAAGGATATGGCGCGATTCCCTTCTATGCGGAGGGGGATTCGGCCGGTTTGTATGCCAAGCATAGCGTCAGCCGCGTGAGGGCGACACTTGCCACCCAGGATATCGCAGTTCTTGGTGAGAACGACAACGGCAGCGGAACGGAGGGCTACCTGGGGGGTGACGTATACGGGGTCTACGGCTACAGCCCGGACTCGTGCGGGGTGGCCGGAGTGTCATCGACCAGCCACGGAGTCTACGGCAAGAGTGAGGGGTACGCGGGTGTCTGGGGCGAGGCGCTGATCGGGGTCGGCGTCCGTGGATATCATATTGGGAACGGCAACGAGGGCAGCCTGGCGGGCCCCAGCTATGGCGTATATGGACAGAGCACGAGCGATGACCCCGGTGTCCTGGGCTACAGCCCCGATGGTGAGGGGGTCTATGGTCAGAGTATCAACGGCTATGGGGTCTTTGGCCGTCATTACTATGGGAATACTTCGGGCTGGCTCGGTGGCGCTTCCTGTGCAGTGGGAGGTGAAAACGATGCTTCAGACAACTCCGGCTTTCTGGGCGGTCCAACGACAGCCGTTCGAGGCTCTGCGAACAATGGCGTAGGGGTTTATGGCGAACACAACCAATCGGGAAGTTATGGATTCCTTGGCGGTGTGATGGAAGACGGGCTGAAGATTGGCGTTTATGGAGAGAGCGACGGTAACGGCTGTGGCGGATACTTCAAGGGCTGCTGGCACGGCATCCATGCAGAAGCCGTACCCGAGCAAGGATACGCCAATTACAGCGCCGTGGTTGCTACAGTCACTGGCGGCACGGAGACCAACAATGGAGTCTACGCATATGCGGGTGGGAGTGATACCGACCAGAACTTCGCGATCAATGCACTCTCGGGCTTTCGCCAGACCGACTACGCTGGATTCTTCGGTGGCCAGCTCTATGCGTGGTCAATCGAATCACCGTCTAAGGCTTTCAAGATCGATCATCCCCTTGATCCTGAAAACAAGTACTTCCGTCACAGCTGTGTTGAGAGCGCCGACATGATGAACGTTTACAACGGTAATGTGACTCTTGGCAGCAGCGGCGAAGCTTGGATTGAATTGCCCGATTGGTTTGAGGTAATCAACAGGGACTTTCGGTACCAGCTTACGGCCTTGGGCGGGCCTGGTCCTAACCTTCATGTGGCGGAAGAGATTGCGGGTAACCGATTCAAGATCGCCGGTGGTCAGCCTGGTATGAAGGTTTCCTGGCAGGTGACAGGTATTCGGCACGATCCTGTAGCGGAAGCCCATCGGATTGTGGTCGAGGAAGACAAGCCCGCGGCAGAGCGGGGCAAGTTCCTTAACCCCGAGGTTTACGGCAAGCCCCGGTCGATGGCCCTAGGGTACGTGGAGGAGATGGCAGCTGGTCGGGTCGAGGGCTGGCGCGGTGGCCCGTAGGATCTTCTGGCTCGCCTCGCCCCCCCCCGAGAAGGTGAAGAGCGTCAACCACTTCGGGCTTAAGAACAGAGAGCACGGAGAACTTGGGGCGATGTGGGCGTGGCCCGGCCAGTCGGGTGCGTGTGCCGCGGATTGTGGGCCGAGAGTGGAGAACGGAGCCCGGCCCCTCGATCCGCAAATGTCTGTAGCAGTTAGGGATATGCGCGGGCCCGCCAGCGGCTGCCACCGGCCCCTCTGTCAACCACCCACTCCGCCATCAAGGCGCGAACCTCCTCTCCATAGGTGAGATGCCGAAGATCGCAAACCCCACTCATGGACAGGTCGTATTGCCGAGCACGGTCAGCGTGTAGTCGCCGCATGCGTCGCCCGATTCATGATAGACCTCGATGTACACCGTCTTGCTGTCGTCCTGACTCCAAGAGTCAGTCCATCCATATTCTAGGCAATCCTCTACACCGCCGATCGCCCACTGCTCATAGGACCCGCAAGCTCCAAGATGTTTCGTGTCAGACTCAATGGGACACAATCAAGTTCTAAGTTAAGAGACACTCCTCTAGTATCTTAGCATGCAATCGGAGGAGTGAACCATGCCAGAGAACAGGGATTCGGAGTCCATCGTGCGGGAGATCCGCCGCAAGACCCGCCGTCGGTACTCGGCAGAGGATAAGATCCGCATCGTACTCGAGGGCCTGAAGGGCGAGGAGAGCATTGCCGAGCTGTGCCGTCGGGAGGGGATCAGCCCGAACCTTTACTACAAGTGGAGCAAGGAGTTCCTGGAGGCGGGCAAGCGGCGTCTGATGGGCGATACGAAGCGTGAGGCAACGAGCGACGAGGTCACCGGGGTTCGCAAGGAGAACTCGCAGCTGAAGCACCTGGTGGCCGATCTCTCGCTGCGCAACCGGGTGCTCAAAAAAAGCTTGGCCGGCTTGGGCGAGGATCCGGATGCGGAATGAGAGCCAGCCAGGCAGAGAAGATGGAGACGATCCGGCTCGTGGAGGGCTCATCGCTCGCGGCGAAGCGGACCTTGGCAGAGTTGGGCGTGCCCCGCAGTACGTTCTATCGCTGGTACCAGGCGTACCTGGAGGACGGCTACGACGGTCTGTCGGCCAAACCCTCGGCCCAGAAACGGTTCTGGAACCGGATCCCGGGACCGGAGCGCGAGAAGGTGGTCGAGACGGCCCTGGAGAAGCCGGAACTCTCGCCGCGGGAGCTGGCCTGGCACATCACCGACAGCCGGGGCTACTTCATCTCGGAGTCGAGCGTCTACCGGATCCTCAAACGCTTCGATCTGGTGGCCAGTCCGGCCTACATCGTCCTTTCTGCCAAGGATCGCTTCGATTCTCCGACGAAGCGGGTCCACGAGCTGTGGCAGACAGACTTCACGTACTTCAAGATCATCGGCTGGGGCTGGTACTACCTGCTGACGGTGCTGGACGACTACAGCCGCTACATCATCGACTGGAAGCTGTTCACGACGATGGGGACCGGGGATGTCAAGGAGCTGTTGGATCGAGCGATCGCGAAGACCGGCATCCAGGACGTGGCGATCCGGCATCGCCCGCGACTATTGTCAGACAACGGATCGTGCTTCATCTCGAAGGAACTGCAGGACTATCTGCGGAAGCACGAGATGCAGCACACCCGCAGCCGGCCGTATCATCCGATGACGCAGGGGAAGATCGAGCGCTACCATCGGTCGCTGAAGAACGTGGTCACCCTGCAGAACTACTACCTGCCCTGGATCCTGGAGGAGGAGCTCCGTCGGTTCGTCCCCTACTACAACCTCGAGCGTGTCCACGAGTCGCTGGAGAATCTGACGCCGGCGGATGTCTATCACGGGCGGGGGCGGGAGATCCTGACCGCTCGGGAGAGGCTGAAGCGGCAGACGCTACGCTGCCGACGTCGCTACAACAAAGCCCTGCCGGAGAGAAAGGAGGAGCTGATCCGGCCCGCGGTGTTCCGGGAAGTGTCTCTTAATCTTGAGCCCTGTTTGTCCCAATGTCTTTGACGACGCACATGCCGCAACCCTCTCGGCATCGAGTTCCACAAGTCCACCGTTGCGAAGTACACGCTGCGTCACCGGAAGCCTCCGTGCCTCACATGGCGAGCATTCCTGAGAAACCACATCCGGGACATCGTCCCCGTCGTTTTCCTCGTCGTGCCGACCGCGCGGGCGTCGCGGTGGAATCGACTAAGCCGCTCAGGATCTCCGGCCGTTTCCGCGGGTAGCACGTTGATTGCTACCTGACGCGCGAGCCGGGTGTCCTTGGCCCGGTAGACTTGGCCCATTCCGCCTTCGCCGAGCTTCTCAACGATCTGATAATGGGCAAGCCTTTTGCCGATCATCGTTCCCTCTGCTTGTCGGGCTGTCTTGTCTCCCCACGGGACGAAACCGGCTGAGGGGCTCCGTAGGGTCCCGTTGCTCGCATTCGGAAGAGGGCCCGCGACATTCCGGGCAGGGCCGTTCCTTGCGCGTTTGCGTCCCGGGAGTCAGCGCCCATCGCCGGCACGCGGATCTCAGCACGTGCTCATCATGCGCGCTACAAGTACCCAAGGGAGCGGAGTTTCTCGCGCATCCGTTCGTCTTCCCTGTCCGGCTGTTGCTTGATCAGGCTGTCGCGCAGCCAGAGATCACGGACCTTCCTGATCTCTCGCATGCGCGTGACGAATTCCGGCATGGCGTCGAAGAGGTTCTGGACCTCCTGCGGGTCATTGGCGGGGTCGAAGACCTCCTCTACACCAGCGGTCGAGTAGACGTACTTCAGTCGCTGTGATTCCACGGCAACCAGTTCATGATGGAATCGCGCCGGGCGACCCCAGTGAACGTAGTTCTCTGCCAGTGCGTAGTCGCGTCCCCTACCCCAGGCACTCCCCTGAACCCCGGGAGGTGGCTCGATCTGCAGGACCTCAGCAATTGTGGGCAGGAAGTCGACGTGCTGCATGTAGGCAGAGGGGGCCATGGAGTCGCCCAACGCAGCTGCCGGCAGCTTGATCAATAGCGGTACCCGCACCTGGGGGTCGTAGAGCGTACTTCCATGCTCCATGACACCATGTTCCCAGAAGGCCTCGCCATGATCGCTCACAATAACAATCAACGTCTCCTCGAAGAGCCCTAGGTCTTTCAGATCCTGGATGAGTCGCGACACTTGACCATCCAGATAGGCCAGTGCCGCGTCGTATTGGGAAAGGGCGTAGGCGACGTCCTTCTTGGGCATCGGGCGTCCATCAAACAGGGCCGCTGTGTAGAGGTCATCCGGGAATCCGATCCACTCGATCTCGGGGCCCTTCGATCCGAAGCGCGCTCGATACTCCTGAGGTGGGAGATACGGGGTGTGGGCATCCATGAAGTTCAAGAAGAGGAAGAAGGGGGCGTCTTGGCGCCCAATCAGCCAGGCGCGAGCCAAATCACGGATTGGACTTGCCCCGGTTTCGTGGAGGGTTAGCGGCTTTGGTTCTTGAAGAGTTCCTGAACTCCGGGTCAGGAGGATG
>JAGMBO010000096.1 GCA_023129715.1 Candidatus Eiseniibacteriota bacterium | reverse complement strand
CCTGGAGGGCGCGCCGCAGGGCGGCCAGCGCCGGAGCCCGTTGGGAAGCGGCGCAGGCGTGGCGTCTGATCGGCACCGCCCTGGCGCGTGCCGGACGCGCCCGCGGGGCGGCGCGGGCGTTTGGTCGTGCCCAGACCGGGCTGGCGGAGATGGGGGAGCTGCTCGAGCGGCGGGTGACCGCGGCCTGGCTGCGGGTCTTGGCATCCCCGTCAGCCGCCGGGCCCCATGGATCGCCGGGCGCTGAAGACCTCGGGCGGGGCAGCGGCGCTCGCGCGCTACGCTTCTGGCTCGAACACCCCTTGCTCGGGCCCTACGCGAGGGAAGCACGATTTTCCGATGCACAAGCCAGTCAAGTGGAGCGTGGTGCGCGCCCGGTTCCCAGCGCATCCAACCTGCCGGGTGCCACCCGCTCCACTCCGCATCCTATCTGGGGCAGCATCGGGTTCGTCTCCCGCTCGCGGGCGGTTCACCAGGTGCTCCATCTCGTCGAGACCTACGCGCCGAGCCCGCTGCCCGCGCTGATCCTGGGAGAGAGCGGGACGGGCAAGGATCTCATCGCCCAGGGAGTCCATGCCCTCAGTGGTCAGCCGGGGCGCTACGTTGCGGTCAACTGCGCCGCGGCGCGCAAGGACCTCTTTGCCGTCGAGCTCTTCGGGGCTCGGCGCGGCGCCTACACCGGTGCCACGGAGAACCGCGACGGACTTGCCGTCGCGGCCGAAGGGGGGACGCTCTTCTTCGACGAGATCGCCGACTTGGAGCTGGAGGCGCAGGGATTCCTGCTGCGCTTCCTCGATTCCGGAGAAGTCCGTCCGATCGGCGCCACGCGCAGCCGGCAGGTGGCGACGCGGATCGTCGCAGCGACCTGTGCCGACCTCGCCGCCCTGGTCGCCGAGGGGCGCTTCCGCCCCGACCTCTATGGCCGTCTAGCGGGGCTGGTGGTGCGCATGCCGCCGCTGCGCGAACGTCTCGAAGACCTGGCGCCGATCATTGGGGCGATCTGGGCTCGCGAGGGGGGAGTGGGGGAGAGCGAGGAGATCTTCGATGAACGCGTGCTGGCTGCGTTGCGTGAATGGCATTGGCCCGGGAATGTCCGGGAGCTGCGCCATGCCGTCCAGCGGGGGATGCTCTACGCGCGCACGCATGGAGAGGCCGCCGCCGGTGAGCAGTTGATTGCCTGGGTTGCCGCTCTGTCCCACGGGGCCGCCGCGCCGGGTACACCGCCGCCGCCGGCGGCGGTTCCGGCGCCCTCGCGCCGCCGACGCGGCGATTGGGATGCGGGCGAACTCACCGAGGTCTTGGAGCGCGCCGGCGGACGCGTCGCCGAGGCGGCCAAGATTCTGGGGCTCTCGCGCAGTCATGCCTACCGTCTCTACCGTCAACTCCAGTCGGACGGAGAAGCGAACACCGCCGGGGAGGAGCCGCGAGCGGGACGGCAGGTCTGACCGATGCGGTTTCTCCGCGAGGGCCGGTCGGATCAGCGCGCCTTCTCCGCGATATGCAGCGCCGCGATTCCTCCCCACAGACGGATGTGGGTCACCCGCGCGGCGCCTGCGGCGAAGAGCATCTCGTCGAGTTCCGCAGCGCTGTAGAACCTGGGGATCGTGTGCGCGAGATAGGCGTATCCGCTGCGTGATCCCGAGACGGTCCGCGCCAGAGGCCGGACGGTCAAGGCGGCGTAGTGGTGGAAGAGCCGGCGCCACAGGCGGGATTCAGGCTGGCTCGTCTCGAGATTGATCAGCCTGCCTCCCGGGATCAGCACACGAAAGCATTCGCGGAGACGGATCTCCAGATGTCTGCGGCTCGTGTTAAGGTTGCGGGCGGCGAAGGCGATCGTGACGCCCGTGAAGGTGCCGTTCCGGAAAGGAAGGTGGGCGACGTCACCCGAGGCGAAGGCGTCAGGGCGCAGGCGGCGCTTGCCGCGGGCGCGGACGAGCATCGGTACGCTGAGATCGAAGGCCGCGACCGTGATGGCGCGATTCGCAGCGCGGTGGAGTTCCGCGGCCATCTCGCCGGTTCCGGAACAGACGTCGAGCCAGGAGCCCCCCTCCGATGCGACCGCCACCCGCGCTGCGCGGCGGCGCCAACGAATGTCGAGGCCGAGGGTGAGTAGATGGTTGACCAGCTCGTAGCGTGGAGCGACTTCCTGGTAGATGCGGCGCAGCGCGCCGCGTCCCGGGCTGCCGAGCGACATCGTGCCCACCTACCAGTGCTCGGAGCGCACGATCGATTCCAGCGGCAGGCGCAGCTTCTCCGGCACGGCCGCGGCCGCTGGATAACCGATCGGGACGAGGGTGACGATGCGAACCTGGTCGCCGCGCGGCACGTTGAGCGCTTCCTTGGCGCGCCTCTCGTCGAAGCGGCAGATCCAGCAGCTCCCGAGACCCTCGGCCCGAGCGGCGAGGGTGAGATGGTCGACGGCGATGGCGACATCGACGGGGTAGGCGAGCTGGCCACAGGTCATCGTGCGACCATCGTGCTCGGCGCAGGCGGTGATGATGAGTGGGGCCTCTGCGACATGGGCTTGCCCGCGGGCGGCCTCCATCAAGGCGGCCCGCCGGCCGGAATCGCGGACGACGATGAACCGCCACTCCTGGGCGTTGCGCGCAGAAGGGGCCAAGCGGGCAGCGTTGAGAATGCGTTGCAGCTTCTCCTCCTCGACCGGACGGTGGGAGAACCGGCGCACGCTGTGGCGGGTGCGAATGACCTCGTAGAACTCCATCGGCTTTTCCCTTCCTGCTCGTTGGCGGCGGCCGCGGTGGGGACCCGCATCGGGTGGCGCCAGAATAGCACGTGGGATGGGAGGGGTCCAAGGCGGCGCGGCGGGACGCGGAGCGGGATGCCGCGCCGGCGGCTTTGACCTTGAGGGGAAACATGCGGTATACCCGGGCAGGACGCGGGTACCGCGCTCCGTGACGGTGACGAGCGGGGAGACAGAGGGTGCCGGCCCGTAGGCGTTGCGCCGGGAATCGGTAGCGTCTCCGTGAGGCCGCATCATCAAGGGAGGCAAGATGGCCACGCTGAGGGTCGATCCACAGCGAGATGCCCTGCTGGCCATCGACATCCAGAACGATTTCTGCAGCGGGGGCAATCTGGAGATCCGCGGTGGAGAAGAGGTGGTTCTCCCAGTCAACGAGCTGATGTCCCACTTCCGCCATGTCATCCTGACCCAGGACTGGCACCCGCCCGGCCATCATTCCTTTGCCTCGGCGCATGCCGGCCGCCAACCGCGTGAGACGATCGAGTTGGCCTATGGTGAGCAGACCCTCTGGCCCGATCACTGCGTGCAGGGCACGCGCGGGGCCGCTTTCCACTCCGACTTGCACACCGATGCGGCAACCATGATCGTGCGCAAGGGAACCCGCCGTGAGCTCGACTCCTACTCGGCCTTCCTCGAGAACGACCAGCAGACGCCTACGGGGCTGGGGGGGGCGTTGGAAGAACTCGGCATCCGCCGTCTCTTCGTCGCGGGCCTCGCCACCGACGTCTGCGTGCTCTACTCGGTGCGCGATGCGCGCAAGCTCGGTTTCGACGTCGTGCTTGTAGAAGACGCCTGCCGCGGGATCGATATCGGGGGTTCGCTGGAGGATGCGATCGCGGAGATGCGGTCGGCCGGAGTCCTGATCGCCGGCGCTGCCTCCGTCGGCTGAGCGACGGGAAAGGAGGCGAGCATGCGAACCGAATCGGGCGGATCTGGCGGTCCCATCGAGGAGAGCCGCGCCATCGGCAGCCGGCGTGACGGCCGGACCGGCTGCGGAGTTCCCGGTCTGCGCACCGATTTCTATGAACTGACGATGATGAACGGCTACCTGCAGGCGGGGATCGCCGACCGCCGCGGAGCCTTCGACCTCTTCGTGCGGAGTATTCCCGAGCGGGGAGGCTACTGTATCGCCGCCGGCCTGGAGGCGGCCGTTGAGTTCCTGCGCGAAGCGCGTTTTTCTCCCGCGGAGATCGCCTACCTGCGCGAACAGGAACTCTTTTGCGAGGCGTTCCTCGAGCGCCTGCGCGACTTCCGGTTCCGGGGCGACCTGTTGGCTTTCCCCGAAGGGACCCTGGTCTTTCCACTGGAACCGATCCTGCGGGTTCAGGGGACGCTCTTCGAGGCGCAGTTCGTCGAGAGCGCGCTGCTCAATGCGATCAACTTCGAGACGCTCATCGCGACCAAGGCGGCGCGGGTTTGCCAAGAGGCGGGCGAGAACAACGTGATCGAATTCGGCATGCGCCGCGCGCACGGTGTCGACGGGGCCCTCTCAGCGACCCGGGCCGCCTATGTCGGAGGTGTCGCGGCGACCTCAAACACCGAGGCTGGGCACCGATTGGGGATTCCCGTGCGCGGGACCCAGGCGCACAGCTGGATCATGGCTTTCGAGGACGAGCTGAGCGCGTTTCGCGCCTACGCGGAGAGCTATCCCGAGTCGAGCATTCTGTTGGTCGACACCTACGATACGCTCGAGAGCGGGATTCCCAATGCGATCCGGGTCGGACACGAGCTGGCCCAGCGAGGGTATCGCCTCCAAGGGATCCGGCTCGACTCGGGCGACCTCGCCTATCTCTCGATTCGCGCCCGTGAGATGCTCGACCAGGCCGATCTGCACGAGACAAAGATCGTCGCTTCCGGTGATCTCGATGAGTGGATCATTCACGACCTCAACGTCCAGGGGGCGCGCATCGACACCTGGGGCGTGGGGACGCGGTTGGTGACCTCGCACGGCGAGCCCGCCTTGACCGGAGTGTACAAGCTCGCCGCCATCGAGGAGGATGGCCACTGGAGCCCGCGGCTGAAGATCGCCGAACGGGGCACCAAGTCGACGATTCCAGGGCTCAAACAGGTCTGGCGGCTGCAGGGGGCCCAGAGCTGGTGGGAAGCAGACCTGATCGGCCAGGAGGATGAGTCGCTCTCGGTTGCCGATGGGGAGTGGATCGGATTCCACCCGCTGATCGAATATGAATCCAAGCGATACACCGACATCCAGGCGGTCGAGCCTCTGTTGGTGCCCGTCATGCGAGGCGGGGAGCTGGTTGGTGTCCAGCCTTCCCTGGAGGAGATCCGCCGCCGCACGCGGGCGCAACTCGCCCAGCTCCACCCTACCTCGCGCCGCCTGCTCAACGCCCACATCTATAAGGTGAGTCTCACCGAGCGGACGTTGCGCATGCGTCAGGAACTGCGTCGGCGCTGGGGGGCGGCTCCCGAGCGCTAGGGTTTCCGGCGGCAATCCGCTGCGCTAGCGGGAGGCTCCTCCCGCGGCTTCCTGGGAGCGCAGGTAGGCGTGCAGGCGGGCGGCTTGCGGGTGATCGGGGACCAAGCGGAGCAGACGGTCGAGCAGATCGATCGCCGCGGGGCGTTGACCAAGGCGCGTACCGCAAAGGACGGCAAGATTCCAGAGTGCGTCGGGCTGATCGGGCGTGCGCGCCAGGACGCGGCGCAGCACCCGCGCCGATTCCTCGTCGGCCCTCCGCGCATAAAGCAATCGCGCCAGATCGATGCCGGCTGATGCGAAGTAGGGGTCCTCGTCGAACGCCCGGCGGAAGGAGTCGATTGCCTTCAGGGTGTCCCCATGCATTTCCTGCAGCCGACCAAGATTGCGCCAAGCGGGAGCATACGAGGGGTCACGGGCGAGGGCGGCGCGGACCATGGCTTCTCCCCCCTCGGTATCCCCTAGCTCCAGGAGGGCCACCCCGAGGCTGTTGTGCATGAGCACGCTCCCCGGGGCCAGCTCCAGCGCGCGGCGGTACTCGTCGGCCGCTTCGCGAAAGCGGCCCTGTTGCTTGTAGACCGAGGCGATCGCTCCATGCTGGTGCGCGTAGAAATCCTCCGGCTCATGAAGGGGCCAATGCACCAGCACCAGGGCGGCGATCAGAATCGCGGCGAGAGCCGGTGCCGACCGACGATCGAGACGCGGCCCATCCGGAGGGGGCAGGCGTCGCGCGATCCATGGCAGGCGGTAGAGGATCGTTGCCAGAGTGATCCCGGCGAAGACGAGCAGGACGGGAACGGCCGGGAGCCGGTAGCGGGCAGTCACGAAGAAGGCCAGGATCGTCGCCGCATAGCTCGCCAGAAAGGCATAGAGCATGGCCAGACGGCGTCGGCGGCGCCAGGCGAGAACCAGTCCCGCCAAGGCAAACGGCGCGACGGTGCCGAAACGCGCCGGGGTCGAGCGCAGCAGGGATGAGTAGCGCTGGAAGAAGTTCAGGTCGAAGTGATTGGGGATTTCGTAGGCATTGAGCAGAAGGAGCAGCTTGCGGCCGAGCAGGCGGATCTCGGCTAGCGGATGCCGGCCGACGAACTCGAGACCGCGCGCAAACCAGTGGCGCGAGACCTCGCTGGGTGCGAGGGGGTGTCCGGCGGCGAGCTCGGCTGCCTGCGCCGAGGCGGGGCCGAGGTCGTCCTGCATCCCGGGGTGGACATGAAACGTTCCGTCGGCCTCGGCGTTATTGCCGATATAGAAGTTGATGCCCGCATTCGATGTCGTCAGGACCCAATCACCCCCGACGATGCGGTTGCGCAGTGTCACGGGGGCGATCACTAGTGCGGTTCCCAGGAGGCACAGCAGCGCTGGAGTCAGCAGGCGGCGCCAGGATCGGTGCGTCTGGATCTTCCAACCCCACAGAAGAAAAGGAATCGTGGCGAGCAGGTTCGGCTTCCCGAGCGAGGCGAGTCCCAGCGCCGCGCCTGCCAGGAAGAGCAGGCCTCCGCCACGACGCCTCGCGCGGCGGGGGATGCCGGTGCGATGCGCGGCGACAGCGCGATCCGCGGGGACTGTGCGATCCGCAGCGATACCGCGATCCGCGGGGACCGTGCGATCCGCGGCGACGGTGAGAAGCCAGAGCGCGGCGGTGAGTGATGTGAGCACCAGGCTGATCTCGAGCATCTCTCCGGTGAAGAAGATGAAGGCCTGATATCCCATGGCCAGGAGCGCGGCAAGGATCCCCGGCAGGAATCCCGCAAGCCGACGTGCCAGAGCCCAGATCAGAACAACACCGAGGGCGTCGATCAGGGCCTGAACGGCATATGTCCAGAAGATGCTCTGGCCGTTGATCAGGTAATTGAACGCCAGGAAGTAGGGATAGAGTGGACTCGAATGGAAGAAGACCTCGCGGCCGAGCAGGTCGCCTGCCAGGATCTCGAGCGCGCGTTGATGGTAGGTGAGCGGGTCGGCGGTCGGGAAGAGAAAGGTCGGGTTGTCGCGGACTTGCATCAGGTAAAGCAAGCGCAGGAGAAGACTGCCGGCGAAGAGCAGCAGCGGCCACCAGGGGGGCGTGGTGGCGTCTGGGGGCTGCGCGCCCGCGCTCGTAGCGGATCGCGCGGGATCCGGTGACCGTCGCCTGGGCGCGGCCATCAACACTCCCATCCGCGCAACGTCACTTTCCCGAAGACGCGCCGCTCTTCCAGCGTGCGATGCGCGGCGGCAAGGTCGTCCAGGGGAAAGGTGCGGTCGACGAGCGGGCGGATCCGGCCCTGGGCGACCAGGTGCAGGGCCTCACGAAGATCGCTGCGGGCGCCCATCGTTGAACCGAGCAGACTGAGTTGCTTGAAGAACAGCACCCGCAGATCGATTGAGGCGGCCGCGCCGGTCGTCGCCCCGCAGGTCACCAGCCGGCCGCCGCGCGCCAGGCAGCGCACGCTGCCTTCCCAGGTTTCCTCGCCGGTATGCTCGACGACGACATCGACGCCTCGCTTTCGGGTCCAACTCCGCACGGCGGCGGGGACATCCTGCTCGCGGTAGAGGATCACCTCCTCGGCGCCCAGCTCCTTGGCGCGCCGGGCCTTCTCGGGGCTGCCGACGGTGGTGATGACCCGGCAGGCGAAGGCGGCGGCGATCTGAATCGCCATCGACCCGATTCCGCTGCCGCCCGCTTGAACCAGGACGGTTTCGCCGACCCGCAGATGGGCTCGGCGGATGAGCATCCGCCAGGTCGTCATCAGGACCAGCGGCAGGGCAACGGCCTCCTCCGGCGCCAGCCCTGCCGGCAACGGAACCAAGGTGGCGGCGGGGACGGTGATCGTCTCGGCGCAGGTGCCATCCCGCGACTCCCCGAGGATGACATAGTGGCGGCAGAGCGGTTCCTCGCCTCGGAGGCACTCGGCGCACTCGCCGCAGCCGAAGCCGGGCGAGAGGAGATAGCACTCACCCTCAGCGATGCCGCGAACGTCCGTGCCGAGCGCCTCGACGCGGCCGCACCCATCAGAGCCGGGGATCAGGGGGAGGGGAAAGCGATGTCCCGGAACGCCTCGTCGCACCCAGAGGTCGAGGTGATTGAGTCCGGCGGCCAAGATGCGCAGCCGCACCTCTCGGGGGCCCGGCTCGGGCGCCGGCCGCTCCTCGACGCGCAAGACCTCTGGGCCGCCGTGTTCGGCGATGACATAGGCCTGCATCCCGCTCCTCCATGGCAAGAGATCTTCCGAAAGGTAGCCTGTGGGAGTTGCTCTGGTCAATGCGACCGGATGGGTGAGGGGGTTCGCGAGCGGCGGGGCTTCGTGGGGGTGTGGGAAATCTGGTGGGTGGGGCTGGCTTGACGCATCCGAAGCCTAGCCTCTAGGCTCTTGCGGAGGGGCAGCCTCTAGGCTCTTCCAGGGGGGTGGACTGCATGCTCTTCCGGAGGGGCCGTCTCTACGTTCTTATAGGGGGGGATAGCCTCTAGGCTCTTGCGCAGCGGTGCTTGGGAGAGAAGGCGCAGATGGGGGAGAGGTCGATGAACAGCACGTCGGGCCACGAAGCCGGGCGGCCGGGCCATAGGCTTTTACAGGCGGCCGCGCGCCCGCTGCGGCGGGCGCTGGTTGGGGCATGCGCCGGCGCTCTCGTGGGGGGGGTGGCAGGACTGATCCTGGCGGCCCAGGTCCTGATGCAGAATCCGAGCATCCATGGGCTGCGCGATCGGGTCAGCGTGCTCATCTTCTTCCCCGGGTTCTATCTCGCGATCGGTGTCGGGCTCGGCACGCTGCTGGCCCTGGCGACCCTGCTGGCACCGCGGCGGTTGCGTCCCGGTGCCGGAGCGGGCCTCTGCGGTCTGACGGTCGGCCTGGTCTCCTGGCTCTTCCTCTTCTTCGACGGCTGGGCGCGCTGCTACGACTGCCATCAGTGGTTCCGGGACAACTGGCCGAGCCTGACGATCAGCCCGGGAGAGAGCCTGGTCAACCTGCTCTTCGTCGCGCTCCGCTCGCTGGTGATCGGCGCCGGCATCGGGTTGGCCGCCGGTGTGACGCTTCGCTGGGCCTCCTCCGGAGGGCAGCGGCCGCGCCGTTTCCTGGCAGTCGGGGGACTGCTGGGGGCCGCAGCCGTCGTACTCGTGGGAATCGCGTGGCTGAAACCGGTACCCCGCGTCCATCCACCGCAGTATGCGCCCGAGATGCTTCGCGCCGAGACCTCCCGAGTGCGGCTGATCGTGATCGATGGCGCCGATTGGCGGTTGGTGGGGCCCCTGGTGGCTGCTGGAGAGATGCCGCATCTCGAGGCCCTGATCGCCCGCGGCGCCACCGGCGAGTTGGGCGTCGGCTTCCCCTGTATTTCTCCCTTCATGTGGACGAGTCTCTCGACTGGTTTCGGCGATGAGATTCATGGCCTGTGCGACTTTTTCGGCTACCGCGTGCCCGGCGGCCGCGCGCTCGTGACCCGCTACCCGGGCGCCGGGGACACGAGCAAGGAACTGCTCTTTCGGCGCCTGGCGATCACGCTGGCCCGTCGGGGCATCGGTCGCACGCCGGGTGCCTCGAGCAGACAGAAGCGGGTCCCGGAACTCTGGGACTACGTGAGCGCCGCCGGGCGGCGCGCCTGCGTTGTCGGGTGGCGCTACTCCTATCCGGCGACGGCCCTCGCGGGGGTGATGGTCAGCGAGAGGTTCGGGGAGCGGGAGCGGTCGGGCGCGACCGTCTATCCGGCGGAGCTCGCCGCCAGGCTGCCGGTCGATGTCGCCGAGGCGACCGAGGCGTGCGTGCGGCGGATCGTGGGGCCGCGCATCGCCGCGCTGTCGCCGGAGGCGCTCGGGCCGATGGCGCCTCGGCTCGAACGCATTCGTCTCCACGTCGGCCGAGATCTGCGCTTCGCCACCATCGGCAAGATGCTGATCGACTCGTTGCAGCCCGATTTCGCCGCCGTGGGTTTGACCAGTGTGGATGCTCTCGAACACCGCTTCATGCTCGAACACGTTCTCGGGGGCGCCGACGATCCTGAACCGCTGACCGACTACTACCGCCGCTTCACGAGTGAGGAGCAGCTGGCCCTCTTCGGCCCGACCCTCACGCGGGTCCATGCGGTCTTCGACAGCCTGCTGGGTGAACTCACCGCCAGCGCGACTGAAGAGGAGTTGATCGTCGTCTGTTCCGACCATGGTCACGATCTCGACGGCAGTGGGCATCGCTTCGGTCCGCCGGCGATGATCGTGATGGCGGGGGGGGGCGTGCGGCCGGGGGCCCGGCTCGACGGGGCCATGATCTACGATCTGACACCGACGCTGCTCCATGTCATGGGATTCCCGATCTCTTCGGAGTTTCCAGGGCGCGTCCTGAGCGAGGCGTTCGATCCTGCCTGGATGCAGCGCCACCCGGTGCGGCTGCTGATTGCGGATGAGGAGGGGGAACGGCTTTTCGAGCCGGGGGAGGATTTGCCCTCGCTCTCGGACGAAGATCTCGAGCGGCTACGTTCGCTGGGCTATGTGGAATAGACTATCGGGAAGCGCCGGGATTCGCCCTGGGGAACCCCCTTGGGGATCTGCCCGCCAGGCGCCGGGAACCCGGGCAGGTCGGGCGGTTACTTGTAGTGAGATCAGAACTTGCGCCCGCGCGAGTGAGCGGGTGCGGCCGGGGGTTGGCCCGGCGGTTGCAGTGAGCAGGTGAGACCCTGCGAGACGGGAAGGAGTCGGACCAGGATGAGTGGGACGGAAAGGTCGATTCGTTGGGCTCTCGTGGTTGCGGGAGGGGTGGTGTTGTCGTTGGCCGCGGCGATCGGGCCGGTTTCGGCGATTCACCCGCTCGATCACTTGAGCCGGGGGCAGGACTTGGTTGAACAGGCAACCCGGGAGATCGACCGGCGGCAGGCACTAATGCTCCAGGTCACCGGTGATCGGGAGGCCCTCTACCGCCGGATGCGGCAGCTCTCGGTCTGGGAGCAGGCCTTCGCCGAGGACAGCATCGGGATGCGCTACCGGCTGGAGAGCGCCCCCGGGCTGATGATTCGTGACGGGATCGCCGACACGGTGGCGACCCGGCTGCACGATGTCCTGGCAGCCTTTGTCGCGGGACATTCCACGGAGATCCTCGACCGGTCCCGCCAGGCCTTCGAGATCGCGACCAGCAGGTTCCCGATGCCCCCAGGGCGTTTCTTGGGGTTCCATTTCGTGGAGCTGGCGGCGCTCTATGGAGCGCAAGCCGATACGGCGGTGGCGGTGATCGATCGCGGGGAAACCGCCTGGGACAGTGCGGGCGTCATGGATGGGTACTTGCGGCGGCTCTGGAATCTGAGCCAGCTCTATCAGCAGACGCACCGTACGCCGGCCGAGAGGTACTTCTGCCGCATCATCCAAGAGGATTGGATGACACAGCGGATGCGCAGCGAGAAATGCGGCGCGCGCGGATTCCGCTTCGTCAATCAGCACATCGGCATGAAGGACAATCCGAGCGAAGAATGCATGCAGATTCTCTACGGGGGCGAGGTGAGTTACGAAAATGTCGTCGAGCGACTGCGCTGCCGGCATTGGGGACACGTCTTCGAGGCGGTCAACGCGGAATGCGCCGATACGGTGCGATTCTCCATCCCCTTGCCATTCTATCGCATCATGCAGATCGAGATGGCCGAAGGGGAAGGGGAGCTACCCGATCTGGACGACCTCGTGCGACCGCGGACACCAGCTGAGGAAGCATCACCATGACGCCCCCGAGCCGGATGGGGGACAAACGCCGAAGGAGACTGAAAGAGGGTGCTGAGCGCGGCGCCCGGTCACCCTCTTTCACAGCCCCAAGCCTAGAAAACTTGCGCCGCAGTATGCTAGCGCTTCCTGCGGACCTTCTTGGCGATCTTCTTGCCCGCCGGGGAGATCGTTTCCTTCAGTGTTTTGGCGACGCTGAACTTGACAACCTTCTTGGCCGGAATCTCGATGGCCTCGCCCGTCTGCGGATTGCGTCCCATGCGGGCCTTGCGCCGGGAGACCTTGAACTTGCCAAGGCCGGTGAGCGGAACCTCGCCGCCCTTCTTGATTTCCTTGGTGATCACGTCGGTCAACGACTCGAGGAAGAGCTTGGTCTGCTTCTTCTCGAGCTTGCCGGACTTCACCAGCATGTTGATCAGCTCGGACTTCGTCATGGTGGCTCCCCTCCTTCAAACTTGGAGACTAGGGCTCAGGGGCTGAATTGACGATGCATTGCATAGCAGCGGTCCACAATCCTGGCAAGGAGAAAAGCGCGGACGGGAACAGAAAACCCGCGCTGGCCGGGCCTCTGCGGAAGCGAGCGACCTCGCGCCCGCGTTGACTGGGCATCAGCGGTTCGCTAGCATGGCGCATGCGGCGGCCGGCTGGCGAGGTCGATTCAGCGGCCGTCCGGGGGACCGCAGAGGAGAGACCGACGATGAACCTCCCACGCACCGGCACCGCCGCCCGACGGAGACGCAATCGCCCCGCGGCGGGCGTTCTGTTGCTGATCACCTGGCTGGCCGCCGGCGCCGCGGTAGCCGCCGAGACGATCACGCATGAGCTCACCATCCCAGGGCCCTCCCTGCGCCCCGACGAAGGAGGTGCGTGGGTGGAGGTCGATCTGCCGGGAAGCTTCCTGGATGTCGATCTGGGGGCGCCGATGACGCCCTGCATCGAGATCGTGATTCCGATCCCGGGCGACGCCCGGGCGATAGCGGCAGACCTCGAGGTCTACCGTGAGTTGGGCGTGACCCTGGAGGCCCCGCTGGCGCCCTATCGCGGAGAGCGCTCTACCCAGCGGCCCGACTTGCCCGAGATCGCCCCTGACGGGGCGATCTATGGGCGGGATGCCCTCTGGCCCGCCGCGAGGGCGCGCCTGGTCACGAGCCTCGACTTCTCCGACGGCAGTCGCCGGGTGGTCGTGCGCGTCTATCCAGTGCGTTACAACCCGGTGAGCGGGGAGTTGCGCTGGGTAGAGCAGGGGCGCCTGATTCTGAAGCTATCGCGCGAGCCGGCGCCGGCGGAGGGGCTTTCGCGCGAGCGGGGGCTTGCGGCTCCCGCGCCGCAGGCGGAGGCTTCAGCGGGTGCTTGGAGCCGCGTGCTGTTGACCGAGCCCGGCCTCCGTCCAGCCGAGAGTCCGTCGGTCGAGGGATCGCCGGTCGAGTATGTGATCATCGCGCCCGATGCGGCGATGGCAGAGGCTTGGGAGCCGTTGGCCGAGTGGAAGACCACCTGTGGCTATCCGGCTGCCGTGGTCACCCTGGATTGGATCGGCGAGCACTATCCCAACGGGGCCGATCCGGCCGAGCGGGTTCGCTTGTTCCTGCAAGATGCCTACACGAACTGGAACCTGCGCTGGGTCCTGATCGGCGCCGACCATCCGGATGTTCCGGTGCGCTACGGGCGCAGCCGCGCGTATGGATCGGGCGGGTACACCGACATCGCCACCGACTACTACTATGCTTGTCTCGAGGGCAACTGGGACGCGGATGGCAATGGCATCTTCGGGCAGACGGCCTACCTCGGCGCACCCGGGGACTCGGCCGATACGACGCCCGAGGTCCATGTCGGGCGGGTGAGCGCTCGCACACCGGCGGAAGTGGCCGACTACCTCGAGAAGTATTTCACCTATACGCAGACGCCTAGCCAGGACGGCTACCTCGACCGCATCTTGATGCTGGGCGAGGTTCTCTTCGACGTGCAGTGGAAGTTGACCGGTCGCAACGGCGAGCCCGATTGCCATCTCGAGGAATGCACGCGCGAGGATTGCCGGTTGAATAGCTCCGGTAATCCGATCTGTGCCTACAGCGATGGGGCCGACGACTGTCTCGGGGTCATCGAGATCTTGCGCGACTCGGTCGACGCGCCCCATGAACTCGCCCTGCTCTTCGAGCGGGCGGAGTACTATCGCGAAACGATGCCCGAGCTCACGCCGCTGCCGGTGCTTGAGAGCATGTCCTCGGTGATGGACTACATTTCGTCGGGCTACAGCATCGTTCACCAGGTGGGGCATGGGGATCGGGACCGCTGGGCGGTCGGCGAAGGGCGCCTGCTGACCGGAGACCTGGTCAATCTGACCAATGGGACCGCTGGGGACTACTTCATTGCCTACGGGGTCAACTGCCATTCGGCGGCGGTCGACTACGATTCCTTCGGGGAGAAGATGGTCATGCTCCCCGGTGACGGAGCGATCTGCTATCTCGGCAGCACCAATGCAGATTTTCCCAGCGCTGCGCGCAAGTTCGTCCATGGCTTCTATCAGTTCCTGCTCGAAGCACCTGGGCGCACGATCGGGGATGCCTACTTCGGCTCTCTGGGCGCGCAGGCGTTGACCGGCAGCCAGATCGATTCAGAGGGGGGCCTGACGCGCTTCCTGCTCTACGCGCAGATCCTTCTTGGTGAACCGGGGATGCTCGTCTGGCAGGCGACGCCCGGCGAGATGCTGGTGAGTCTGCCCGACTACCCGGGGCTCGAAGTGCCGCTGGGAACGAGCCGGGTGCGCGTAGCGATCGCCGCCGCCGGCGGGCTGGCTCACGCGCAGGTCTGTCTCCACAAGGAGGGCGAGGTCTACAGCGTAGGGCAGCTCGGAGCCGGAGCGGTCGAGATCGAGCTTCCCTTCCACCCCCGCTCCGCGGGGCCCTTCACCGTGACGGTCACCTCAGCTGGGCATATTCCGGAGACGCTGGATGGTACGGTCGTCGGCACCGCCGATGATGTCGCCCTCTACGCGGAGGGTACCACGCTGCGCGACGATGGCGCCGCCGGCAGCGACGGCAACGCCAATGGCGTGATCGAGACGGGCGAGACGGTGCGGATCGAGCTCGCGGTGGGCAATGCCGGTTCGTCCGCGGCCACGGAGGTGAGCGCCCGGCTGCGTCTGGATGCCGCGGCGCCCGCCGGCGTTGTGGTGATCAGCGATTCGCTGAGCTCGTTGGGCACGATCGATGCAGGCGGCACGGGGAGCGACGCGTCCGCGTTCTTGGTGGGTTTTAGTTCCACGCCTCCGGAGAGCGTGTTCGGCGAGGCCGACCAGATCGAAGTGCCTTTCCGCTTGCTGTTGGCCTCGGGGGAGCTCGAGGCCGAGATCCACCTTACCCTCACCGTGACGCGTCCACGGATCACGCTCTCGACGAACCACCGCGTCGACGCGGGGGGCGGGACGCAAATGTGGATCGGCGTCGCCAATGCGGGGAAGGGCACGGCGAGTCATCTCGAGGCCGCGCTGGCCACCGAGGATCCAGGAGCGATCGCGCTGACCGGCCCCGGGCGCCTGGGTGTGCACGATCTGGCGCCGGGGGACACGGCCCTGGCCGGCCCCTTCGAGCTGTCGATCACGTCCGAGGAGGGGGGGCTCCTCTTCTGCGTGATCGACACCTCAGGGACGCCCGACGACACGCTGCACATGCGTCGCCTGCGTCCCGCGGCGCCCGCGGCGCCCGCCGCTCCGACGCTGATCGGCCTGCTCGAGGCGATGCAGGTCGAGTGGGAGGCACCGGTGCTGCGGGCGGAGACGGGGATCTACGGCTACAAGATCTACCGAAGCCCTTCACCCAGCGGTCCCTTTGCCAGTGTCTTTCCCGGCATTCTGGAAGGCCACCGGGTCATGACCGACACCGATCTCGGCCAGCTCGAGCAGTACAGCTACTACGTTGCCGCGGTCGATTCGGGCGGCAACATGGGTGATCCTTCGCCGATCGTTTCGGCCTCGACCTCTCCGGGGATCGTCTCCGGCTGGCCCAACTACCTCGAGAACTACACCGAGGCCTCGCCGATGATCTGCGAGCTCGACGGTTTCACCGGGCGTGGTCGCGAGATCATCTTCGGCGGGGAGACAATCTATGCCTTCCATGGGGATGGCAGTGAGGTCGTCAACGGCGATTTCGCCGACCGCACGCGGGGGCCCTTCTCGATTCCCTCGGGCGACTACATGGGCGACCAGTTCTGGGGCCGGGCCGCGGCGGCCGACATCGACGCCGACGGTGCCGTCGAGGTGCTGGCGGTGGCCTTCAATCACACCAACGACCCGAGGAACTATCCCGACGCGCGCGGCGAACTCTGGTGTTGGGGGCCGGGCGGCCGTACACCGGAGTGGGTCTACACGTTTCCCGCCGGGATTGCCTGGACCACGCCCACGCTTGCCGATCTGGACGGCGACGGACAGCTGGAGGTCCTCTTCTGCGCCGGGCCGACCGATCAGGGGAGCCTCTATGTGCTCGACGCCTTCGGCGATCCTTGGGTCTATGCCGATGGGAATGGTCGCCTGGTGAATCTCGGCGGGTCGAATCTCTATCAGTCACCGGCGGTGGGGGACATCGACGGGGATGATGACCCCGAGATCGTGATTGCCACACGGCACAGCGACGGTTCCAAGGGGGCGATCTGGGTGATCCGTCCGAATGGGACGCGCCTGCCCGGCTTCGACGGGCCGGAGGGGTTGCTCTTCTCCGATCTCGGCCAGGCGACGCATACGACGGCTTCGCCGACCCTCTGCGATGTTGATGGCCAGCCGGGGGCGGAGATCTTCATCGTCACCGAGTACCGCCTCTGGTGTGTCACCAAGGGTGCGGTGCGTCTCTGGTATCAGGGCTTCTCCGCCGGATTCAATATCCGCAGCTACGGCCTGTTGCCCGAGGCGGCCCTGGGGGACATCGACGGCGATGACGATATCGATGTCGCCGTCGTGGATGCCGGCGGCAAGTTGTGGGTGATTGAGGGGGCGACCGGCGCGATGGTGAACCCCTTCCCGCTGCAACTCGATGCCGACCTCAAGTATGGTTCCTGCATTCTCGCCAATGTCGACGAGGATCCGGAGCCGGAGATCATCTTCGGCGACAACAAGCAGCGCATTCATGCCTACCGCTTCGACGGCGAGATTGCCCGGGGATTCCCGATTTACTTCGGCGGCAATTTCGTGCAGCAGTCACTTGCGGCTTGGGACATTGATCTCGACGGGTACCAGAACCTGGTCGTCCAGGTGGACAAGCTGCAGAAGCTGGCCGTCTTCGACATGAGCATTGCCCCATTCCCCGAGGACGAGACCGAACAGTTGCGGCAGAACCCCTGGCCGATGCGGCACCGTGATGCCCTGAACACGGGTCTGTTGAACATGGTGCCGCCGGTGGCGGTTGCTGTGGTGCTCGAGGCGCCCCAGGTGACCGAGGCGGGCGAGGTGCGCCTGGCCTGGTCGAGTGGTCAAGATGTGCTGCTCTTCCGCGTTCTGCGCTCGAGTTCCGAGATGCCGGCCCCCGAGGTGATCGCCGAGGTTCCGGGACGGGATGGTGTGGGGGTGCGGCTCTACGGCTACCTGGACACACCGCCCGGGCCGGGCGTCTACGTCTATCGCGTCGACCCGGTCGCGCTCGACGGCGGCCAAGAGCTTGGGCCGTCCCGCTGGGTAACGGTTCCGGGCACCGCAGGGGTTCGCTTCGGGATTCACGGCATCGCCCCCTCGCCCTTACCGGCGGGGGGCGTGGCCCGGATCGCCTACGGGCTGCCGGGTGTGGCGGGCAGCGACCGACTGGCCTCGCTTCACATCCATGACATCCAGGGGCGCCTGGTGCGGGCCCTGCGCAGCGGCCCCCAAGCCCCCGGTGCTCAGCTCGCTGAGTGGGATGGTCGCGACGATCGGGGCCGTGGGCTCGCTGCGGGCCTCTATCTGGTGCGGCTCGATATGGAGGGTCGCTGCGAGACCCGTAGGCTCTTGTTGATTCGATGATTGGCGGATCGGGGCGAGGCGCGCAGGGGAAAAAGGCGTTGCGCCTCCGAACGGCCATCCGATAGTTTAATGGGGATTGGAATGTGTGCTGGGGAGTCGTCCAGTGGCAGGACACATGACTCTGGATCATGTAACCGGGGTTCGAATCCCTGCTCCCCAGCCAGTCACGATGTCGTGTTGACGGCCTGCCTGCGGAGGCGCCGCGCCTGGTCGCCGATTGGGCGAGGCCTTGCGCTTTCGGCAGGCTTCTCATAGAGTTCCTTCGCCGTCCTGGGCGGCCAAGTTTCTTGTGTGGGGCTATCGTCTAGGGGTTAGGACAGGTGGTTCTCAGCCATCAAACCGGGGTTCGATTCCCCGTAGCCCTACCATAGAATTCCTGGCGGGGGAGGGCGGTATCCCGTCCTCCCCGCTGTTTTTGCCTTCTCGAGGAGCGAGAATGGCCGGGAGTTGAACATGGCGAGGAAGCCGGGTGAGTTTCGGCGATTCGGGGGGCGCTGGGTCCGCGAGGGGCAGCAGTTTGTCGAGCGGGGCCGCGGCCTGCGCCAGGTGCTGAGCCGCTTTTGGTACCTGGTGGTGCCCTTCATCGGGATCATGTGCGCCAATGACACCTATGTGCGCCCCGAATTGGAGGACGTCAAGAACATCACCAATCTCGAGCGCAGGGATGTGCTCGATGCGCAAGATGATCTACGGGCCCAGGCCAGCGGGGTGCAGACCGAGGTGGTCACCGTCGAGGCCGAGATCGACACGCTGTATGATCCGCGCATCACGGGATACACGACCGTTTTCGACAGTCTGAAGAGCATTCGCCTGATCTACGATGAGACGGTTCCGGCGACCCAGCAGCGGATCGATTCCCTCCAGACCGTCCACGCTGGAATCGCGGCCGAGAACAATCACCTCGCCGAAGTCTTCCGCCAGCGCGCGACGACCATCGACAGCTTGCAGACCTGGCAAGCGGAGCTGCAGGATTCGATCGCGACGCTGGACGAACTGATCACGATGCAGACCGACTACCTCTACCGGGTCCAGCATCCCAAGGACTTTCGCCGCAAGGATGCGCTCATCACCGGCGCAGGAGAATACCCGCACCGGGATGAGAATCCGACCCGGGAGAAAGGGAGGTAGGCCATGGCCGCGGATCGCCAATACAACCCGAAGCTGACGATGCCGGTGTTCGATATCGTGATCGCCTTGATCCTGATCGCGGCGACGGGCTACTTCTGGTTCCAGACGGCGGGCAAGGAGCGCCTGGCCGAGGGGCGCGAGGGCCTGCGCAACGCCCGGGCACAGAATGCCGAGGATCTCGCCAGCGCCGGGCGGAACCTGGTCGATGTGCAGAACGAACTCACCGAGATCCGGGCCGAGCGCGATGCCAAGGCCGAGCAGGTTGCCTGGCTCGCGGATCAGGTCGAGTTGGAACAGGAGCAGATCGTCGAGTACGAACGTCTCGATGAGGAGTACACCGACCGACTGCTCGATCTGCGTCTCGAGATCCAACAGGTGCGTGACCGCCGGATGGCCTACAACACCGACATCTACGAGACGGAGAACGAGATCACGGCTGCCGACGAGCGGATCGGTGACCTTGTGGCGCAGGCGGAGGAGCGCAACGACAAGCTGGCGCGGCTGGATAGTTGGATTGCAGGGGCCGAGGCGGAGTTGGAGGCGAACCCGCCGAGTCGTTTTCCCGAACGCAGTTCACTCGCCTCGATCGTCGAAATCACCGATCCCGAGGAACGCGTGGTGCTCAGCCTGGCTCGCGGGATCATGCGGGTCGGCACCCTCGATGTCGGTCTGCTCGGATCCCTGGGCCTGAGCCGGGGGGCGGGAAGCTCCCTGAAGGAAGGCGGGCTCTTCGCCAATCTGGTGCTTGCCCCCCGGAGAGCCTCCGTCGACTTCGAGGGCGGGATCAGCCAGCTCTCCTCGCGGGAGGAGAACAAGGACCAGACCGATGCCTTTGCAGCGGCGACCCTACGATTCGCGCCGATGAAGCGCGAGCGGTTCTTCCTGCTCGCCGGCACGCGCTACGGTCATGATGACTTGGGCCTGCGCCTGGGCCTCGGATTCGGCCGCCGCTAACCCACGCGATCCTGCGCCAGGGCGTAGAGAGCGATCGTGCCGGCAGCCGCCACCCCCAGCGAATCGATTCCTGCGGCCATCGGGATGCACCAGCGCTGGGTGCAGGCGGCCTCGAGCGTCGGCGCCAACCCGCGACCCTCCGACCCCAGGACGAGAACGACGCCGCCCGCGGTGGTGGCCGCGACCGCGAGGGGCTCTCCCCCCCGCGGCACGAGCGCTGCCGCACGCAGCTTCTGATCGTCGATCCAGGCCCTCAGCTGCGCTTCGCTGATCGCGGTGGCGACCTCGAGGTGGAGCAGCAGGCCGGAGGAAGCCCGCAGCGCGCGCGGGTGGAATGGATCGACGGTGTCATCGAGCGCAATCAGCAGGGGGCAACCGAAGGCCCGTGCGGCGCGGCCCAGCACGCCGACGTTGACCGGATCCTGCAGCCCGGCGAGAACCAGAGCCGCGGTCCCCATCGGCGCCGCCGGCAGCGGGCGGGGGAGCGGGTGGGGGCCGGGTCGGCGGCGGAAGAGCCCGACGACCCCCTGGGGAGAGCGAGTCAGGGCAAGCGTGTCGAGCAGGTCGTCGGTGACCGCGCGCAGCGGCCAGCCGGCCCCGCGCATGCGGGCGAGCAGAACACGACCGGCCGCCTGCCGCTCGAGGCGGGGACTCCACAGGACCGTCTCGGCGGCGCAGGACGCTGCCAAGGCCTCCTCGAACAGATGGATGCCGTCGAGGAGGAAGCAGCCGGCCGGCTGGGTGAGAGCCGGCCGCCGGGCGTACTTGCGGATCCGGACAATGTCGGGATGACGTCGAGAGGTCACCGGAGGCCGTGGGTCTGCTGGCCCCTGTGGCGTCATTCGCTGAGCGCCTCCTCGACCAGCCGCCGTACGAGCACCGGATCGACCTCGCCCCGATGGGATTTCATGATTTGGCCGATGACCATTCCGCTGCGTTGAAGCGGCGGCTTCTCCAACTCGCCGCCGACGCGGGTAACGATCTGGCGGGTGGCGGGTTCGTCGAGCAGCTGCGGTAAGAAGGGCTCGAGGCAGGCGATCTCCTCGCGCAGGGCGGCGACCTTCTCGGCCCCGGCCGGTCCCGCCTTCTCGAATTCGGGCAGAGACCTCGTGAGCTGCTTGACGTAGCCCGCGATGACCTGCCTGGCAACGTCATCAGAGAGCTCGGCGGTGATGCGTTGATCGATAGTATGCTGTTTCAGATGCGCCTTGGCCATCCGCAAGGCACTGACCGTGCGGGCATCGCGGGCCTTCATGGCCGTCTTGATCTGCTCGTCGAGATCACGGACCACGCTCATCTCATCGCCTCCTCTTGCCTTGGGCCCCGCGGCAGGCGAGCGCACGCGTCTCCCGGCGACTCACCCGCAGCACGGCGGCGAGAATAGCGCAGCGACCGGGGACTGTCGAGGGAAGCGAGCGGAGGGTGAAGTACCTTGAGGATGATGGATTCACCGATCTTCGATTCATGAGCCAAGCAGAAAAGCCGTGATCGGAGCAAGAAGCTACGCTATGTTGCGTGGTTGCCTCTAAAGGCCGAAACCCCATCGTCAGCAAGGGAGGAACCGCATGGCATCGCACGAGGCGGGCTTCATGACGCGAGCCCTTCACGCAGAGGGACATACCAAGCCCAAGAACGCGCACAGCGTCCCCATTTTCCAGACATCGACCTTCTACTTCGACACCCCCGAGCATGGGGCCGATCTCTTCGCCGGGAAGCAGAAGGGCTACATCTACACTCGCATAGGCAACCCCACCGTCGAGGCCTATGAGCAGGTGGTGGCGAGCCTGGAGGGTGCCGAGGAGGCCGTCGCCTTCTCTTCTGGGCTGGCGGCGATCTTCGCAACCCTGATGAGCCGGTTGAAGGCGGGGGATCATGTCCTTTCGGGCGATACGCTCTACGGACCGACCGTCAATCAGATCGGCGAGCTGATGGGGCGCTATGGGATCGAGAGCACCTTCGTCGACACATCCGATCTGGCGGCGGTGAAGCGCGAACTGCGACCCAATACACGAGTTCTCTTCCTCGAGACCCCCGCGAATCCGACCTGCCGGATCACCGAGATCGGCGCGATCAGCCCGCTGGCGCATGAAGTGGGGGTCGAGGTGGTCGTGGATGCGACCTTCGCGACACCCTATTTCCTGCGCCCACTCGAGTGGGGCGCCGACGTCTCGATACACAGCACGACGAAGTTCATCAATGGCCATGGCGATGTCGTCGGCGGGATCGTCTCGGCTTCCGCCGAGCTGGCGAAGCGGATCCGCAAGTTCCGCACCGATGCGGGGGCGAGTCCCAGCCCGATGGATGCCTTCTTGAGCCTACGCGGCGTGCGAACCCTGGCGATGCGCATGGAACGTCACAACGCCAATGCCCTCGTCGTGGCGGAGTTCGTGCGTGATCATCCCAAGGTGAGGCGGATGTACTTCCATGGCCTGCCGGAGGATCCGGGCCATGCGGCGGCCGACCGGGAGATGAGCGGCTATGGGGCGACCTTCTCATTCGAGATGCGCGACGGCTTCGATGCGGCCCGGGCCCTGCTGACGGGCATCAAGATGATGACCCTGGCGGTGAGTCTCGGGACGCTCGATACGCTGATCCAGCATCCCGCCTCGATGACCCACGCCGCGGTGCCCGAGGCGATTATGCGCCAGCAAGGGCTCACCCCCGAGATGGTGCGGATCCACGTCGGCCTGGAGAATGTCGAGGACATCATCGCCGACCTGCGCCAGGCGTTCGCGGGCATCTAGCGCCTTTCGCGAACTCAGATCCGCGATCGATGGGCCCGGGGCACCTTGCTCCGACGGTAGGGGCGTCGGGCTGGCTGTTCGGCCTATCGCATTGTCTTGAATGGTCTTGAGCGCGTTCGTGGAATCCGTCTCGAGGCCAGCCGGGCGGAAGCTCCGACGGCACCTCCGGGGTCTCCCCGGAGGACCCGGCCACCTGAGGTTGACCCCTCGAGCGGTCTCGCTTAGGATCGGTTCAGATTCCTGGCGGCGGGTTCTTGCCCTTGGTGAAGGCCCGTTGAGAGATCGTCCCGGGGAGAGGCCTATGGCAGGTGGGTCCCGGACATCGATGTCCCAATCCCTGTCGGACTTCCCCCTCGTTTCCGGAAAACCACTTCTTTGGTGTCATCATCGTCCAGGGGCCTGCGGTACGCTGGAAAGATCGTCGCGCTGGAGGTGAAGGGGGTAGCCAGCAGGGAGGATCGGGGGTCCGCCCCGGTGGACGTTCCAAGGTGAAACGCCTTTTCGGCTCTGCAAGCGTTCGAAGACGATCGCTGGAGGAAGACCGGTGGCTACAACGAAGAGGGCCAAGCGACCGGTGAGGACGGCCAGGAAGAAGGCCGCCAAGCGGGCGGGGACCGCCAAGAAGAAGGTCGCCAAGCGGGCGGGGACCTCCAGGAAGAAGGTCACCAACCGGGCGGGGAGCGCCAGGAAGAAGGTCACCAACCGGGCGGGGAGCGCCAGGAAGAAGGTGGCCAAGCGGGCGGGGATCGCCAAGAAGAAGGTCACCAAGCGGGCGGGGAAGAAGAGCCCTTCTAGCAAGCGCCCATTGCCGAGCAGAAAGAAGCCGTCGCCGGGCTCAGCGGTGGCTGGCAAGAGAACCTCGCGAAAGGCGGCTGCTCCGGGCGGCGGCAAGAAGGCCGGGCAACGGGAGAAGCCGCCCAAGTTCCCGCAGCCGGTTGCCAAGGCAGGCAGGGCGGCGGGGAGTCCCACGCCCAAGACCTCAACGTCGAAGCAGAAAGATGCGCGTTCCAAGGGGGGGGCGGCGAAGCGCAAGACGGGTGCCGCGCCTCGCTCGCGAACCAGAAAAGCACGCGGCCGCGTGGGCGGGGCCGTTTCCCCGGGGGGCGATTGGGAAGATCTGATGGCCATGGCCGACTTGGATGGTGTCCGCAGCTATGTGATGCGCGGGAGCTACAGCAAGGGCGAGGTCATCAATCACAAGGTATTCGGCCTGGGGATCGTCGTGCACGAGGTCGGCGACGGCAAGATCCAGGTCTCCTTCCAGGACGGTGTCCGGTTGCTGGTCTGCAATCACGAGGGCTAGTGCCGGCCGGGCGCCGGATGAACTTCCCTTGAGTCGCCTGACTCTCAATTCGTCACTCGTCGGAGTGCTTCGCATCGCGTACCGCGGATCGGGAGATCAGAGCTCCCTTTCGAGCCTGCGAATGCGCTCGATGCCATCCTCTGCCATCGGCGCAACGGGAGCTTCCGGGGCAAGCGTCAGCACCTCGTAGTAGGCATCCAACGCTTGCTGGTAGTCGCGCAGTCCCTCGTGGACACGGCCATTGCGATAGGTTCCCCGCGCCTGCTCGTGGACCTGGCGTTGGATCGCATCGCTCCAGGGGCTCTCGGGCCAGCTGGCGAGGAAGGCCCCGCCGTCTTCGAGTGAGATCTCTCCGGCGATCAACTCGTCCATTCGCTGGCGCGCCGCGGAGGCGATTTCCATGCGCAGCGGGTCGTCGGTGGCTTCACCATGGGCTTCGATGAGCCCATAGCAGACGGCGAGATCTTCCAGACAGGGTACCGTGCGCAGTGCCCCCCCCAGCGCGCTGTCGGCCCAAGCGGTTTCGGGAGCGCGTTGCCGGAGAGCGGTCAATTGCTCGACCGCTTTCTGCGGTCGTCCACCCAGCAGGTACTGAGTGCCGAGACGGTAGGAGATCTCGGTCGCGCGAGGATGCTGGGGATAGTTCTTGATGAACCGCTCGAGAAAGCCGGTGGGGGGCGCCTCGCCGAAGACGATCTCGAGCTGCTCGGGCAACAGCTCCTCATGCTCAGCAACCAGTTCGGCACGTTCCCCCCGGGCAGCGGTCAGCTCGGGGCACGGGGGCTCAGCCTCGGCGGCGCGTGCAATGACCTGGTCGTATTCTCCGATCAGCGGCCCCCAGCAGCGCAGCAGCCGGTGTTTCCGCCACTCGCGGCGCGCCTTGAATTGCACCAGGGTGACGGCGTTCTCCAGCGAACCAAGCTCGCTCGGTTCGCAGCGTAGTGCGCGCTGGAAGAGGGCGAGCGCCTGGGTCTCATCGGACACCCGGTCGGCCGCCTCGGCGAAGAAAAGCGCGAGACGCTCGCGATAGCGGGCATCGTTGGGCGGTTCCGGGGGCGGTGTCAGACGTGCCGCCCGCTCCCGGCAGCGCACGATCCGATCGGCGAAATAGGGGTGGGTGCGCCAGTAGCTGTAGAGATGGCCTTCATAGCTGCGTTCATGCAGCCGTTCCAGGAGACCAGGTCCCCCCTCGGAAGCGAATCCCGCGGCGACGGCGAGACGGTTGCCCCACTCGTCGGCCTCGAACTCCAGCTTGCGGCTGTAGCCCCGCTCGAAAAGCGCCTGGAGCACGCCGCCGAAGACCGTCGAGGCCTGCAGCAACGCCTGCTTGCCGCTGACGCCGACCTGCCAGTCACGGCGGCCGGGGTCTTCGGCGACATCGATGCGCTGCGGCGAGATGCCCGACTCGCTGACGCCCAGGAGGATGCCGACCAGTAACGCGGTGCGGGCCAGCGCCAGAATCGAACCCAGGCGCGAGGCACGCGAGAAGTGGCGCTGGTGGACATGGGCGATCTCGTGCCCCAGGAGGTGGGCGAGCTCATCGTCGGTGAGATCGATCTCCATCATCCCGCGGGTGACGAAGATGAAACCGCCTGGTAGCGCCATGGCGTTGGGTTCGGGAAGATCCAGGATCGCGAAGCTGTAGGGGGTGTCGCGGTCGTCACTAATCGCCGCGACGCGGTATCCGATCCGGCCGAGCCGGTTGTGCCAGCTCTCGTCCTCGACCGTGCCGATACCCTCGGAGAGGGCCACGGCGACCTCGAGCCCGAGCTGCACGTCGTCGGGGAGCCAGGAGGTGCGCTTAGGCGGCTCATCGGGGAACCCCTGGGCGCCGACTCCCGGGGGGCTGGCGACGACCAGGAGGAGTGCCGCGAGCAGCGCGGTCAGCCTGGCGATCGAGTACCCCGTATGCACTGGAGCCGGGCTCAACGGCGGACCTCGAATCCCTCGGGGAGCGGGGGGCGGGCAGTCCAATCGAGGCGCACATCGTCGACCCGAGCGATTCGCGGTCCTCGATGGAGGTAGACCAGGAACTGCTCGATATCGGCTGCGGGACCGGCCGCCCGGACCTCGACGGTTCCGTCAGCGAGGTTGCGCACGAAGCCGCGGAGTCCGAGTCGCTGGGCCGCGGCGGCGGTCTCGGCGCGGAAGCAGACACCCTGGACACGCCCCGAGACGATGGCGTGAAACTGCTTCATGCTGGCAGCCTCCTGGCTCTGTGCCGGCCCGGGCAATGGAACCGGTGGTTCGCAGCGCATCTTGGTTCGATCGGACGCCGAATCCCCATTCCACAACGGATATGCTTCCACGGGGTCGAACCCGAGTCAACTGGCTGCAGTTCCGCTATGCTCGGCTTGCGGGGTCGCGGGGTTTGTGTCTAGATCGCGGGAAGAGGATTAGAAGGCATCGCATGGGAGGCAGAGAACTGATGTGCGGGGAGCGCCGGGAGCGGGGAGGCCTGGGCGACGATCTCTTGGCTCAAGGACTCGCGCGGTTTCTGCCGCAGGCAACCTACGAGGTCTCTCCCGAGGGCTACGGGCGTCTGGTTCACCCCGTGGGGAGCAGTCTCGCTGCCGGCCAAGCGGCGCAATCGCTGCCGGGGGCTCTACTCTTCGTCGACATCGAGAGCCTCGGGTTCATCGGCCGCCCCCTGTTCTTGATCGGTGCGCTCCGCCTGCCGGGACCAGCCGAGCAGACCGGCAACGAGGAAGCCGCGGTTCTCGTCCAGTACCTGGCACGGGACTACTCGGAGGAGGAGGCCGTTCTGCGGGCGTTTCTCTCGGAGGGAGCCGCCTGCCCGCTCTGGGTAACGTTCAATGGCCAGACCTTCGACCTCCCCTTCCTCGCCCTCCGAGCCAGCTATCACCGCCTAGGACCACCGCGGCCCGGACGCCACATCGACCTGCTCCCCCTGGCGCGGCGCCGCTGGGGGGCGCGCTTGCCCGACTGCCGGCTCCAGACGCTGGAGACGCACATCTGCGGCCGCCGCCGGTGGGGGGACATTCCGGGGGCCCGGATTCCGGATGCCTATCACGCCTTCGTCCGCACCGGAGAGCCCGACGAGATCATCCAGATCCTGAGACACAACGTTGAGGACCTGATCAGCCTCGGGTTCCTGTGGCAGCACCTCGAATGCTAGCCGGAAGGTGCGCCGGTCGCCGCCGGGTTGCGGGATAGTGATCGAGACTCCGCCGGCAAGGCCATCGAGCCGGCGCGCGCAGAAGCTCGTTGACCGAATCCGGTGTCTCTCTAGAATGGCAGTCTCGGATGGGTTCTCTTTCGCCCCCGGCATTCTCGGGCGCGGCGGCGTTTCGTGCGACCGATGTCCGGATCCCGCCCCACACCGGCAGGCGGGCACGGCGGCACGTCGACGAGACCCGGAGCCACGGGATCAGGATCGACATCATGGATCGCACACCAGCGCAGGGATCGCGAGTCGATCGCGGGAGCAAGCCCCGGAGGGCGGCGTCGCGGCGGGGCAAGGGGCGGGGGCGCAAGCGCGGCCGCGGCGCTCCGGCCGCAGATCGGAACCGGAGCAAGCGGGACCTCCTGACCCACCTCGAAGATCTCGCCCGGGGCCAGCAGTCCCTGGTGCACGCTGAGGAAATTCCGGCCCGCGATGCGGTGTGGGGCGAGCTGCGCCACCCGCTGCCCGCCGCGTTGTCGAGCGCGTTGTCCGCGGCGGGAATCGAACGTCTCTACTGCCACCAGGCGGCGGCGGTGGAGTGCGTGCGCCAGAACGAGCATTGTGTCGTGGTCACCGGGACGGCCAGCGGCAAGACGCTCTGCTATCAGCTGCCGGTGCTCGAAGCGTGGCTGGCCGAGCCGCAGGCCACCGCGCTGTTGCTCTTCCCGACAAAGGCGCTGGCCCAGGATCAGTTAAGATCGCTGCTCACGCTGCAGGAAGGCGCGTCCGACGATCTCGGGTTTGTCGCCGGAACCTACGATGGGGATACACCGCCGCGGCTGCGCGGCAGGCTGCGCGACGAGGCGGCGATACTGCTAACCAACCCGGATATGCTTCACTCGGGCATCCTGCCGAATCATGCACGCTGGGCGCGGTTCTTCTCGCAGCTACGCTATGTCGTCTGCGACGAGATCCATGTCTACCGGGGCATCTTCGGGTCGAATGTCGCCAATGTGCTGCGGCGATTGCGACGGATTTGCCGCCGCTACGGGAGCGAGCCGCGCTTCGTGGCCTCGAGCGCGACGATCGCCAACCCCAGGGAACTGGCCGAGGAATTGACCGGGCTGCCGTTCCGACTGATCGCCGAGGATGGTGCGCCTCGCGGGCGCAAGCACTTCGTTCTCTGGAACCCGCCGGTGTTGAGTACGACGACGATGGACCGGGGCAGCTCGAACATCGAGGCGCGCGATCTGTTGGCGAGCTTCGTGCGCGAGGGGTTTCAGACGATCACTTTCGTGCGCGCGCGCCAGGTGGCGGAAGTGCTCTTGCGCTACAGTCAGGAGAAACTGCGGGAAGATGGCGGGGGCGCGGCGGGGCGCCTGCGATCCTACCGGGGAGGCTATTTGCCCGAGGAGCGGAGGGAGATCGAGCAGGCGCTCTTCCGCGGCGAGCTCTCCGGCGTCATCTCGACCAATGCCCTCGAGCTGGGGATCGACGTCGGCTCGCTCGACGTTTCCCTGCTGGTCGGGTATCCCGGGACGATTGCCAGCACGTGGCAGCAGGCGGGGCGCGCGGGGCGCACCAGCGAGGACTCCTTGGCCGTGTTGATCGCCCACAACACGCCGATCGATCAGTATCTGATGCGCTACCCCGAGTACTTCTTTCGCCAGTCACCCGAGCATGCGGTCATCGATCCGCAGAACCCGCACATCTTGCTGGGGCATCTGCGGGCGGCGGCCTACGAGTTGCCGTTGACGCCCCATGATGAGGGGCTCTTCGGCGAGTATGCACCGGCGATCCTGCAGATCCTCCAGGAGGCGGGGGAGGTGCGCGGCATCAAGGGGCGCTGGTACTTCAGCACCAACGCCTATCCGGCCGCCGATGTCAGCCTGCGCAACGCGAGTGACAACGTCTATCTCATCGTCGATGCGAGCGCGCCGCCGGGGGGGGCGAACGCGCCGGCGTTGCGCGGCGGCGCGACGCCCAGGGGGCGCGTGATCGGAACGCTCGACGAGGCGAGCGCCTACGCGCAGCTCCATCCCCAGGGGATCTACTTGCACGAGGGCTTGAGCTACTTCGTCGATCACCTCGACCTCAACGAGCGGGTCGCCTACGTGCATCCAGTCAACTTGGAGTACTACACCCAGTCGATCTCCGACAGCCGGATCCGGATTCTGGAGACCGAGCAGGAGCGGACTTGGCGCGTGGCCGAGAGGGGCTTCGGACCGCTCGCGGTGAGCGAGAAGGTCTACATGTTCAAGAAAATCCGGTTCGAGACGCGCGAGTCGCTCGGTTTTGGTCCCATCGACTTGCCGGTGGAGACCCTGGAGACCGAGGGCTGCTGGGTGACGCCCCCGCCCGCGGCGATGGCGGCGGTGACGCGCCATGGTCGCGTACCGGTCGAGGGACTCTGGGGGATCGCCAACGTGCTGGGGGACGTGATCACGCTCCATGCGATGTGCGATGTGATGGATGTCGGCAGCAGCGTCGACTCGCGCGGCACCGGCATGCCCACGATTTTCCTCTACGATCGCTACCCGGGCGGGCTGGGTTTTGCGCAGAAGGCTTTCGGGATGATCGAGGTGCTCATGGCGGCGGTCTGTGAGCTGGTCACCAGTTGCCCCTGCGAGGCGGGCTGTCCTTCCTGCGTGGGAGCGCCGGTGCTGGCGCAGATGAGTAATGACCCCGACAGCTCGCGCCGCGGTCACATTCCCGACAAGGAAGCGGCGCTGATCCTGCTCCACCACCTGCTTGAGAAGGAGCCCTATGTGCCCAAGAAGGCGGGGCGCACCTGGGAAGGCCGCGGCTGGAACGCCGTGCGCTCGCGTGCCGATGGGGAGGAGGTCTTCCCCGCCGAGGCCTGGCGCACCTTCAAACCCCTGCCGCCGGAGATCGAGAAGCGCCTGCGACGCAACCTCAACCGTCTCACCGAACGCCGGCCCGCGGGCGCCGAGCGGCGGAACTCCGGCTACCCGGGAGGGCGGCCCGGTCCGGCTCGTCCCTGGCACGGCCAGAGCGAACGCGCCTAGCAGCGCTTGTGGGGACCGCGGCGTTTGCGCGCGTCGCGGGGCTCTTGCGGATGGCGGGGTTCGTCTCGATCGGGGTACTCAGTCGTCATCGTGATGCTTGCGTGGGTCGGGCCGCAGATGGATGCCCTCAGCAATCAGCTCGCCGGCGCGGGCGGCCAGCGTCGCGGCCGTGTTGACCGCCGGATCATCGAGGACCTCTTCGAGCAGCGCGCGCAAGATGCGCCCGAAGCCCGGGCCGGGAGCCAGCCCCAGGCCCATCAGTTCCTTTCCCCCGATGGCAAGGTCCTTGACCGTTAGCGCGGCATCCCTGGTCATCACCTCGTCGACGCGCTGCAGCAGATTTTGGAGCGGCGTGCGGTCACCGCTGCGCCGGCCGTTGCCGGCCATGTCGGCCAAGCGCACGGCGATCAGGTCGGGGATGTTATCGAGACCCACCGTGCGGACGAAGCGACGCACCGCGCTGTCGGTCCATTCCGTCTGATAGTAGAACATGTGATGGCGTACCAGGTGGGTCACCCGGTCAATCTCTTCCCGTGAGTAGCGCAGACGCCGCAGAAGGCGGCGGGCCTGGCGGGCACCAAGGAGTTGGTGACTGTAGAAGGTGCGCTCGCCATTGCGCTCCGCGGCCGTTTGGGGCTTGCCGATGTCGTGGAGCAGGGCGGCCATGCGCACGATCAGGTTCTCGCGCGGGGCGGCATCGGCCGCATAGATGCTGTGGCGGAAAACGTCAAACGCGTGAAAGCGGTTCTGTGCGACCCCGTAGCAGGCGTCGAGTTCAGGCAGCACGTCGGCGAGCAGTCCCGCCTCGTGCAGCAGCAGGAACCCCGGGGAAGGCTGGGGCGCCCGCAGAATGCGATTCAGCTCGTCGCGGATGCGTTCCGCCGAGATGCGCCGCAGTCCCGGGGCCGCCTCCCGGATGGCGGCAAAGGTTTGCGGGTCGATCTGGAAGCCGAGTTCGGTCGCCTGGCGAACGGCGCGCAACAGACGCAAGGCGTCTTCCGCGAAGCGCTGCGCGGGGTCGCCGACCGCCCTGATCTGGCGCCGTCGCAGATCGGCGAGTCCGCCGAAGGGGTCGGTGATGCGTGCTTCTCCGGGGGCCCAGGCCATGGCGTTGACGGTGAAGTCCCGTCGTTGCAGATCCTCCCGCAGATCACGGGTGTAGGCGACCTGGTCGGGATGGCGGCCATCGCGGTAGCCGGCCTCGGTGCGGAAGGTGGTGACTTCATAGAGCTGGCTGCCGATGGGGATGAGCAGGGTGCCGAAGCGGGCCCCGATTTCGTGAACACGGTGAAAGAGCGGCTTGATCTGCTCGGGCGTCAGGTCGGTGGCGATGTCCCAATCGCTGACCGGGCGGGCGAGGAGTAGGTCGCGCAGAGAGCCGCCGACCAGACAGGCATATCCGCCCGCGTTACGGATGCGGCGCATGATCGTCTCTGCGCCGCGTGGCAAGGCGCGTTCGATCTGCCCGGGATCGAGATCCGGCACGTGCTGGTTCGGCTTCTTCACGACATCTCCTTGCGCGCAGGATAGCACGTGGGCCGCCGGCGGGCCACGCGCCCTGTGGGAGCGCAGGTCGGTGGCGTCGATCACCAGCGGGATTGCGGCTGGCGATCGGGCGCCGGGGAGGGCTAAGATGCTGCGCCATGAGCGCTGCCTCTCCCATGCTGCACATCGATCTCGGCCGCCAGTGGCGGGGGGGGCAGCGGCAGTGCGCGCTGCTCTGCCAGCGCCTCGCCACCGCGGGAGAGCGGGTCGAACTCTGTGTGCGCCGGGGCAGCGCGCTGGAGCGCGTTGAGGCGCTCTCTGCGGTTCCGCGGCATACGCTGCGCGTCGCCGGTGAAGCGGATCCTCTGGCGATCCTGCATCTCGCCCGGCTGTTGCGCCGCCTGCAGCCCGGGCTGATCGCGGTCCACGAGGCCCATGGACTCGCCCTGGCTTTGCTGGCGCGGCGCCTAGCTGGGGGGGTCAGGCCCGTCGTCTATCACCGCCGCATCGACGTTGCTCCCCGGGGGGGACTTGCGTCTCGGTGGAAGCTGCAGGGCGTCGCGCTCTTCATCTGCGTCAGCCGAGGAGTTGCCGCGGTCCTGCAGGACAGTGGCATCGGTGCCGACCGGATCCGGATCGTCCACGATGGGGTTCCGACCGCAGAGCGCCTGCCGGGGGCCGGGGAGCTGTTGCGTGCGCAACTGGGCTTTGGCGCCGGTGTCCCGGTCATCGGCACCGTGGGGGGACTGATCCCGCACAAGGGCCATGCGGTGCTGTTGACCGCCTTCCGAGAGTTGCTGGCGACGAATCCCGGCTGTCACCTGGTGATCGTCGGCAGCGGGCCTCTGCTAGCCGCCCTGCGCGAAAAAGCCGAAGGACTCGGCGTGGCGAGCAGGGTCGCCTTCCTGGGTGAGCGCGAAGATGCGCTCACCCTGCTGGGCGGCTTCGATCTCTTCGTGCTCCCGAGCCTGACCGAGGGGCTGGGCAGCTCGATTCTGGATGCCTTCGCCCTTGAGGTGCCGGTGGTGGCGACACGTACGGGAGGGATCCCGGAGTTGCTCACAGCGGGTGAGACGGGCTGGCTGGCCGACCCCGGCTCGGCCGGCTCCTTGGCGAGCGTCATGGATGAGGCGTTGACCGATCCGCAGCGGGCCCGAGCGATGACGCAAGCGGCCCACGCCCGATTCCAAGAGCGCTTCACCGACGCGGCGATGGCGGCGGCGACGCTCGATGTCTACCGCGAGGTGCTAGCGGGTTGAGTGACCTCGGCGGCGCCGGCGATGCTGCCGGATTCCCAGGCCCGCGGCCAGAATCAGCACCAGCGTGGCAGACAGTGGAAACCACCCGAGGCGCGCCGGGCGGGCGCCTGCGGCCCTGGGCGTTTCCATGCGGCCCAGGGGGATGAAGGCCGCCCAGACCGAGGCGGGCACCCCTTGTCGGCGGAGCGCGAGCTGGGCCCTGCGCAGCGCGAGGTCAGGAGCTTGCGCCGCGGCGATGCAATTCGTGTAGAAGCAATCCATCAGCTCGACACAATCACGATCGCCGACCTCCCAAAGAGAGATCAGCAGGGCCCGCGCGCCGGCATGCAGGAATGCGCGGCTCAATCCCAGGACGCCCTCACCGCCCGAGATGCGTCCCCGCCCGGTTTCACAGGCGGAGAGCACGACGAGATCGGCAGCCAGAGAGAGTGCCAGGATCTCGTCGACCTGCAGGAATCCATCTTCTGCGGGATCGTCATCCTGAGCCAGCACGAGGCCGCTGAGCAGAGGCTCCTGCTCGTCGAGCATGCCATGGGTTGCGAAATGAAGGTGCGTGCACTGGGGGGCGAGTGCCTTGACCGCCTCCTCGGTCGCCTCCTCGCGAGTCAAGAGGCGCGCCTGTGGGAAGTAGCTGGCGACCTGCCGGGCCTCTTGCTCCGCGAAGGGCAGGGCTCCGAAGCGCCACGCCTCGGCCGGCCGCCGGGTGTCGTCGAGCAGGGCGCGGTCCCTGAATGTGGCCGGATTGCCGACGGCCAGCAGCAGCGTGGCATCCAGTGGGGCGGAGACGGTGAGCGCCGGGTCGAGCACGCTGGCCGACGGAGCCAGCGCAATCGCATGCCGGGCGACGAGAGGCGCGGACTCGACCGGCAGGGCGGCGAAGGGGAGGCCGAAGAGCGGGCCATCGGGAATGATCAGCAGGCGTGCCTCCGGCGGGACGCTGGCGGCAATCGGCGACCAGAGCAGCGCGACCAGATCGTTGCCCGCGTCGCCGCCTGGCTGTGGCTCGGGAGCCGAGGGAGCGGCGGTGGGCCGGTCGGCGAGCAGGTTCGCCCGGTAGCGGTTGACCAAGCGCGCCAGCGAATCGGCGCCGACCGGAAGGCGTTCCACTTGGAGCGTGTCCTCGGTGAGGAGGAAGATGAAGCCTTGCTCGCGGCCGCTGAGATACTCGAGCAGGACCTGGCCGGGAAGCAACACACGTTGACGGACGGCTCCGGCGGAGAGGGGCTGGCGCTGACCGATGAGCATACCGTGGCTGGGATGGCGGGCACAGATCTCATCACGGACTTCTCGATAGGTTCGGCAGAGGCGCCCCAGCTCGCCCTCGAGCGAGTCGACCCGGGCCCCATCCCAGGTGTCGCGGGCGAGGGTTTCGGCGAGCAGGGTCTGGAGCTGGGCGAGGCGTTCGCGGATTTGGCGGCTGTGCCGAGCCAGGGCGGGATCGATGCGTTTTTCCGCGCCGGCGGCGGGGCGCGCCAGCAGATCGAGCAGCACGCGGGCGTGGGCCCGTTCGGCCGCGTCGAAGGCCTCGCGGTAGAGTCGCGGCCGCTGATCGGTGCGGCGAGCCAGGGAATGACAGGCGTCGGCGAGCGAGACATAGAGCTCATGTTTGTTGGTCAGGAAAGCCAGGCGGAAGGTCTCGCCACCGAGTTGTCCGCGCAGCGACTCGACCAGTTCCACCGCTTCCGTAAGGTACTCGCGCGCCGCTGCCGGATCACCGGCCGCCAGCCGGCACCGGCCACGACTGCCGAGGGCGCGCCAGAGGAGGTTCGGGGAGCGCAGTGCGCGGGCGTGGGCGAGCGCGTGGCGGAACCGCTTGTCGGCTTCCTCCATCTCGCCGGCGCGCGCATGGAGCCGGCCACGCAGGCACTCGAGCTCCCCCAGCAGGAGGGGATGGGCGAGGCTATCGGCGAGAGGCTGGGCGCGGGCGAGCTCGGCGGCAGCGGCCGGGAACGCACCGCGCTGCATCTCGAGCTCGGCGAGGTCGGCGAGGATCGAGACGCGGCCGATGCGGTCTCCCGATCTCTGCAGCAGGGCTTCTGCTTCGCGAAAGGCCCGCTCGGCTTCCTCGAGGCGGCCGAGCGCGATCAGCGCCGCCCCGATGTTGTGCAGAGCGACCGACTGACTGCGCAGGATTCCCCTGCTGCGCAGCAGGGGAAGGGCCTGCCGACAATAGCGCAGCGTCTCTTCCGGACGGCCCAGCTGGCGACAGACCTCGCCGATCTCATTGCGAATCTGCGCGGCGACATCGGCGGCGCCCAACTGCTCGGCGATCGGCAACGCCTCCTTGAGCAGGATCAGGGCCTGGGCGTGATCCTCGAGTTCTGCATGAATCCCGGCCATGTTGAGCAGCGCGCCGACCTCCTGGCGGCGCTTGCCCAGGTCACGCGCTAGGAGGAGTGCGGCCTGCAGGTTCGCCAGTGCCTCTGTATACCGGCCCTGTTGTCCCCGAGCGATGCCGAGGTTCTGGCGGACATTGCCCTCGAGGTCCGGCAGGCTCTCCTGGCGGGCGAGGGTGAGCGCGCAGGTGAATTTCTCGAGAGCCGCCTCGAGTTCTCCCTGCTGGAGGTGATAGATGCCGATGTCGTTGTGCGCCTGCGCATGGAGGCGACGATCCCCGGAGCGGCCCGCGGCGGCGAGGACCTGGTGGAAGGTCTCGATGGCCTCTGCCTGGCGGTGCTGGAGCTGGTAGGTCAGGGCAATGTTGCGCAGTAGCCGGGTTTCCTGAATCGGATCTCGGGCACGCCGTGCCTCCGCGCGGGCCGCCCGGTAGGTTTCCCGTGCCTCCTCGTAGGCGCCCTGCATCCAGTGACAGGAACCGGCCAGGGAGAGGGCATAGGCCTGCAGATGGGCATCCCCCGTCTCGCTAGCCCGGGCGAGGGCCTCCTCTAGTAGCGCGCGGGCCTCGTCGGGGAGCGAGCGCCCATAGTAGCTCTGGGCTTCAGCGTACCGCTGCCAACCCTCGAGCACTGCCGGCAGCAGGCCAGGGGCGAGCGCGGTGTGGTGGGCGGTGAGCGTCAGACAGGATGAATCGCCGAACTCCTCGGCGTAGATCGTTGCGAGGCGGCCGGCGCAGGCGAGCGTTGCCTGGGCCGAATCCTCGCTGCTCCGCTGCAATTGACGCGCCCGGTCGAGCAGAAGCCGACGGATCGCCTTCTGGCTCGCGAGCCGCTCGTCGCGCATCAGCAGGCGCAGCGAGTCCACGGAACCCGCCGCCAGGTGAGCGCACAGCCGGTCGCGCAGGATCGACCGCGGGGTGGTGGCGGGGGTCTGCGGGGCGGTGAGGAGGGAGGCCAGACAACAGCCGAGCAGGGCAATGCCCACCCGACGCGGGCGCAGCCCTGGCTGGAGAGATCGATGGTCCCTCGCCCAGAGGCGGCGCCGCCGCGAGCGGATCGTTCCGCGTGCCAGCATGCCCTGGTCTCCGTCAGCCATGGGTGGCGATTTCAGACTATGCGGGATCGATGGGTGGCAGGCAATCATTCACGCGGCTGCGCGGGGTGGCCCGCTCGCCGCATGGAGCTGTGCCGAATCGCGGCAGCAAGCAGGAGGCTGGCTCAAGAGCCCCGTTCTCAACGTGGTCTGACTTCTGCCAGGGGCTAGTCGGCAGCCAGGGAGCGCAACAGGTCGATCGCGGCGGTGCGGTAGCGGCTCTCTTCAGCCGCGAGGGATTCCAAGGCCTCGCGCGCCCGCGGCATGTGACCCTCCCTGAGATAGGCGTTGCCCAAGAGCCAGAGGGCCGCCGGTCGCAGGGAGGCATCGGCCCCCGCAACCGCGGAGCGCAGATGGGGCAGGGCATCATTGGCGCGATCTTCGAGCGCGAGACAGAGTCCCAGCAGGTAGGCTGCGGTCGCCGACTCAGGATTGCGCTCGAGGGCCGCACGGAGGTGTTGCTCGGCCTCCTCGTAGCGGCCGGTCTCGAGATAGCCGCTGCCGGCGATGAGTAACTCGCGCAGCCCATCGCCGTCGACCGCCCCTCGGCGCGCCGACTCGGCAATCCCCTGGCGGGGAAAGGTCGCCAGCTCCCGAAGATCCCTTCCCTGGTGGGTCTCGCGGACCCCCACGAGCAGGATCAGCAGGGCGATGGCGGCCGGGAGGGCGACTCGCGGCCAGAGGGCACGCGGGTCGAGCCGGGCGCCGCGGGGCAAGCGCCATCTGAGTCGGCCGCGCAATCGAGGCTCGCGATCGAGCGCCTCCAGCAGACGGGGTGCCGCCGCCTGCATCGCGGCACGCACCTCGTTGCCGCGCGCGAGTTCGGCGAAGCAGCGGTCGCAAGCCAGCAGGTGGGTTTCGAAGGCTCGGCGCTCGTCGGCGGAGAGACAACCGAATTCGTAGCGCGCGAGCATGGGCGCGATCTGCGCGTGGCTATGCGGATCATACTGTGCACTCATGGCTTTGCCCCTCCCACCGGGCCCGCGGCGAGGAGGGCCAGCAGGCGCCGGCGACAGCGGGAGATTCGGCTGTCGATCGTTCCCATCGGCGTTCCGGCAAATGCCGCGCGGATCTGCTCGCGATTGGCGCCGCTGAGCAGGAGCCGGAAGACCTTGCGGCACTCGTCGGGCATTGCCTCGATTGCCTCTGTCAGGGCGGCGGCCAACTCGATTGCATCCAGCGTGCCGTCAGGCGCGAGCCCGCCGCCGGCGCGCGTGGTCACATCGACGCCGGTGGCGAGGTGGGCGCGTTCCGTGCGTTGCCGTCTCAGGTAGTTGCCGACCTTGTTGCGCAGGATTGTGAACACCCAAGGCAGAAGCCCCTGCGCCAGGGCTGCGTGACGGTACTTCTCCCAGACCGTGCGCATCGTCTCCTGGGCGAGATCAGCCGCCGCCTCCTCGTCCCAGATCCGTCTTTTCGCCACCGCGAGGATTCTTGCATGCAGATGGTCGAAGAGGGTGTTTTCCGCAAGCCTGTCTCCGTCGCGCGCTCGCGCGAGGAGTTCGGTGATGGCCGGTATCGGTTCGGTCGGTGCGATCCTGCACGCTCCAGGATGGGGAGGCCGTGAGCGCTGCGAGAGGGTCTCCGGCGGGGGCGAATCTCTGCAAGGAATTCGGGTCTCCGGAAAAGAAACTGCTGGAACGAGACGAGCCACGGGAGACCGCGCCGGCCACCAAGTGAAGGTGAGCCCTCAACACTAATGGTACCCGAGTCTCGCGGTTCCAGGCAACCGGCCATGCTGGTCGCCCGCCCTGCCGGGCGAAGAGCGTGACTCTCTGGTGGACATGCGGGCCGCGGGGGAGTTTTCGGCGGGTGAGCTGGATTGCCGCATACTGGCGGGTGTCGCGAAAGGAGGAGGTGATGACTGCGAGAAGTCGAGCGATTGTGTTTCCGGTGGCCGCCGCCATCTTGGTCATGTTGGGATTGGGCGGGGCGGCGCCAGCTCGGGCGACGATCGAACTCTGGTCGGATGGGTTCGAGGACGGCAACCATAGCTGCTGGTGGTTCGACGCTGTCGTCGGTGCGTCGTACGGCGTCGACAACACCATTGCCAATACAGGCAGCAACTCGTTCAAGGTGACCGGATCGGCGTTGTGGGACGAGGGGCTCTTCGCCCATTCCCGCACGATCCCGATCGACTTGACCCACGACTACACAGTTCAGTTCGCCTTTCGTTACGAGACGTTTCACTGGGATCGCTTCTTGATCTTCGGCCACATTCGCCTGCTGATCGACACACCAGCCTATCCGATGCGCTACGACCCATCGGGAACCAACAACTTCACACCGATCAACGATGTCGACTTCGGGGAGTATCTGGCCGCCGACACCTGGGGCTGGGTGACCATTCACTGCCGGCCGCGGGTGCGCGAGTATAGCGTCTTCCTCGACGCCGCCCATGTGGCGACGGTGACCTACCAGGCGGGCGTCACCGCGAGCACCAATCTCTGGTTCGAGGACAACCACGCCTTCACCAATCACATGACCGCCTGGTACGACGACTTCTCGATCCGCGGCTTCCTGCCGCCCCAGAGCTATGCTGTTCCCGGGCTGGACTGGGATTCCGAAAATGGCTGTACTTCGTGGGAACACCCGCCGACGGTGCCCTTTCATGGGCAGTACACGACCGCAACCGCGCTGAGCGAGCCCTGCTGCCCCGCGCGCAAGAACGGCCGCTGCGCGGTTGCCTGTCTGCAGATGGTCTTCGACCGCTGCGGCGATGCGCTGCCCAACCCGGCGGTGACGCCGCCCGGGCCGCAGGAAGAGATCGAGGCAGGCGCCAATACGAACGATCGAGTCAACGGTCGCGACAGCCTCTGGCTCGGGACGGTGGTCGACGACCTGCGCCGCGCGGGACACTTCTCGCACGCGACCCAGGCGCTGACGCTGATCCGCCAGGGGTGTCCTCCGCAGGGCTACGCCCGCGCCCCGGGCGCCTGGGGCTACAGCTGGCGCGACATCGGGTATGCGGCCTTCGACTCGATCTGGACCGAAGTTGCCCCCGCCGATACAGTCGATGAGGCGGGCACCGATCGGCCGGAGGAGCTCGAGACCTTTCTCGGTTCGGGTTACCCGGTCATCGCCTTCATCAATCCCCCCGAGGACTACTGCGAGCAGATCTTCGAAGATGCCTACGATCCGGAGTCGGTCGATTTCACGAACTGCCCCCCAGAGGAAACGACTACGGGACATGCCGTGCTGATCATCGGCTATGACAACTATGGGAACTACGGCCCGAATACCTCCGCCCAACCCGCCTTTCAGATCCACGATCCGGCCGTCTGCCAGGGGGGCTGGATTCCGATGCAGTACTTCTGGGACCAGGTCTGGACCAGCAAGCGCTTCGTGCTCGTCGCGCCCTGGGAACTGATCCTCCTCAGCCCGCCGACCTGGGATTACAGCACTGCCTTCGACGCCACGCTGCTGGTCAGCTACACGGGGCCGGCACCGTTGAATGGGCTCTTTCCGGTGACCGATGTGCAGGCCGAGTTGACCTTGACGCAGATCGGGTTCGACGGGGGCGAGCAGGTCCATGCCGTGGCGGGCATTGCCCAGTCTGGCGATTGGGGTTTCAGCACCTGGGATCTGATGGGGCCGGGGTGGCAAGGGGCGCCGGTGACGGGAACGATCGCCGGCACCGCATGGGGAACGCTCAGTCCTTCCGTCTCGTCGCACTCCTACGCCGACTATGCCGATGAGATCGGGGGGGAGCGCAGCGATCAGAAGCAGATCACTCAGGGCCAGCCGCCGGGCATCAACAACCCGGGCCATGCCGACTGGCCCTACAGCGATCGCTGGTGGCAGGGGGGGGGTGGCGGCGGAGGCGGATCGAGCCTTGAGTCCTACGATGTAGGTGGCGGCACGGTCGAGGTCTATGTCACCGTCCGCAACTTCGGCATGAACACCCTGCCGAGCGGTGACCCGGTGCATGTCTACTGCGGTGACCCGAGCGTGGCGGAGTATGCGCCCGGTGACCTTTATCTCGGATCGTTGACCCTGCCGGTGCTCGGTTTCGGCCAGAGTGCGCGGCTCGGACCGCTTCCGGTGACCCTGCCCCCGATCAATTCCTTCGGCGAACCCCACTTCATGCTCTTCACCGCAATCGACTATCCGCCCGATCCGCCGGAGAGCGATTGGCCGCAGGCCGAGAACAACTACGGGACCCTGGCAGAGTTCCATCTCGAGGGCGGCGTCGGTGAGCCTCTGGGGCTGCAGTTCCAGCTGGTCAACCCGGAGCCGACCGCCATGGAGGTCCGGCTGGAGATCGAGAAGGAGGAGTATGCGCGCTTCTGGGATGCCGAGCTGAGCCTCCCCGTGGGCGTTGCGATTCCACTCGGTCCCGGCGAGATCCAGGTGGCTCAGATCACGGTGACGCCGACGGCCCACGACACGCTGGGATACGTGCACGTCGACTGCTTCTTGCAGCTGCCCGGCGGCGGTTTGGTGCGCCAGACGGGGGGGATCACCCTTGCGGTCCACGTTCCCGAGGCCGCCGGTCTCGAGGCCTCACCGAGCTACGCGTCACCGGTCATGCTCCGGCCGAGTCGACCCAACCCCTTCGGTCGTGTCACGCGGTTGCAGTACGAACTGCCCCGGCCTGGGCGGGTGACCCTCTCGATCTGCGATGTTGCCGGCAGGGTGGTGCGCTTGCTTGCGGTTGGAGAGCGGGCCCGCGGTACCCACGAGATCGTCTGGGAGGGCAGACAGGAATCGGGGGCGATGGCGCCGGCGGGGATCTACTTCTGCCGGCTGGAGTTCGAGAATCTGCCCTGGGTGACGAAGAAGCTGGTGCGGTTGCGCTGACGGCGATCGAACCAGCCGAGTGCGCCGCGCGGTAGCGTCCCGCCGCGCGGCAACGCCCTGAGATGGGGTATCAACAATCGCGCGGAGGAGGTCGATAACCACAATGTGAAGACTGCCCCGGCAACTGCCTCCGGCGGGCGATGCCGCCCCCCCGTCGCGCACCGCCTCCGGCGGCGCCCATGCAGCTCGGCTGCTCGCGGCGGGCCGAGCGGTTTCACCCTTGTCGAGCTCCTGATCGTCGCCATCGTGCTGTCGCTTCTGGCGGCGGTTGCCATCCCGCATTTCGGCAATCGTTCAAGAGAGGCGAAGCAGGCGGCGATCGATCAGAACCTGGCGATCCTCAACAAGGCCGTCGAGCTCTACTACCTCAATCACGGCGCCTATCCCGGCACGCTGGCGGAAGAGACGAGCTGGGAGATCTTCGCCGATCAGCTCACCTTGCCGACTGCCCGGGACGGGTCCCCCGGTGAGTCCTATGGGCCCTACCTGCGCACGGACATACCGCCCAATCCGCTCAACGGTTCGGAGCTCGGAACGATCGGCACGATGCACTTCGGTCAGGAACAGATCTACGGTTGGCATTTCGATCCGGCGACAGGCATCGTTTCCGCCTACGGCTCCGACAAGGAACTCGAATTCGAACCGCTGCCGCCCGAGCCGAAGGGTGACGAGCCCATTCCTGTACCGTAACGCAAGGCAACGGCAAGGAAAGAAGCCCCCCCGCCGGCGGTCACCCGCGCCGTCGTCGAGGAGGGTGGATTTCCGGCGGCGGCACGGCGCCTTCCCGGCGCAGACGCCCGACCCATTGGTCGGCGAGGCGGGTCGCTTCGGGTAGGCGATGCCAGGGCGCGAGGCGCAGCACCAGGCGCGCCGCGGCGTCGACGCCGATGCGGTGGCCCGGCGAGACGAAGAGCGGGCGCACGTCGCGCTGGGTGCGCAGCACCCGACCGAGCAGCCGGCCTCGGTGACGGAGCGCCGGTGCGCAGCCGCGCGCGCGTCCGGGGGGACGATACTCGCCGATCAAGCGTGACTTGGCGACGCCGATGCTGGGCAGATCGAAGAGCAGGCCGAGGTGAGCGGCGAGGCCCAGTCCGCGGGGGTGGGCGATGCCCTGACCGTCGCAGAGCAGGATGTCGGGGCGGATCGGGAGCTGTTCGAAGGCGCGCAGGTAGAGCGGGATCTCGCGGAAGCTGAGCAGGCCCGGGACGTAGGGCATCGGCGAGGGGCCTTGGGCCCAGGCGGCGGCGATGCGCTTCCAGCCGGGGAAGCGCCAGACAATCACCGCGGCGGTGATCCGCTCGTCGCCGCGCGCCCAGCGCCCACCGCCGGCGGCATCGCATCCGGCGACGAGGAAGGGGGACGGCGGCGGCTCACCACGCGCGATCACGCGGGGCGCGAGGCGGTGTTGCAACGCGACCGCCTCCCTTGGGGAGAGGTCCCAGCGGTGATCGAGACGGGCCTTCACGTGCGCCTCGCTGTGGGCGGGTCGGCGCGATCCCGGCGCCGCGGGTCAGCGCTGTCCCGGCACGTAGCGATTGGTCAGGGGATAGCGCCGGTCGCGCCCGAAGGCGCGCGGGGTGATCTTGATGCCGGGGGCCGCCTGCCGTCGTTTGTATTCATTGCCCTGGATCATGCGGAAGACGCGATCGACGAGCGCGGCGGGGAATCCGGCCGCGCGCAGGTCGCGCGGGGCGGCGTCGTCCTCGACGAACGCCCTGACGATCGGATCGAGCGTCTCATAGGGCGGGAGCGAGTCGGTGTCCTTCTGGCCGGCGCGGAGTTCGGCGCTCGGGGGGCGTTCGAGGGTTGCCTGTGGAATCGGCGCGGGCTCCGGGGCCTGGGTGTTGCGCCAGCGCGCCAATTCGTAGACATGGGTCTTGAGGATGTCCTTGAGCACCGCGAAGCCGCCGACCATGTCGCCATAAAGCGTGCAGTAGCCGACGGCGACCTCGCTCTTGTTTCCCGTGGCGAGGACGAGATGCCCGAACTTGTTCGAGTAGGCCATCAATAGCATGCCGCGGATGCGGGCCTGGATGTTCTCTTCGGTCTGGTCCGGCTGCCGGTCGCCGAAGAGCGGGTCGAGTTGGCGGCAGGTCTGGGCGAAGAGATCATCGACCGGCACCTCGTGGAAGGCGATGCCCAGATTCTCGGCCAGCCGGCGGGCATCCGCGCGGGTTTCCGCGGAGGTGTAACGGGAAGGCATCGAGATCCCGACGACCGCCCCGGCGCCCAAGGCATCGACGGCGATGACGGCCGTCAGCGCCGAGTCGATCCCCCCGCTGATGCCCAGGACGACACCCCGGAAGCCGTTCTTGTGCACGTAGTCGGCGAGTGCCAGCGTCAGCGCCCGGTAGACTTCCTCTTCTTCTCCCAATTCGAGGCGGATCGATGTTTCCGGCGCGGGCTGCCGGCAGGGATGGGGCGTCGGAGCGCAGCCCTCCAGAGGGCGGCAGTCGAGCCGCAGGCTCTCGATGGGCGGCGCGGTGCCCCGGAAGTGGGGGCCGACGAAACGACCCCCATCGGTGGGATCGGCGGGGTTGCCCGACGTGCTCAGCGGAGACGTTGCGGGGACGTGAGTGCCGCGCCGCGTGGCATCGGCGGCGGATGCGCCCCCGGGATCGGCGGCGGATGCGTCCACGGGGGGGGCAGTGGTCTGGGTTGCCTGGAGGGGGAGATCGACAATCAGCAGGTCTTCGCGGAACTGCGCGGCCCGGCCGAGCAGGCGGCCGGTTGCATCGGCGGCGAGGCTCTGGCCGTCGAAGACGAGTTCGTCCTGCCCCCCGATCAGGTTGGTCTGCAGGACGGCGAGACCGAGCTGCCGGGCGCGGGTCGTGATCAGTTCCTCACGCAGGCGCCCCTTACGCGCATGATAGGGCGATGCGGAGAGATTGACGATCACATTGGCCCTTCCCTCACTCGCTTGTAGGGTCGGCACCCCGCCGCTGACCCAGAGATCCTCACAGATGTTGACCGCCAGCCGCCAGGGCCCGCAGGTGTAGACGGGACAACGGTCACCGGCGGCGAAGTAGCGCCTCTCATCGAAGACGCCGTAATTCGGCAGCGTGCATTTGTGGTAGATGTCGCGCACCCGGCCATCGGTAATCACGGCGGCGGCGTTGTGGGGGCCGGCCGGTCCCGGATCGGCGAAACCGACGAAGACGATCCCTCGGGTGAGCTGTGGCGCGAGCGCTTCCAGTGCGGCGCGGGAGTCTTCGAGGAAGGAGGGCTTGAGCAGCAGGTCTTCCGGTGGATAGCCGGTGAGAGTCAGTTCGGGGAAGACGACCAGATCGGCGTGCGACTCGAGGGCGCGTTCCCAGGCGTCACGGACGCGACGGACGTTGCCCGTCAGGTCGCCGACGGTGGTGTCGATCTGAGCCAAGGCGATGCGCAGGCAGTGGCGTACATGCATGGCACCTTCCCCTTGCCGGTCTCCGGACGCGTTTCCCTGCCGGTGGATGGGCGCAGCGCGCCGCGCCCCGCGCCCCGCGCTCGAGAGGGATACTAGAGTGCCCGTGCCCGCGGGTCAAAGCGTCAGGGCCGCGTGATGAGGGCGGGCGCCTTGTTGGGTTGCCGTCTGTATGCTAGCGTGCGATGTAAGTGCGTGGCGAGGCGGGAGTAAAGGATGGCGAGCGAGACGCGCGAGGCGCGAGAGGTTGATCTGGCCGTGATCGGCGGCGGCCCGGGCGGCTACGTGGCCGCGTTGCGCGCGGCCCGGCGTGGACTGCGCACGGCGCTGATCGAACGCGAAGAGATCGGCGGCGTCTGCCTCAATTGGGGCTGTATTCCGACCAAAGCGCTCCTGCGGGCGGCGCACGTTCTGAGAACGGTGGGGGAGGCGCGTTCCTTTGGGATCGCGACCGGCGACGTCACGGCCGACTATGACGCGGCGGTGCGACGCTCGCGACAGGCCGTGGACCGACTGGTCAAGGGCGTCAGCGTGCTACTGCGCGAGGGCCGGGTGACGCTGATCCGGGGCAGTGGGCGGCTGATCGCGCGCCGGGAGGAAGGCTTCCGGATCGGCATCACGGCCGGCGCGGGGCGGGAGCGCGAAGGCGCCGCCGCGGATTCGGACGAGCAGGTCTTGGCGCGCAAGGTGATCCTGGCGACCGGGGCGCGAGCCCGTGCCCTGCCCAATCTGCCATTCGACGGTGAGCGCGTGCTCTCGAGCCGCGACGCCCTTGGCCTGCGCGAGGTTCCACGCCGCATCCTGATCGTCGGGGCTGGGGCAATCGGTCTGGAGTTCGCCGAGATCTTCCGCAGCTTCGGCGCGGAGGTCACGGTGGTCGAGATGATGCCGCAGATCCTCCCGGGCCAGGATGTGGAGGTGGCGGGCGAGCTGAAGACCGCCCTGGCGCGTCGCCGGGTGCGCGTGCGCCTGGCGACGATCCTGGCGGAGGTGACGCCGGGCGACGGTGGACTGCGCTGCCGGCTGGCGCCGGCGGAGGCCCCCGCGGGGGGACGATCCCCCGCTGCGCAGCGCGCGCCCCGAGGCGCGGCGTCCAAGGAGGCGGAGCTCGAGGTCGATCGCATCTTGGTGGCGGTCGGTGTCGCGGGCAACACCACCGATCTGGGACTCGAGGCGATCGGCGTGGAGAGCCCCGGGCCGTTTCTTGCGGTGGATACACAGTGCCGCACCGGGGTCCCGGGGCTCTACGCGATCGGGGACCTGATCGGCCCACCGCTGCTGGCCCATGCCGCCTCGGCCGAGGGGCTCCAAGCCGCCGAGCATGCGGCCGGAGAGCCGCGTGCCGATCTCAAGGCACGCTGGATCCCCGGAGTAGTCTTCACCCATCCCCCGGTGGCGTCCGTCGGCCTGACCGAGGCCGAGGCGCGCGCGCAGGGGGTGGAGGTCTCGATCGGTCGCTTTCCGTTTCGGGCCAGCGGTCGGGCGGTCGCCGAGGGGGAAACACGGGGACTGGTCAAGGTGATCTTGGACCGCCGGAGTCAACGGCTGCTCGGCGCGCAGATCGTGGGGCCGGGGGCGGACGAGTCGATCGCCGAACTGGCGTTGATCGGTCGCTGCGGGATTCCGGCGAGGGATGTTCTAGAGACGGTTCACGCCCACCCGACGCTGTCCGAGGCGATCCCGGAGGCGATCGGGATGGCACTCGGAGAAGGGCTGCATGCCTGAGCGTTCCCGCTGGCACGGGCTCGCCGTTCTACTTGCCGGTCACTGCGCCTACGAGCCGATGCGGCGCGTGCAGCAGCAGATCTGGGAGTTGCGCCGGCGCCTCGAATTGCCCGACACGCTTCTGCTGCTCGAACACCATCCGGTCGTCACCCTCGGACGCCACGCCGACGAGCGTCACGTGCTGCAACCCGACGGGGTCACGGTCGTGCGCACCGACCGGGGCGGGGATGTGACCTACCATGGGCCGGGACAGCTGACCGCGTATCTGCTGGCGGATCTGAAGGCCCACGACTGCACGGTGCGCCGCTACATCACGCTGCTCGAGGAGTGTGTCCTGGGCACCCTGAGCGACTATCGCCTCGAGGGATTCCGCCGCCCGGGGCTGACGGGTGTCTGGGTCGGGGGAGCACAGCAGAGCGCCAAGATCGCGGCCATCGGGGTTCGTGTATCGCGCTGGATCAGTCTTCACGGCCTCGCCTTCAATGTCCGCGCCCACGCCCATGCGGGGTTTGAGCGAATCATCCCCTGCGGCCTTTCCGGGGAGCGGGTTACCTCGCTGGAGGGGGCGGGCGTCGACCCCCGGGGGGGAGACGCCGCGCGCTCCTGGTTTCCGGGCCGCGCGCGGGCTGCCGCGGAGGTCGGCGACGAGGCGGTGGCCGCGGTGGCCGCGCGCCTCGAGCGGCACGTCGGTGAGGCTTTCCGGATCGACTTTCAGCGCCTCGCGGCGGGAGCGGTGGTTGATGAGCAGAGTGGGGCCGAGCTCTTACGTCGGCTGCGCAACGCGGCCCGGCGCGGGGCGCGCAAGCCGGCTTGGCTGCGCGTGCGGCTGCCGGGTGGGTCGGGCTATGCACGGGTGCGCGCGGTCTTGCGGCGGAGCAAGGTGGAGACGGTTTGTGAGCGCGCCCGCTGTCCGAATTGCCACGAATGCTGGAATGCAGGCACGGCGACGTTCATGATTCTCGGCACGACCTGCACCCGGGGATGCCGGTTTTGCGCGGTGGAGCGGGGGGCGGCGCTCCCGGGTCCCGATCCGCGCGAACCGGCCGAGGTGGCGCGGGCGGCGGCCTTGCTCGGATTGCGTCATGTCGTCGTCACCTCGGTGACGCGTGACGATCTGCCCGACGGAGGCGCCGGACATTTCGTGGGCACCATCGCGGCGCTGCGCGCGCGGGTGCCGCAGGCGACCGTCGAGGTGCTGATTCCCGACTTCGCCGGCCGTGAAGCCGACCAGGACCAAGTCTTCGCCGCGCGGCCCGAGATCCTCAACCACAATGTCGAGACGGTGGCGCGGCTCTACCCTCAGGTGCGCCCGGGCGCCGGGTACCGGCGTTCCCTGACCTTGCTCGCCCGCGCGGCGGCCCAGGGGCTGGCGACGAAATCGGGATTCATGGTGGGACTCGGGGAATCGCCCCGCGAGATCGGCGAGTTGCTGCGCGACCTACGCACCGCTGGCTGCCAGCGGGTGACGATCGGGCAGTACTTGCAGCCGACGGGGACCATGGTGCCGGTGAAACGCTACTACACCCCCGCCGAGTTCACCGCCTGCGGCGCCCAGGCCCGGGAACTCGGTTTCGTCCACGTCGAGTCGGGCCCGATGGTGCGCAGTTCCTACCACGCCGCGGCGAGCCTCTGATATTTCGGACTGCCGGTGACCGCCACCGATTTAATGCTTGCATACCGAACGATTGTTCGGTATGCTGCGCTCACTGCCATGGAACAGGGCCCGCTCCGCCGGTGCGGGGACTGCCACCGGAAGGATCGGACACCTACCGGAGGGAGCGGGTCCTGGATTCATGCAACATTCCCGAGGAGGAGGGGGCCCCCCGCCCCCCCCGTGGCCCGGGGAAGCGGGATCGGAGGTGAAACGATGGAAAGGCTCACCCCCCGGCAACAAGCCGTTCTCGACGTGATTCTGGAGAGCGTGGAAGCAGAGGGACGCTTCCCCTCGATCCGGGAGATCGCCCGCCGGCTCCGCCTCGCTTCCCCGGCCACCATCTTCCAGCACCTCGAGGCGCTGGCGGCCAAGGGATTCCTCCGTCGCGCGAGGCATCGTTGGATGCTCACCCCGCGCAGCCGCCGCGATCTCGGCGTGCCGATCGTGGGCCGGGTTGCCGCAGGGCAACCCCTGATCGCCTGGGAAGAGATCGAAGGACACATGACCCCGGAGTTCATGGGGGCTCGCCGGGGGCGGTTCAGTGTCCGGGTGAAGGGTGCGAGCATGACCGGCGAGGGGATCTTGGATGGGGACTACGTGATCGTCGATCCCGACGCATCAGCGGCGAGCGGAGATCTCGTCATCGCCTACCTGGGCGCCGAGCAGGAGGTCACGGTCAAGCGCCTCCAGCGCCGGCGCGGCGGGTGGGAACTCCATCCGGCCAATCCCGACTACGAGATTCTCCACATTCCGCACAACGATCCCTTCTTTCGCCTGGCGGGAAAGGTCGTCGGGCTCTTGCGGCGTTTCTAGGTCGTCCGGGGAAGTCGGGAAGGTGGGTGCAGTCGTTCTGGGTCGGCGTGGGGTGTGGCGGAGGGGCCCGCGGCCGAACGACGGGCGCGGGCATGGCCCGTGAGGATGCGCGGCAATGCAGTGGGAAACACTCGATGAACCAGTTGCGGTGCGCGCCGACTTCCGCGGCGGGGAAATCACACCGCAGGTGTTCAAGCGCGGCCAGCAACGCATTCGCCTCCTGCGGGTCAACACGCGCTGGATGGATCGTGAAGGGCGGCGGGCGCGCCACTACTTCTCGGTCACGGCGGAGAGTGGTGACGTTTACCAACTCTGTTTCGATGCCGGAGATCTGACATGGAAAGCCGAATGTGTGATGTACGAGGGCTGAACGGCTCTGCACGAATCCCGGGTATGCAGGGGGCGAACGGCTCTGCACGAAGCTCGGACGCGCAGGGGTCGAACGGACCGCATGGGATCGGCGGGATGTGCCCGCCGCGCGGAGCTGGCTTCCGAGGGACTCCGGGATCCGCCGTGCGCCGGCGCCTGCCGTTGAGTCCCGGACCGCACTGGGGAGATCACCCCGCGATTCTCCATCTCGATATCGATGCCTTCTTCGCCTCTGTCGAGCAGCTTCGCCATCCGGCCCTGGGCAATCGGCCCGTGGCCGTCGGTTCCGGCGTCGTGGCCAGCGCGTCCTACGAGGCGCGCGCCTGCGGCGTCCGGGCGGGGACGCCCCTCCACGAGGCGCGGCGCCTCTGTCCCGACTTGGTCATGCTCGCCGGACACGCGCCGACCTATCGCGCCTTCGCCGAACAGGTCTTCGCCTTGGCCGCCGAGCTCTCGCCGAATCTCGAAACCTATCTCGATGATGCCCTGGTCGATCTCAGCGGAACCGAGCGCCTCCATGGCCACCTCGTCCGGGCCGCGGCGCGCCTCCAGCGGCGCATCCGCACCGAGACGGGGCTGAGTGTCTCTCTGGGACTGGCGACCAACCGCATGGTTGCGAGGATGGTCACGCGCCAGGCGAAACCGGGCGGCTTCGCCTGGCTGCGCCCCGGTGGTGAGTTCGCCTTCGTCGGCCGCCGGGCGGTCGAGGAACTTCCCGGGGTGGGGCCGCGCCGCGCGGCGCTGCTGCGCGAGATGGGGATCGAGCGCAGCGCGGAAGTGCGCCGGCTCTCCCACGCCCAGCTGCGCGACCTCTTCGGGGAGCTGGGGCTGGCGATCGCGGCCCGGGCGCGGGGGCGCGAGACGCGCGTGCTTGAGGCGCGCGAGTTGCCGCGTTCGATCCGCCGGGAGACCTCGTTCGATGAACCGCAAACCGACCGCGTGGCGCTGGAGGGCATGCTCCATTATCTCGTCGAGCGCTCGGCGGCCCAGGCGCGGCGCCTGGCCGCCGAGCCGGGAGCGGTGCGCGTGCACTTGCGCTGGGCGGACGGGGATCGGGTGAGTCGCGGCGTGCGCCTGGTGGGTGGGGGCGCGGTCACCGAGAAGCTCTTCTCGAGTGCGCGCCTGTTGCTGCGCAGCCTGCGCACGCGGCGCGCGGGGATCCGCAATCTGGGTGTCGAGCTCAGCTCGCTGCAGGCGCCGGGGGAGTTGCAGATCGATCTCTTCGGCGACGGTCACGCGGCCGACGCCGGCGCGGCCGGCGCGGCGGTCGGGGGCGCGGCGAT
>JAGMBO010000095.1 GCA_023129715.1 Candidatus Eiseniibacteriota bacterium | reverse complement strand
CGGCACGCAACGGGCTTCACCCTGGTCGGCAGGACGACCACCGCGAAGAACCCGTGGATACTGGCCCAGCTGGCCAGCGGCTGGAAGCGGGAGTAGGGACCATGAAGCTGCGGTTCAGCGACGGGATGGAGCTCGACACCAGCGGAAAGCTTCGCGTCGTTCACCGCAAGGATGGCTGGTACGTCGTCGGCGAGGGGATGCTGGCGGCGGTCGAGAGCCCTGAGAATGGCGAGAAGCTCATCGAGGAGCTACGAGGAGGGGAGAACGATGCGTTTCGGACCTGACGACTCGCTGTGGGTCGTGACGGACCCACGAATGGAGAGCACGCTTGGCGACATCTTGTTCCAGGCGTCTCTGAGAGATCTGGAACGGCAATTCAAGGGCGGCTTGACGATGGACGACCACCCGGTGCTCTTTACCGACCAGAGGGAGGCAGAGGTCGAGGCGCACGCCCGGATCATCGCGCTGCAGGTCTCAAAGGTGCTGGCGAACGTCGACTCCAAGGATCTGCTGCAAAGGGCCGTCTCGATGAAGCTGCTCGATGCGGAAGGTTGTCCCGTCTTCGAAGCTGACATCCCTCGTTTAGCCCGATAGGTTGATCCTTGTGCCGTCGGCGAGACGAGCAAGTCGAATGCTACGGTCGGAAAACTCGCTGCTCGCGCAGGAAGTAGAGGACATCTTGGCCATTGTCGCCAAGGAAGATCCGGCTTCCCTGCGAATCCTTGGTCTCGAACATCTTCTTGACGCGCTCTTGCTCTGCTTTCTGAAGGCCAACTGCAGTCCCGAAGACCTCCTGAGTCGTCAGTTCCTCCGGGATGCCTAGCCGCGCGATATTCGTCTGATGGTATCCGAACCCGAGGAAGCAGATTACCTTGGCGTGACGGATCCAGAGCTGTGCCCTCGTAAACAGATCAGCCTCCCGGGAACCTTCGTGAAGAATACGAATGTTCTCCGCACACCTCTGGGTATTCGCTGCGTTGGCTGCTGAGTGATATCGAAGACCTGTGGCATCCTGCCAGGGGAGGGGCGCCAGGCTGCCATAGACGTGTACGATCGGGATCTTCTCGACTGCCTTGGCTGCAGCCGTGTCGTCCAACCCATAGGAATGCATGAACGCCAAGAAGAGCGCCTGCTCCAGTGAACGATCGTAATTGAAGGTCACGATCTTCAGCCTGTTCTCGTCGAGCTTGGCGGGGGGTGCCCTCAGGTGACCAAAGAGGTATTCGTACCACAGCATATCGCGTTGTCTCGTACGGAGAAGCCTGTGTTCACGCTCAAAGGGCAGGAGTGCTGATGCTATGGCTGCCTTGCCAAGCTGGAGAAACTCGGGCCTCTCCTCCAAGAAGACATCGACCGATGGCAGACATGATAGGGCAAGGGCAGTGCCGAATCCCTTGAGCTTCGAGAGGCTATTACCAAGCTCTACGAGTGTCCTCGTCAAGGGGCTTTCCTGCTCTTCGAGATCGGTGCAGATACGGACGAGTAGTTCCCGACCGGTCGGGAAGGCATAGGGTTTGCTGGCTCCGGCTCCCAGTATGAGCACTGTGGGCGTTCTGATCATAGCTTCCTCGGATGCCTACCCCTGACACCGCCCGCTAGTGCGGGGCTCTTGTCCAGTCGTCCTCGTAATGGTCTGTCATTGTGGTCGACCTACAATAGCAGGGGCGTGGGTGTACGTCGACCTGGCCACCACAAGAGATGAAATCACTCTCGGGCGCGGGGCTGCCGGACGAACGGCAAGTCGCCAAACGATCTCGCAACGCCCTGCTGATGTGCGCGTTAGGAGTGTACCGCGCTGGTGGCCCTGCGGCAGATTGACCCGCTCGGCGTTGCCAGGGGCCTGGTTCGCGCTGGCCAGCCAGCGTAGCTGCTCACCCACCCGGAGCATCGGGCAAGAGACCCTGGCAGTTCGAACCATGTCTATTCGACGAAAGAGAACTGCACTCACGGACCCAGCCACTCCCTCGCCTCTTCCTCATCATCGAAGACGCGGACATCTGCCATGCGGTTCCTGCATGCTGTCTCGAAGAAGTGGGGTCCCTCCGGCATGGCCGCCCGAAGAATGGCCAGACGCATGCCGCGGAAGGGGCCGAGCGAGAACGTCCTGGCGGCGTCGAGTACGCCCAGGGTGTCAGGCGCACTCTCCATCGCCCGCTGGTCGCAGAGAATCCGGTCTATCTGTTGCTCGCCCCTGATGTTCAGGATCTCCTCCAGCGCCGCGACGATGTCGCGATCGGTCACTGCGCCGGAAAGGTGAACGAGAATCAGACGCCCAGCCGCGTCAACGCTCAGGTCGCATGGCATGGGCCACCCCGAGGGCGGTAGTTGTCGCCAATCGGTCTCGCACATCGGCTACGGCTGCGTTCGGCCGCGCGCTGTAGATCTCCACTGACGAACGGAGCCTCAGCAGTGCGGGCCCGGCCTGACGCGACGTTCCGGCTGCCTGCAGCAGGCTCGTGCCCCTGGCCCTGGGTATTCTTGACAGACGCGAATGCTCCAGTCAGTTCCGGGTGGTTCGATCAAGGATACACACAGAGCAGCAAGTAGATGCTTCGATTCCTCCAGTCAACGGGACCGCCCCCATCGGGGTCCGCATGTATGTCCGGAATGCCGAAGACATATCGTACCTGCACCTCAAACGCGCTCTTGCCAATCGGCAACTGAAGTCCCCCACCGATAACGATGCCGAGGTCAGAGTCAGAGATTCTGGGTCGAAGATCCGACTCGCTGACGGTAGGGGTCTCCTGCCTGTATCTGGCAACCAAGCGAAAGCCCATTTCCACTCCGCCGATCCAAAAAGCGGAGACTCGACCTACATTCAGGCGTAGTCCCACAAGGTTGGAAAAGGTCAAGTACTTGAGGGCGGTCTCCCCCTGGGAATCCCCGATTCGAAATGAGGCCCCCTTCTGGACATAGAGGGCTTCCAGCTCGTAGAACAAAGGGCGATCCAGAGGAAACCGACAGGCGCCTCCAGCGCTCGCGGTCCAGATAGGCTCCGTCTCCCATGCACGCCCCTCGGTCTCCACATCGGCCCTGACGATCCCACCTCGAACGGAGAGGCGAGGCCCAGCGTCTGCTGCTGAGGCACAGAGGATCAGCGCGGCCAATCCGACAATCCCAGCTCCGAGAGCTTTCATGACTCCTCGGCCCTCATGAACTCCATCTACAGAACGGTGCCTCAAGGTGTGCACCTGGAGAATAGCTCGATAGCATGTAGGTTGGAAACTCCCAGCACTGTTGCGGTAGCAGGGGAGGAACGCCCCCTGTAACTGTCGACGCTCATCCCATAGGGCATGAACCACCTCGACGGCGGAAGGAACGGTCGGTAGTCGCTCTCGCAGATCAGCTACGGTTGCGTTCCACGGTCCGTTGCAGGGCAACCTGTGACGCGCTCTCCGACGACGAACTCCCTGTACAAGACGAATCACATATCCACGGTCTTCAAGAGCAGGATACCACGGGGGAGAGGGGCCAGGATCACGAGGCTTGGGGCCCGGCGGGCTCCTCCGGGGGGGCAGGCGACGGCCAAGGCACAGTGTCGCCGTACGGATCACGTAAGTCACTGCGATCTCGGGATGCTACAGGCATGTTAGCGGCTTTGGGCCATGGTCTCGGTACCATGCGGACCATCCGGAGGTCAGAAGGGCCTCCGTGGGCCCCGAAGTCGGGCTCTGGGCCCTCTCCAAAGGCCCGTTTTGCGGCATCGCCCCCGGCGAAGAGGGCCGTTTTGCGGCATCGGGTCCTGGGAAAGGGCCCATTCTGCGGCATCGGCCTCCGTGAAGAGGGCCGTTTTGCGGCATCGAAATCGGCGATCTGGGGCCGTTTCGACTGAACGCCGGGAGAGGCGGAATCCCGCAAGTCCCTAATGCTGCGTTGGATGCCTGTGTGGCGACATGGTCAGAGGGATCTTCACCGCGGGGAAATCGGCCGAAAACTGCCCCTAAAATGCCCCTTCTATGCTCCAGACCATCGAGAAATGCCCCTGGAATGCCCTATCCGGCCCCCGGCCGCCAGGAACTGCCTCTCAGCTGCCCCTCCGGGGCCTGGTCGTCGTGGTTGAACGGAGAAGCGACGAGCTTGTATAAGTTGTACAGACCGGCCCGTGAAAGTCACGACCGAGGGTTTACTTATACAATCACGAGACAGATACCTTCAGCGAGTCAGCGCCCGAAAGAGAGCCTTCAGGCCTCCCCAGGTGCGATCTTCGATGGGGCTCCCGGCGCAGCCAATACCCAGAGCCCCGATCTGCCCGCACTCGGGATTGTTGTCAGCCGCACATGGAGAATCCGAGTGCAGTGCGTAATCGCCCTGGCTGGATCCACAGAAGAGCGGATCCATGGACATGTTGCCGTCAATACCCTCCAGACCCTCAATGCCATCTACCCAGTCGCCCCCAGCGTTCCCATAGACGTCACAGCAACTCAGTTGGGCACAGTCGGGGTCACCGCAGTAGACAGCGGAGCCGCCTTCGCCGAATGCAAGGATACTATTATCGATGACAGCGACACCTCCGAGGTAGCTGCAGAAGCTGCTGCCGTATGATGTGGCAGTATTCCGCACGAAGGTGCATCGGTCGAGAAAGACCGCTGCACTGGCCCAGCAGAACAGGGCCCCACCATACTGAGACTGATTCCCCAAAAATAGGCACTCGGAGAAGTGGACTTCTATCATCGAGTCGAGATAGCATGCACCGCCGTCCCCCGAGCCAGCATTGTCAACAAACGTGCAGCGCTCGAATGTAACGATGCCCTCGCCAGAGGCGGCAAACGCACCTCCGCCCGTGGCACTATTGCCCTCGAATCTGCAGTCGGTGAAGGTAATTCCCCCTCCCGAGACCACTCCACCGCCACCGAAACCTCCACCCGCGCTTCCGCTCTCGTCCCGGGAGTTGCTAAACACGCAATTGCTGAAGGCGACCGCTGTATTGTCCCAGCAACAAACAGCACCCCCACCCATGTCTCCGTGACCATTGGTAACAGTGATGCCTCGAAGAACGGCGCCGGGAGAGACGATCTGCCGGAACTCAAAGCCACGACGATTGATCGACGCGGTGCCCTCACAGTCGACAGTGCAGGCCGATGGGTCGTCACTGAGGGACCTAACCTCGATTGCCTTCCCCATGCACAGAACGTCGTAGTTGCCCTCGCCGCGGAACGTGCCATCGGCCAGGTAGATCGTGTCACCCGTCACGGCGGCGTCCACAGCAGTCTGGATGGTGGGGAAGTCCCCGGTGCCGAGGGGATCTACCAGATAGGTCTCTGCGCGTGCAGCCCACGACGCGGTGAGTACCAGCAGGACAGCCAGGAGCTTGCGGGCCATGGCACAGCCCTCATCTACCAGGGAAACCACAGTCACCTATGTCGCTGCGAGTATAGCACGGCCTCGGGTTGCGAACGCTGGCGGATCGCAGGGGATCAGTCGGTACCTTCCCGGAAGAGAGCCTTGACCCCGCCCCAGGACGCAGCTTCTGCAGGCGGCCACACTCCCGTCGGCGGTTGACATCCTATTGGCTCAGAACCAATGAGATCGCACTCAGGATTCGGCAACGAGAAGGGCGCGCATGGGGAGTCCGATTGCAGGGTGAAGTCGTCGCTCCACGGATCGCAGAAGATGGGATCCTCCGAGATGTTGCCATCGATGCCGTATTGACCCGCAATGTCCCCGATCCAGTTCCCCCCAGCGTTTCCGTAGAGGTCGCAGCAAGACAGATCCGCGGCCCCGGCGACCGCCCCCCCAGCTGTGCTAAAGGCAATGATCGTATTCTCAAGGGTCACCGTCGCGGAGCCGCAGTGGATACCACCGGCTCCGTTCCCGGCCTCGTTGTAGGCGATGGTGCAGTTCTCGAATGTGGCCGTAGCATCACCGCACCAGACAGCACCGCCAGATTCAGCCGCGCGGTTCCCATAGAATAGACAATCCGAAACCGTGCCCGAGAAACCAAAGACGAGGAGTAAGGCCGCCCCGTCCTCGGCCTCGTTGGCCCAGAACGCACACGATGAGATGACGCCGCCTGCGCTCGTGCATCGCAGACCTGGGCCAAGGTTGTCAAAGAATCGGCATCCATCTATGATATAGGTGTGCGTATAGCCGTCGCCGCACGTGACGCCGAAGTTAGCGTGTCCAGAGAAATCACAGTTGCGTACCTCTGTGCCGGATCCCTCCGATGATATCCCTGTGTCGCTGTTGTTCCTGAATGTGCAGCCGGTGACCAGAGGGTGGATAGAGGAATCCACCAATAACCCACCTCCCTTTCCGCCGTAGTAGGCGTCATTGCCCTCGAAAGTACAATCGATGATCGCAGGACTTGACCCGTAGAAGGATGTCATACCCCCCCCACTGCGGGCAGCGTTATTGAGGAAGACACAGTTCTCGATCGTCGGGGAGGACCATTCACATAAAACCGCCCCACCCGAACCCTCTGGGAAGTCCCAGCCACCGACCCAGCCATTCATGATGGTGATCCCGCGGAGGACGGACTCACGAGTCTCGTCTGAGACGAAGGCGACGCCCCGGTGGGGATCTCCTTCGGATCCCTGGCAGTCCAAGATGCAGCCTTGAGGGTCGTCATTCTCGGACTGGATGGTGATCGCCTTGCCTCCATATGTGAGGTCACGGTTTCCATCTCCGACGAAGGTGCCGTCACCGAGAAGAATGACATCCCCGTCAGTAGCCGCATTGATTGCAGCTTGGATGGTCGGGAAGTCCCCCGTCCCGTCGGAGACCACAAGATAGACATCGGCACGAGCGGTGCTGACGGACAGCAAGACTGCGAAGGAAAGCAGTGCGTGGCGGAGCATGGAAGTTCCTCCTCTGGCCCTCTTGTGCGAAGCCGGTACTACCCCACGTGCAATAAGTATAGCACTGCTGGGGGTGCTCCGTGGCCTTGCCCGTTGACTTCGCACACGAGAACGCGGGCAGATGAAGACAGCTGTTGGTCCTGCTTGTGGGATGTTGCGATGTAAGGGCAGCGTAACGCGAAGTGTCATAAACACTTGGTTTCCCATGAAGCGCAGCGTGCGCCGGACCGGCGGGCGAACAGAGGTTCGATCTTCAGGCTCCGGGCAGCCCCGTCCGAACCATGGGTGAAGACATGCTGAGGTCCTCGGACTGGCAGTTGCGCGCACGGCAGAGCTTGCCATTGACACCACTACCTGGTCGCGTGCTGCGCTTTCCATCCGCTTCCGCTCCACGCGCGGTTCCTAGCGGACCACGACGAGCTTCCTCGGTTGACCCAACAAGGGCTTGGACCCGCGGACGAAGTAGATCCCGGCCGGAACCGGGTGCCCTATGTCGTCCAGAAGGTCCCATTCGACAGAACCTCTGTCAGAGACAACGAGTTCGCGTATCACTCGGCCCTCAAGAGTGAGAACCTGAATTCTGGTCACGTTCTCGTCGCCCAAACCATCCACCGAAAACGACACCGCACGCTGGGAGGGATTGGGGCGCGCGACAAGAGGAGTGTGCTGTACCCTCACATCAGATTCTCGGACTCCTGATGGGAACACGGTTTCCCCTTCTACCACGGTGAACGACATAGTCACGTCCCCATCACAGGGCACTCGATAGGTGCCTTCACTTGTGGTAACGTCATAGAAATACGTAGCGAGTCTGATTGTTCCCGAGGTGAGTTCCTCAATCGTCACATAGCCTCGGTTCTCTATGGCGCCCCAGTATTCATCATCTGCGGCTTCTATCATCCGCCAGCCGCAGGAACCCTCGATGCGGCTCCATGCAATCGGATTCTCATATGAATTCTCAAGTTGCACTGTCTTTGTGACCTTCCAGCGACGGAAGCTGTGGTCCCCCCGCTCCACCTCGGGCGTCCACTTGAAAAAGGCAATCCCCGTGCCTTCGTCCTGGATGATGGCCCCCGAGTCTGAGACCATGCCCCGCTCCTTAACAGGCTCAAAGCCCAGTTGCATAGCCCTAAAGAGATCGGGTCGACCCCAACCAGAGTGTCCGTCCCAATCAGGAGTGCAGGGAAGAACGTCGTGGTCGACTGCAGTCCGGATGACAATCGCCAGTCCATCCTCCCCGGAGAGTGTTGAGTTGCATGAGAGAACAGCTGCGATGACCCCTGTTACATGCGGTGCTGCTGCGGAAGTCATGGGGAACGTCTGTGCGTAGAGGTAATTGTCGTCAGTATTGCAGTCGGGAGAGAGCGCGCTGTCAGGGAAATCGGGGAAATAGGAGAAGTCCATGTAATTCCCCTGTTCGTAAGGTAGCGGTACGCTCGGGCCCGCAATGCCTCGGCCACCGGGAGCAGTGAGGTCGATGTATTGGCCCCAGTTCGATGCGTGGATATCGAAGTACGGGGGAAGTAGTACGTCTTCCCATCGCTGTCCAGAGTAGATGAAGGCGTTCACACTGCAGACCAGAGGCCCATAGTCAGATGGGTAGTGATGATTGGGCTCAGATCTTGTGATATGGTAACCTTCATTCCCGGCAGCCGCTATGCAGGCCATACCGGAGGCGCAGGCATTCTGTAGTACTAGACCTTCCAGCTCACTTGGGTCGCCGTAGCGTCCTAGGCTGAGATTGACAACCTTGATCGGGACTCCTTGGCCTGACGCCCCGACACCTCTTGTCAGGGCATCGTCAATTGCCTCATAGGTCCAGGTGGCCTCGTTAAGACCCGCATACAGCACCTTATAGTTCACCATTGTATCCGCTGGAGCGATCCCGACCCCTCCTTTGTCATTGTTGGGAGCCATCCCTATTACGCCAGCACTTTGTGTTCCATGTCCGTCCTTGTCTTCCGCAGTGTCATCGTCGGTGTAATTGTCGGCAACGACTACGTGAAGGAGATCTTCGTGATCCGAATCGATTCCCGTATCGAGAATGCCAACTGGAACCGGGAAGGGAAGTTCAACTCCGAAGGAATCCCAGGCGGCAAGGAAGTTGATGTCGTATCCGGCTGACCCATCACAGTACTGGCCGTAATTGTGTAGATTCCATTGCTGAGGGGCAAACAGAGTATCGGTCGGCGGCGACTCGGGATTAAGGATTCTGCTCGGCTCGGCTCCGCGTATGCCATGTCTATTGCGGAGGCGCGAGATCGCACCGGAGACATCATCATGGTCGAGGCTGAGGCGGAACCATACGCTGAGATCGTTGGGTACCGTAAGTGGCTGTCCGTCCAAGTCGAGGACTGGTCTCCCGTGGCGATCATAGATGGCAGGGTCGAATTCCGGAAAGATCCGTTCGATAGTCAAGACGCCAGTGTCCTCGAGCAGGGTGGCGAGTTGGTCGGAAATCCGAACATCCGGGTCCGAGATCGCATCGGCAAGAGTCAATTGGGCACGGTCTTCGGGGACGGAGAAGGCGTCCTTAGAAATGGATGCGATGACGACCCGGGGTACGAGAGGCACAGTGTAGTCGAAGTCAGGGGAGCTGGTGCTGTGCTCAGAATCCTCCTCTCCGGGTGGGTCTTCTTCACTGTCACGACCTGACTCGGGACAACAGGCCGCTCCGCCCGCCCCTATGCCCAACGCGCCCAGGCACTCTGCCTCATAGGGCGTCGAGGAAACTCCAGAGAGCCAACCTGCATTGTCCGAAGCAGGGTTCTCCGTGATCGCGATCGTGTCGGTGCCCGCATAGGCGTACCCGACGAACCAGCAGATCGGGGCCAGGCTGTCCGACCAACTCCCTTCACTGGCCACAAGGGCAATGCCAGTATTCGGCCCTGGCCACTCCTGTGAAGAGGGATGGAAGAGCGCCATCGCGTCCGATAGGCATAGCCCGTAGTCCTCGAAGATGTAGTTCTCAGAATCGTAGTCCCCGAGACCGAACTCGACGGCACAGAAGCTCTTTACCTCATCCCAGGCGCTGAGGATGTACCAGACCGCTTCTCCTTCATCGACCCGCGTGACCTGATCCTCGCAGCTAGCGAGGTTGGTGGAGTCACACCAATCGATGGACGGGTTGGTGGTGTAGACCAAGTTGGGTGGGGCGTGGACGAGCAGGACGCCGCCTGAGAGGTCATCGGAATCGGCGTGGGCTAGAAGTGCAGTGGCGGCAAAGAACAGAAGGACGGAGCATAGCGTTCTCATCTGAGGCCTCCCATGATCGCGGTACGTACACTCAAAGGGCCTTCAATGAGAGAAGTCTATGGCAGCTGGAGCTGGCTGACAAGCAGGAAAACTGCGCGGACTGGGTGGTGGCGAGCTTTTCGGTCATGTCCGTGTTCGCCATGCGGCCGAAAGCGAACAGAAGTGTTCGGTCGGGGCGGACAGTTGTTCGGAAGCGAACGAAAGTGTTCGCCTGTTGTGCGGGAGTGTTCGGGCCGAACAGTCGGCGGGGAAGCTGGGGTGTCCATCGCGTGAGGAAGCACCGGTCGGTCACCGAGCGCCCGTACGAGGGAAGGTCAACTCGCCGAACGGCATAGCTTGCTTGTGGCGTCATGCGTTCCTGACCTCCAGGTGCCTTGGCAACGCACGCAACGGTCCGGAGACAAGGCTTTGCAGAGGGAAGCGAAGGCTCGAGTCATCCCGCAATGCTCGGGGAGGCACGCTTCATGCCGTTGCTCAGTCGTGAGGCGGTGAACCTGTCTCACGCGGGCGCGTTTCTAGATGGACGCGTCACAGGGGAGGAGTACCCCTGAACGAAACGCGCCCGCGGGGTTACATCGGAGCGAAGTCGTGTGATCCGGAATCGCGCGAAGAGACGATGGTGCTTGAGGAACACCGCGATTGCCCAGCCCGGAGGTGCTGTCTTCTCGACGCGGTCGTTGAGACTGATCGGACAGGGGATGCCACAGGTCGACGCGGCAGGCGGGATGCCTGCCTTCCATGCGATCTCCGCCTCGAGGGCCAGGATCCAGCTGAGGATTGCGACGAACTCGGCCTCCCTGTCCGGCGTCAGCGAGCCCTCGACGATGTCCCATAGGTCTCGTAGCCCGGCATCGAGTTCGAGCATGAGCTCGTCGAGGGGCAGGGTCCAAGAATCACGGTTCGATGCCACACGTCCTCCTATGCCAGCTGTCCGATTCCTGACTTCCGCTGGTTCTGTAGCGGGAAGCGTGCCAGGCCGAGGGAGTGTGGAGGCGAGCAGAAGCGTTCGGGTGCGAACAAGAGTGTGCGTAAGCGAACGGAAGTGTTTGGCCGCGAGCAGTTGGCGGGAAGGCAGGGTGCCTCAGCGAGCCGCCGAGCCTGATCTACTTCGAGCGCCGTCTCCGTCCAGCTCTACGGCAGCCACCACCTCAGGCGGACCCCTACGCCGAGACCCAGCAAGACGCCAAGGAGTGATAGGATCAGTGGAAGGCTGTGGACGATTCGGATCCTGTCGTGGGCGAACTTCAAGTACACAGTGCCCTCGAAGCCCTTCCCCCATGTCACACGATCGAAAGACGACAGCGTCTGGAGTGGATCGAACCCGGACTTCAGATCGCGGAAGTTGAAGGCCACCCGCGATGCCTCTACTTCTCGGGCGCTCGTCTGAGGATGGACGCTTAGAAGCTGGCCGGGGACATCGACCGTGCCAGTGATGTCCGAGTACTCGGCCAACTTCGCCAAGAGAAGCGCCCGATGTTTTCCCCACTCGCCGATCAAGACGGGCGTCGCATCGACCACATACTCAATCAGGTACTCCCCGCGTCGCCACGAAGAGAAGGGGATCCTCTGGCCCTCCGGAATCCCCAAGCAGAGGCGCACGTCATACCATGAACCCTCGTGTCCAAGGCTGCTCTCGTGCATCAATCTCACGCCAAGCTCTTTGTGGGCCCCTGTGGCCCCAAGATCGCCGAGCATGCCATAGGACGGAGCGACAGTCGGCGTGGCCACTACGACTCCGCTGTCGTCGGTGACGCTACAGAAGAGTGGGCGCAAGTGAGCCGGGGACACCTGGGGGAGCTTAGCCCCTTCGATCCCCTCGACTTCGGCCGTCAATGGAATCAGATCGCGCACGCGGAGGGCTGGCCGTTCACTCCAGGAGACGCGACACTCGGACAGGATGGAAGGATCTGAGGGAACGCGGGCCTGGAGATGGACGACTTCCCGGAGAATGCCTCTGTCATCAATCGTTGCCTTGATATCGACGGTGTATCCTGCGATTGCCCGCGGAGGAAGCGAATCAGAGAAGACTGGATGGACTGCTATCCGACGGGTCAACGAGGACTTGACGGGATTGAGGTTCTGCCAATAGAGGAATGTGCTGATGGCTGTAGCCATGACGAGCAGGGTGAACAAGGAAGCGCGAAGCCTTGGCCTAGCGACTGCGGCGGCGGCACGAAGTGTGCGGCCTGCCGCCCCCCGAGTCGACACAAGGAAACGGTACAGCCGTGTCGTCATGGTCTTCATTTCCTGGCCCCGCATGGTAACTTATCGCTCTTCACTGCAGAGAGTTCCCGCCAGCGCTTGTGGCAGCGTACGCGTGGTTCGCCCAGCAATAGGGGCTCATCCTTCCCTGCAGCGACGCGAAAACTAGGCTAGCAGCCTCAATGGGTATCTTCCACTGCTGTCTTCCGACGTCAACCGGCCCATGCTCTTCTGCGGATCAAGGCTGGCGCTGGTAGTCTCCCTTCGCTATGATTCCCGTGCCAGAAGGCGCTCGACCGTGATGGCGAAGTTGTGACCTAAGAGGGAGAGCTATGTGGCGCGCCCTTTACATCGTCTGCGTCCTGCTTTTCTTAACCGCATCGGGTCACCCCACCACCCACCTTGTCCGGCCCGACGGGACGGGGGAATGGCCGACAATACGGGCGGCGAATGATGGCGGCACAATCCCAGCGTTGCTCGACCGTGATTGGCCCAAACATGAACGGGGGGCCTAATGCGATCCATCATAGCGATCTTCGTGCTCGCCTGCTGTGGGTTCCCATTCGGCATGGGTGCCGAGGCCGAGCAAGTCGTGTTCGATTTCGAGGACGGCCCGGGATCGCTGTTTGACATCCAGAACACGGCCGATCTGTGGACCGTCGACTGCGACGGACCCAATCTACGCATCAGCAAGCCTGAAGATCCACTCATCGTGAATCCCAACGGGTTCATCATGGGTGGCATTCGCTCCCGGTTCCGGGTCGACGGTGACTTCAGTATCACGGTCGATTACGAATTGTCCACGTTCCCGCGTGATCCTTCCAATGGAAGCACAATGAATGAATCCATCCTGGCAGTGGAGGATGGCGTTCCTCAGGTATTCGAGGTGCTCAGGTTCGCGCATGGCTCGTCGGATCAGAGAATCGAGGCATACGGGCCCGATGCTCCAATTGGCGCGCAAGACCCTCCGCCTGAGGTCTTGTGGACTGGTCGCTATCGGGTGAGCCGCGTCGGCGAGACAATGACAGGGGCATTTGCGCCTTTGGGCAGCGAGGTCTTCACCTCCTTGGGATCTGCGGGAGGCTATGGCGGCCCCGTGCAGGTCATTTGTATTGGCGCGCAAGGCGTGGGAAGGGTCGATCGAGAGCGGGCGAATACGGCGCTCGACATTGCCTTCGACAACCTGATTATCGATGGACTGATCAGCTACCCGCCCGCTACCTACTACGTCCGTGCCGATGGCTCTGGGGATTACCCGACGATTCAGGACGCGGTCAATGCTGCGGCGGATGGAGATACCGTCCTTCTCTCCGATGGCACCTTTTCGGGGGATGGGAATCGGGATATCGATTTCCTGGGCAAAGCCATTGAGGTGAGGTCCGCCAACCGGGATCCTCGGTTCTGCGTCATTGACTGTCAGGGCAGCGAAATCGATCCACACCGTGGTTTCGCCTTCGTGACGGAAGAGGACTCCCTAGCAGTAGTGCGCAGGGTAACGATTACCAATGGGTATGCTACAGGGGATTGGCCCGACTATCTTGGCGGGGCCATCCTCTGCCTGGCCAGCTCCCCATCCATCATCAATTGCATCCTGAAGTCCAACGAAGCGCTTCATGGCGGAGCCATTGCTTGTCGAGACAGTGCAAGTCCGTTGATCGATTCGTGTCGGATCATCAACAACTTTGCTCGGGATTCCGGGGGAGGGATTGTGGCTGACCATGAAGCCTTCCCCTCCGTCACGATGTGTGATCTGTCCGAGAACGTCGCGAGCGGCAATGGCGGAGCATTGTATTGCTACTCATCCGAGGCTCTGTTGGAGGATTGCAGGATCGATCGTAACGCCAGCGTCTCACTGGGTGGCGGCGTATGTGGTATGCAATCCTCGATCTCCATGAGGAGGTGCGTGATCGGCGGCAATACGTGCTTCGGCCGCGGAGGGGGGCTAAGTTGCGAGAACTACTCCAGCAGTATCCTCGAGGACTGCACCTTCACCGACAACTTCGTTGAGGGAAAGGGAGGTGGAATCTACTTCTACTGCGGGAGTCACGTCGTTACTGGCTGCACCTTCTCAGGGAATCTCGCGACGGACACAGGCGGCGGGATACGTGTTCATTCGGACTCATACGTTGAGATCAACAACAGCATCATCGCCTTCAGTCAGGATGGTGGTGGCCTGCGTCCAGAGGTCTTTGCAGAGGTGGTGCTAGAATGCTGCGATATCTACGGCAACTACGGCGGTGACTGGGTCGGCCTCATCGCCGATCAACTGGGAATCAACGGCAACTTCTCCGCCGACCCATGCTTCTGCGACGCGGAGAACGGGGACTACCACCTCTGGAACTACTCGCCCTGCAACCAGGTCGGATGTGGCCTGATAGGGGCATGGGCGGTCGGCTGTTCTGATCCGCAGGTTGTGGAGCCGGAAGTGCCGCGGCAGACCCTCTGGGCGAGCGTGTCGCCGAACCCCGTGTCGGGGGCCGCCCAGATCCGGTACGTGCTGCCTGCAGGCACTGAGAGCGCGCAGCTCGCGATCTGCGACCCCGCTGGACGAATCGTCAGGATTCTATCGTGTGGCGAGCAGGGTAGCGGCACGCTCATCTGGGATGCCACCGACGCGCTCGGGCAGAGAGTGGCGGCGGGGGCGGACTTCCTGCGGCTAAGCATCGGGGAAGACGAGGTGGTGAAGAGGGTGGTTGTCGTCCCATAGGCACCCTCAGACTCGGGCTGGAAACTGCATGGCTCGAGCCGCGTGAGGATCAACATGGTTCGAGGACCGAGGCAGGTCAATCTTCCTTCGACAGAGCCCTCATTCCTCAGGCACGGACACCACGTATTCCGTTGCGGCCTGGATTCTGCTGAGAACAGTCCGAAGTGCTCTCAAGCGCAAGCCGGTGGTCATATGGTGTTTGGTCAGAGGGACTAGCGACTCCAGCTCGCTCTGCGCGAGCCTCCGTTCATGATCGGTTCGATCCGAATCGTCCATGGTTGCCTTGCGTTCCTCGATCCGGGCTTCCGCCTCGCCCTGCATCCCTGAGAACGCATACAGGCAAGCTGTCATGTAGGTGTCGTGGTCTCTGCCCTGGAAGTAGGGGCTATTGGCCAGAGCTGGGATTCCCGAGAGCAATTGCCCTGCGCCAATCTTCCCTTCTGCGAACTGATGGTAAAGGTCTGCATTCCAAGCCCTGAGGGTGATGAGAAACGAAGTCAGTAAGACTAGGGAGAGGTGCGATGGTGGGGTGGTGCGCAGCACGATATTGATCTCGGTGAGACACTGCTCCAGGGCGCGCAGGCTGAGCTGGAACACCTCGGCCATGCCAGTCACGGTGGAGAGGAGATGCTCAGCATCTTCCACTCCATTCTGTCGGGGAGAGAAGAACGTGGGGAGCTCCAGATCGTCGATCACATGCTGGCAGTAGGCGGCCAAGTCGGGTTGCGGAAGCTCATATGTCAGGTCGATGAATCGACGCAGGTATCCACGACCGTCCATCTCGGGGCCATAGACGGCCTTCGCCATGCTGCTCAACTGCTGGAGATCGATCGCCAGCACGAAGACCATACCGCGCACTGAGAACAGGTGCTTCACCTGCTCCAGGAGTTCCAGCGCGAATGTGGGACGGCAGCGATCGAGTTCGTCGATGATCAAGACGACGGGCAGGCGCTGGTTCTCGGCGGATTCTCCGACGGCGTCCACGAATCCTTGAAGAGATTCTCGGAACGACTCCATCTGCTTCTTCTGGGACGGATAACCATCCAGCGCCTCGCCAGCAAGCTTCTCAAGCGCCTCCGAGATGCGGGGGGCGTCAATGATTCCCTGACTAAGGATACGGACAGCGAGCGGCGCCGCCGCACGCAACACTACTTCGCCTTTCTGCCTTGCAGATCGCCACTTCTTTCGTGCAGCCGCCTTGGGCGGGAGCTTCAGCGCCTTGCTCTTGATTGCAGCATCGATTTCGCCCAAGAAGGCGACCATTGGATCTGCAACGAAGTCATTCTCCCAGGCGTTGAAGTAGATACACGGGTGCCCCCTGCTCTGCAATTGTGCCCTCAGCATGTGGGCGAAGACGGTCTTCCCCGTTCCCCATCTGCCGTCGACTGCCAGCACGAAGGGCTGAGTGATCGTAGATATCAGAGCTGCCATGTTCTCAACAGGTCGGCGACGTTGCAGCTTGTCCTCAGTAAAAGGATTGTCGGGAGTTACCTGAATCTCCTCCGTCTTCCTGAGCATGAAGGCCTCCCTCTCTAGGCGCGGTCCGGTACAGGGCCTGGCCCGGGGCTGGAATCATCCGCCCCGTCGTAACGTCCCTGGCGGATTCATCTCTCGAGGGCACGTGAGAGCTTCGCCCGGTCCACGAAGCCCCCGAATCACCGTGAGCTTCCGCGTCGCATCTCGGTTTCCTCGTAGTTCAGGGCCATCTCCTGACCATCAAGGATGGCCTCGAAGAGCCTTACGTGACTCCAGCGGCCATCGGAGGAGAGTATCGCCCGAACCGCTGCAACATACTCCGCGGATGCTCTGGCACCGAGGACAATTGCCGCCAGTGCTGTGGGAGGTACAGGGAATAGGTACACGTCTGGCTTGTCGAGTCTCTGCGCAACGGATTCAGAAAGCGCGCGCATCATGCGAAGTTCCACTTCATGAGACCAAACTGGATGCTTCCTGAGGAACGCGCGCAAGGGCAGCGGTACAGCGTCCTCGAAGCGGACCCCACAGATGCGGAAGAGCCCGTCCTTGGAAGTAACTGCGACTCTCCGTGGGGCATATTCCACGCGGTGAAGTCCCATGCCCTCCTTGAAGAAGGCGTGCTCTCGGTGGAATGTGAGCAAGACCCCACTGTGTGAACAAGCGTAGTGTGCCCACATGAGCTGGGAGTGGCCATCCTCGGTCAGGCACAGAATGCCTAGTTCCTTGCTTGCGGCATCCATGAACTCCCGTGCGGCCTCGTCCGCTCGGAAGCGATCGAGTTCTCCGAGGCTCTCGAAAGGCTCCTCTCGCAAAGCTGGAAGATGGCATGGCCAGAGCCCAGGAAACGATCTCTCATCCATCCGGTGCGCCGGAAACCCACGAAGGAATAGGGCTTCGAGCTGCTCCCGGGGCAGGTCCGGCGAGAGGCCCATCATCTTGGCCTCTGCTCGCGCACTCTCAATGTCCTCAGGGGCGAGGGAATCCATCAGCAGCCGAGGTCTGGCCTCGAAGGGATCATTCAGTCCGTTTGGCTGCGTGAAGCGGATGAGCGTCGACTTGAGCAGATCCAGTCTGGGTGCTGAGTACTTGTAGATGAGTTCAGAGTGCAGAGCGTCCTCTAGCATGTCATGCGGCGTCACGGTGGCGAGTCCTCAGCCGGTTGGCGGGTTACCAGTCTCCTCGGCGGTCAGTAGCAATCTGGACGCTCGGCCACGCCGCCCACGCTCGGGTCGCCTCGCATGCCCCCTATGCCAACAGTCCTCGGCGCGGCCGAGGAGCCTCGGCGTGTGGCTTCAGGGATCTCCCCGGACCCGATCAGGATACACTACCGGCAGGGCCCTGCCCACTATCGGGGGAGCGGCCCGCTCGTGGGATATCGGTATTGCTGGTCGACGCAGAAGGTTTCAGTGCCTGGACATCGAGACATGCCTGCTCGTCGAAGATTCGCTTGCCTCTCTTCCCGAAGGTTCTCAGGGCCTTGGTGCTCTTCCTGATCCACGGGTGGGGTCTCCGGAGTTCGTCGGGGACGGCCACCGCCATCGCGGGGTCGTGTTCGCGCAGCAGAAGCCGTCTGGCTTCGTCTCCGACCCCTGAGAGGTCGATGGGGTCCACCAAGCGCCCAATGCGGTATCCTGCAGATGCACGCTGCGGGAGAGGCGGCAGGGGGTCCTGCGTCACCGGCTTTCCAGCGGCCTTGCGAGCCCAATACCCCCGCGGGGGGCGTGGCACCTTGAGCTTCCTGCAGATCTTGGCCAGCGCAACGTCGGAGATGCCATACCGCGCTGCCACGCGACGCATCGGCTCGGACGAGATCTGCCAGTAGAAGTCCCCGCGCTCGAAGCTCGCCGTCTCTGAAGGCATGCGAGAATCATAGCCACCGCCAACGCCCTATGCCACTGTCCCGTCTCGCCCCGCCTCCCTGGCACCTCGGCCACCGAATGGCGCCCTTGAAGCCAGTACCGGCCTGGCCTTATCCTTACTGGGTGTCTTGAGTATCGTCCAGTGGAAGTCAATCGCGTCCAGGTGCCTACAGGGGCCAACTCCGCCGATCTGGCGGCCGCGCCCCTCTCCGGGGAAGGTGGTAGGAGGACATGGACCGCTCTCAACTAAACTGGATTGCCAACTTCATCTGGGGCATCGCGGATGACGTGCTGCGGGACCTCTATGTCCGGGGCAAGTACCGCGATGTGATCCTACCCATAACTGTACTTCGCCGCCTGGATGCCGTGCTGGAGCCCACGAAGCAGGCCGTGCTCGACATGGGGGCCAAGCTCGATCAGGCGGGCATCGTCCACCAGGATGCCGCCCTCCGCCAAGCGGCCGGGCAGGCGTTCTACAACATCTCGAAGTTCACGCTCCGGGATCTCCGGGCGCGGGCCAGCCAGGGTCAGCTCAGGGCCGATTTCGAGGCTTACCTGGATGGCTTCTCGGCGAATGTCCAGGAGATCCTCGAGAACTTCGAGTTCCGTCACCAGATCCCACGCCTCTCAAAGGCTGACGCCCTCGGCACGCTGATCGAGAAGATCCTCGATCCATCGGTCAACCTGAGTCCCCACCCGGTCATGGCGGGTGACGGGTCTGTCCGGCTACCGGGTCTCGACAACCACGCCATGGGAACGATCTTCGAGGAGCTGGTGCGCCGGTTCAACGAGGAGAACAACGAGGAGGCTGGGGAGCACTGGACGCCACGGGATGCAGTCAAGCTCATGGCCCGGCTCACCTTCCTGCCCATTGCGGACCAGATCGAGTCTGGGACCTACCTGATCTACGACGGTGCCTGCGGGACGGGTGGAATGCTGACCGTGGCAGAGGAGGCTCTCCAGCAGCTTGCCAAGGAGCATGGCAAGGAAGTCGCCACCCACCTCTACGGCCAGGAGATCAATGCCGAGACCTACGCCATCTGCAAGGCAGACTTGTTGCTGAAGGGCGAGGGAGACGCTGCGGACAACATCGTCGGGGGCCCCGAGCATTCGACGCTCTCCAACGACGCTTTCCCATCACGCGAGTTCGACTTCATGCTATCGAATCCCCCCTACGGCAAGAGCTGGAAGAGCGACCTGGAGCGGATGGGAGGGAAGGACGGGATCAAGGACTCCCGGTTCCTTGTCGAGCATGCAGACGACCCGGAGTACTCGCTCCTCACGCGATCGAGCGATGGGCAGCTGCTCTTCCTCGCTAATATGCTCTCCAAGATGAAACACGGTACCCCACTGGGCAGCCGGATTGCCGAGGTCCACAACGGATCTTCACTCTTCACGGGGGATGCCGGACAGGGGGAGAGCAACATCCGCCGTTGGATCCTGGAGAACGACTGGCTGGAGGCTATCGTCGCCCTACCGCTCAACATGTTCTACAACACCGGCATCGCGACCTACGTCTGGATCCTCAGCAACCGAAAGCCCGAACACCGCAAAGGCAAGGTCCAGCTGATCAACGCCACGCAGTGGTTCAAGCCGCTCCAGAAGAACCTCGGAAAGAAGAACAGCGAACTGTCCGAGGAGGACATCTCCCGAGTCTGTGAGGCTTTCTTGGCCTTCGAGGAGACGGAGCAGTCCAAGATCTTCCCGAATGCTGCCTTCGGCTATTGGAAGGTGACGGTGAACCGGCCGCTTCGCCTGCGGGTGGACCTAGGCCCCGAGAAACTTTCGGCCTTCAAGGCGATTTGCGTTGACGCCAAGGACGCGTCTCTGGGCGAGTTGATCGAGGCGGCTGCCGCCGAGCTTGGCCCAGGCCCCCATCTTGACTACGACGCCTTCCTGGCCGATCTGGAGCAATTGGCTGCGAAGGCGGGTCTGAAGCTCAGCGCCAAGAGGCTGAAGCTCTTACAGAACAGTCTCGCGGAGCGGGACGAGATCGCCGCCCCGGTGATCAAGAAGGTCTACAAGGCCGGGAAGGTTGAGCCCGACCCAATCCGGGGGCAGCATGACGCGACGGTTCTCGGCAAGCGGGCCGTCGTCGAGTATGAGCCCGACACCGAACTCCGCGATACGGAGCAGGTCGCTCTCATGGAGGAGGGCGGCATCGAGGCGTTCATCAGACGGGAGGTTCTCCCATACGCGGACGATGCCTGGTACGACGAATCGAGTGTCAAGATCGGCTACGAGATCAGCTTCAATCGGTACTTCTATAACCCTCAGCCCCTCCGTCCACTAGAGGAGATCCGGGCAGATATTCTGACCCTGCAGAAGGAGACCGAGGGACTGCTCGACGAGATCATCAGGAGTGGACGATGATCGATGGACTTAAGCCGTATTCGGGCTACAAGGACTCGGGGGTGCGCTGGTTGGGGAACGTGCCGGAGCATTGGGACGTGCGGCGGCAGCGCAACGTAGTAAGCATACATGTCAGCAATGTCGACAAGCACACCAAGAAAGAAGAGCTTCCCGTCCGCCTCTGTAACTACATCGATGTCTACAAGAACGAGCTCATCACTGAGCGTATCCCCTTCATGCGTGCTACGGCGACGCCAGAGGAGATCAGGCGCTTCCGGCTTGAGGCAGGTGACGTACTGATCACGAAGGATTCGGAGACATGGGATGATATCGGGGTTCCTGCGTTGGTGGACTACGCCGCTCCCGATCTCATATGTGGATATCATATTGCATTGCTTCGGCCGAGAGCGGGGCTGGTGGTCGGCTCATACCTTCTCAGAGTCCTCCAGAGTCCACCCGTCGCCTACCAGTACTACGTCTCTGCGAACGGCGTGACGCGCTACGGCCTGTCGCACCACACCATCAAATCCGTGGTCGTACCCCTCCCGCCACTCCCGGAACAATTCGCCATCGTCCGCTTCCTCGACCACGCCGACCGACGAATCCGGCGGTACATCCGTGCGAGGAAGAGAGTGATCACGCTCCTGGAGGAGCAGAAGCAGGCCATCATTCATCAGGCTGTCACACGGGGGCTTGATGCGAGCGTCCAGCTCAGGCCCTCTGGGATCGAGTGGCTGGGGGATGTCCCAGCGCACTGGCAAGTGATGCCGCTTGGCATGGCGGCTGTATCAATTCAGACGGGCCCCTTTGGCAGTCAGCTGCATGCAAGCGATTACGTCACGGGGGGGACGCCCGTGATCAATCCATCACACATGTACGATGGCCGGATTCACGGCGACCCCAGTGTTTCCGTGAGCGAGACACGAGCGCAGGACCTGGACCGGCATAGGTTTCGGTCAGGAGATGTCGTGGCTGCAAGGCGTGGCGAACTGGGGCGCTGTGCTCTCGTAGAAGACGAGCAGGAGGGCTGGTTGTGTGGAACGGGCAGCCTTTGCATCCGCCTTCGGGGCGAACTGCTGATCTCCGCATATCTTGTTCGGGTGTTCAGTCTGTCAGCCATCCGAGATTCCCTTGGTTTGTTGGCCATCGGCGCAACGATGGCCAATCTGAACGCGTCGATGATGGCCCGCCTGCCTGTCCCCCTTCCCCCCCTGGCTGAGCAGCGGGGCATAGTGGAGTTGGTCGAGAACAAGATCTTGCTGGTCGAGGATGCCTTGGATGCTTCACAGCACGAGATCAAACTCCTCCGCGAACTCCGTGCCAAGATTATCGCCGACGTGGTCTCCGGGAAGGTAGATGTGCGGAAGGTGGCTGCCAGTTTGCCCAGCGAAGCGGACGAGCCCGAGTTGCCCGACGAAGCCGACGATCTCGCGGATGAGGGCGACGCCATGGCGGATGACCCCGACGCAGTTCCCGAGGAGACCGAGGCATGACGACGGACACCACCGAACGCGGCCTCGAGCGCCTGATCTGCACTGCCCTGACAGGCTCACCGTGCGATTCCGGGACTGCGGTCGAGCCGGGCGGCGCTGGCTACGTTTGTGGCCGTCCGGAAGACTATGACCGAGAGTACTGCGTGGATCTCGCTCAGCTCTCGCGCTTCCTCCAAGCCACTCAGTCCGAGGTGGCTGACGCTTTGGACCTTGCCAGTGACGGCCCCACCCGGCGCAAAGCCCTCGCTCGTATCCAGGGGGAGATCAGCAAGCGCGGGGTGATCGAAGTCCTGCGTTCCGGGATCAAGCACGGCCCCCACCACATCGACCTCTTCTATGGCAGCCCCTCGCCTGAGAACCCGACTGCCGTCGAGCGTTTTGCGGCCAACCGATTCAGTGTGACCCGGCAGCTTCGCTACAGCCGGGATGAAACCCAACTCGCCCTTGACCTCTGCCTGTTCATCAACGGCCTCCCGATAGCCACCTTCGAGCTGAAGAACAGCCTCACCAAGCAAACCGTCGAGGATGCAGTCCAGCAATACAGAAGGGACCGGGATCCCCGCGAGCGGCTCTTCGAGTTCGGGCGCTGTGTGGCCCATTTCGCCGTGGACGACCACGAAGTCCGCTTCTGCACCTATCTCAGGGGGAAGGCTTCGTGGTTCCTGCCCTTTGATCAGGGCTGGAACGACGGGGCGGGCAACCCTCCCAACCCCGAGGGCATCAAGACCGACTATCTCTGGAAGCGCATCCTCACCCGAGAGGGCCTGACCGACATCCTGGAGAATTACACCCAGATCATCGAGAGGAAGGGCGAGAAGACCGGGCGGAAGAAGCGGATCCAGATCTTCCCGCGCTACCACCAGCTCGACGTGGTCCGGAAGCTCCTGGCCCACACGGAGACGCATGGTGCAGGCCATCGGTACTTGATCGAGCACTCCGCCGGGAGTGGTAAGTCGAACTCGATCGCCTGGCTCGCCAACCAGCTCATTGGGCTGCGCACGGATGGTCGGACGATCTTCGACTCGATCATTGTTGTCACTGACCGCCGGATCCTGGATCAGCAGATCCGGGATACGATCAAGCAGTTCGCCCAGGTTAGCGCCACCGTCGGCCATGCAGATCGCTCGGCCAACCTCCGCACGTTCATCGAGGGCGGGAAGAAGATCATCATCTCGACGGTACAGAAGTTTCCCCACATTCTGGACGAGATCGGAACCGAGCACCGCTCCCGTCGCTTTGCCATCATCATCGACGAGGCACATTCGAGCCAGGGAGGGCGCACCTCGGCCGCGGTCAGCATTGCGCTCTCGGAGGCAGGAGCCGAGGGAGAGGACGAGACCTTCGAGGACCGGATCAACCGCATCATGGAGGCGCGGAAGCTCCTCCCAAACGCCAGCTACTTCGCCTTCACCGCCACTCCCAAGAACAAGACCCTTGAGATCTTCGGGGAGCCCTACGACGAGGGGGGGCAAGTCAAGCGCCGGCCGTTCCACAGCTACAGCATGAAGCAGGCGATCCAGGAGGGGTTCATCCTGGACGTGCTGGCGAGCTACACCCCGGTCCAGAGCTACTACAAGCTGGTCAAGAGCATTCCTGCAGACCCGGAATTCGATACCAAGCGTGCGCGCAAGAAGTTACGGCGCTACGTCGAAGGTCACGAGCACGCGATCCAGCTCAAGGCGGAGATCATCGTGGATCACTTCCACGAGCAGGTGGTGGGTCTCCAGAAGATCGGTGGTCGGGCGAGGGCGATGGTTGTCACAAGCGGCATCCAGCGGGCCATCCAGTACTACCACGCCATTAGCGAGTATCTCCGAGAGCGGAAGAGCCCGTGGCGGGCGATCGTGGCCTTCTCGGGTGAGTACGAGTACGGCGGGGTCAAGGTGACCGAGGCGTCCCTCAACGGGTTCCCGTCGAGCAAGATCCCGGACAAGATCCAGGAAGACCCATACCGGATCCTCGTCTGCGCTGACAAGTTTCAGACCGGCTACGACGAGCCGTTGCTCCATACCATGTACGTGGACAAGGTACTCTCCGGGGTCAGGGCGGTCCAGACCCTCTCGCGCCTGAACCGGGCGCACCCGAAGAAGCACGACACCTTCGTCCTCGACTTCATGAACGACGCGGACACGATCCGGGATGCCTTCTCGGCCTACTACCGCACGACCATCCTGGCCGAGGAGACGGATCCCAACAAGCTCCATGATCTCAAGGCCGGCCTCGACGGGTACCAGGTCTACTCGGGAGCGCAGATCGACGAGCTGGTCCAGCTCTACCTGGAGGGTGCCGACCGCGATAGGCTAGACCCGATCCTGGATGCCTGTGTGGCGGTCTACAACCTGGAGCTGGACGAGGACGGGCAGGTGGACTTCAAGGGCAAGGCGAAGGCGTTCTTGCGGACCTATGGGTTCCTGGCCTCCATCCTGCCCTACACGAGTGCCGAGTGGGAGAAGCTCTCGATCTTCCTGACCTTCCTCGTGCCCAAGCTGCCAGCACCCAAGGAGGAGGACCTGTCCAAGGGCATCCTCGAGGCCATCGACATGGACAGCTACCGGGCGGAGAAGCAGGCGGTGATGAAGATCCAGCTACCGGACGGTGATGCGGAGATTCCGCCTGTGCCTGGGGCCGGTGGGGGACACAAGCCGGAACCCGAGCTGGACCGCCTCTCGAACATCATCAAGAGCTTCAATGATCAGTTTGGCAACATCCCCTGGACCGACGAGGACCGGGTACACCGGCTCATCACGGAGGAGATCCCCGCTCAGGTATCAGCCGATGCTGCCTACCAGAACGCCAGGAAGAACTCGGACATGCAGAACGCTCGGATCGAGCACGACAAGGCGCTGGCACGGGTAATGACCGCGTTGCTGAGAGACGACACGGAACTCTTCAAGCAGTTCAGCGACAACGAGTCTTTCCGACGTTGGCTGACTGAGAGGGTGTTTGAGCTGACGTATCTAGAGTCAGCGTAGCTCGGTTGGCAGGAGCAGTGAGGTGGTGGCGGGGGAGCAGCACTGCTACGCGCCCTTACCAGGCAGTTTCTTGGCCCTTCTTGGCAGCACGTAGACACCCGTAAGTAGATGCTCCACAACATCGAAGGCCGCTGACAACTCCTCCGTACGATGTGCGCGAGCCTCATGGGCCGCCTTGTTGCCTAGGAAGCGCAAGCTGTGGAGGATGCTGGCTCCTTCCCTCGTAGCGACGCCCAGGGTGACGAGGGCGTCTATTCTGGACTTGAGAGTCTTGCCCTTCGTCGCCCTCTCTCTGCAGACAGCCTCAATCAAGACGCGGATTGCGAGACCAGCGAGAACGTGATGCTGATTGCAGAGCGCGGCATACGCTTCCTCATAGACGCGATACACGCCATGTGGCAGAAGATGTGCGTCAGCGATCTTGCCCCGCCCAACGAGTCGGCTCGGGTATATTTTCAGGGTTGGGATCAGCCTGGTTGCGCCGTCTGGGTCGATCTCCATGTCTTCCGAGCAGGTAGCTTCTTCGCAGAAGCTCACTTCCTGGCACCCCTTGCAGGCAACCGTCATGTATCTCGTCCATGTCTGGACTTCGCCGAGCGGATCTTCGTCATGAACTTCGACTCCGGTGAGGATCTCATGACAGGTTCTCCGGCGACAGCCGGTGCAGGCAATCCAGATCTCCTGGCCCGCAGTCTTCATTCGTGAGTGTTTGGCGCGTTCACTCATTTGCCGCTCCTGACCTGATCCCACTTCCCAGACATCATCATTACACTGGTGGACGACTGCGACTGGCGTAAGATACCCCGCCGCGCATCCCGGTGCCAGTGGGGAGGCACAGGGTGGTGAGAGCCCGCCTGGGCGACTACAGGCTCGCCTCCCTCCCACGGCCGCTCAGTCTCGCAACGCACAGCACTACCAAGACTTGCGAGAGCCCGGCGGCTCGGCAAACGGCAGTCGCGGCTTGATCGGCGTGAGGGACGCGATAGATGCGCGGCCGTTGTTGGCGAGCACCATGGACCGGTTGTGGTCCTGTGTACTCGTAATTGGTCGGTACATTGCGCCAGCTACTTGCGCAGGGAGATCTCAAGGACCCGCACCAGCAGTGCAGCGACCAGTATGCACCCAAAGGTGGCGATACAAAGACATATGCCCCTGAGCAATGCAGGCACTGCTGAATCCGACAGGATGACTGTGGTCAGGAACAGCGCTAGTGCCAGCATGATCCCCACGCAGGCAAGGACAATGGCTGCAACTGTGGACTTGCCCACCATGCATTCCCCCGACTGCGACAAAGAATCCATCGTCGTTTCTTGCGACGTGGATCCGTCACCCCGAGGAGACGAGGGGGATCGGTGGGCGAACCAGACACACGGGCCGTCTGTTGGATCGGCAATGTCCGGAGCATTCGGAACACAACATGCACGGAGAGCCCAATGCGGATCGCGACTTCGGCACACCCATCATGGAAGGAGTGGAACCGCCGGATTCGGATGTATCGCATCACGCATTCCCGCAGGGTGCGACTAGGGCGACTGGAGGTCGATTCCGACGGACTATCAGCCAACATGTCGAAGGTGCGAAACATGCCGAACCTCCCGAAGATCGCCTCAAACTACGAACATAAGTATATGGCTGTCATCCGAGAGCGTCAATGGTGGGGGGCGGTCGGCGGACAGCGAGTCTGCGACGCCAGAAGAGCCTGAAGCCCTTGCGGTGCCACCCGATCACGGTTTCGGGCCTGACGATGACGAGAGGACGGGTCCAATCGGGCCAGAGCCTGCGGAGAGCGAGCCAGAACGCCCGGTCGCTCGCCCGGAGCCGGGCACGCCGCTGAGTACGCAGGTAGATGGTGAGTTGCTGCCGCAGGGCGGCGTTCTCCAGGACCAGCGCGGTCCGGGGCATCAGCGCCGCCCGGAAGAGAGCGAGCGAAGCTGATATGAGTGTGCGCATCATGAGCACAACCGTATCATGGCGGGAGGAGTTGCCTGACCGCAGGGCGTTACGGCCTTTTCGCGGAGCACGGGCCGTGACAGGCAAGGCCGTCAGGTTAGTGCGCAGTTAGACGGCTTGTTGCTTCAGGAGTTCCTCCAATTGGAACTCATGACGCATAGGATGCATGACTGCATGCTCGAGCATTGCATCCGCGCAGTACTTCACCTTCCAGCGAGTCTCGTACTCTGGCTTTCCGAAGCTCTCCTCTGGAACACCAGAGAGCGGACTTTGCCAGCGGCGCGCGAGATGGTCGATGTAGTCATTGGCCCCGGTCTCAATGTTGTCGCTGCCAGGGGCCGGTCTGATGCCAGGATCCGGAAGCTGCAGCACTTCGCACAACCACCGCATATAGCCTCCGGCACAAGAGCACACATGGAGGAGCAGTGCCTCCAAGGAAGCATAGGCAGTGTCCTTGGTAATGGGAAGAGCCAGTTCTGCGGCTTTCGCGCGCTTCCAGGTTTCGAAGAAACTGCGGAGGTGCTGATCGTGGAGTATCACCATGGCTCGTGCACCTGAATAGAGGTAAGTGGGACAGCCAGCGCTCGTATGCATCCTCGTCTACTCCTCAAATGAGTTGTCTGTACAAACACCCCAACCATACACGGACCGCATATCAGCCGCGAGCGTGACAGTCAAGCTCGGCGACGCGTAGCTGTTGGTCTGCCTCCCCAGAACTGGACCGATTCCAGGGGGGCAGGTCAGGAGTACAATCGGATGGTTCTGTCACGGGTTCCTCCGTGCACGAAAGTCACATCCTGTCATCGCCCAACGACGGCACTCGCGCTTCAGCGGCCTCCGCCAATGCCGAGCAGTGGTTGGTTAGGCTCAGGTTGGCTCCTCCGGGATGAAGCGGCGCACATGATTGATGACGTAAGCCGGGGGCAACTGCGCATCACGTAGGGCCGCATTGATGCGGTTGACGTACTCTGCCTTCGGGTTGCCTTCCGTGGTCACCGGGTCAATGTAAACCAGAGCACGTTGCTCTTGGTTGGCGTGCAACACAGGCAAATCCCGCTTCACATAACTCCCACTATCAACCCCCTCAAACCCATCCAGAGATTCTTCATCTGCATCCGAAATCTGAAACAGCACCCCCTCCACCTCGTCATCTGCGGACTTGACAACGTTTGCGTAGCCACGCATCGAAATGATCCAGCGGAAGCTCCTGAGAATGGCGACGCCGAGTTTCTTGCTCTCGGGACAACGCCGTTGCATCTGCGTGTTCCACATGTTGGATCCGTACGCGAAGTAGAGTTTCATATGTCGTGCCGAACTATTGATTCTCTTGGCTTCCTTGGTCCCACGGGCTCTGTGGCGGGCCCACTACCTGATCGAGCCTTCCAGTGGTGTCAGAGCAGGTGCACTCTCGATTCTCGTGGGCACGGCAACTGCACCAGGATACCTTGACAGCGAATGCTGGTGCCACATGGAAGCTCGGAGCGGCCCATTCGGCGAGGGCCTGCAGCGTGGGCGACAATAGAGAGGCTATCGTTCCAACAGGCATCGCGACTCACAACTCTTAGCATGAAAGGGGATTGCGGATTCGCCATGGCGGGTCGGCTGACATGTGTTTGAGCCAGGCGGGCGGGCTCAGGACGGATCGACGACCTGGCTGCTTCCTCACTCCGGCTCGAATGCCTGAGATGCTGCCCATGAGTGCCACCATTTGCCTTTCTTGACCTTGGAGAGCTGGAAGGCGAGAACTACATCCCGGGCCACGAGATCAATGGAGGTATCCTCCCCTTGGAAGCCGATCTCGAGGCTGAGTTCAGCGTCCGCGAGATCGAATGGCACGATGCAATCGACGCCGGCATTGATGTCGACGCGCTGCGCGGAAGAATGCGAAAGCGCGACTGTGGCTGCGTCGGCCCGCAGTATTGCGGTCACTACGATCCGGTGCTTCCACCAGCGTTCGTCCTTATCGAGTGCCATCAGAGTGCTCCCGGCCTCGTCCCGATTCGCAACGCTCTCCTCGATGAGTACATTGGCGCGGAGGACGCAGGCGTACCTAGCACTGAGCGAGATGCTGACTCCAGCCCTTGCTTTGACGAGTGCCGTATGCAGATCCGGTGCTTCACCGGCGGCCTTGAACTTGGTGGATGTGCCACCCTTCGTAGTGAAGCCGCGGGACGTGAGCACCGCGCCTGTTCGCGTCTCTAGTGCAACCCCCAGATCTGAAATGTTCTGCTCGTAGGAAAAGGTCTTCCCGCTGCTCCACCTTCCCATGTCACCGAGTGACAACGGGCGAGTCAGCGGCCAGTTGATGTACTCGCGATATCGCTTGTGGTATCGCTTCTGGAGCTTCAGTACTGCATCATCGGGCACTAACGATCCCCCTGACTTGACCCACTCTTCATAACACATTCATCCTCACTTCGCTAGGGCCTTGGACTGCTCCAGCATCCATTGGCACAAGTGCAGGGCTCCGTGATTCGGGCGATGCGTTTCGCCGCGCTAGTCATCTCCACCCAGGGACAGGTTCACACCCAAGAGAGCAGCGGCCACCTGCTCGTACGTCGGGGACAGGCGACCATCAACGTACTTGACCAAGAGCCCCGCACCGTTCTTGACCGGCATGATGAGTGTCGCCTCGAAGAAGGAATTGAACTCCCGATCGGCATCGTCAATGGCCTGTGGTGCATCGAAGAGGACTTCGCCCTGCCAGCTGAGAGTCAGCTTCTGATTCCTCAGGATGGAAGTCCTCCAGGCGAGTTCGATGCGTCCTCTCCACAGGGTGTCGTCGTCCCTGAGGTGGTCGTAGGTTGGGAGCAGATCCTCTGACGTGGCGAGGTCGATGGCGGCATAGAGCAGGAGGGGTCTGGCTCTCCTGCCTTCGGGCTCCTCGCTACGGGTCACGCCCAGTACCGCATCAAGAATCTCTCCCAGCAAGGGCATCTCGGCGCTCGCGCCAAGGCCGAATGCGTGCAGCTTGGCGGTCACATCCTGAGTCGTCTCGAATCGGTAATGGAGATCATAGGATAGGTAGCCAACCACTCGGGCTGGCGATTCGCCAGTATCGGCATCGAACCCCCGCATGATCCGCGAGAGGCGCGTCAGCTCCTGCATGTCCTCTACTGTCAAGCTCTCTGGTGGGCTGTTCGAGAGCTTGAGCCACTGCTGGACCTTCTCGACCTCAACCGTCTTCGGTGCCTGTGGGAGGTAGAGATCTCCGCGTAGCGCCAGCTCCCCGAGCATGTGGTTGATGTCGCGCCGATCACTATCGAAGTTCTGGTATCCAGAGAAACGCGTCGCCAGATGGAATCTGTGCCCTGGCTCGATCTCTGCGCCCCTCGCGAGGTCCAGGTGGAGATCGAAGTCAATGCCGAGGGCGTCACTTCCATCCACCGCCTCCCGGATATCGATATCATAGCTGAAGTCATGGCTGAGACCTTCGGCAGCATTGGCAGCGATGCACGTGAGCGGCAGGAGTACTGCGAGTCCGATGAGTCTTCGCATGGCTAGCCCTCCTGGTTGGCATGACACCAGTCAGCGAATCCTCCCAGAGTCAGGCTGCGCCGCTTGAGCTGGGAGAGCGGTGATGGCAGCTTGCCCCCCAGGAGGGCGAAAAAGTTCTGCAGGTCGAGCGCGACGCGCCTCTTCTGCAAGTGCGGGTCACTCGGGAGGGGTGGGTCGTCGATGCCCAGTTCGCCGATCGTCACGGCCGACCAGTTCTTCGGCGTTGTGCCTGGGGGCAACCACCCCTCCGTCAGGAAGAACTGATAGACGAAGTTCTTGCATCGGTTCTTGTTCAGCATGGCCATGATCGGGGATCCTCCTCCGCCAAGGCTACGAATCCTGCACCGCTTCCTTCTTCTTCTCGAAGTAGCCGGTCAGAAGTGCGGCGACCTGGTGGAGTCCATCGGAGCCACCGGCCAGCAGGAGGCCGGTGACGAACACGTCCACCACCGAGAAGAGCATGTATTGAGTTGAGTTCTCGATGATGACGTTCGGGGCCAGCAGCGAGTGGAGCACCCGGATGCCCGCCAGGCTGATCAGGACGCCGCCGACCATGCCCCAGAGAGCTGCGATGCGGCCCGTGTCACTCTTGTAGGCCGTCAGGGTCTCCTGCGCCGTCTCCAGGCTCGCCTGGGGACCCTTCTTCTCCTCGGGTGTGGTCGCCTCCTTGAGTCGCGCCTTGGCCGCCTTCATGGCCAAGTCACACCGCGCCCGGCCATGCTTGCGCGTGGCATTGATGAAGACCTCTAGAGATCGCTCCAGGAGAGCGGTGACGACCAGAAGTGACCCGATGAGGCTCATGATGGTCTCCGCCGAGACCTCTGCGATCCGCAGCGCTATGAAGGCTTTCGACCAGAGCAGCGTCAAGGCGAGTAGGGCGAGCAGGACCACGTAGCTCGTTCGCTTCCACCGCGCGAACCTCTTGGCATCTTCGGTCCCTTTGTCTGAGGCCATTTCATAGCCCTCCAGGGTTATTGCGGTGGCCAGACGCCAACAGCACTCTCCACTTGGGTCTCCATGTAGGCAGGCAGCGCCCAGAAGAAGTCCAGGCCGGTCCGTTGCTCGATCTCATCGATTGAGACGATGTAGTCCTGGTAGTTCGCCTGCCGCGGCGTGTCCTGGTCCATCACGAAGGCCGTCGCCCGGACGCTGGTCGGGTCACCGATCTCACCTATGGCAACGATCTTCCAGTATCCCGAGGGGATGGTGTGGTCCTCGTCAGCTTCCGGCAGGGGATCCATCTCCTGCTCGTAGAGCGGGCCGGTCATGACCCAGACAACCCGCCACTCGCGGACGATATCCCGGACAGCCTCCTCCAGTCTCATCCAGGGGCCCTGGTTCATACCACTGCTCTGGGGCGTGATGTTCGAGAGGTAGTTCGTCTGCCACCAGTCGGGATCCCCTCTGAACGAGGCCAGCGGTGCCTGATGGCCGCGGTCGGTGCCGAGTTCTGAATGGGCATGGTCGTAGTCGTCATCTTCCAGCGTCTCATCCGGATCTAGCCAGGGGTCGGAGTGCCACTCGCGACAGGCATCGCTGCGAGCTGCGACGGTCCAGGGATCGAGGCGATAGGCGACCCAGTCGGCGAACTTGGTCTCATCGTTGTTGGAGAGGGCATAGGGGTCCCGGATGACGAGGTCGTTGGCCTCGGGAGTGCCGTAGGGATAGCCGAAGAAGAAGTGCTTGCAGTGGATCTCGGGACGCTGGGCTGAGGCACTCCCGAAGGCGAGGACCGCACAAAGGGACAGGGCAAGGCCAAGTGACCGCACTGGCATCTCACCACCTCGCTTTCCACATTCGCAGAGTTGCCTTTGTCAGACCTGGGGATCCTACTGTCCCCGGCGGCAGGAATCAATACGGGATTCGGTGCCTCGCGGAGAGCTACTGCTGCCTCACCGTGGTGCACAACTGTGCGGAAGCGAACAGAAGTGTTCGGGTGCGAGCAGATGTTTTCGGAGGCGAGTGTGCGGGCAGCATGGGGAGCAGAGCGTTCTGTTGCCCCGCCCATTCCAGTGCAGACACAAGGGCGAGAATCATGGGCAGGACCATATCACAGCGAGCACATCCGCCTGACCGCAGGGAGTTACGGCCTTTTCGCGGAGTACGGGTGCTCCCGGGGCTGGCAGCTAAAAGGATGAAGACAAGGCCAACGGACGCCCGGTCTGGCCGAGAGCCGATGCCTGTTCCCGCCCTTAGGTTCCTAATGATTTCATCGTGGTGGTGCTACCTCACCACAACAACACGTTGAGTCTCGACAAACGTGCCAGCCTGGATTCTGCATGTATAGATACCGCTACTCAGGCCGGCGGCCTCCCATGGCGCTTCGTGGAAGCCCGCATCTATGGGAGCATCGATGACCCGGGCCACGACCCTGCCTGAAATGTCATAGATAACAAGACTGACGGGGACCGGCTCAGGAAGTTGGAATCTGATTACGGCTCTCGTCTTAATAGGATTGGGGCGGATCTCGCCCAACGCGAACGCTTCGGGCACGGGACGATCGTTGCCCGCGAGGCCATCTTTGCTGCCACCACCTCCGTGGGGGACAGAGATATTCCCGCCGGTGAGTGTGACAGCGTTGGCTTCAGCGGGCCCTTCGAGGGAGAGCCCGGGCGTCACGAACCCGTCACGATCCCGAGTCTCGATCCAAAATCGGTCGTTATCTGCACCAGGCTCACCGCGATCCTCCACATACACTGTGAATCGATAGTTGCCCAAGGCTTCCGGCCAAGCGGGTTCCTGATACGTGGACTTTCCGACAAACGATGACCAGCCAAACGATATGCCTCCATCGTCTGATTCGCCGATCGCGATGCCAATCATCGCATTGCCCTTCAGTCGGAAGATGGAGCCATCGTCAAGGTGGCGGATCACTAGCAGGCCCCCCCTTGCGCCCCCATTGTTCTTGTGCTTGTGCTTGACGTTGAATCCGAAACTGGTGCGGTCACCAGTGTAGGAGGTACCCGGGCCAGCAGTGCCTGGCCAGAAAAAGTGCCCGCCTCCCGTAGCGAAGCCCAGGCTGGGGTCAGAGACGACCAGGACATCTTCACCTTCACCGACATAAAACTCAGTCCCATTCACCTCCACAGCCACGCTGTAGGTGTTCACCGGCGCATCAGCAAAAGAATACTCAACCGTAGACACATCATAGTCATAGGGACTGTCCGGATCTGACAGACCGGGGGTGACCGCCTGCATGCTGCAACTGCCGGTCACGGTTGGACCAGGGCCAACGGGAAGGAGACTCATAGAGATGTCCGCGAGGCTGATGTTTCCCGCTGAGTTCCTGTCACCCGGAACATTGTCTGGATCATCAAACTCCATGACATCGACGCTGAGGGAGAAGGGGCCACTGTCATCACCTGGATTGGTGACCTCGACCACGACTGGATTCTCCCTGACGAATGAAACCTCCACGTCTTCAGGCTCCACGACAATAGTGAAAGTCGCCGGCTCGCTGTCTGCCTGGCCATCGCTTGCGGTCAAGGCAATCTCGTATGTGCCCGCAGCCTGTAAGATCTGCCCTGACAGGCCCCACGTGTCATGACCGACCGGCGCCACCACAAGGGCGTTGAGCGCCGGCTCGGCCGACACAGTGATCGGATCGCCATCGGGATCGGATACCATGATGATCACTAGCGCGATTGCGTCGCTATACTGAACATTCTGCAATGCTGGTTCGATACTGTTGATCTCAGGTGGAGAGTTAACGAGTGCGCTGAAATCAACGTGCTTGGCCTCACCGACACTTACATCGACCTCAACGGAGCTTCCCACGCCTACGAGAGTTCCATTGACGAAGATCTGCCAGGACTCAACATCCAATCCGGGCGGGGCATCAATCGTCATCCGATAGTGCCCATCATTGAGCAGCGTGAGCTTGTAGATCCCCTGTGTATTGGAGAAGTCGGCATCTGCCCCCTCCACGGAAATATACGCGCTGCCGACCGGCTCTCCGTTGTAAAGAACCGCCCCAGAAATGATCGCGGCGGGCTCGAAATCCTGAGCCGCGTAGCCGGATGTGGGACAACCGTCCGCCATGGACGCGGACTCCCCAGGTTCCCCAGTGTGGTACACAAGGACATCCCCAAGATGATATGGCCCGTCAACCATGTTCCCGTAAATCCACCTCCCATCGAAATCAATCTCAATCACGGTGGGGGCATTGGCCTCGACGGGGGCGTTGCCCACGGCCCATACTATCTCCTCGCCCTCTGGATCAATCAACCTAGCATTGGCTATGGCCACCCCCTCCTCCCTGCACACAACGCCCACCTGGACCGTCAGGAAATCAAACAAACCATTGGCGTTCGTGTCCCTGCCGAAGTCCGCGCATTCCCCTGTCAACATGATGAGAGGTTGCACAGGACCTGCAAACTCGCTCCAGCCATATGCGCTGGTCATGTATGCGGGAATGTCCGTCAAGATGAGACCTTCTACCTCCTCGTGGACAGCGATGAACGCGAGGCGGAAGGGGCCGTCTACCTGGTGTTGGTTGATCAATGGACCGGCGAAGTCAAACTGCACAGTGTGTGGCCCAGCATCGAGATCGGCCGCAACTTGGTACAAGTCGATGGTCTCTCCCATGCCATCCTGAAGCCACCCGCTGAAGCGATAGGAGCCGGCCACAGCTGTGGTGACCTGTCCCTCGATGCGGAGAATGTCGTAAAGACCATCATTGTCGAAGTCGAGGGGAAGCTCGTTGTAGAGATATGGCAGGGCGGCTTCGTCCTGTTGAAACTGAGAATGCACGTAGGCTGACGTGGCGAAGCTCCTGGTATGAATGACACCAACGTGATCGCCCTCGAGAGACAAGGTGACGGTGTACGGTCCGTCATGCCCCGCCCTGGAAATGTGATTGCCCTCGAACTCCAAGGGCACCAACCGTTCCCCGGCAGCAAGCGTGCGTCTGCTTGAGGTCGCACCAACCAGTGTACCATCGGATGCCAAGGTTCCAAGAAGGAGGTATGACCCCGGAACGTCAGCTGCCACTGATGCTTGAACCTCCAGACGCTCGAAGAGTCCGTCCCCGTTGTCATCGATGCCCTGGTCTGTAATGCCCAGGATGCGGGCCGGAGTCTCACTGTAGTCGGAGTGATTGAGGTGTGTACTGATGACTAGGTTATCTATAGGGGCCCCAGTTGCATCGATCAAACTGAAGTAAAGGGTAAAGAGCCCGTCTTCGCCGGACCGATGGATATCTTCGCCTGAGAATCTGGCGGAGACAGTATTGAGACCAGGCTCTGGGGCAACCGGATACTCAGCTGGTACAGAGGATCCGATGGTTCCCCTGTCGCTGACCAGAAGATCGTCCTTGACCAGGTACCCAATCAATCGATGGCCTTCAGGCTCAATGACATCCACCTCGACGTCCACTGCGAGATAGTTGAAGCGACCATCGGCATCAGTGTCGGTCGGATGCAGGGAGTACGAACCCGTGAAGGCGGCACTCGGTGTGGAGCCAACGAAATCGATGCTGGCCAAAGTCCCGGAGGCCGAGGCGGGCATCATCCTAATAGCTGGTGGAGACTCTGGTGTAGCAGGATAGGGACCATAGTAGTGATAGGCTAGGAATCCCTGGAAATCCTGGTCATATAGATCCACGAATTCGCTTCCGTCCTCGCTTGCGAACCTTCTTCCGACGACGCTCGGTAACTCAGGCGGCAAGGGCACATGCAGGATGAGGGAGGTGTAATACCACTGGATATACCCCTCTGGGTCAGAGAACCCCTTGTCACCGAATGTCGGGTCGTAGTAGTGGCTGATTCCCAGCGGGTACTGCCCGAAGGAATGACTACTGAAGCGCCATCTATCTCTTGCATGCGACGATCCGTTGAGGATGTTGCCTGTGTTGTTATCCAGGGATATGGCGGGGGTCTTTGTGATGAAGTACTTCTCGTCATAGCCAGCCGGGGCAGACTCAATGCCCAGAATCTGCCCAACCTTGCACCAGAGCTCGCCGAAGTGATAACAGCATCCAGTATCACGATTTCCGGCCAAGAACTGCTTCCATTCGCCGCCGCCGAAACCCACTCCAGGGTCATAGAAGAGAGGTGCCGGGCCGTAGATGTGATCGCAAAGAGAATTGCATACGGCGAAGGCGGAGTTCGCATTCCTTGCCCATTCCGTCGCTGCTCTGAGCCAATGCTCTTCGAGAGGCTCTCCGAGGTAGGGCATGTCATAGGTAACGTATAGTGTATAGCCAGAAAGGGATACAGCGTCCACCAGAGATTCCTCATCGTCATACACGCGGAATCCAATGTCAAGATCGTACTCTCCGATCTTCAATGGCAGGAGCATGTTGAACTGCTTCTCCCAGCCGAAGGTCGTCACCTCCTCATGGATTCCGGCTTCGTCGATATCCCAACTGCAGACGATTCTTGGTTGCCATGAGGGTGGCTCGGGGCAGTAGCCGAGAGTTACCTTCAGACCCAGGGCACCTCTTGAGAACGCCGCAGCGACTGGCTTAAGCATGCCGACAAGGATGTCGCTCAGATCGCAGTCGGGCGGACTCCCATAGCTCCTCTCGAAGAGTGTTGGGGAAATGTCCTTGATGGGGACCCTGTCGACAGTCTCTACTTTGAGCACGCGTACACGAATCGGATCGAGCTCGACGACCTGATCGTGGACATCCCCCCAAGTCCAGGAGTACGCGCACGGATCGTTCGGATCATAATCCCACCCGAGATTCGTCCTCATCCAAGTAGAGGGGACCGCGTTTGGGGGAATTGCAACCTGGCGCACAGCGGTCATGGTTCCGTGGTAGTTGATTCCAAGGTATCCTGTAAGGGCGACATCCAAGACCTTTTCGCCGGCTTCCCACACGTTGTCACCGTCCCAGTCTATCCACGCGTTGATGTATTCGGGGCTGTTGTCATATTCGGGGCATGAGCTGCCCGCCGTGCAACCTGTCGGATTGGCGATATAGATATTGACTGTGATTCTGAGGACATCTTCCATTCTCTCGATCTGCACGCTTTGGATAGACTCGTACAAGTGACTGCCGCCAATGGACGGGCAATAACCTGGTGCAAGCGGCAGGAGCGTGTTGACTGGTGGGGGTTCAGGTGGTAGTGACCTTTGGTTCGTCGTGTATCCAACGCGGACGATCCCACTCCCCGCCAGGAACAATCCGAGCGTGAGCACGATGGGACAAATACCATGCCCGACGAATGGAAGGGCCCTCGGCTGGCGCGGGCAGCTCGAGATCACTTTCTTCTCTGCTCTGAGCATAGGTCACCTCCCTGCTCGCATTCTCCTCCGCGATATGGCATCCATCAAGACGGGGAAGCATTGCTTGTGCAGACTGTTGCGCGGGTTGCGGGATCGCATTCAGCAGCCTTTCTTACACTCGCACAGCAGCAAGTACACTCGAACGTCTTGTGGCGATCGTACCATGGTGCAGGCCACAGCGTCCACCAAGAAACGCGTGCCCGGCGACAGAGGTGGCTCGGGCTGCCCCGATGCCTGTGGTTTGGCAGCTGCGGGATCTGAGGAGGGTGGAGGCGGCTGAGGGGGTGATCGTGGCAGCCTCGATTGGGTGGTCTAATCCCTACAATGAAAGACTGTTTGGCACCCAAGCCACGCACCGGGCATCGCAATAAGCTACGCTAGGACGGATGTCGAGTCTGCAGGCGAAGTCCATCTGCGGGTCAACTCGCCTGGGCCTCATTTCGGCGGCGAATCACAGTTCGACTGTCTCGACGGGGTGCCGATAGTGTTCGGCCCCAGTGGGCGAGACAGGTGACTGGGACTGGCCATTGGTCCATCTGGGGCCACCCGCAGTTCTGCCGTCGAAGACGGAGCGGCGCAACTTTCATTGAAAAAACGAACTATGGACCCGGCCTGCCCCTCGACGTCGGGCCACAGGTCTGGGCCGCCTCCTCTGGCACAGGTACGCCCCGTAGTCCGCGGAAAGGCCGCTCGCTGCGAAGATGGCAGACTCGACCTTAGATCGGCAGGGCTTGTGGCAGCGTTGGAGCTGAGAGTACAGTACTTGCGGTTTCGCCCTATAGCCCGGTTCGGGCAGCACGGCGGCGATCCCAACGCCTGGGCACACCGGGGTCCTGGTCGGTCATCGTGGTGCCACGGGGCCGACCGCCAGCTCGGGCCACCAATCGGTAGTCGTGCTGGACGCCGCCGAGGACGGGGAGAGCTGGGAGCTTGCCGGGCTGTGGGGGAGGCCTCTTCAGTTCCGGATATGGATCGGGGATCCCATGGTTCGCCTGCGGCGGACGCGCCCCCTGACGAGAGGACGAGTCCAGTCAGGCCAGAGCCTGCAGAGGGCGACCCAGAACACCCGGTCGCTCGCTCGGAGTCGGGCACGCCTCTGAGTCCGCAGGTAGACAGTGAGTTGCTGCCGGAGGGCGGCGTTCTCGAGGGCCAGCGCGGTCTGGGGCATCCACGCAGCCCGGAGGAAAGCGAGCAAAGCTGATATGAGTGTGCGCATCATGGCGCAACCATATCATGGCGGGAGGAGTTGCCTGACCGCAGGGAGTTACGGCCTTTTCGCGGACTACGGGGCGGCTACCAGTGCACTGAAGAGCCTGCGGTCGGCGGCTAGGCGGAAGCGCCTACGTGCAGGGAAAGGCCAGCACCCACTGCGGTAGCTTGCTTCGGGAAAGCCACAGCATGGACGCACTCAGGCTTACTCGTCGAAATCGATCGGGATGTTCACCAAGGATTGCTCGCCGTTACGGATGTGAAGAAACGGCGGAAACATTGCCTCGCCGAGGACACGGAGGCTATCGGCTGCCATTCCCGCAGAGAGGTAGCACCTCGTAGGCATCAAGTAACGGTCCAGGTCCAAGACTCTCCCATCGCGGAGGACGGCCTGGAAGACGGCGCTTCCATCCTTCCTGGACACGAAGTCAATCCAGCCGACTTCCGCCTTTCCCCAGGATGGGTGAATCAATGGCACCAACAGGTATGCATGCTCCTGGGCTTCTTGCATTCCGGGCCAGTCACGCCCCTCAGGAATTCCGGCGGAGTAGGGAAAGGCCTGTCCAGTGACTTCGTCGCCCTGGATCAAGACGATGCATCCAGGGTGCATTGCTGTTTCGAATGGGGTGACTGTTCGGATGAAGCGAGCACTGCTGTTGACTCCACTCAGCAGAATAGATGGACGGTCGTCACCATCGAAGCTCACTTGATCATGGTATTTCAGCGGGCCGGGATGATAGTAGGTTCCTAGTACATTCCCCTCCAGGGAATAGAGGCGAATGGCAGCATTGTACCAGGTACCGTCCACGAGGGAGGCAACAATGATCGGAGGATCGCCTTGAAGAACAGTATTCCAAGGAAACCACAGTTGCCCCTGGGCGCTCAGGGGCGTCTCCCATTCCGCCGCCTGGCTCCATAGTACTTTTCCGTTTCCTGCATCGAGATACCAAATCCTCGACCGATCATCCAGCTTGGATTCGGTAGGAAGAACGACCCCAATTGGCTTGCTGTTGTCCCGCACGATGGTCGGCGACTCGCTTTCGTTCCACCTCAACCAGTTGCCGCCGAATTCTGTGGGCAGCCGGGATGACCAAACAACCTTGCTGTCGGCACCCGTGGCAACGACCACTCCACCACCTGCATTCTGAAGGTCCACAATCTCACGGTTGGGACTGCGGAAGACGCCAGTGGCCAGAAGTGTCAAGAAAAGGAGGAGAAGGAGGAAGCCGACCGTTGCCAAACGTCGCTTCCTGCCATGCCTCTCCCGAATCACACTCCGGAGGATCTCCTCGGCCTTCGTGGCGGATTCGAGACGCCGGTTCACGTCGGGGGCGAGGCACGACCGAAGAAGACTCCGGACAGATCTCGAGGTCCCACGCGGAAGAATCTCCAGATCTGGCCCCAGCTTACTAGCTGGCGCTCCCTCTGCTTCGATAGGCTGGGAGTCCAAGAACGCTGGCTCACCTGAGAGACACTCGTAGAGAACACAGCCGAAGGCCCAGATGTCACAACGGTGATCTGCCGTCTCACCACGGATTTGCTCAGGACTCATGAACCCAGGAGTGCCCTGCAGAATTGTGGCGCCCCTGATCACCGTGCCGGCCTGTCCAACCTCCGAGGAGGCTTGGTCGAGGGCCTTGGCAATGCCGAAGTCGAGGATCTTGATCTTGCCCGCGGGCGTCACCATTATGTTCGCAGGCTTCAGATCGCGGTGGATCACTCCCTGCCTGTGTGCCTCCGCGAGGGCTGCAGCCACCTGAGCGCAGTATTCCAGCGCACCAGCAATCGACGGACGTTGGCTGGTCAGGAAGGTCTTGAGAGTCCGGCCCTCGACGAATTCCATGGTCAGGAAGTGAAAGCCCTCGGACTCCTCGAGGGAGTGCAGGGTTGCGATGCGAGGATCGTTCAGCGAGGCCAGCAAGCGAGCCTCCCGTTCGAACCGCGCGAGACTCCCACTGTCCCGGGCAAGCTCCGCCGGAAGGACCTTCAAGGCCACGATCCTGCCGAGTTGGGTGTCTCTGGCCTGGTAGACCACCCCCATCCCGCCCCGACCGCACTCGCAGAGGATTCTGTACTTGCCCAGAACATCCGGAGGCTGCCTGGTAGTGGGTGGGTGGAGTAGGTCGGGCCTGGTATCTGCAAGTTGAAGCATCTCTTCGAGCTGGCGCCGCAATTCAAGGTCGCCAGCGCAAGATTGCTCGAGGAACAGAACTCGCGATTCGCCCTCCAGCCTCAGGGCGTCGTTGAAGATGTCTTCTGGGAACCGGCTTGCCGGGCTCTCTTCATCACACATTCGACAGCGCCTTTTCCAGCCAGGTTCGCGCCCAGGCCCAGTCGCGGTGCGCCTGGCGGCGGCTGATGCCCAGCATCTGCGCAGCTTCGGTGAATTCTAGACCGCCCAGCCAGACGAGCTCGATCAGGCGAACATGCCTGCTTCCATTGGGTTTCTGGTCTGCAAGCTGATCGAGGGCCTCGTGGATGGCAAGGTAATCGTCGGGGGAGATCTGCCCGGTCTGGGGGATCAAGGTGATGGTCCAGTCGACACGCTCTCCTCTCCGCTTTCCTGCCTGCCTTCGCCGTGCCACGTCAACGAGAACCTGTCTCATTGCCTGGGCTGCCAGGACAACAAAATGGGAGCGGCTGTTCCATTCGAATCGCTTCTGTCTTCTGAGCTTCAGGTAGGCCTCATGGACCAAGGCGGTTGGCTGGAGCGTGTGACCGGACCGCTCTCCGGACATGTACCGGGCAGCGATTCCCCGAAGTTCACGGTACGCCAGGTCGAACAACCTGTCCCTGGCGGTCCCGGAGTCTCCAGGCGATTGGTTTCCTGGCATCGCACCCACTTTTCATGTCCCGAATGCCCGGTGCTTTGCGCTGCTTGGAGTAGAGAGGCGGATCAGCGTGAGCAATAGCTCGATTGTAGAGGGGAGCTCTGTGAAACGCAATCGCGAACGAACGGCGCAATCCATTGCTGTGGCGACAGGAAGGGATCTGATCGGATCGACACCTCCGGAATCGACGTCAGCCACCTGGCTGGAAGGAGAGGAACATGAACCACCTGAAACAGGCTCGATCGTTGTCTCTGGGCACTCTCTTCGTTGTGCTGGTCCTTTCCTGGGCAGTCCCCGAACCGGCATCCGCCCAGTGGCAGCGAAGGGATGACGATCTGCCAGGGACCATCTCCACGGAGACCCTGATCCTCGTCGGCGTCGTCACCTTCGGCGCCATGTACTTCATCATGCACTCCATCAGGAAATCCTCAGAGCCGGCGGCCGAACCCGCCGATGAGAATCCGGCTCCTGATGACTCCACCGAAACCTGCCTGCTGAACCTGATCGAGACAGATGCTTGTGTGGCGTTGATCGATTCCACCTCTTCCTACTCTAGCTCCCCGTCTTCCAGGAAGGGATCGCTGAGTATCCCGGACCGGCATCAACGCATCCGGCCCATACTGGGCGTTGGGAGGGGAGAAGTCGTCGTGGGTCTGAGCTTCCGGCTGTAGCGCCGCTCACTTGGCTCGGTCGGTGCCGGATGCGGCTCAGGGACTGGGAATCGGCTCCGAGTCCGTCTACTGCTAGCGGCACCATCGGCTACGATAGGAGGAAACAATGAAATCCCACACTCTACGGGATACTCAAGGAAGCAGTTTCGCCCAGGGGGCGACGCTCTCACTGCTCTTGATGTGTCTCCTGTGTGGTTGTGGCCCCTCCCTCATCCGCGCAGTGTATACTGGGAATCTAGAGGCTATCCAGAAGCACATCGAGCAGGGGACCGACCCGAATCAGATGACCCAGTCCGGACAGCTCCCCCTACTAGTTGCGCTACGTGATGGCAACAGGGATGCAGCAAGGCTGTTGCTGCACGGTGGGGCCGATCCCAATCTCTGTGATCGTTCCAATGACAACGCGATAGCCCTGGCCTCCGAAGGAGGCTACGCAGATCTTGTCGCCCTTTGCTTGGAATACGGTGCGAGCACAACCGAGTATTGTGAGAGAGGCACGCCGCCCCTTCACGCCGCAGCGGCGGCAGGGAATTCCGGAATCGTCGGGACTCTCCTTGCGCATGGGGCCGACCCCAACGCCGTAACCGGCCGGAACTACTCACCGTTGATGGCAGCAGCAGCGTCGGGCAAGCTGGATACAGTAAGACAACTAATCGACGCGGGTGCACAGGTCAATGTTGGCGGGTGGTTCCACGCGTACGATATCAGCACTTGGGCAAATGGCAGGCTGGTTAGCACGGAGGCAGCGATTGAGACAAGGAATGCTCTTTCAATGGCCGGCGACAACATCGACATCAGAACCCTGCTTGTCTCCCTCGGAGCTCGCGAGCCACTGCGGATAGATCTCTCGCCCAACAGTCCTTTTCTGTCTGACAATCCACGGGCTCGTACCGCAATTGGTCTCCTGCTACAGACCAAGGATGCGTCAGTATTCGAGGGTGGCACTGGCGGGCCAGGTGGAGCACGCTCGTCGCGCGAGCGGCTGAACAACCTTACACCAAGGGAATTCGCGAATTACGACAGCCATCTCGTAGACGCAGGCTTTCCGCTCTCCTTTCTCCGCTTCTTCCAGAGCGAGGGTTCAGATTCATCGGATAGCCCCTGAAGACCGCAACCTAACGATTGGTGGTCTGCCTCCCAATAACTGGACCGATTCCACGGGGGCAGACCAGGTCCGCGCGGGTGAGAGCGCAGCCTATCGGCATGGTGAGCGGCACGTCCTGGATATGCAGAGCCGGAGTCGGCGGACGGAGGTCGGAGGAGCAGGGGAGGACTGGGCGGCCTCGGTGCCTGGCTCCATCATGATGCCCGGGGCTTCAGCACTTGCCCCTCCTGGGCAGACATCCCAGATAGAGCACATCGGTCGCCCATGCCGGAACCCGCGGCAGGGGGACGGTGGGGCCTTTCTGGGGGGCCGGAGGGGGGCCTGCGCCCGACAATCACACTCCAACCGCCTCGAGGGATCGCCGGGTCTGCTCCACTGAGCCCCGCGCTCGCACCCGGGAGATCCTGGGAGCCCGGCCGCGGGTCTGGTGAGCGCTGTCATCGAGGTTGGGGCACACCTCCCATGGCAGGAACGGGTTACCGACTGGCCTCGCTCCGAGGCGTCGCGGCACCGGTCCAGGCGGCCTGCGCTGGCACCAATAGGACCGCCTGATCCTGGCTGTGCGATTGTGAACTGCACGGGTGTCCGTGCGAGTCACAATCGCATCTCTGGGCGCGTCGAACCTGTAGGTGATGTGTACAACCGCCTCCTTGCGCCCATTTGTCTCGGTTGTTTCGACGCGGATGCCTTCCACTAAGGTCTCGACGATCTCCCTCTTCAGCTCGAACGTCAACGGGCCGTCCAGGCGGCCGTTCAACTCAGCTAGTAGGGTCTCAGTCGCGTCGAGGTCCGTTGTGGCCTGTGTGAGCCCCTGTAGCCTCTGTCGCGCCCCTTCCAGGGCCTCGGACAGGCCCTTCCGCTCATTCTCGATGGCGGCCATCTGCTGATCGAGCAATGCCTCCTCGATCCTGCCCTTTCGATAAAGCGTCAGGATGCGAGTCCGCTCCTCGTCCTTCTCCGCCAGCTGTCCCTCGATCATCTCAACCTCGGCCAGAATCGCGGACCTCTGCTCCCCCAAGTCGTTCGCCTGCTCCGCGAGGGTCTCGATGACCTGACCGGGGTTGCGAAGGAAGTGCTCGATGTCGGCCCAGACCTGGTCCTCGATCTCACCCGGGACAAGCACCGAAGGACACCTCTCGCCCCGCCTACCGTAGGGACCGCGGAGCTGGGCCTTACCGCCACAACGATAGTAGATGTGCTTCCCTTGACGGCAGCTCCCGACGAAGGTCAAGCCGCACTGATTGCACCGCATCATACACCGGAGCAAGTAGCTGCGCCGGACGTTGCGCGTGGCGGTGATGCGGTTGTGCTCCAAGATCTTCTGGGTCTGGTTCCAGATCTCCTCGGTCACGATCGCGGGTACCTTCCGCTCGATTAACTCCCGCTTCTTGATCGATCTTCTGCCAAACCAATGCACGCCTCGATAGGTTGTGTTCTTCAGGATGTGCAAGACTCGGCCACGACGCCAGACTCCCGCCGTGGCACACTTGCGCTTCCCTCTCGTAACCTTCCGCCCGTCCCTGGTGTAAGCGGGCGGCACGTTCAGCTGGTTGAGGTGTTTCGCGATCGCTGTGGCCGACCAGCCTTCCGTGGCCGCCAGGCGGAAGACCATTCGCACGACATCGGCCTCGGACATCCCAACACCTGCAAGGGGCTCGTCAGAGACGACGAGACGCGCATCCCTCTTCTTGCCTTCCACTCGATATCCGAAAGGAACGACGCCGCCAAGCCATGCACCCTCGCGAGCTAGACGTTCAGTTCCCGCACGCGAACGTTCGAGAAAGGTTTCACGTTCAAGCCCGGCAACGCCGGAGAGAATCGTCAGAAGGAATCGACCGGTGGCGTCTCCCGTATCGAACGGCTCGGTCATCGACTTGACCTTAACGCCGCAAGACTCCAATTCATTGACAGCTTCCAGCGTCAAGCGCGGGTCGCGACCGAGGCGGTCAAGTCTGTAAAAGTAGAGTGTGTTGAACAGACTCTGGCGGGCATCAGCGAGGAGCCTTTCTCCTGCAGGCCGTTTGCACAGCGGCAGAGTTCCGGTCACGCCATCGTCGACGTAGGTCCTGACAACCTGGATCTTGTGTAAATCGCAATACCGCGCAGCGAATGCTTGCTGCGTCTTGATCGTTTCCTTCTCGCGTTGCTCTGCGGTGCTGACGCGGAGATAGACTGCTGCCCGTTGACTCACTGCCTTTCCTCGGCAATTGTGTGCAGGTACGGCTCGCGGGGGGCGCGCATGAGCCTGTCGAGCGCTGCCATGAAGGCCCTCCTCATCCGATACGGAGTGCTGTAGCGCCAAGTCCGGTTCTTGCGTCTCGAGGATCTCCTGTCCCCGTACTCCTTGTTCCATTGACGAGCCACATCAGGCCACGGGAAGTCCAGTCCTTCCTCAGCTACTGCCTCCCATGGCCTTCCGTGCGTTCGGACGGAGTACTCCTGGACGAAGTGGAACAGGCGAAGCTGTTGCGCATCTTCTGGGCCCGTCTGCTTGCCGTAGAACTGGCGCTGGAGTTCCCGGTAGACCTTCTGCAGGGTGTCGGGCGACATCCATGGCTCCACTTGAATCGTGACGACCACGCGCCAGTGATCGTGCGAGGTGTGAACTTTGGGTGTAGCAACTAAGGGGCTCGCGAAGGGTATCTTCCGATGGAGGAGGAACTCTACAGCATGCTCCTGGTCCCATGGGTACTGGGTCGCGAGAAGGGAGGCGACCGAGTGGACGCGGCCGAATACAGAATCGCGTAGCACGTTCATCACATGCGAGGACAAGACTAGTTTGCAGTGCTCCGTGCTGGCTTGGTGCCGCAAGGCCAGAGCATGAGGGACCTCGGTGCGCTGCTGCGGCCATCGGAAGCGCACTACGGAACGCGCCGTCAGCGTCTTGGGATTGCGTCCGTGCGTGGGGTCAAACACGTGCGATCGATGCCCAATGATCGGGATGTGCTTCTCTGCGAACCACTGAACACTGAAATAGCGTGGACCGATCTGCTCGAGCAGCTCGTCGACCTGCCTTTCGGTCGGCATGTCATTGCCGAAGGTCTCCTGCCAAAGGGTCATGACCTCGGGGCGCCGTGACGCCAGCCGAGCGTAGTGCAGCGAGACCACCTTGGCGCGCAGTACCTCGATCTGGTCTTTGGTCCTCTCTTTCGGCTTGGTTGGGGCCCGGAGTTCATCGCCCGCAGCTTCGACGAGGGCGTCCCACACCTCCCGGTCTTGGAAGCGCTGGTAGTCAGCCACGTCATCCTGAAGGTCCAGCCAGATGGATGTCGGGACCGCTGCGAGGTGCAGATCATGCGCTAGCGTCTTTCTGATGGCGTCACGGTCCCTGTGATCGGGAAGCTTCTTCATCTTCTTTCTCCTGCTGTAGGTGGCTTAGGTCCATGCGGGGGCAGTCCAGTCCCCTCGGCAAGAGTATAGCCCCGCTCAGAAGTGAGGCTACTTCCAGGCGTGCTAGGAAGGGGCTGGAGAGTGCCGCTGCAGACCCGAGTGGAGGAACAGTTCGATGAACGCCGAAAAGGAACTTCTTCGTCCTGCAGATCTTGCGCCGCTCATTGGAGTCACTCCCAGTCGCGTGTACCAGCTGATCACGGCCGGAGTGATACCCGCCGTACGTGTGGCCGGGTCGATCCGGGTGCCGCGGGAGGCGTGGCAGCGTTGGCTTGATGAGCAGCGGGACAAGGCTCTCGAAGCGGTTCGGAAGCCGTAGTCGATGGACTCCGTAAGGATCAATCGGCGGTATCGCGGAGACGAAGCCAGCCAGCGCAGGGCGCTGACGCGGTTGCTGAGGAGTCGCTCTGCGCGCCTGGGCCAAGGCTCGAGAGATGCGGAGACCTCAGGCACTCAAGTGACTGGCATGACCGCTGAGAACAATGAAAGCCGAGATGCCGGAGAGCACCTGAAGAAGGACGAAAACTCGCGATGAGTGAAGCCTATCGCCGATTCGTCGCCACGCTCGAAGCCAGAGGTCTTCGGAAGGGCCAGAGCTTCTGTTGCCCCGCGCACGAAGACCGGACGCCGTCGCTCAGCGTGTCAGAGGGCGAGGACGGACGCGTATTGATCAGGTGTCACGCAGGCTGTTCGATCGAGGATGTGATCGCCGCGTTGGAACTGCGCATGGCCGATCTGTTCGACGACGGGAGTGCCAACATGAGTGAGCCGAAGATGATCTACGAGTATCGCGATGAAAACGGGCACTTGCTCTACCAGGTCTGCCGCTTTGAGCCGAAGCGATTCGCGCAACGCCGGCCGGACGGAAATGGTGGCTGGATCTGGAACCTCAAGGGTGTGCACCCGGTGCTCTACGGTCTGCCAGCTCTTCTCGCCAAGAGCGATGAGTCAGTCTTCATTCCAGAGGGCGAGAAGGACGTTGATCGGCTGTGCGAGCTTGGTCTCCTCGGGACCACCAACCCGATGGGGGCGGGCAAGTGGCGCGCGGCATTCAACGAGCACCTCCGCGGCCGGGAAGTCATCATCCTGCCCGACAATGACAAGCCAGGATGGCAGCACGCTCTGAGCGTTGCACGTTCGCTCTCGGGAATCGCGTCGAGCGTGAGAGTTGTTGAACTGCCTGGCCTTGCGGAGGGCGGTGACGTCTCGGACTGGCTGTTGACTCACAAGAAGCAAGAGCTGCAGTGGCGTGTTGAGGGCGCAAAGGAGTATGTGCCCGGGGGAGACACCCCGCACGATGCCGAGTCCGGGGATGCTGGGCAGGGAGGCGCTGCAGGAACCGACGATACGAGGCAATCCCTAGCGAGAACACTGATATCAATCGTACTCGCCAAGGGGGTTGAACTCTTCCACGACCAGCGCGGTGACAGCTTCGCTGCCTTACCACTCGACCGGGGGCGCAAGATCGTGTCGCTGCAGTCACGCAGATTCGGTCAATGGCTCGCTCGGCTGGCCTGGACGCGCCTCGAGCGCCCGCTGAACGGTGAGCAGCTCTCGTCCGTGCGGAACGTCCTGTCAGGCATGGCGCTATTCGACGGCCCACAGTATCAGCTCGATGTCCGCTGCGCGGTTCGTGACGATGCAATCTGGATAGACCTCGATGGGCTGCGCGCCGTGTGCGTCACTCCCGGGAATTGGGAAGTCGTCGACGAGCCACCCATTCTGTTTCGTCCCTTCCCCCATCAGCGCCCTCTTCCAGACCCTATCCGCGGTGGCGATCCTTCACTTGTGCTGCCCTTCGTCAATCTGCGACACGAAAGCGATAAGAGCCTGCTACTTGTCTATCTTGTTGTCAGCTTGATCGCAAACATCCCAATCGTCGCACTGATCATCCACGGAGTCCAAGGATCTGCTAAGACCACGATGCTAAAGATCATCAAAGCAATCCTGGATCCATCGGCTGTGCCAGTGCGCGGCGGGGTTCGTGATCAGACCGAGTTCGCTCTCGCGGCGTTCCAGAACCGTGTGTTGTTCTTTGACAACCTGACGAGTGTTCCTGATTGGCTCTCGGATGCTCTATGTCGGGCAGTGTCTGGGGAGGGATGGTCGAAGCGTAGCCTCTACACAGATGAAGATTCTACGATCCTTGAGTATCAGGGAGTCATTGGGCTGTCGGGCATCAATCTCGTGGCTGAGCGCGCCGACATGCTCGATCGGTCGCTCATTGTGGAATTGGAGGCAGTGTCGCCTGCGCAGCGGATGGAGGAACGCGAACTGTGGCGCGACTTCGAGGTGGCGCGGCCACAGATCTTCGGCGGGCTTCTAGATGCCTTATCGCGGGCGCTGCAGGTTGAACCGGGAATCATGCTGCGGTCGCGCCCTCGGATGGCCGACTTCGCGCGGTGGGGAGCAGCTGCGGCTGTCGGGTTGCGGCAGAGCCCCGGCGGGTTCCTGCGGGCTTACGAACAGAACGTCGGACGGCAGAATCAAGCTGCACTCGAGGCGAGCCCCGTGGCGCAGGCGCTACTGGCATTCATGAAGGGTCGGGATCGGTGGCAGGGGACGCCTGCCGAACTCTACGAGCACCTCAGGCAGATCGGTGAGGAGATAGGGGTAGACACGCGCTCGAAGTGGTGGCCGAAGAGTTCGAGTTGGCTGTCACGGAGGTTGAAGGTCGTCCACCCGAATCTGCTGGCGATGGGGATTGAGGTGGAGATTAGCGTCGGTAGGCGGGCGGCCTTCCGGGAGATCACTGTGACGGGACTGCCGTCACATGCCAGGAATGCCGTCACCACGCAACCTGTGATCCAGCAGGCAGTTGGGGGGCTGTGACAGCAATGACAGCATTCCCGCGTACCTTAGGTCTCCCGACCAGGACAGAGATGACGTCATGTGGGAACAAGGGATCGTCAGGACCCTCCGAGGTAGCAGGAATGCCGTCATGGGCGTCATGGGCATCTATCTGCTTGCACTGCAGCGCCTTAAGAATGACAGCATATGACAGCAGTGACGGCAAGGCCAGTTACGGCCCGCCCTGGAGCGTCCGTACCCGCCCCAAGAGGATCCTCTCGGGTCTCACCGACGCCGAGATCAGAAGACACCTTTAACAAGGAGGAAGGCAATGACCCAGGCATCACACAGGATGAAGAGACTGCCTAGGGCTGAGAGCGCTGGGGAGGCAGCAGGGCCTAGAAGGATGATCTTCCCGGTCATGGACGCTTCGCAGCCGCCGCGCGAGATCCCCATCGTCATCGAAGGCGTATCCGAACCGCCACGAACCATCCACGTGGAAGTTGAGGAGTGCTATCAGGAGCCACGGAGGATACGAGTCCACATCGAGGATGTCTCGGAGGAGCCCAGGATCTTGCGCGTGCCCATAGTAGAGGTCGATCCGGCAGATCTGCGCAGGATCGGACCGAGGAGACCGGGATGGCCGAATGCGGGAAGAGGGCAATCCGAGGCGTGAAACCCAAGCTGTCGGACGGCGCGCTGTTTCTGGACCCTGGCGACGATCGTCTGGACGGCATCCCTACGGAACCTCTGGAAAGGGGCACACCACGAAAGGAGTAAGAGATGGGGGAGGTTCTGGTCCGTGTTCGCTCGAATGGCAGCGCAAGCCCGGCCACCGATCTGGAGGCTACCCATCTCAGCAAGATCGCCCGTCACCTGGACGCCATCATCCCGTTCCTACACCTCGCCGACCACGAGATGCTCGCGTGCACGCTGCACCTAACGCGAGGAACCATTACAGCAGTGGAGTGGGTGTTCACGGAGCCGATGCTGAACGAGGCACGAGAACTGGATGGCAGCCTCGGCCTATTGACGGACCTGAACGAATAGCAGTAGCCGTGGAAGGTTTGAATCGAGCGCGGGATGCAACGCGGAGGAAATAGGCGCTGGCGGCTGCGGGAAGTTGTCAGCCAAGCCGGGCGGCCCGGGAGGAGCCGATGATCGTGACGATGGGCTGGCCGAAACAGACAACCCGCGGCCGAGGGCCCGGGCTGTCCGTCGGTGGGTTACTTGCGCACCTTCGACACGATCACCTGAATGGACTTCAGGTCGCCTTTGGCTGCCGCGAGGGCGAGGGCGCGGATGAACTGGCTGGCCTTGCCCGACCCGGCCGCCTTGTGGATGAGATCGCGCTCGGCTCTGCGCAAGCGCATCGCGAAGACGACCACCTCCTTCGAGTCGTCCTGCGGCTGCCGCGCGTCGCTTGTTGGGGCAGGCACCGCATGCTTCTTCTCGGCGGCCTTCGGCTTCGCGGCCTTCTTCTGGGCTGCTTGCTTCTTGGGGGTCTTCTTCGGTGCGTTCTTCTTGGCCATGGTTCTTACCTCCGTCTGGCGTCGAGCCCCATGCCCGGCGCAAGGCAATAAACGCTTGGAATGCCGCATGACATCCACTGGAAAGACAGGAATAAGCTGATGCCCACAAGATCCCGAAAGCTGGCCATTTGGGGCAGTCTGGCGCCGTACCTGGGCGGCAAGCGGAGACTCTGTCCGACCATCTTTCGCGAAATCGACAGGATCGTGCCAAGGCGACATTGGCCTGGCCTCGTTCTCTTAGATGGCTTTCTGGGCGGCGGTGCGGTGTCGCTTTTCGGGAAAGCTCAGGGTCTCCGCATCATCGCGACCGACATCGCCGAGAGGTCGGTGATCGTGGGGCAGGCGCTCATCCAGAACAGCCGAGTGATTCTCACCCGCGAGGATGTGCTGCGCATCGCGGCACCGTCAGATGCCCCGCCCGGTAAGGTTGAGGAGACCTACACGCCTGATGTGTTCACGATCGCACAGGCGCGTGTCCTCGATCGAGCCCTGGCATTGGCCGGTGAGACACGAGATGTGGCCAAGGCGGCGCTCCTGCGGCTGCTGGCGATCCGCGTGATGCTACTTGCACATCCGATGTCGCAGGTGAGAGCCGGGAACATGGCGAAGGTGACCGATGGTCAGTTTGACAGCGTTACACAGACCTGCCTGCCAAACTACATTGCTGGGCTTCGCCTGACCCGGGTGGACCGCCTCTGGCAACTCGCGCAGCGGATCAACGGCGGCGTGTTCGCAGGAACGGCGAGGGTATTGAAGACGGACATCTTGAGCGTGTTGTCCGACATCCCAGCCAGCATCGTCTACCTCGATCCGCCGTATCCCGGCACGAGCAGCTACGAGCGCGAGTACAAGGTGATCGATGAGATCCTTGAGGGCAGAAGCCTGCCCGTAAGCCCGTTCAGCAAGACTGGCGGTGCTGCCCTGCTCGATAGGGTGTTTGAGAAGGCCCGACACATTCCTGTGTGGGCCCTGAGCTTGGGCAACGCCGAGGTCACGATCGCGGAGCTTGAGGCGAAGATGCGGCGGCATGGCAGGCTGGTGCGGTCCATCTCGATCAAGTACCCACACAAGGCGTCAGTGGCGGCGAAGGAGTCCCGGGAGCG
>JAGMBO010000094.1 GCA_023129715.1 Candidatus Eiseniibacteriota bacterium | reverse complement strand
ATAAGGAGTAGCTATGGCAACGCGTAGTAACCTAAAGAACCAGAAGATGCACAGGACTAATAAGAAGAAGCTCCGCAAGCAGAAGATGAAAGAGCTAGCTAACCGCAAGGAAAAGAAGCAACAGCAGGTAACCCAGCAGGCGGAGCAGGAGATACTGCCATACAGCGGAGCATTACCCTTTGAACCAGAGGAGCTAGTCTTCACACCTGAGGAGACCACGCCTATCTCTCCTGCAAGGAGAGCATTTCAAGATGTCTAATGAGAACAGCCTCTACGCTAGTAGCTGGCTCCTTCCGCCTACTGCCAGACAGACAGCAGCTATCACTCGCCTCTGTATGCGTAAGGGTGTTAGAGAACCATTAGAGGAGAAGCCTAGTAATAGATGGGAAGCAAGGCAGTTGCTATATGAACTAAGTCAAATGAAAGATAAAGGATAAAAGGAATGGAAAATGATACAGTACCTCTGCCTTATGGTAAGCTAACCCCGTCTCTAGCAGGTAGCTATAACTATAACACTGAGGGTATGTCTGACTGGCTTATCATCCTCTGCCCCAACTGTCAGTCAGACAATGTATGCTGTCTTAACCCTAAGTTTAATCCAGAGATAGAGGAGGATCTAGGCAGATGGTTCTGTATATCCTGCCACGATAGTTGGAGGTATGGACTTGAGCGCTAAAGGTGCCTTTGGTAGGCTAGCATCATCATCTTTGGAGGAGCTGACTAAGACAGTAGGTCCTGTGGCAGCTAAGAGTGTGTTTGATTACTTTCAAGATGAAGACAACCAGCGGATTGTCCTTAACCTAAAGAAAGCTGGAGTTGACTTAGATGGCTATTTGGATAAAGAAGGAGGTGAACCGTGATACGAGTTGTTGAGGCAATACGCACAAGGGAGTGCCACACCTGCGGAGATGCGATACCAGCAGGCAAGCGCCACGCCAGAGTTGTCTGCTCAGGTTGGAAGACATCTCCAGTAAACACCTGCCTTAAGTGTCTCAAGAAGGCGGTCAAAGAGATAGAGGGTGCCTAAGCAGTCCAAGCTAAGCTGGCAGAAGACGCATCTGCGTGACCTACTACTCTTCGTGCTAACCAAGTATAACATCACCTGCTACTTCTGCCATAAGCCTTTCACTATAGCTGACTTCCCTAAGCGCTTGACTGACCTTATTACAGAACATCATATAGACGGAGACCATATGAATATGAAGATAGAGAACAGAGCACTAGCTCACCGCAAGTGCCATCAGTCTTACCATATGAAAGAGAGGAGGAATGTATGAGTACACTAACTGAAATGCTCACGCCAATCCTAGAGGCCGAGACCGACCCAGTGGAAGCAGACTGGCTTGTCCCTATCGTTAAGAAGAAGTTCAAAGACTGGCTCAGAACCGTAGGCTTACCTGACTACCAATCATACGGCAAAGGTGGAGTACCTATTAGTGCTACTGAGGCTATCCGCAAACTATTGATAACTCTAGTAGACGAACCTTAAAGGAGGGAGAAAATGAACGAGAAGCAGAGAGAAGAAGCCACAGCTCTCATTCTAATATCAATAGAGGAACTAGACAAGATGAGAAAGCGAATCAAAGAGCTTATGGAAAGGCTGAGCAGACTATACAATATAATTATCTCGCCAGAACCATAGGGGGAGCATATGAAAGATAATCCAAAGGTAAAGAAGTATGATGTTACTCCTTACGCTGCTAGAGCATTCATCCTCAATCTAGAGATAGAGTATGACTTAACTATCCGAGTGCACGAAGGCAACCATTACTCAGTAATCTATATAGATAAGGAGGAGAAGAAAGATGACACAACCCCGATTTCTCAAGGACCAACAGCATCTAGGTATTAGCGATCCAGACCCTGAACCTCGCCAGCACTATGAAGTCCACTGCGGTAAGTGCCACTGGTGGGGGTATGAGAGCCAGCTGAGAAAGATATACAAACGCCTGCCCCTGACTAAAGGTGTTGAGCCTGAGCTCTGCTGTCCTACGTGCTGTGAGGCGGGGTGGCTAGAACACAAGAAGGACTATCTGCCCAAGCCTGTATCAGGGGTAGCTGAGAAGCGAGCAGCTCTATTAGTAGCTGTAATACAAGTTGGCAGAGTGACGGAGAGACTGAAGTGGCAGAGAGTATCTCTACGAAAGAAATAAGACGCCGAGTCTTAAAAGGTCATGGTCTGATACCACCTAAGGTGCCGCCATACTTTTTACCCGACCAGCCTGAGTATGATGAGTCAGCTATAGACATTCCCAAGACTAGCCTTATGAAGTACATTGAGGCTAAGTATAATATACTACTTAAGCTAGACATCTACAGAGGTAGTCTCAACGATGTCTGTAGTCGCTATGGCTGGGAAGTAGATAGGTCTACTATTAGCCGCTGGAGAAAGATAATAAGGAGATACCTGATAAGATAATGCTTATAATTACTGTGTTCTATTTTTAGAATTACAGAATTTCAATACTATAGTAATACCTACTGAGGAGGCTAAGTAATGGGTAACATTAAGGAAGTAAAGAAGATAATTGAGAGCAACAGAATTACTTATCAATATGGCAATCCGCCTGAACCTTTTGGGGGGATTACAGATGAGGGTGTTGAATTATCAGCAAAACTCATAGATGATTATTACTGCCAGCTATTTCCCCAGCCCTTAGACGGTGAATTATTACTGACACCAGAGGAAATGGCAGAGGTATTGCATAGCACCCCAAAAACGAAGCTGAAGTTTGAGAGCAAATTGACCGCAAAAGATATGGTTGCCTTCAAAGATGAAATGAAGATAGAATTGAGGGCGGTAGCAGCTGCTTCCACAGATAAAGCCCTTGCCCTACTCCCGCCAAAGATAGAGGAAGCCAGAAGGCAGGAGAGGGAGAGGATAATGAAAGAGGGCGGGGCTTGCGGGGCAGTTAGCAGGCAGGGGATAGACTGCATGAAAATGTGGAACTTCTGGCAAGCCCTAAAAGGGGGAGAGTAAATGATGTCTCAGAAAGAATGGCAACAGAACAAAGCTGAGGAAGTAGCACTAGATAAAACAGGTCATGAGTTCCGTGAGCTAGGTCCTCATATGCAACTAATGTGCTATATGATTGCTGAGGAAGCTTACAAGGACTACTTTGCCGACCAGTGCGACTACGCCTATGAACGGGTAAGAGACCAGCACTTACTGGGTTGACAACTGCCCTCCTTATATGTTATAATTATATATAGCCTACCAAGCTGCAAAGGATTAACTTTGTCAGAGATACACGACAAGGATAAACAACTCTATACCATCCAAGACCTACTATCATGGACTCCTCCTAAGAACTACCGTATCATCTCTGGAGGTGTTCTGAATGTTAAGAACCGTATGATAATCTTTGGTGATGAAGGCTCTTGGAAGTCTATGCTAGCACTTCATACTGCTAACTGTATAGCTAGAGGTAGTAAGTGGCTAGGCTTCCGTACTAACCCTTGTAATGTTCTCCGTCTCCAAGTGGAACTACCTATGTATATGGATAGGGAGCGGATAGACAAGTACTGTGTGGGAAGTAAGACTATCTTCCTCGCGAAGGATGAGCATAAAGAGGTAACATCTAATGAACTCGACCGCTTGGATAATAGAGCTATAGACTATGCGTATCCTCTAGTAGTCAGCCGCACTGAACAGTTCATCCATATAGATGAGTCCAGTGGCTGGGAGTCTCTCCGCAAGAACATCCAGACCTGTATAGAAACACTACCACCACTGCCTCTATTAGTTATCCTTGACCCTCTGTTTAAGATGTTCAACCGTGACTTATCCTCAGAACTAGATGTCAAGCCCATGTTAGACAAGATAGACCTGATAATGGAAGACGCTTCACAGTCTATTCCAGGCTTATCCTTTATCATAATACATCACACTCGCAAATCTAAAACAGACGAGCAAGGCAATCCTATACAGATGGGCAGTCAGGATGCTACTGGCAGTAGAGCCCTACTCCGCTGGGCAGATACTATTCTCCGCATAGACCCATCTCCTAAAGACAGCACTTTAACCCAAGTAAACGCCACCTTCACTAAGCACCGTAATGCAGAGGATGTTCTGCCACGACTAGTGCTCCGCTGGAGCAGAGATACTCTACATCCTCAGATACTCAGCCGTATAGTGCCTAAATATGAGGAAGAGGAAGAGATGGAACTCAGAGGGGAACTAGATTTAGGACAGTTAGAGTAAGGAGGTTAATAATGCCTAAAGTGCTGAATAAAAGAACTGATACTATACCGCCAGATGCTATCTATGTCGGTAGACCCAGCAAGTGGGGTAATCCTTATAAGGTTGGTAGGGACGGAAGTAGGACTGAGGTTATAGAGCTATATAGACATTATCTGGCTATGGCTAATCTTGAGCATACAATCTTAGACTTGAGTGAGTTAAGGGGTAAGGACTTGGTGTGCTGGTGTGCTCCTCTTCCCTGTCACGCTGATGTCCTATTAGAGCTAGCAAACAGATAGTTAGAATAGTCATGTCAATTAAAATATCCATATGGTAATAATACCATTACAATTTTATATAACAGACAAGGAAGATAAATGTTTGAAGACAGCTATAAGAAGGCAAAGAAGATAGAGATGGACGCTGAGAGGGCTTTCCAGAGAGATGAGAGATACAGGATTGGAAAGCTAGAGGAAGTAAGGATGTTCAATTACTTAACTAGCATTGGCTACAAAGTGACTGATATAAGTAAGGAACGGAATGAGCAGAACTATTGGTCTCCTTTTGATTTACTAGCGGAGTCAAAGTATTACTCCTTCTTTGCTGATGTAAAGTATAGGAGCTCTAGAGGCGGATTTCCTATAGATACTGAGAAGGTAGACTTCTGGCTATCCTACGAGAGACCGAACACAAAGGTCAATGACAGGATAGTAATAATATGCACACCTGGCAGGCAGGATAGCTTTGTGTCTGTTGCAGACATACAGGATTTCTATAGTATCGGAAGAAGTCTCATGATACCCAGAGATGGTATGAGGAGTATAATTATTATCAGAAAGATACTAGAGCACTGCTACCGAGATGATACCTCCTACTCCCTAGCTTCATACACTGATTAAAATAAATGTATTGGTATTATTACCATGTATATTATTATTTTACCATCCACTGCCCTAGCCTACTGGGTATTGACAACTTATACCTTAATGTGTTATAATATGAGTGCATAATTGAAAGGGGGGTGTGAGAGATTGAAATAGCTGTATCTATTATCCTCATGGTTTTGTTTTTATCAGTACCGTTTATTATTCTAAAAGTAATCACACACAGGAGGAAAAAGCATTATGGCAGACGAACCGAGCACTAGAGGACTTGTAGAGGGCGATTTAGGTCCTCTGCGGAGGTTTACTGGAATTCTTGACAGTATGCCTAAGGAACCTCAGACCTACGGAGAAGGAGAGGCAGCCAGAACGACTCAAAGGGTTAAGCTAAACTGCAAAGATATAGATGTAAAGGAAGCAGTTGAACCCTACCACTTTCCCATATATACTATCACTATATCCGAGTCTAACAAGAAGAAGTCTAGATGGGGAGTGTTATCAGAGGGAACTCCTGAAGACCGCTCAATAGGCTTCAATAATGTAGCTGACCAGAAGCTTACTCCCGAGCAACATGACCCATCTAATGCCAACTATGTCAAGCCAGCAGACAGGTTGGAGATTAAGCACTGCATAGGTAAGCGACTGGGCTTCGTTATGACTGATGGTGAAGATGGGAGACCTAAGGCTACGGACTTGTATGATGGGAGAATTGATGCCGACAGACCTACACCAGCCTGGACTGTATATGAGATAGAAGGCGTAGGAGTAGCTGGCGGTCAAGGAACAAGTGCGATGGAAGTAGCTATGAGCAAGCTGGATGGTAAGACACTAGCCGACTTCAACACCGCTGCTCTAGCCGACCCAGTTATCAGGAATGATACTGCTCTGTTAGCGGCAATAGGTATGCCACCTACGGCACCTAACTCGTTTGCTAATACTATGGTATCAACAGGCAAGTTTACCAAGGACGAAGCATCAGGAGTGTTTAGTAAAGTAGTAGCAGCGGCTTAACAGGAAGCCAGATAAAGGAGAGCTTGCTAGGTGGTTTCTGAGCAATTCCAGCCTAGCAAGCTCTCTCTGGAATAGAAGCCGCACTAGGCGGGTGGGTCTGGTTAACACCAGTATGGGTTAGTCGGCTTCTACCAAGGAGATGTATGAAAAGGATAGATAACCAAGAATTAAAGCGCAAGATGCTAGTCCACCTGGCTGACTTGTATAAGATTAAGGAGGTTAGAGAGTCAAACCACCTTAGTAGCTATATCACTTGCAGAACTAAATCATTCCTAGATGCAAAACAGACAGTGGAACCTACTGATGAAGAGGTGTTACTGTTTGCTCTGGGGTATGGACTGCAGGATGTGCTTACTCCTAAGGATGCAGATGCTCCAGTTATAGAAGTTAATGGTATCCTCTACAGACCAGATATGATTCTAGACCGCAGACTAAATGAGATTAAGACTACAAGGAAATCTGCCAAGTATCATTATATGGATGATAGCCTACCACTTACTTGGATAGACTATATGATGGGTGGATGCTTTATGAGAGGAGACTTAGAGTATGACCTCATCATTCTGTATATGATGGGCAACTACTCACCTCCATTCCCTGATATCTATGCTGAGACAGAGCTGTTTGAACTCCCTGAGATAACTGATAACTGGAATAATAAGATACTGCCTAACAAAGCAGTACTGGATGAAGCACTAGCCACTGGAGTTCCGCCTGAGCCATTCAAGAACTGCTATGACTGGGAGTGTAAGTACTGCAGATACAAGCTAGTATGTCAGACTATAGCTAGAGCGTCTGGAATATCTATGAGTGAAGAACAAATAAAGAAGGACAGCGAACTATGGGGTTAGTTGAGCTATATGCTATATGCTCAAGTATCCTGGTAATAGTAGTATATACTGTTATTATTCGGGATAGGATACAAGAGTATAAGTATCGCAAGGACATGAAGAGAAAAGCTGAGCAAGCCTACAAGCTCCTGACCGAAGCTCAGCTACTAACTAGGGAGGTACTAGACAATGGATGATTACTTAGGCATCGTTGCTGTCTGTGGTGAGGAGGGAACTGGCAAGACCACTATGGGTCTTACCTTCCCCAAGCCAATCAGACACTTCGATGTAGATGTAGGCGGATATAGGAGAGCTATTTGGAGACTATCAGCTGAAGGCACAGAATCCAAAGGCTATCCCAAACCAATACAGTTAGACAAACTGAAGGGCAGTGTAACCACCCCTGCTTCTACCAGAGCCCTCATACCTAAGAAGGTAGAAGGAATGAAGGAGCTCTGGCAGATGATTGTAGATGACTTCGTAGCAGCCTGTCAGGATACTGAAGTCAAGACCATTATAATAGATTCTGCTACACTTCTATGGAATATCTGCCACAGTTCTCACCTACAAATGCTTCAGGAGAGACAGCTGTTCAGATGGAATAACGACCCGCAGACGAAGAATCGTCAGTTTGACGAGAATGACTACCGTGAGCGGTTACAGCCTATGGAGTACGGACCTGCTAATGACAGGATGAGAACTATACTCCACACGGCTAGAAGCTTCTCTAAGAACCTAGTCCTTGTCCACTACCCTACTGATGAGTATGGCACTATACCAAGTGGCAAGTCCGATGGCAGTATGGTAGAGGGTAAGACTGGTAATATAATTCTAGATGGCTTCAAAGAGACAAAGAAGCTAGTAGACCTAGTTGTATGGACTAGTATCCATGAGACCACTAATGCTGGAGTTACAACAAAGCTACCAGTATGCAAGATTACCAAGTGTGGACTAGAAGGAGCTGGACTGGCTGCTGTTGGACTGGAGATTCCTGCCACCTATGAAGGTATTATCAACTTAGTTAATCTACTGAAAGGAGCAGCAAATGCCACGCCTATACTGTGATGCTAATCCTAGAATGGTAGCATATGTTCTTGACGGAGGCGGTAGTGGTTATCAGGACCTACCACCAGGTCATACCTGTATGGAAGCAGAGTATCTAGCTATTATCTATGGACTCAATGAGTATTATCTGAAGTGGAATAAAGAGCTAGATGCTAGACAGGATAATATAGATACTGAGCTGTCAAAGTATACTAAAGATTTTGAGTTCGGTAATGTAGCTTCTCCAGCTGACAAGACCAAGCGACCTCTACCACCACCAGTACTAGTATGCTGTGATAATGAGGTGGTAGTTCATCAGCTTATCCGAGACTATCATATAGGTAATGACAGGCTTAGGATACTAGCCCAGAGAGTATGGCAAATGACCAAGAATGTGGAGGTGAAGTTCTGGTGGATACCGAGGGCAGAGAACCTGGCAGGGAAGATGCTAAAATGATAAAGATATTCTGTCCGAACCAGCACACCAAAGGACCTGTAGTAATGGAGCTAGTAGGTCATAGCTGGTCTTACAAGAATGATAAGCCTACTAAACTACTGTATCAGTTCAAGTGCTCTAAATGCGGAGCAGTATTAAGGACTGAACTACCAATAATATACTACAAGGAGGGAAAGAAATGAGGATTAACCAAGAGAACAAAACATTAGACATGGAGATAAGAGATGTCAACTTTATCTTACCTCCCTATGTCAGAAGCTATCTGTTCTATAGCAAGAATGAAATGCCCACTAAGATTGTCTTTCCTATGTTTGCTGCAGTGGATATACTTGGTGCAGATGGACAACTACATCCACTACCGATAGAATGGATAGCACCAGAGAGTCCAGTAGCCAAAGAGATAGCTAAAGATGGAGAGGTTGTAGCTGAGGTTACCCCAGAGCAAGAGGCTATACTGGATAAGCAAGACGAGAGTGTCAAAGAGCTGAAGGCAGAGTTTGAGCCAGCTCCTGAAGGCGAGAAGGTTGAAGGTCTAACAGAAGAGGAGCAAACTTATGAAGCTGCTAGGGCAGACCAGCCTACTCCTGCTCCTGAGGACTTAATCCGTCAGCAAGAGGAAGATGCACTTGCGGAGCAAGAGGCAGCGATGGCTGCTGAAGCAGAGGCTGAGGCAAAAGCGGCGGCAGAGCATATTGAATCTCCTGCCAAGGCTGCCTTTGCCGAGTCACCTGCCACGCCTCCTCCTACTCCTGAGCGCCAGCCCAAACAACCACCTGGCGGAGACATAGGACCTGGACAGCCTCTATCAGGTATGGGACCTAGAGGTAGCGGAGACCAGATTCAGACCGCCAGAGACCTGAAGGATGAGCCTGATATAAAGGAAGAGGAACAAGTGCCGTTTGAAAAGGAGATTGGTAGAGATGAAGCTGGTAAGCCTATAGTAGAGGACAAGCCAGATGCTACTGGTTGACAAGAATGAGCCCGAGAACATAGTAAAGCTACTTCAGCAGTCCTGCCCAGTTACTGTAGCTGACCTGAATATAGCTAACTTATCAGACTACTTCTTTGGTAGCTATGACGGCACTAGACTACAATTCAGCCGCAAGCAGGCAGGTGAACTAGTAGGTAATGTAGATGAGGCTGAGAAGCAACTAGCCGAGTACTACCATAATGCTGATAAGAACTATCAGATTGTTGAAGGTATTATCAGTCCTGATAGACTAAAGATGAAAGGAGCATCAGTAGAGATAGATGCTCACAGTGCCAGTCCAAGTACCAGGGACTTAGGTGCTAAACTCTACTGCTACAAGGTAGAGCCAGGCGGCTTTATCAGAAGTGGTCATAGCTTCTCGGCTATCAATGATTCTCTATTAGCTGCTTGGACTCACAGGTTAGCAGAAGCTGGCATTTATACCTACTATACCATTAACTGGGTGCATACTGCTAGACTGCTATCTGCTATATATAGAAATGAGCAGAAGCCGCCAGAGGAACACAGCACATTACAGAGAATAATCAGACCCCAGGTGCATATTAAGACTGAGAAGGATATGACCGAAGAGCAGAAGGAAGAGTATAGATTTATCAAGTCCTTAATGTTCTTATCCAATGCTTACCAGCTAGGCATAGGAGAGAAGAAAGCCAGACTGATAGCTGATAAGTTCTGTAATCTCCTAGACCTCTGCACTGCTGGCTTGTCTGACCTGACAGGTGTAGAGGGGATAGGTAAGAAGATGGCTGAAAAGATATTAAGTAGTTTAGGGAGGGAAGTATGGCACTAGTAAACGGAGCAGACACCATACAAGGATTAGTCGGTGAGCCACCAGTTGAGATACCTATTGAATACAAGACAATGGCAAAGCAACAGTCACTGCTAAGGGAGTGGAACAACTCGTTTGTTGCTATTATACCATACTGCTTCAAGTGTAGAGTAGCTCTAGTATGGCATATTCCACCAGACGATGATGAGTTATTCACCTGCCCGTCCTGCGGCAGAGTATGGGTGAAGGATAAGGCGTGGAAAAGTAGGAAGAAATGAAGCAGTTTGCTCCTGAATACAACATCAACGCTGAAGGCTGGTTCAAGTTCCCAGCCGATGCTGAGTACCGTAAAAGAATGTTTCCGCCTGAAGTGAACCAGCACCCAGCGAAAGCAAATGTCTACTTGGTGCAAGCTATCATTGAGTATGTGTCAGAACCAGAGGACATACTAATGGACATTATGGCAGGCACTGGAACTCTTATGGTAGGAGCTCTCATTGGCAGGTCAGTCATATGCATAGAGATTAGCAAGAAGTTCCATGCCTTACAGGTAGCTGCTCTAGAGCACCTTGAGCGGATAGCACCAGGCATCAGTGGTATGATTAGCCTAGTCAACCTGCCATGTCAGACATACCTACCTATACCTAACCTAGCAGACCATATCATATTCTCACCACAGTATGCTGGAATACTGAAGAAGAAATCAGTAACAGACCAGTGGAATATAGATACAGGATATGATTTTGTAGAGTATAGCAAGAACCCGCTGAACCTAGGCACTATGTCAGAGTTCCTCTGGATGCACGAGATGGAGAAAGTGTATGCTCAGTGCTACCAGACCTTGAAGCCTAATGGTAGTATGACCCTAATAGTCAAAGACCATATGAGTGCTGGTAAGAGAGTACTGCTGACAGACAAGGCTATAAAAGCCAGCGTTCAAGTTGGGTTCAGTTATAATCCTGATGAGCACTTTAAGTGGGCAGCACCAGGTATGCCTTACACCTCAGCCCGAAGAGCTAGGGGTGAACTCACTGTTGATGACGAGGACATAGTAGTACTAAGGAAATGTAATGAATGAAACTGAGCTAGCCTACATAGCAGGCTTTCTGGACGGAGATGGCTGTCTAGGCATCTACTATGGCTCAGCTCTGGAAAGATATTACGTCCAAGTAAGAGCATACAGCTGCAATCCAGAAGTTCCTGCATACTTACATAAGACACTCGGCGGTAAAGTCACTAAGCATAAGCAGAGCGCTAGGTCTCTTAAAAATGGTTCTGACTTATATGTATGGAGAATATGTGGAATAAAAGCACAAGAAGTCATTCGTTTGATTAAACCATATATGATAGAGAAACAGGTACAAGCAGATTGTATAACACAGTTTCCATTTGTTAAGAGACCTAGAGAATATCATACAGAGAGTGATCTCCAGTTAATGGGAGAACTGAGAGATAAGATTAGATTCTTTAACTCTAATAAAGGAGGCAAGCATGATTAGACCAGATTGGGACTTATACTTTATCAGAATTGCTTTGGAAGTAGCATCAAGGTCCACCTGCAATAGAGCAGCTGTAGGGGCAGTTATGGTGAGAGATAACCGCATCCTCTCTACAGGTTACAATGGAGCACCAGCAGGACAGCCGCACTGCACAGACGAAGGTTGTGTGGTAGTAGACGACCACTGTCAAAGAGCAGTCCACGCAGAAATCAACGCCATAATCAATGCCAGTATAAATGGCACGTCTTTGGAAGGAGCTACACTATACTACTGGGATAGTAAAGGCAGGTATGCTCAGACTATGGAAGATTTCACAAAACTGTTCCCTATACAAGCAGAGGTGGTTAAAGCAGCTGGTATCACTCGGATATGCGGAAGAGGACTATAAGGAGGAAGTACTAATGAGCAGCAAGACATTCCCAGCTAGTTGTGTTAGCTGTAAGTATACTTGGTATCAGAATGAGCGCTTCACTCTAGAAACAGCTGTATGCCCTAACTGTGGAGACAGAGACCACATCATATTTATAGACGCTAGGCTTGAAATGAAGCGAAGGGGGCTGAAGTTTCCTTTCCGCTTCAAGGTCCACGAGGTAGCAGTATAGATGCCTGTTACTTACTATGGAACTGGTAATCCTAAAGAGCGGTTTCAGCATTTCCTAGATAACCCGCCAGCTGCTATTAGTATAGATGTAGAGACTCCCAGTATTGCAGAGCGGATGCCTCTAGGATTTGCTATAGCCTTCAGTCCACAGGAGGCGTTCTACTTCCAAGTACATCCTGAGCCACCCAGAGAGCTGGAGCTACTGAAGCCTCTACTGTTCAATTCTCAAGTATGTAAGATAGCCCACTATGCTATATTTGATATATCAGTTCTGCCACTAATACCTCAGCTGGTAGGCTTTGACCGCTCTAACATATTTGATACTAACACAGCTGCTAGACTACTGGGCAGAGAGGAAACATCTCTAGATATCCTAGCCAATGAAGTTGGTATGTTTGCTGAGGGCGCTAAGTCAATTATGCAGAGATTCAAGGCTAGCACTATGCTAGATGTTCCTACTAATGAACTAGCCAACAAGTGCCAGAACGATGCTAAGGTCGCTTTTGCACTGTATCTTGATTATCAGCCACAGATGGCTAGCCAGTATGCTGAGTACTTCCAGGTAGAGATGCAGGTAATACCGATACTGATAGACCTTAGTCTGAGAGGGTTGGCTATAGACCAAGGAGCTAGAGCTCAGTTGGAGGCTAAGCTAGAGGATGAGGTAGAGTTTTATAGAAGACAGCTAGAAGGATATGGAATTGAGAAGCCAGGAAGTAGCCAGCAGGTAGGGTATATACTAGGTAAGAGAGGTAACTTCCTACCAATGACTAGAAAGAAGACACAGCTATCTACTAGAGAAGCTGAGTTAGAATTCTTAGACGACCCTATGGCAACTGCAGTATTAGGCTGGCGACATAAGTCCAAATTGCTCAGTACATACATAGCACCAATCAAGAATGATGATAGATTTTACACGGAGTATTACTTAGACACTGTGGTAGGGCGGTTGAATAGCAAGAACAGGAATATCCAGAATATCCCGCCTGAGTGCAGATACATCTTTTTGCCTGATAATGGTTGCTTTACAACTGGCGACTATGGCAAGGAGCATATGTATATTCTTGCTCACATAAGTCAGGACAGAGACCTACTCAGGATTCTTTACGACCCAGACCCCAAGAAGGCTGACATCCACCAGCACACAGCTAACAGGATGGGATTACTAAGACCACTAGCGAGGACACTGAACTATGCAGTGGCTTACGGCGCTACTGCTAAAACCATCAGTGAACAGGCAAAGATTAAGGATGTCAGCAGATGTAGTAAGCTCCTAGATGATTGGTTCAGAACCTTCCCAGGTGTAGCAGACTGGGTTCAGACAGTACAGAGGTCTGGGCTAGAATCAGGTTGGGCAGAGCCTACACTGTTTGGCAGAAGGATACACATACCTGAAGAGCTCAACCACTGGGGAGGACTGAATACTGAAGCGATGAAGAGGAAGGCGGTTAACTATCCTATCCTAGGTAGTGATGGAGAAGTAATAAAGAGAGCTATTATTCTCTGCCGCAATAAAGGCTTAGGTCCTCCAGTAATGGCAGCATCAGTTCATGATAGCCTATCCTTTGATGGAGATGTAGTGCTACCTGTGGAAGAGCTAGAGATGATACCAGACTTTCGCATCCCCTTTGAAGTAAAACAAACATTGAGATGGGAATAATGGAGACTAGCATCGGTCCTCAAAAGATTGATGGACTAGGAGGACCATTAGATATATGGCAGTATAAATCCTGCTCAGCTGAAGTTGGTGTAGGTCAAGATTGGGCAACTGTATATGTTATAGTAAGTCAACAGGAAGGGCAAGGTCATGCTACTAGATTACTCTTAGATATGAAAGCCTATTATGAAAAGAAAGGTTTAAGATTTGGCGGTAGTGTAGCTCTACATGAAAGGATGGCAAGGCTCTATAGGAAGTGCGGAATAGTAGAATACGATTAAGCGGGGGGAGGATGGGTGGTGGGTGGCACTCGGAATCAGTAGCAACTAAAGGAGGTAAGTATGCCAAAATATCCATACTACAAGTTTCAGGACGGTGGAGGCAGACAGTTCTATGAAGGCAGATACTGGAACTGCAACGGAAAAGGCATCTGCATTATAGCAGTGGTCACTAACAATGTTGACTGGGCAGCTTACATAGGTGCTGATAATGGCTGGAGTGAGGAAGCTTGCCTTGAATGGACAGCTCAGAATGGAGCTAAGCTATCAGAGTTAGATGCCCGCTATTACTTTCCAGAATTCAGGCTCATACCATATAGAGGATAGCCTTATGAAGATTCTAATAGCAATAGCAACTATAGCTCTAATAATCTCACTGTGGTCTCTGGCTAATCCTAGAGAAGTCATCACCGAGAGAACTGTCATCATTGAGAGGGAAGTGCAACCTATCATCACTTACAATGTAACTGCTAGCATACCTGCACCAGCTACTACTGAGTCCTACCGCTGGGTAGAGAGTGAAGGAATGAGGCAGTGGAGGAGTAGCATTAAGACTAGCGATAAGTATCTGCCAGAGCATTTTGGTGTAGAGCTAGGAGACTCAGGGCACTGGGAGTTAGTTGAATGAACTGGGCAGCCTACTCAGCTCGGCAAAACCTTTCAACTGCCCATTTAAGGAGGTGCTCGCTCCAGAAAAGATACTGAAGCGAGTCCCTATTTACTTCCACGCAACAGTGACTTTGAAAGCAATATCTCCGTCACTCACATTCAGGTCAAACAGGTCAACTGTGATTGAGAATCTCCAGACCTTAAATGTAAACTTCATTCTGTGCCTCCTTATTCCGTATTCCTCTATACTATTCCAAGATGGTGTATTCAAGGATACTGCCTCATAGCACCTGCGGTAAAGTCACCAATGTATTGCTTCCTATCCCGCCAAATACTATATACCTCATTCCGCCTTTCATTAGCCCCATCTCTGAACCTATCAGCAGAAGCCATATCAGCACTAGCAGTTCCAATGCACTGACTAGCCTGCTGTAGGTATGCCATTATCTGACTAAGTATATGCCCCGCCTCAGTGCCAAAAGTATCCGCCACTGCTATATAAGCTGCTCCCCTCTCTATGTGAGCCCTTAGTAAGCTGAGCCTCTGAGCTGCCTCGTTAGCATAGCCCATAGCAGCATTAGTCCTAGCAGTAGCACCCTGTAGATACATAGCTCGGTCATTCTCAAAAGCAGCTACTAGTGAATCCTTGACAGCCTGAGCATACTCCCTATAAGCTCTAGGCACATCCTGACCCTCACCACCTACAGGCACAGTATTCAGTAGAGCATCACCAGTGGTAAGGTATGTTAGAATGTCAGGCTCTGACCCACCATTGACATAGTTGGGGGAAGTCATATAGAGAGCCTTAACTGCATTAGACAGAGCTATATCTCCAGTACTTGCCGCACCAACTGCGTCCAGATAAGCGTTCATAGCCTCAGTAGCAGCAATTATAGCATTATCCAAGTAAGCTATGTCAGTAGTTATCTGTGCTAACCTACCGATAGCATCTTCAGCTCCAGGAGAACCCGAGTTATCTAGATACAGCTCCATATCATCCAGAGCAAGTCCCAGTGCTGAATGAGTGCCAGTAGCATTACCCAGAGCAGTTCTAGCTAGTCCTAGGTCAGTTACTGCCTGATGCTCTTGTTTCAGTGCTAGGATGTATAGAGCATATGCACCAGAAGCCAGCAGTACCGTATCTGTCAAGAAGCTAGGCTCACTACCAGGAGAATAGAGATTTGCCACCTGGTGCTTAGCATCATAGTAAATCCTATACTGCTCATCCTCAGCCATCTGCTGCTGCTCCTCTGACTCTCCAGCACCAGTCACGACATAGTACTTGCCAAAGGCATCACCTGTAACAAAGACCTGTGGCACTTGACCTATAGGATATTCTACCCTCTGGACTCGGATAAGGTCAGGCAGGTCGCTAAGGTCAATACCAATCTGACTCTTAGTGTAGGTAAACTCGCATACTTCCCCAGCAGCTATTAAACCACCTGATATAGCCTTTACTCTACCGTTAGCATAGTCTATGTAGTAGTCAGTATTCCTCACTATTGCTACATCATCATCTCCCACACCTGAGTCACTCTGCCACTTGATAGGACTGTTAGCTAGATACACCCAGACATCAGTATAATCTCCTATGCCTACCTCAAACTGGTCAGGAGAAGCATTACCTGTTATCTGGTCAAACTCAACACTATACACTGCCTTGAAGTACTTCTTGCCCATCCACAACTTGTCATCACCTTTGGTATAGCAGCTAACCTCCTGCAAAGCCTGGTCATCCTTGTCTATGCCTTCTACTATCACAGTCATTCCTTGTATGCTATTATTAGCATCTGATAGTAGATACCGCAAAGGTCTTGGCACATCGGGCTGACCATCTATGGTGCATAGACTACCAGCCACAACTCCTTCAAGAGCCTCAGTAGCTACCACCTGACCAGCAACTGCATCAAGCGGAAAGGTTACTTCCTCATCAGCTACAGCAAACTGCAACGAGTCCTCAGATATCTTCTCATCTGGCAGAAACCTGCTAAGGTCTGAGTATGCTCTGTCAATACACCTGTCCAGTTCAGGTCTAGACAGCTCAGTATCAATAGTTATCTTCAGGTCTACTGCCAGGTCTGCCCTCATTTGTAACTTTGTCTTATTTCCCATTTCTCCTCCTTATTGTAATCCCTCGTGTTCGTTTATCTTAATCAAGCCTTGCCAGTTCAACTTGTTTGAGGACATTTAACTCATCTATCTCCTTCTGGCTAACCTCATCTATCTCTTCCTGAGCCTCAATCTCCCTTATCTCACTTATCCTGTCGTCTATCTCGGCAACATTCTTTGCTACCCTATCAGCCAGGGTGGTCACTTCCCAATCTTTAGGCAAGGGATGCTCACAACCTACACTTGCGGCTATCTTATCAGCATCGTGGTATTGCACCTCTCTCAGAACAAACTCCTCACCACCTGAGAATACTGCCACCATCTTCATTGAGCCTGGGTGTTCCTTCTTTAGAACAAGGCTTACTATTGTGCCAGAGGGCTGAGTAAATATCGGACTATCCAGCGGTGTGGTTTCCTGAGCAAATATGTCAACAGTTCCATCTTGGAAAACAGCGCATAAATCGGTTAAACTACCACCATCCTGAACTGCATAAACCCTTGCAGTAAAAGCACCGCCAGCACCAGGAGCAGTCATTTCGTTAAACTCATAATAGTTATGAGCAACTATATGTCCAGCAAAATAAGCAACTCCGCCATACCTAAACTTAAACTCTTGATTTTGACCCGCTGAAAAATAAGGGTCACCGTGACCTACCAACTGTGCTACTGCAACAAGCCCTACTCCCGTATCATATGCTCCGAAGTTCAAAAAATCAGAGGTAGAGGGATTTGCTGCCACCCACGCTGAGTCAGCCTTGAAGAGCATATTCCTCATTACCAAATCCCGATAGCCAATGTCGCTAGCATCCCTGATGTAAAGAGTGCTGGCATCCCCCTCTTTTAGCAACAGGTTTGTGGTCTTTAGTTTATTAGCCCCAAGAGAGATATCGCCACTGGTAAAAGCGGGCATAGTTAATCCAGTAGTAGTTACTGTGCCATTGATAGCAGGAGAGGTTAGGGTTACACCAGTTTGGGCTACACTCCAGGTATTATCACCAGAGAAAGTAATCGCAGGTATAGTCAACCCAGTCCCAACACCAATAGTACCTTGGATGGTAGGTGAGCTTAGGAACTCAACTCCATTAAGATATATCACACCTTCTCCTTAGGAGCTTTATGCATCTCGGTCAGAATCCACTTCTCAGTATCAAGGTTCCAGTCACCATCCAGTCCATGAGCATCCAGGTAGCCCTGTATGTAGATTGCAAGGTTGGACTCAATGGTCGCTTTCTGGGTGAGAAGTATTCCCACCTGATTCTTTGCTCTGTCCGTTAGTTTAACTGTCCTCATGCTAAATAACCTCCACTTACTACTGCTCGGCACTCTGCAACTATGGTGGCAGTATAAGCACTACCATGAGCACCACCAGCTATAGTTAATTGTATCTTTGTTCCAGTATTTATAAGAACCCTACCTACATAGGCTATCTCTGCCTCAGAGGTCAGGTTGGCTACTGCGCCATCCACAGAACTAATAATTACGGCTGGAGTGGCATCATCTGTCTGGATAGATATACTGGTTATGGAGCCACCAGCATCCCCAGTTGGCATTTTAATACTTAGCTTCTCCAATACTACAGCCTGCGCAGTTCCTGTAAAAAGGTCGTATGTGCCAGCAGCCTGGTTAAGACTCTCGGTAGTAGAGGCTGCTTGGAGAGCACCAGCGCCAGTAAGTAGTATATCATACAGGGACTTTCCTACTGGTAGCCTAGTTCCTACTGTGTTCTGCCCAGCTATGAACTCTACCACTGGAGTTTGATTACCAAACTCTCCTCCCATATTACCGATTATCAGTTTTCTCAGATTCTGGACAGTACCCGCAATCTCCACTGGCTTTGTCTGAGCGTGTATTAAGATATGACAAGTCAGATAAATAACAGCCAGACCTAGTGTGTTAAGTTTAGCAGCCTCGTAACCAGCCCCAAAGAAGGCTAGGGTTGCTGGAAGCTCATCACCTGTCTCATCCAGACCTGCTACACCATTCTCACGGATGCTGGGAAGAAAGCCAAGCACTACATTAGTTCCGTCAGTAGCATAGATAACTTCAGACAGGTTAGCATTAGCCATACTGATAGTATGATATGTAGCACTGATAGATATAGTGTTAGAGCCAGCGGCAAGTCCAGTAATGCTCTTATAGTAGGAGCCCATCCCAAGCACTGAGGCTTCAATGTAGGCAGATACAGTAATAGCTGTCTGAGCAGATGCGTCACTGGTAGCAGTTCCCATCTCTAAGTAGGCAGCAGCTACCTTGTCGAAGCAGAGGATAGGAACATGAGGGACTGCCCTTATATCAGCTAGATTACTAGTTGTCCAAGCTGTATCGCTATTGCTACCTAGTACGCACATAGTGTAGGTAGTGAAGTTAGGAAAGTCTAGAGCATCGGTCTGAACTATATGGTCAACTGTGCATAGCTCCTCCAGCACAGCCAAGATTGCTACATTGTCAGCACTGATACTAGCTACTGCCTCAGGCGTAATGAAAAGTATCCTAGCATGACTATGCGTCTCATAGATAGCATCTAAGATTGGTGTAGGGTTATAATGCTTGCCCACTACTTCTTTACTCCTAAGATACTAATCTTTCCGTTACTACCTGCCACAGCATTCTTGAAATACAGAGTACTCAGATTCACCATAGTAAATCCCACAGTAGCACCCTTACCCACAGGATATACTACTGCATCGTGCTTCCCTAGTAGCATAGCATATGTCTCTACAATGACAACAACATCAAGAAGCATGACATCTTCAGTCTCAAACCTAGCAGAATTGTCATCTGTCATAGTTAGCTGATTACTATAGACATCGCCACTAAATAGGACCTTTACCTTTACAGCCATTGTCGCTCCTATCAGGCTAAGTCTAGCTGAACCTCATACCAGGACACCCCAACCTGAGCAGTGATGTTAGAGTCATTACAGCCCACATGAATTGACAGTCCACTTGTAGGCGGAAGAACAATCCTACCATCCATCTTGTAGTCTATATTGCTCATACCATCTGCATTACCAGCAGCATTTCGCATACTGTTACCTACCGAGAACCATCCATCGTTGACTACTGTAGCTCCTACATCGAAGCGGGCACTACCACCGTAGGTAGTATCTCCACCTCTTAGCCCATGAATAGTTATATCAGCGGTTGGAGCAGTCATGTTAAGCTGATGAATACATAGCCATAGAAAGAAGAAGTTAGTACCAGCATCGTACGCTCCTGTGTTAGCAAAGATACGGTCTATAATATAGCTCTTTCCGCTGCCAGTCTCCCCATTCCATAGAGTGCCAAGTGCTGTAGTTGTTGGGATAGTCACAGTACCAGCAGCAGCCGCAATAGCCTGAGCCCACCATCCTCTGCCAGCAGCAGCCGCCAGTGCATAGGGAGGTAGGTTCTGTGCTATATAGAGGTCTCCTTCCTTAGTAGCCTTGATACTTGTCTCCTGCCCAGTTGAGACTCTTACTCCAAATAAAGTTACATCCATTGTCTCCTCCTAATGTTTAATCTTTCCTTGACCCTTCTTACCCGTCTTACCTATGTTCAGGTCAGATATACTAGCAAGATGGAGTAGAATATCCTCCATTCTTACACTAAGTACTTCTACTACTGCATTAACTAGAGTTTTTAGGTCCTTAGCCTTCACGTATTCATCACCTCCCTTGAGTACTAATTTATCAATGAAGTCAGGCGGAAATATAATCCGCCTCTTCTCATAGTCCATACCAGTAGGACTAGTGAAGATAGGTTCATCAGCTGGTCTCCTCGGTATGTGTCTCGGTCTTACTCCTGGCATTATATATACTCCTAAAGTCCTGGCATAAGTTTCATTAAACGCTCTATCTGTGCCTTCCTTTCGGCTATTGACATATAAGGTCCTACCTTCTCACCTGGTAGCACCTCCTTCTTTATCCAACTAGGCGGCTCATACGCAGCTATCCGTGCTGCAGTAGGAGGCTGCCAGACTGGAGTAGGAGACGGCACTGAAGGAGCAGGTGCAGGAAGGTGTGTTGTAGGACCTCTGCCAGTTAATATCCTTTCAATTATCTTCTCCTTCGGAGTTGGTGGTGGCGGTTCAGGAGATGGCGGAGTAGGCACAGAGCCTGGGGTAGGAGCCAAAGGTAGAGGAGTCGGAGGAAACGTAGGCTGAGGTATAACTGGTTCTATTGGCTGTAGTTCCTTAGCAGTATCTAATGCTTTGCGTACTGTAGCTTCTGCTACATCTACATCAAAGCCTAAATCACCTAGTCCTATCTGCATTCTGCAAGAGCCTGGCGTGCAGATATGACGGATGGAAGATACTCTAGCTACATCATCAACAGGAAAAGAAATACCAGAACCTGAAGTACCCGCTGTAAAGGCAATTTCTGCCCCATAAGAAGTTCCCTCACTATTTGTTGCGTAGGCTCTGACAAAGTATTTAGTGCCTTCTGTCAGACCTGTAAGACTAGATGTGAAAGCACCAACAGTAGCCTTAGCTCCTAGTGCTGTCTTGTTATCACTGATAGTAGGAGTGCCCAAAGTATTCCAGCAGTGTCCGTGCTGGGTAGGAGACGGGTCTCCCAGAGCTGTTACATTACCATTACCAGTGGCAGTCGTAGTTACAATATCAGTCATAGCTTGGGTAGTTACTGTAGGCTCATCACCTGTAAAGGTATAGATGTATAGTAAATCCTTATCGCTATCATCAGCCCAGCTATCGCTATAAAGACTGTAAACTTCATCTGCCTTAACATCTGCGGCGCTTACCTGTGCTTTTACATAATTACCTGACGACCCACCACTGAACTCAACGGTTATGCGAACCTCCTCATTGATGGTAGCAGGAGAGTCAAAGGTCACTTCCTTGTATGCAGGGTCTGTTGGTAAGTCAGCGGCATCTCCCCAAAGTTTTGTTAGTAATACACCATCGTCACTTACACTGCGTATCTTGAAGTCAACATCACCACTTATGCCCGCAACCTTGCCTATAAAGAAGCCTAGCTTAGTAACCTCTCGGTCAGAGATTGTGAGCCTCTGTCCTCGCCTTGGGTAGCTACTCCATATACCAGTAAAACCACCACCATTCAGTGCTGTTTGTTCCTCAGTAGCCATTACAGTCCTCTCCCATCTAGCACTTCAACCTTATCATACAGCTCTACTCTAGCATCATGAGGAGCATACATCCTGCCAGCCATAGCCTCAAACTTAGCTCTAGCCAGTAGAGATGCTGCTCGGAGATTTACATCACTCTGAGTAGTTAGTGAACCAGCTAATACTATCCTATATACCTCGTCGTAAGCAGCTATCTCAGTTGCATCAACGCCATGAGGACTCTCACTAACTACATAATCAGTCCATAGTCCATCATCACCTTCATTACCGTAGACTAGGAAGTGGTTAGGCACTAGCACATTCACTCTCTCCAGATACTCATAGAAGTATGGAGCTTTATTAGAGTAGAATGTTAAATCTACTGCATCACTGCTATGAGGATATTTAATCTCAAACTCATTATCATCCAGAGCTTTCAGATAGCTAGCAGTCATATTTAACATTCTATAGATGAGAGGTGCTGCATACTCAAAAGGCTGAGCATTGATGTCAAACTGCGGCTGAAGGGTATTGATAATACTGTCATCTTCAGCTAGAGCCTTCAGAGTCATACTAAGCTCTGCCAGAACTAGTCCAATGATAGTGTAGATGGTATCAGTAGTATAGCTCTTAGTATATA
>JAGMBO010000093.1 GCA_023129715.1 Candidatus Eiseniibacteriota bacterium | reverse complement strand
GCGCATGAACTGGATGTAGTGCAGGCTCTCGCGCAGCTCGTTCCAGGCGACGATCGCGCCACCCTCACCATCATCCGCGATACGAATTATATTCGGGTCCGCCGCGGTATCCATGTAGACGGGGGAGGGCCAGGGCGTCGTGATCTCGGCGAGTGCCGGGAGGGTCGAACCGACCAGCAGTACAGAAACGACCAGCGCAGGCGCAAGCATCGCTGGCACGAACAGCAGGAATCGACGCATGGACTCACCCTCCGAGCCAGGCCACTCGCTGCCCAGCTCCCCGCGCAGGCAGACTTCCTGCGAGGGTCGTGACCAAGGGATCCGACCGAGTCGAATGTAGGATCTCGACGCGGGGGATACAACCGGCATCCCCGCCGCCGCGGCTCGGATGCGGGGGCGGGAGGGGAGCCGGCCGCGCCGGGGGAGCGCCTTGTGAGAGAAGGGATTCCCCACTGCCGACTGGACAGCATTTCGGCCCTGTGCGACACTGCCGAAACTGCACGGGTGCATGCACTCATCAGCTTGCCGATGCCTGTGGGCCGCGGTTCCAACGGAATGGCAGACGGGGGGATCAGGGAGTGAGACGGCTCGACCTCGGATCGGTGCACTGGTGGGATGGGATGGTCGTATCCCAGTCCCATTTCCTCGAGGCGGAGCGCTACCATGAAGAGGCGCTGCGCTGGTTGATCCGCTATGGACTGTCCCTCTACGGGATTCTTCCGACACCGTCCGGCGACGGCCCGGCGCTCGAGGTGGATGCCACGCTCGGATCCGACGGGCACCTCCGCGTGACCTTGCTCCATTGCCGCGCGGTGACGCGTGATGGGGCGCTGATCCACATCGACAGCGACAGTGAGGCCCAGCAGGAGCATCCGGTCGTGGCCGCGTTGGAGCCCGGCCGACCAGGCGATGCGGTCGTTCCGGTCTATGTGCACTGTGCCGGTGAGAAGCTCCCGCTCGGGAAACCCGACAGCTCGGGCAATGCGCCCCGGCGAAGCCTGCGCTACGACCTGCACCTGTCGGAAGAGCAGGTGCCCCGTGACGGCAGCGCGCTCAAGGTTGCCGAGATCGAGCTCACCGAGCAGCGGGCCCAGGTGGGTGCCTACCTGCCCGCCTGCACGACGATCGACGCCATCGAGCCGCTGCGCCGCCACGCCGATGAGATCCGCCGTCTGGCCCAGGGGACCCTGGATGAGGTGACCGCCGTTCTGCGCGCGGTGCCCCCTGCATCTGACGTTCATCCCTGGAATCTTGCCGCGCGCCGCGCGCTCGAGATGGTCGCCGCCGGGTGGTCGGTGGCGATCGAGCGGCTGGTCGGCTGGGAGTCCGCCTCCCCGCCGCACTTCGTCGGCGGCGTGCGCGCGCTGCTCCGCGGCTTCGCCATTGCGCTGGTGAGTTGCGTCGCCGTGCGGGAGCATCTCGACGAGCAGTTCCTGCAGGCGGGGGGATTGCCGAAGCGGGCCGGGGGGCTCGGATTCCACGAGACGCTCGGCCGCTTCATCGCCTCGCCCTATGTCCACGATGCGATGGGCCTACAGCTGCATGAAGGCCGGCAGCTCCTCGAACACTGTCAGGCTTGCCTGCGCTTCGTCGGCGAGAGACTGACCTCGACCGGGGAGGCGCCGGCCGAGGCGCCCCGCCCCAAGGTCACCTACCGGCAACAGGACCACTACCTGCTCGACGTCGGCAAGGTCGAGAGCAGCTTCACCGAAGAGAGCCAGGTGCTCTACTTCCGGGAGCTCGGTACACAGGTCATCCGCAGTATTCTCTTCGTGCTGCGCAACAACGCCGCCGAGGGCGCCGACGAGCGGGATATCCGTCTGAAGGGTGGGGTCAATGACGACCGCCCACTCTATTGCCCCGAGCTGCAACCCGATTTCAAGGAGCGGCCCGGGCGCATCTACGTGTTGATGGATGTCGAGCGCGGCAAGCGCGAGGGTGTCGACTACATCACGCTGCGCTCATCCGGGGTCGTGGATCTAGAGGAACTCCTGCGGCAACGGGAGACCGACATCCGGGTCTACTATCTGTAGTCCGGTCCTGCCCGCGGAGACCAGCGCGTTTGCCGGTGGCGACGCGCGCCTCGGGGTGAGGGACGGCAAGTGGCGGCAATCGGCCGCGTGGGCCCGACCGGCCGCCGGGGTGCAGAGTAGGAGTTGACCGCGATGGCCGTAGGAATAAGCCAACTCGAAGAGGTCTTTCGCCAAGCGCGCGAGTTCGATCGAGATCCTGGGTCGCTCAGCCTGGGGAGTCTCGAGCAGAATCTCCTCGGGGTGCTCGACGATTTCCGCAACCTGCGGGGCAATGACGCGCGCCTGCAGGAAATGGATGCCCGGCTGGACGAACTCGTCGGTGAGACCGATTTCGAACGGCCCGGATTGGCGGTCATGATCGCCCACTTTCTGTCGACGCTCTTCGAGAACTATGCCAACGAGGGCCGCGGGTTCCGCAAGGCCTATGAGTTCTCCCAGGAGAAGCGGGCGGTCTCGACGATCGATGGGCCCTTCATCTACGAGGAATTCGTTCCGGCGATCTTCGACGAGAGTGCGCTGCGCGATGCCGACAGTCTGCGCTTCCTGCTCTTGCACGAGGTCGCCCGGTTTCTAGAGGACAAGGATCCCGGGGGCCACTGGCCCGCCGGCCATTCGATCGATCAGGTCCGTGAGGCGCGCAGCGATACTCTGCTGCTCGAGCTCGAACGCCGGCGCGTACATCATGCCGACATCCCCAACCTCTCGCAGAGAGCGCACACGCTCGAGCAGCGCCTGGCAGAGGCAGGCTTCTTCGGCGAAACGGCGGCGATCCGGCGTGTGCTGGCCTACTTCTTCGAACGCTACGGCTACATCGAGCGGGAATCCTTCTGGCGGCGGCTGCGGCGGCGCCTATCGGCACTGGGCCGCGGGCGGGCAACCTTCGGCCGCCTGAGCCGCTGGAAGCAGGTCTATCGGATGCAGACTACCTACATGGTTCTCGCGGTGCTCTTGGCGGTGCTCGTCGTCCTGTTCTGGAATTGGCGGCAGCAGGAGCAGTTCCGCATCCTGGACCGCTACTACAATGAGGTGAGTTCGATCGGATAGCGCCCCCGCCATGTGGGGCGAGCTCGGGCGGGGGTCACTTGACCTCCGGATCCGGTGGGCGCGGACGGGACCGGCTGAATTCCGCCGCCGTCTGGAATGGCCGGTGGGCGGCGGGACGATGGCCGACCGAGCCGCGTTGGCCGAGGCAGGTGGAGGATCATGGCGCTCAAACTCTCGCTCTTCAAGAAGGGCGTCTCGAAGGCCAAGAGGGTCGACGGTCAGACGAAGGACCTGCGGGGCAAGCGCAAGGCAGGCGGGCCGCCAGCGCGCAAGATCGGCATCTTCGGCCATACCCGTTCGGGCAAGACGGTCTTCTTGACGATGCTCTGGCACGAGACGCACGGCCGGCGCGATTTCTCGCTCGAGACCGATGATTACCAGACGCGCCAGGACATGAGCCGCTACTTCGATCTGCTCTCCTCGGGCGAGTGGCCGCCGCCCACGGCGACCGAGCGGCGCTACCGCTTCACCGCGGTCATCGATACCACAATCCGCTATCCGTTCGAATCCCAGGACTACCAGGGCGAGAGCGTCTCGATCGACCGTGAAGTCGAGGCGGGCAAGGAGTTCCTCGAGTACTTCGAGCGTTGCGATTGCGTCTTCATTCTCGTCGATGCCGAGGATCTGATCTTCACCGGCGAGGATGCCGCCCTGAGACGCCGCAAGAAGATCGACTCCTTCGAGTTGATGCTTGCCCAGCTTGTCGAGGGCACGCGCAACCGTCTGCGGATCCCGGTGGCGGTGGTGGTCACCAAGGCCGATCTGCTCGACGGCTTCCGCGGCGAAGAACAGGTCGTGCTCGTCGGGGACGACATCCGTTACTCGCGCTATCGCGGCTATGGAAGCTTCGTCTCCGCGGTGTTGCAGCAGCCGCATGTTTCCCAACACCTGCCCTGGCGCGAGCAGGTCGAACAGGTCCTCGACCTGCTGAAACCTCTGGTCGACTACTGTCTGACCAAGTCCCCCGACCTGCAGGTCTTCTTCATCTCCTCGACCGGCGGTGTCGAACACACGCGCACGGCCGAGGGCGAGGAATCCACCCGGCCGCCCCGGGACCTGCGGGCGGTCGGACTCGAGAAGCCCTTCGTCTGGTCGGTGCGCCTGCTGATGGAGAAACGCCGGGCGCTGAAGGCTCGCCGGGTCAAGTGGTGGGTGGCCGGCGCCACCGCGCTGTTCATCATCGTCTTCTCGCTCTTCAACTGGTGGCACGAGAGCCGGGTCCAACGCATCCGCAAGCTTGCCGGTCTCGGCGGCGTCGGCGGGGGCACGGCCACCGAGAAGGTGCGTGCCCTGCAGGACTACCGTAATCACCTCTTTGCCGGGTTCTTCCGTTCGGAATTTCGTGAGACGGTCGACTTGATTCTCGGCTACCAGGGCGCGCGCGCTCAGTCTTCGGTGATGGAGGAGGCAATTGCCGCCCTCAACCACGAGGAGTTCTCCGAGGCGCGCCGGGCGATGCGCGATCTGCGCGACCAGTTCCCCGAGGCTTCCCAGGAGTATCGCTCCTACGACGAGACGCTCGCCCTGCGGGAGGCCGAGTGGGACCGGGCCTATGCCGAGAACCGGCTCGAGCCGCTGATTGCCAGTGCCCGCACCAGCGCCGGCGAGATCGAGCATGCGCTCAATCTGCTCTTTCGCCCCGATAACCGTGAGGACTGGCAGACGCGTTGGCAGCAGCGGCGCGTGCAGACGATGGAGGAACTGCGCCGCCAGGATCTGGATCGCATTCTGCGAGCGACGGGGGGTCTCGGAGGGCGGTCATGGAGCGCGGTCGAGCGGATCAAGGAGCTCTGCAAGGCCTATCTCGATTCCTATGTCGACGATGTCGCCACCGTGGGCGCGTGGCGGACGACCTATACGGCGGTGCGTGAGATCGAGGGGCTGCTCGATCGTGCGCTCCAGGCGCAGGAGAGCCCCAATGAGCTGCGCGGAATCGCCTCCCAGCTGCGCAGCGTGCAGGCCATCCAGGGCCAGGGGATCGGCTCGCGTCTTGCAACCCATCTCGGCAGCCTTGGGAGCGAGGTGACTGCCAGCAGCGCGGGGGAGGAACTCGACAAGCTGATCCAGGACTTGCAGGGCGGCAGCCTCGATTATCGCTTCAGCGAGTCGTTCAAGAACCAGGCGCGCCGTTTCGTCCGCAACTTCGAGGGCACGCCCGAAGGCCAACGGGTGCAATCGCTGCTGCGCCGAATCGAGACAGCTGAGTCCAATGGATTTCTCGTCGCGGTGGCGGCGACCGAGGTGCCCGCCGGGTATCATCTGCGGATCTGGAACGCGGAGACGCAGACTTGGGACCCCGCCGAGATCGAGCCGGGACTCTCCGGACGGTTGCGCTGGCGACCGGGCGACCCGGTGCGCATCGGGCTCGAGAAGACCGACCCGCACAATGTGGGTGATGCGATCCTCGATGAGTGGGCGGTGACCGGCCGCTGGTCGCTCTTCCTTGTGCGTGAGCAGGGGGGCCACCACGTCTTCCGTGGCAACTACCCAGTCACGATCACCTTCCCGGATCTCGAGCAAGTGTTGCCCGGACTCTAGGACGACCGCCATGATCCGCGTCGAACAGCTCGTCTACGGGACGTTTGGTTTCACCCAGGGCTTCACGCTCGTCTCGACCTCCGCGGGAATCACGCCCCGGCTCGCCCACGATGCGGTTGTCGTATGCACGGGATGGGGTGAAATCCTGAGCCCCGATTTCCGCAGCGCCCTCTATCATGTCCCCTTGCTCGGCGACTTGGAGGGTGCGGGTAGTCTGGATGATTCGAGTGATCCGGATGCCTCGCGTGATCCGGATGCCTTGCGTGATCCGGATGCTTCGCATGGTCTGGATCGTCCGGATCGTCCGGATGGCTCCGACGGCCCTGACGAGGGCAAGGCCCTTGTGCACCTCGTCGGGAAAGCCATCCGCCAAGGGACCGACCGCGGCGACCGGATGGCCTGGTACCATCAGGTCCTCGCGCTCTCGCATTCCGACTACCTCGCCGCCGGCGCCGATTGCTTTGCCTTCGATGCGGCCGGTTTCTTCAAGGAGCGCTGGTTCGAGAGCGATCGCTGCACGGCGCTCGAGGTCGCCTCCGACGTGCTGCCCCGTTTTGAACGCGAGTCGATCGCTGCGACGGATGTGCCCCGCATCCGCGAGGTCCTGGCAGCCTTGGCCGAGGGCGCCGAGGTGCGTCTCCCCGTCGGGCGGGCCACCCGGGCTGTGCGGCAACTACAGCGAGCGGTGCTGATCTCGTTGCCCCTTCGACTACGGGCGCGCCTGTCACTGGCGTCCTTCGCCTACCGTCCCGTGCGGCGCTACGACTTCTGGAGCCTTCATGACCAAGGAGGCGTGGCCCCGGCAACAGTGGGTGAGGTGCCGGTGCGGCGCGAACGCCGGGCCCCTCGATCCGCCGGGCTGGCGCACGCCGGGGAGTGCGCAGCCGATTGGCAACTTGCGCTGGAGGCCGGCGAACGTCTCGCCGCGCGTGACTGGACCGGCCTGCGTGAAGTGCTTGACCGGCCCCTGGAGGAAGGGAAGGATTCCTAGGCAGATGGCGATTTGCTGTGCTCACGGTACGTGGGGGTCTGTGGACATCACTGCGCGGCGTGACTGGATTGGCCGGGTTGAATCAGGGGAGGAAGTGAGATGGTCGTCACCAGGAGTTTCGGAAGAAGGGTGGTCGGCGCAGCCGTGTGCGCGGCGTTTCTGGCCACGCAGGTGGTGCTCTTCTCGCCCGCGGCCTTCGCCCAGACGATGGTGACCCTGCGCGATGGGCGGCAGTTCGAGGCCGAGATGATCGACGATGCTCGTTCCGGCAGCGTCAGCGAGGGTGACGAAGTGCGCTTCCGCGTGTTGGCCGATATCGAGGTGCATGGCCGCATCGCGGTGCCGGCCGGCGCGGAGGGGGCGATCACGGTGGCGAGCGCCGAGAAAAACGGGCGCTTCGGCAAGCCGGGCGCGGTCACCTTCGGCGAGGGCTGGGTGCAGGCCGGTGTCGAACGCGTGGCGGTGCGGATCGCGGGACGCAGCCGGTTCAAGGGCGGCTCGAAGCTGACGACGGGGCTGTTGCTCCTGATCGTCGGTGTGCTGTTCGTCAAAGGGGGCCAGGGGGGTCTGGCGGAGGGCGAGCACGTCTTCCTCGAGATCGACGAGACCCGCCAGGTTCCGGCTGCCGGCTAGAAGAGCCGCGCCTGCCTGCCGGTGGGGCTGCGATCCGCGGGACCGGTCTGCTGCCGGACCGGCGCCCCGGAATCAGCCATCCCTGCGTGAGTGGGGAGCTCGGTGGACCTTACGTCTAGGTGCCAACGATGCTAGGCCATGAAGCACTAGGGAAGGTGATTCAGCACGCCGGCAAGACCGGAACGCGCCACACGTACACCCTTTTCAAGTTTGAGATCAAGGAATACGTCGATCACCGGCCCGACCATAGTACGGCGATCGATCCGGTCTCGACAGAAAAGGCCCCCCGATGGCTGTACGTCTTCACCGTGGAATCCTGGGGCGTGTGCTTGCGCTGCGAGGCGCGCGTCGACGGCAAGAACAAGTACAGCCTGGTCGACTGGAAGAAGGACTGGTACAACCAAGATACTCGAGAGCCGAGCAAGGTCGTCACGGAGCTCTCGGTGCGGGGGCCGGCCACCGATGAGTTCACCTGGTCCGACCCGGGTGTCTATGCGATGCTTTCACGGATTCAGCTGCCCTACCGTCGGTTGAAGCACTACATCGGCAACAAGGATGTCAACAGCCACGCTCCGATGCTGGTAGCCCGTCGCTGCACCATGCTGACCCCCGCCGCGAGCACCCACGTGTCTGTCCAAGGCGGCAAGCACGTTCTCTATCTCCGGGAATCGATCATGGTTGCCGATCGGGTCGCGGCGCAGTTTGCGATCGCCTGCCGTCGGGTCCGCGTGCATCAGGAGAAGCACCAGCTCGAGTACGACCTGGCCTGTGCGGCCCTGAAAGTCCTCAAGGAGGTGCTCAATGAAGAGGACGACTTCGTCAAGGATGGGAAGTTCAAGGAGCAAGCCGCCAAGAAGGTCGTCAAGGAGTTCGAGAGCAAGCAGAAAGACCTGGTACGCAGCCGCGAGGCCTTTGGCCGTCGCTTCAAGCGGGTGACCTCGGCCTCTCGCTATGACGAAGCCATCAAGGACCACGACGGCGAGAACAAGCTCGAGGGGGAGCAGATCTGCATCCGGGCCCGGCATGCACTCAACAAGATGCAGTCCCGGGCGACGCGCGCCCAGATGCGCCGCGAGCTGAATGACGCCAATTCCTGGATCAACAAGTACTTTCGCAACGAGGAGCTGTTTACCAGCGGGCGCAAATTCACCGCATTCAAGGCCGAGTTCTGCGATTTCCTCGGCGAGTACGGGCAGGTCTGGTATGCGACCGTCAACGACAAGCGCGGCTGGATCAAGAAGATGCTCCCCGCGACGGTCAACCGGCGCCTCGGGCTCTCGCTGGCCCCCTACATTGCCAGCTGGAAGACGAGCATGTTCGGGCCGGGGCGCCTCTACCGGATCAATGTCAACGGGGCCGCGCAAGCCTATGGCAATGCGATGCCCAAGCGCCTGCTCCTCATGTTCGAAGCCCTCAATCTGCTGATGGCCTATGACACCTTCGCCCGCAACCGCAAGCGGCGCAAGATCACCGACTATGCCGGTCCCTTGGGCGCGCTCTGTGACCTCACAGGGGTCTTGGGGGGGCGGGCCAAGGAGGCGATGGCGGCCGGCGAACGCCAGGCCGCAGCCAAGGCGCGTCTGGCAATCTACAAGGAGAGTCGCAAGCTGGTGATCTTCTCCCGCGTGATCGGGGTCATTGGGATAGTCGGTGGAATCTGCGATATGATCGAAGCGTACTCGGCCGCCACGGAGGCGGCCCAGACGCGCAACCTCGGTCTCCTGCTTGGTTTCTTGTTCATATGGACGGGCGCCGGGTTGGGGGTGGAGGTGCAGGCGATTGCGCTGGCTGGCCTAGGGACCGGCCCGGTTGGTTTGATTGCGGTGGGGTTGGTCCTGATCGGGGTCATCGTGGTCAACTACTTCAAGGAGACCAAGCTCGAGACTTGGTTGCGCACCTGTTCCTGGGGGCGGGACTACCTTGAGGCAAAGATGGACAAGCAGCTCTCCGAGCTCGACCTTCTCTTGGCGCGCTTCAATGTGACCTCCTCGTATCCGGACCTGCCCACCGACAGCTGGGGAATACGGCTAGCCAATACACTGCGAATCGAGATCGCGCCGGGATTTGTGCACGCCAAGTCGCGTTTCACGATTGCGGTGGAGTGCTCGGTGAAGAAGGGCGTGCTGGGTCTCACTAACGAGCGAATCTACACGGGTACGAAGCGGGTTACTCTCGATGCCCAAGGGCGTCCGCAGCCGGTTGTCTTCGACATCCCGCTGTTTTCGCCTGACCTGATCAAACGCAAGATTGCCGGCTTCAAGGAGTATGTGCGCGTCTACGCTCGGCTGCAGCTCAACAAGAAGGTCAAGGTGCCCGAGAAGAAGAACGCGCTCTTTGCCTTCTGGTACGTCGCCGACGAGCATGATCTGGTGCCGTCGAATGTCGAGTTCGACTAGCGCCCGGCGTGGAGGAGCAGCTGGAGGAGCAAGCGATCCGGGTTACTGATCGTCTTCCGGGAACTCGATCTCGACGCGGCCGGGTGGCACATCCTCTTCGCGCGCCCCCCCCTCGGCGTCCAGCGTGCCCTCGCGCGTGCTGCCGTCGGGAAGATGAAGGATGTAGCGCGCATCGGCAACGCCTGCTCCCGCGGAATCGCGCAGGTCGATCTCGACGTAGTCCTTGAAGGCGAGCAAACCTGAGTCGGCGTGGGCCGGTCCGATCGTGACCCGAAAGAAGTACTCGGGCGGATTGTAGCCGCGTTCGCTCTCCTCCTCGGTGGGGATCTCGTCGACATCCTCGTGGTACTCGTAGGCCCACTGAACGCTAAGGGCCTCGTTCTCGACGTGGCCGGTCAAGCGCGTGATCAGATCGTGGGCGCCATCGGCATCGTGCTCGTAGATCTCGAGGCGCGCACGGGTGCCGTCGCGGAAGCCGGGGGTTTCGGCCGCGAGAGTCAGGATATCCCCTCGGCGCGCCTCGGCCACGCTCCAGCGCGGATTGCGGATCGCGCGCGGCGGGCGCACGGTCAGATCGTCGGAGCGCTGTTGGAGACCGTGGGCGCTCAGTTCGACGGTGAAGTGGATCGTGCCGGTCAGATCCGCGGGGATCTCGTAGGTGGCGAAGCACTGATTATCGACGACCTCACCGCTGACCGAGTCCAGTTGGCTGCCCTGCCCGTCGGCGACTTGGATCGTGACCGCGGCGCCATTGCCGACGAAGAGCGTGCGGATCTCGAGCGGAACCTCCTCGCCGGCGGCGGCTTCCTGCCAGGCCCAGCGAGCGCTGACGATCGCCGAGGGGAGATCGATCTGATGGGTGCTTTCGGTGGCTCCCGAGTACTCGCTCATACGATCGGTGCTCCAGGTTGCGGATGGTCGTTACCGCTGCAGGTCGTAGAGGGTCTCGCCAGCGGTCCAGGTTGTGGACGGTCGCTAGCGCTCCATGTTGTAGACGGCCGCCTGAATGCTCACCTCACCCTGGTCTTGTGAGAAGTAGGCGCGCTCGGGATCGATCCAGAGACCCCTCTCCGAGGTCTCGCCGAAAGCGGCGATGTAGAAGAGGATTCCATCCCATGATCCGATGGCGATCTCGGCGCCTTCGCCGCCGGAGAGCCGCGGGTAGATGATCAGGACATACTCGCCGCCCTGATCGCCGCCGTCGGCTACCGGCTCGACTTCGATGCCGAAGGCACCCTCGTCTCCCGCGACGATCAGGCGGCTCCCCGGATCGAGATAGAGGGCCGCGCTGTCGGCCTGGCTCAACGTGAAACGCATCTCGATGCCGTCGATCGGGCCCGGGTTGATGATGCCGATGGGAAACAGCATCGTCCCGGCCGGCAGATCCCCTCCGGCGAACGGTATCGCTGGAGGGGAGGTGGCGTCGGTGGCGAGGAGGCCCCGGTAGGCGACGACCTGGAACTGGCGGGCCGTCGGATCGCAGAAGACGACCTGGGCGCTGCGCGCAGTCTCGTTGTTCGTCAGCCGCAGGGTCGTGGAACCCTGCAATTCGGCCTGCCGTACGAAGACCCGCCACCACTCCGTGGGCTGGGTCAGGGTGACATCGAGGACGACGACAGATGATTCGGTCACCGCGACATGGGCCGCGAAGGAGGAGAGGGAGTCGTCGGGCGCCGGCCGGGCGGATTGGGCACTGGCCGCACTTGTGCCGAGCGCGGCGAGCCAGACGTGCAAGGTTTCCTGTTGGGCGGCGCCGACCGCGGCGCTCCAGGCATCGCCGGTTGGGTAGCGAAGAGCGAACGCCATGGTCGGCGTGTGCCTGTTTGTCGGTTGCGAGGCGTTCTCGTGGCTGCACCCAGACGCAAGGAGCATCCCGATCGCGACGGCAACCGTGGGGGCGAGCAGGCGCCGCGGGCGCCGTGGGCTGCCGGTGCTCAGCAGAATCCTCGAGATCGTCGGCCGCATGACTAGAATCCCCGCGTGAGGGTTATCCCGAGGGTGGTTCCCGCCAGATTCCGCTTCACCCAGCGCGCGGGGTCCTCCGCGCTGGTCCAGGGCGTGCGTCCAAAGCCATACGTTGCGCGCAAGCCCAGAGTCGTTTTCCCGCCGATCAACCGCTCCGCGCTCAGCGCCAACGAGGTCACCCGGCTGTTGACCCCTGCTCCGGGATCGACGCGGAAGCCGGCGTGGACGACCCGGACGCACAGATCGGCCAATCCATGGACCGGGTGACGATAGCTCGCCCCGACTTCACCGACCCAGCGCGTGGAGATGCCTAGGATGTCGGCAACCGGATAGGCACCCTCCTCGAGACGGTAGCGATCGCGGGCGAGTAGGAAGAGGGAAAGCGTTAGGCGGTCTTCGATCCCGAGGCGCCGGCCATAGACCGCCTCGAGCGTTCCCGCGACGCCTTCACGCACCTGCTCGCGTGTCGCGCCCTGATCGAGCCATGAGGCTTGAGCGATCTGCAACCCCAGAGCGGTGCGCAGATCCCAGTCGGGGTTTTGGTCGTGCTCCCGCACCAGCAGCGAAAGCGAGAGATGCAGTCGATCGCCCGGCTCGGCGCGCAGACGCTCGCCTCCCTCAGGTTCATGGACGGTGTAGGCTCCCTTCAGGTAGCCGGCTGCCGCCAAGCCCAGCACCGTGTTGCGCCCGACCGGTCGTGCGGCCGCGGCGCCGAGCATGATATCGAAGCCCTCGCCGGGCCGCTTGAACCCGAAGTCGAGCACTCGGCTGGCGAGCATGCGCGCGGCAACCTGGTACTCGTTGGTCGTCAGGCTCGTCTTTCCGGTCGGCAGATCGATCCCCCCGGTCAGTGACCAGGAAGCTGCCGGACGGCGGTAGGTGAGGCGCAGCCGGGCGTCGCCGAGGCCCGAGAGATCGGCGTCGGCCTCCTCATCGGTGCTCCAGGCGACCGGGACGTAGCCGCGCAGGCTGAGCGTGGGATGCAAGGCGGGCAAGGTGAAGGAAGTCGCGACCAGCGTCTGCCGGAAGGCGGCCTCACCACCGGGAAGCTCGACCGTCCAATTCTGCACTTGCACGTGGGCAGTCGCCGTGGGGGCGGGAAGGGGGGGCGATTCCGCGCCCGCGGCTTGCGAGCGGGGCGCGTTCGTCCAGAAAACCAGGGCGCAGAAGGCCACAGCAGCGAGGGCCGGCGGCCGGAGGCGCGGCCGGCGGGGGAGCAGGATGCGGGTCGGCGCAAGGTGGAGCTGGAGGGCTCCGAGGCCGAAAGAACGGCTGTGGCGTTTGCGTTCGGCAACCATCGTTCGGTCTCCAGGCGAAGCCCCTAACGCGGGCGCACCGTAATCGTCACGCGTCTTCCTAGCTGTCTCGGCGACAATGGTTCCGGATCCTCGGGGCGCTCGCCGGGGAACTCGTCGACCCATTCTGCCGCGATTTCGGCGGCCCGATCAGCGTAGGCTTCCTCGCCGGCGCTCGGCCGGGCGCCCCCCGGAACGACGGCTTCCCCGCGATCTCCGGCCCCCGCGACCCGATCAGCGCCCGAGATCGCCCAGTCGAAGCCGGGATCGATGCGCGCCGCCTCACGGAAGTGGCTGTACGCTCTGCCGTAGTTTCCCTCGTTCTCCCAGAGAAGCCCCTCGGCGAAGGCGATGAAGGCCTCGTAGTTCTCCGTGGGCGGCCGGCTGAGTCGGGTACGCACCCGCCGGCTGACCGGCAGGCGGAGTCTCTCCGTGGCGATCGTGACCACATGCCGGCCAAGGTCGTCGAGCAGGTAGCGTCGCGGCGTGGAGAACTCCACCAGGCGCGGCGTGCCGCGATAGGCGGACTCGTCGCGGCCGACGATCAGATCGTCGAGATCGTACTGCACGAGGACCTGCTCCTGCTCGGCAATCGATTCACCCGCCCGGCCCGCCAGCGAGAGCCCCGCCCCGATGGTGCGAGCCGCGAGACGGGCGTCCTCGGAGTAGGCCGCCCCCTGGCTGCGGACGATTTCTTCTTCGAGCAGCCGGCGGCGCGTGCGATCGATGACCGTCAGGCTGTCGATCTGGGCAAAGGCACTGGTCAGGAAATGGGTGATCCCGACGGCCACGACCGAATCGCGGTGCGTGCCTCCCAGGGGCTGAAAGCCGCGGATGATGAGCGCCTGCGGTTCGAGGTGCGGACTGCGCGCGGCGGCCTCGGTGAGTTCGGTGCGCATCTGCTCCCTGATGATCTGCCGCGAGGCGATCTCGTGGCGGGCGACCATCACTCGGCGCAGATCGCTGTCGACCGCGGTGTAGTCCTCGACGTGGCGGTAGATCGAATCGGCGCCGGCCCAGTTCCCGGCGCGCTCGAGCAGGAGCGCCTGGGTGTAGCGGGCGAGACCATGGCTCGACGCGAGATCGAGGGCCCGGGCAGCCGTGGAATCCGCCGCGAGGAAACGCTCGGCGAAGAAGTAGGCGATCGAGAGCTCGGCCAGCCGGTCGGGATGCTCCGGATGCTCGGCGGCTGCTTGCTCAAGGTGGGGGAGGGTTGCCTGCCATGCCGTGGGCGAATCGAGGTGCGGCCCGGAACGCAGTCCCGGAAGCGGGGCGCAGGCAGAGAAGACGAGCAGGCCTCCCAGGATCCCGATGATCAGCAGTCCCTTGGCACCCCGTCCCGCGGTGCCCCGGATGGCCCGTGGGTCACGGATCGTGCAGGGGGTGTGCGTGCCGCCGCAGCCGCGGGCGTTGGCGGTGTTCCGGGCGGAGCGCGTGCTCCGGGCACGACGGGCGCCGCCGAGGGAGCGCCCGTGGGCTGCCGAGATGCTCATGGTGCTGACCTCCCCGCCTCGTGCGAGTCAATCATTGTTCGGCTGCGCCGCCTCATCGGACTGCGGAGCGTAGGCCTGCTGTAGGCGCAGCGCTTCCAGGCGCTCGTGGGGCGCGGCGTAGCCCGGGAGGGCCTCACTGGCGGCGCGCCAGTAATCGATCGCCAGCTCAATGTTGCCGTCAGTCTCCGCCTCGGCGGCGGCGGAGACTGACGCCAGATAACGCAAGTAAGTATCCCCTCCCGCTGCCAGGGAGAGCTTGCGCGCGAAATGCTCACGGGCCCGCGCGGCCCCCGGTTCGCCGGCGGCGAGCCCCAGTGCCGAGATCATCGCGGGGATGAAGTCGTCGACGACCACCTCGCGCTCGAGATCGAGCAGGTCGCGGCCATGGCGAACGCGCCTCGCGCCGTGCCGGGCGAGTAGGGTCGCGCCCGTCTCGGTGGCCACCCAGCGCAACTCGAGCCAGATCTCGTCACCCGGCAGGGCCTGGACCTCGCCGTAGATAAAGGACGATGCCGAGAGCAGTTCTTGCAGGCGGATGCGGTTCTTCGCGGAGACCAGATCGCTCTCGCTGGCCAGCGAGAGCTCGCTGCGGATCGCATCCATGTGCTCGCGTGAGAGTAGCACCAGACCGGGCACGACCTCGAGATCGGTCGTCACGATGAAGGTCAGCGCGTCGGCGAAGGCCTGCCAGTCGAACCGCTCCCCGGCGCCGAGATCGATCAGGTAGAAGGGTGCTACAGCGATCCGAGTCGGGTCGGCGGGGTGTGCCCGCGTCTCCATCCAGGCCCGGTGCACCTCGCCGAAAAGCTCGTGCACCTTGACCGGGTAGCGATAGCCGGGCACGAAGTCGGCCCGGGGATCGAGCGCCAGCATGGTGCGCATCGCGGCGCGAGCCGCCTCCTCGTCGGCGGGGTTCGGCTTCCGGAGGGAACGCAGGAGATGCACGGCCGCCGCCCCACGCAGGATCTCCACCTGCCGTTCGAGGGGCAGATCAACACTGTCGAGTGCCGAGGCTGCCGCGAGGATGGCATCGAAGCGTTCCGCGTAGAGCAGCTCATGGATGGCGGTCTTTGGATCGAGGGGGTCGCCGCGCCCATCCGCTGCGGCCCGCACCGGGAGCAAGCTTACCCCGGCCGCCAGGAGAACGAGGACCAACAGACCGGCGGCGAGCGCGGCGCGCGGCGTGGCTGTGCGCCGGGGCGATCTCGGGACGGGCCGCCCGCTGCCGGGCGATTGCCGGCGCCGGAGAAGCGCCGGAACCCGTCCTGCTGCCATCGACGCCCGATTCATTCCGCCGTCCCAGGCTGTCCGCCGATCCATCGCGGGCCTCCTGCTCCTCCGGCCCGGCCCGCTATTCCTCGAGTTCCGCCTTCAGGGCCCAGATGCGCCCGCGCGCCAGCTCGTTCTGCGGATCGACCTTCTGGACCTGCTCCCAGATCTTGATCGCCCCCTTCAGATCCCCGGCATCCTCGCGTTCGAGCGCCTGTCCCTGAAGCAGCCAGGCCTCCATGGTTGCCTTGCTCTCGCGCCGTGTCTCCTCGAGCCGGTCGAAGTAGACCGGGTCGGGTGCGATCAGCTCGAGTCCCTTGACCTCTTTGCGGAACTCGTTGAGTGCCTCGACGATCATCGCCAGCACGCCGCGCTGGAGCCGCAGGAGCTCGAAGGTGTCGCCCGAGAAGGGGCCCTCGTACTGCCGGCTGAGCACGCGGGTCGTCGCGGCATGGATGATCTGGATGTCGATGCGGATCTTCTTCTTCTCGAAGATGGCGATCTGCCCGGCGACGAAGGCGTGCGCGTTGAGCAGCTGGCCCAAGCGGACGCGATTCTGCTGATTGACCAACTCGCTGTTCGAGGTCAATTCCAGCTCGGCGAGGACATCTCTCATGTTCGTGCGATCGACGACCGTCAGGTTCGTGCCCTCGATGATGTCGGTCGTCACGATCATCTGCAAGGCCTGTCCAAGCGCGTCGTAGTCGTAGTCCTGGTAGCGGAACTTGCCGGGATTGAGCACGGAGAAGTTGATGATGGCCACGGTGCCGATATCCATCGTGCCCGCCTGCGCCAGCGAGTCGCGCACCGCACGGAAGAGTCGGTTCATCGCCGGCGGGAACATGCGGCCGTCGTAGGGAGGATTGGGATCCAGGTTGAGCAGTTCGGTGAGGGCCTGCACGGCACGGGCCCGTTCGCCCATGCGCAAGTAGGTACAACTCTGTGTCTGCAGGCAGTGCGCCTGACACTGCGGAGTCGCCTGCGGGATCCCGAAGGCGCGTTCGACATAGCTGAGTGCTTCACGATACCGATCACTGATCAGGTGCTCCATAGCCTGCTGAACGAGCGCGTCACAGGCTGGACCCTCTTCGGTCTCGCGCATCTCCCCGGCGGGTTGAGCCTGGGCCACATCCGTCGCTGCCCCTGGAAGGCTGCCCGGGGCCAGAGCAGCGAACAGAAGCACCGAGACGAAGAGCTTCGCGAACTTCTCGATGCGAGGGACCTGCACCATCGGAGGGAAAGGATACATGGCTGACCTCCCGGTCTCAGAGCCGCGGTCGTGCCGTCACGGGATGAGCATCCAGGAGACCGCGCACCGAGTCAAGGACGCTCAAGCGCCCGTGCTCAAGTGCCCGTGTGGCGCTCAAGTGCCCGTGGCGCGGCCGGTGAGCGGAGACTTGACACCCCCGGATGGGGCGCGGAAGATCGCGGCGACTCGGGCGTTCGGAGGTCGAATGGGCAAACCGGCTGCACGCGTGACGGATATGACCGTGCATGGCGGTACGATCATGCCCCCCGGTTGCCCGACGGTTCTGATCGGCGGCCTGCCGGCGGCGCGCATGCTGGATATGCATGTCTGCCCGATGGTCACCCCGGCCGTGGTTCCGATTCCCCATGTCGGTGGTCCGATCGTTCTGGGCAGCAGCGGGGTGATGATCGGCAAGATGCCGGCCGCCCGGGTGATGGATCAGGCCGTCTGCGTCGGGCCTCCCGACATGATCGCGATGGGCTGCTTCACGGTGATGATCGGTGAGACCTCTCCCGGTGGTGGTGGTGGTGGTGGGGCCGGGGCCTCCAATGCGGGTGCCGCCGCGGCGGCCGGCGGCGCATCTTCCGACGCCGAGAGCGGAGAGAACCACTGGGTCGAGTTCCTCCTTGCCGACAGTGCGGGGCGACCCATTGCGGGAGTGCCTTTCGAACTCCAAGATCCTGCCGCCGAGACGACCATGGGCGCCAGCGCGCCGGATGGGAAGATCCGGCGTGACGGACTGACGACGACCGGGGATTGCCGCGTCAAGATCTTCGCCCTCGCCAACGCGCAATGGTCGGTGGAGGAGGCCCGGGTTGGTGAGACGCTGACCCTGAGCGCCGACGTTTGGGGATTCGCGGCCGGCACGCCGGCGCGTTTCATCGTCTTCGAGCGCGATCTGCGTGGGGCCGGGCGAGCGATCGCCACCATTTCGGCCGAGGCGCAGGGTGATCGCGTCGAGGCGCAATGGAGCTATGCCTACCCGCAGGCGGCACCGGACGACGAGGCGGCCTTGCAGGGGTACTCCCGGCCGGAATACTACTTCGTGGTCCTGATGGGGTCGGTCCAGACGGTCTCGGGTTTGCTCAGCCTGACCGATACGCTCGAGATCGAGGTGCGGGACGACGGGGGTGATCCGCTGGCCGGCGAGGCCTATCGGCTCTACCTCTCGGATGGTTCGGTGCGCGAGGGGACGCTGGACGAGAGCGGTTGTGCACGGGAAGAGGGTGTTCCCGCCCGCCCGGGGCGTCTGCAGCTACCGCAACTCGATCTCGAATCGGACGGGGAGCGCGCGTCCGATTCCGACTAGGAGAGGGCCAGCCGGCGTGCGGCCCGGTCCGGAGACCTACGCCATGCACTATCGCGGGCACGGCTTCAGCCTGGAACTCCCCGATGGGTGGGAAGACCGAAGCCTCTTTCTTCTCCTCGGCCCCCAGGTGGGGACGCGCCGGCCGGCGCTCTCGATCGTGCTCGATCGCATCAATACCGCCCCGTCACCACAAGCCTACGGGGAGCACCTGCTCGAGCGAATCCAGCAGCAGACGAGTGGCTGGGAAGTCCTGCGAGAGGAGCCGGTCGCATTCGCCGACGGGGTTGCGGGACACCTGCTCGAGATCGCGCGGTTGCCGCTCGATGGCGCCCGCCTGTTTCGGCGCTTCTACATTCGCACGCAGGGGGGGGCGGCAACGCTTGTCATCGCCCAGCTCGATCGTAAGCTACGCGGCCTGCGCGGGCGATTGATCGACCGGATGGGACGCAGCCTGCGCGCGCCAGGGAATGGGGCATTGACGGGGGAAGCTGAAACTCCCAGTGCCGAGATGCCGGCGGCGCGCGCCAAGGGGAGCGGTGGCGATGGGATTGCCCGCGAGGGCGAGGCCGCCGCCGGGGTTTTCTGCGCACAGGATTTCGACCTCGACTTACCCGAGGATTGGACGAATCTAACCGAGTATCGCTTGGTCGACGTCAAGCCCAGCCGGTTGCAAGGCAACCTCGTGATCCAGCACGAACCGCGCGACGAGACCCCCATGGCGGCCGATCAGCGCGCCCGAGCCGAGCTCGCGGCGATGAAGGAGACGGTGCCGGGATTCAGACTGCTCGAAGAGAGCGAGACCGAGCTGGCCAGCGGCCAACAGGTACCCCGGGCGACCTTCGAGCGTACGGCGGCCCGGATTGGGGTGATCAGGCAGTGGATGACCTTCGTCCCGGGGCGCGACTGCTGGTACACGCTCTGCTTGACCGGGGAAGGCGGGGCTCCCCCTGAGATCGATGCGTCGATGGAGGAGATCCTGGCGAGTTTCACCACCGAGCCGGAGCAGGCGTCGGTCTAGGTTCCCAGGCGTCGGTCTAGGTTCCCGAGGAGTGAGGCGAATCGGAAGGCATCGATTGGCGCAGGGGGGAGAGCCGATGCTTGCGTGAGCCGGGTCACGGCTCAACGCACCCACGCTGATTATGTCTGTAGCTTTCCCCCCTGCAGCCAGTCTTTGCAGATCCCCGGCTGGGATCAGGTCTGTGCATCGTCCGTCCAGCGCCGGTCCCCAGAGTCTGCCCCTCCGAGGTGGGCGCGAAGTGGTTCGCCACGTTGCTACGAATTCAACAGACTTAGTAGACTTAGGTTCCAGGAAATCGCCCCATGATCGCAACTCGCTCTGGGGCTATATGTTGCAGGACCGATCCTCGCCATCGGCGCGGATCCCGGCGAGAGCCGGCCGTCTCTCGGCGATGGCGCAGAAGAGCACTGGAACGACGAATAGGCTCACCAGGGCGATCATCATCCCGCCGAAGGTGGGAATCGCCATCGGCACCATGATGTCTGAGCCGCGTCCCGAGGAACTCAGGACCGGCAGCAGGGCGAGCATCGTCGTGGCGGTCGTCATCAAGGCGGGACGGACCCGGCGTTTTCCGGCGAGCAGGGTTGCCTCGCGGATGGCATCCACTGAAACCGGACGCCGTTGGGCGAAGATCTGGCGCAGGTAGGTCGCGATCACGACTCCGTCATCGGTGGCGATGCCGAAGAGCGCGAGAAAGCCGACCCACACCGCGACGCTCAGATTGAGCGGATGGACCTGGAAGAGATCACGCATCGAGGCTCCGAAGAAGGTGACATCGAGGAACCAGGGTCGTCCATAGAGCCAGATCAGGATGAAGCCGCCCGCCCAGGCGACCAGCACGCCGGAGAAGACCAGCAGGCTCGTCGACACCGAGCGGAATTGGAAGTAGAGGATCAGGAAGATGATCAGCAGGGCCAGCGGCAAGATGACCGCCAGCCTCTTCTGCGCCCGCACCTGGTTCTCGTAGCTGCCGGCGAAGGCGTAGCTCACTCCGGCGGGGATCTCGAGCTCGCCGGAGCCCACGAGGTGCGATAGGTAGTCACGGGCTTCCTCGACGACCTCGACCTCGGCGAAACCGGCGCGTTTGTCGAAGAGCACGTAGCCGACCAGGAAGGTGTCCTCGCTCTTGATCACCTGCGGCCCGCGTGTGTAGCGGATCTCGGCGAGCTGGGTGAGGGGGATCTGCGCACCACCCGGGGTGGGCACCAGGATTCGTTCGAGATCTTCGATCGTATCCCGCCGTTCGCGCAGATAGCGGATGCGCACCGGATACCGCTCGCGTCCCTCGACGGTCATCGTCGCCCGCTTGCCGCCAATCGCGACCTCGATGACATCCTGGACCTCACGCATTCGGATCCCGTGACGGGCGATCGCCGTGCGATCGATGTCGATCTCGAGGTAGGGCTTGCCGACGATCCGGTCGGCGATCACCGTGGTGGGGTCGATCGCCGGAACGCGTTTGAGGGCCTGCTCGATAGCGAGCGCGGTCTTTGGACTTGCCCCGGTTTCGTGGAG
>JAGMBO010000092.1 GCA_023129715.1 Candidatus Eiseniibacteriota bacterium | reverse complement strand
GCCGCCCCCCGAGGGAGCCTGCTGCCTGACCGACGGTAGTTGCTTGATCGGCACCGCGGATGAGTGCACGGCCCAGGGCGGGACGTACCAGGGTGATGAGACCTCCTGCGACCCGAATCCGTGTCCACAGCCGCAATCCGAGGGCTGCGGACACGGCTATTGGAAGAATCACAGCGAGGAGTGGGAGCAGACCGGCTTCGCTCCGGAGGATCTGGTGGGAACGATCTTCCTGATCCCCGACCCGCTGTCTGAACTTGCGGATGATACTCTCGATGACGCCCTACGCTATCCGGGCGGCAGTCGAGTGATCGGTGCGGCGCGGATTCTGCTGCGACACGCAACTGCTGCTCTGCTCAACGCCGGCCACCCGGACGTCAACTATCCGGTGTCCGTATCCGAGATCATCGCGGCTGTCAACGCGGCCTTGGCGAGCGACGACCGCAAGACGATTCAGAGCTGCAAGCATGAAGTCGATCTGCACAACAGCTGCGGATGTCCGCTGAACTAGCGTCTGGATCCTACATATGTTCAGGTGATTGAAGGGCCCTCCCGCCGCACCGCCAGGTGCGAACGGGAGGGCCCAATTCAGTTACTCCGCAAACAACTTCCGGCTTGGGGCCGAGGCCTTACCGGACGCAGACCAGCCGGCGGCTCTGCTCGAGCGATCCTGCCTTGATCCTGTAGAAATAGAGCCCCGCAGCGACCGCGCGGCCGGCGTCGTCGCGCCGGTCCCACTCGGCCGGGTAGCTCCCGGGCCCCTGCGGCACACCGTCGACCAGCATGCGTACCGTGCGCCCCGTCACATCGAAGATCGTCAGATCCACGACTGCGGGCTGGCTGAGATCATAGCGGATCGTGGTCCCCTCCCGGCACGGGTTGGGTGCACTGGCATAGAGTTTTGGACCGCTCGGGATCCCGGCGTGATCGGGCGCATCCGCACTCGCCGGAGCCAGGGCAAGCACATTCGAATAGCCCGACCAGTTGGGCACCTCATCCGCCGCGCGGAGGATCAAGTAGTAGATCGTATCGGGATCGAGGTCGGAGAGGCCACACGAATCGACGCATCCGGCCAGGGAGGGATCGGGCTCACCTGGCGCCGGGGTCGCCGCATTCCACCAGGCCAACGTATCGGACCCCACGGGGGTGGCCGAGTAGCGCAGATCGTAGGCCGAGGCACACCCCAGCCCGCCGTCGTCTCCCGGTGCCGTCCAGTAGACCATCGCGGCAGCACGTGACATCGTCGCGGTTCCAGTCAGATCGACCGCCCTGGCGGGTGCGGTGAAATCGGGCCCGCCGTCGTTCTCGAGAATCAGGACGTCGATCGTCGCGGATACCGCCAGCGCCAGATCGAGATCACCGTCCCGATCGAAGTCAGCGCTGATCATACTATAGGGGCCCTTGGTTGCCTGCGTCTCCGCGCTCCCGAAGGTTCCGTCCCCGTTGTTCTGGAACGTGCAGACGGTATACGAAGGGTGACGTGCGCCATTGGCCAGGTCGATGTCGCCATCCCCGTCCCAGTCCCCACAGCAGATCGTGAACGCACTGGTTGCCGGAGAGCTGAGAGTGTAAGCGGCCGCGATCGTTCCATCGCCGGCATTGTGCAGCACCTCGACGCAATAGGCGTAGACCGAAGCCACGGCGAAATCGAGGTCGCCATCGCCATCGAAATCATTGGCGCAGATGGCCCCCGGACCGTCCGCCAGATGGTGCACGCAGGCATAGGTGAACCTGCCGGAACCATCATTGAAGAGCACGGCCAGGCTGTCGTTGGGATTCCCGTAGCCGTCGGTGCGCGCGCCATAGAGATCGAGGTCGCCGTCGTTGTCGATGTCACCGGCGCCCTGCAAACGCAGGCCGAACTCCCCGCTGCGAGTCGTCTGGTAGTCCATCGAAAAGGTGCCGCTGCCGTCATTCCAGTAGGTATCGAGGTTGTGGGCGAACCCCCCTGCGATGACGACGAGGTCGATGTCGGCATCACCATCGAAATCGCCGGCGATCACCGGTCCAGGGTAGCTGTGGCTGTAGTAGTTCACCGGACCGCTGAACCAACCGCTGCCGTTGTTGGTGAAGACGCTGACCTCCGTTCCATACCCCGTGCTCGTACTGTTCGTGACCGCCAGGTCGATGTCTCCATCACCATTGAAGTCCCCACTGGCGATCCAGCGTGGGTCGGGCGCGCCGGAGGTGCAGGTCTGGGGAGTGAGAAACGTCCCATCACCGGCATTGAGCCCGATGTAGAGACCGTCGGTGCCGCTGATATAGCTCGTTGTCGCCACATCGGGGTAGCCATCCCCGTTGAAATCGCTGGTATGGATGTGCTCGGAGCTGGCGAAGCTGAAGCCGTCGCCTTCAATGAAATCGCCCGCCGTCGGATTGCCCACCCCGACGGTGAAGCTCCACGTCCGTCCCCGGGACGGGATGTTGTCGGATGAGACGACGCGCCGCGAGAACTCCGCGGTCACGATCTCGCCGTCGATGAATTCATCAGTTGACTGGAAAGCGCACGTGCGGGTTGCGGGATCGTAGCTGTAACTCCCCATGTGGCGGCCGGACTGCGATCCGTGGACTGGGAAGCTTGTGCTGTTGAAACTCGCCGCACGCATGTCGCGGTCGAGCGCGATGGTCAGAGACGGATGATGGGCGGTGCCAAGGGCATGCTGAGCGGGAACCTGCGTCAACAGCTGTGGCCGCAGGGTCAGGGTGGCATCCCCGAGCAGCGTCATCCCATAGTACCAGCGGACATCGTCGGCATCGAAGGGGGCTTGGGCGCTGAGCCAGTCAGTGAAGGCCTGCCCCAGGCAGTGCCCCGCAGCCAGGGAGGTATAGAAGGACGGGTTGTCCCACATGCCGCCGATCTTGGTCGTTCCGAGGGATAGCAGTCCATGCTCTTCGCCGAAGATGTACCAACCACCCATGTAGTCGGTCTCGGTATAGCGGCAATTCGAGCACGCATATAGGTTGTAGAAGATCGCGAAGGGATCGGCAACCCAGACATCGTGGTTGTCTACAGTGGCCAAACTCGCGCCATCCATCTCCCACGCGTCGTTGATCTTGAAATAGTGCTCGCTCGAGGAGGAATGGAGCATGACATGCATCCACTCATACCCGGCGCTGAAGCGGGCATCACGATAGTCATCACTGCAGGTCGTGGTCTTCTCTTTGATCATCGTTCGGTCGCCATAGGCCAGGGCCGCACAGCTGTCGATGTGGTCGGCGGTGTCGTACCAATCGTCGTCGACGTAGACGAGGGCCCGCTCGGGGGCGTAGAGGCCTCCGGTGCGGAAAAGGCGGTTCTTGGCGAAGTACTCGTTCAGCAGGTCGGCTTCGGTAGCGCTGCCGAAAGTCATGGGAGAGCTGGTAAGGCGTCCCACCCAGATCTCGGGCTCGCGATCCCCGCTGCCGTCGGTATGCGTGTCGTAGACACCGACCTGGAACGGAGGGGTAGCGTTGTTGTCCTCCCAGGTCCCGTCCAGATCCATGTAGAAGAGGTCGCAGGGGAAATCGACGTACTCGTTGTCGAGCTCATCGGGGTCAGGTCCATCGAAGTCGTAGTCGATCTCGAACCAGGGCACGGGCAGATCCCCGATCAGGATGACGCCGGCAAGGCCATTGCTCTGGTACTCGGTCTGCAAGTAGCTGCGCAGGTTCGCCGGTGTGCCTCCGTAGCAGGTGTACATCGAGACACTGTAGCCTGCGGCCTGCAAGTCGAGCCAGTAGGAGTCGAGCGATACGGATCCGACCAGGGAAGACTCGATGATCAGCAGCACATTGCCGGTGCCCTTTCCGCGGGTGTGGGCGATGAGCTGCATCTCGAGGGGCGCAGGGGCGCCTGCAGCGGCGCGATAATCGGCGTAGCCAGAGGTCTTTGACCAGGTGGGATCATAGCTGACTTGCACCTCGCCGCGGTCGGCTGCCGCCGCCGGTATGGCGCTTGCGTAAAGCAAGCAGAGTGCCGTGGCAATGAGCAGGCCGATGATGGGCCTGGGGGTGGATGTGATCTTCTTCATGGCGGGCACCTCCTGAAAGACCTGGGCGGCGATGCGAGAGCTGGGACCTAGGGCAACGCCTCCGAACCATCGATTCATCCTCCAGGAGAGTCGTTTGGCATGCGGCGCCAACCTTACAGGTGATTTCATGGCGCGATGACGGAAGGGCATGAGCGGTGCCCGGTGCGCTCGCTGGGGTCACGTCGATCAAGTCATGCCAGGTGCTCGTCCCGGTTCCGTTCAACGGCCTCGTCTGCCTCGGGGTGCCGAATCGGATGGCGTAATAGCCGATGGCTCTGTCTGTCTTGGCTGCCGCGGGATCGCCCCGACGGAGTTCTCGGAACGCATGGCCAGCATGCGTCATGAATCCTGTAGGTTGTGGCACGAAGAATCTTGATCCGTAGGGGCCTGGGGCCGGAAGGGGCAGTGTCTCTTCCATGCTCCA
>JAGMBO010000091.1 GCA_023129715.1 Candidatus Eiseniibacteriota bacterium | reverse complement strand
GTCCCGAGATCTCGGAGATGCGGGCGCCGCACTCGCTGCAGAACTTGGTGCCCTCGGGAATCTCGGTATCGCATTTCGGACAGCGCATCACCCCGCCCCAGTTTCTACTAGTAACTCCGATCGACTATGCGCTCGAAGATCGATCCTCACTCTCGAGGCTACCCATCCGGAAAAGCGCTCACGCTTCTTGCCCAGGCATCGCAATCACGCCAGGGTGGCTCTTGGGCGTTGACCTCACCACAATCCGATCTTCGACCAGACTGCACCCATGCCGAGTCTCCTCCAGTGCCAAGTTGATCTTCCACCTCGACTACCGGCTTGCCCCGTAGTCGATCCTCACATCATCCAGATACATGGGATCCCTCTTGGTGATATCGCCAAAGTGGAACTCCAGCCTTACAACACGGGAGTTGACTATCCACTTCTTCTCGACCCAGCCGGGCTGGCGACGTTCCTTATTGTCCCGGGCACTGAGATTGACCCCCTTGATCTGAGTTCCGTTGATCTTCAAGTACCCTGAACCACCCCAGTTGCCCTCTTCGTAGATCCAGCATGAGATCTCCCTGACGACGCGGCCAGCTGGGAAGTCCTTCGAGATATCCACCGCATACTTGTCGAAGCAACTCCCAGGACAAGTCGAGGGACCGATTTTCAGTGACTTGCTCCCAGTGTGCGCGAAGCTCGACAACTGACATGGCGTCCTGCCTGTCGAGCCAACTGACCATCCCTCGAAACCCAACTCGTAGCCACAATGGTAGGAATCCCCCGCCGTCACCGGCTCGAGTTCGTCAGGCGGTACGTCAATGACCTGAATCCCCCGCACTTCGATCTCTGAGATGGCGGTATCCTCGTACTTGGTTCCGGGATACACCGCCAGAATCGTAAGCGTGATCGATTTGGTCTCCACGCTCGAGGCAATGGGGATGGTTCGTGGCTCCCGCACGTCTGCCAGGTCGACATCGGTGGAACTGCCATCAGACATGGTGATGCGAGCCTTGCTCACCCGCCCGTTGGTCAGGAACCTGGCCTGATCAACGGCATAGCCATTGGTGATCACCAACGACTCGATACCCACCTCGGCCCTGAACTCTAGACGCACCCACTCGCCAACGCCGTTTCCCTGGATCCCTTCCACCCAAGCCGTCTGTAGAGATCCGTCGATGAGATTCCGTGGTTCATACGTTCGTCGCTGGCCTTGATAGGTCTGGGGTGCAAGATGCGATGACGCCGTGACGCGAGAGATCAGACAGTTGAGACCACCTCTGGTCTCAACTGACAGCTCCGGCGGGATCACCTGCTCGTCCGTCGCGGACAGTTCGTCCATCGACACTCTCACTGCCTCCACCTCGGCGCGCAGCGCATTCACTCGGGTTTGAGCAGCCGGTCGCACACGAATCATGGCACGGAACGCACTGCTGGCTGCCTGGAGATCTCCGTTGGCAAGTGCTCGTCTACCCTCTGCTTCGAGTCGCTGCAGCTCTTCATCCACCCTGGAATCGAGCTGGATCAAGCGCTCCTCAGCGGTGACACTGATCTGCAGGCTGTTCGCGGCCTTGTAGTGATCCGCTGCCCTGCCGAACTCGCCCTGATCAAGGAGATCATCACCCGTCACGACCAGGGACTCCGCAGTGGCGGTCGCGACGTCCCTCCACGCCGCCGAGGGAACACCCAAACCACGGCTCTGGAGGAGCTGGCTTGCTGCAACAACGAAAGTCCCTCGGGCCAGTTGCTCTTTGGCCACCTCGAAGTGCCGCCGATTGGCCTGGATGAAGGTGACGATGGACACGCCTCCAGCGATGACAGCAAGGATGGCCAACGCAAGTAGGATGCGGCGGAACCGTCTCTTGGCGTGTAGGTGACGCTCAGCGCGGAGGATGACTTCGGCGTCACGGCGCCGCTGCTTGATGCCTTCGTCCCCGGGCAGCAGCTTCAGGAGCTTCCGGTAGATATCGATGACGTCCTGATTGCGTTCGTCTCGCCAGGCCTCCTCGACCGATTCCTGGAGGCCTGCGACATCATTCATGCGATGTTCGAGTCGTGCGCGCAGCTTCTTGAGCAATTGACTGGCGGGATACTCAACTTCCGCCCTCTGCAAGAGCTCGCCAGCTTCCTCGTGTCGACCACGGGTCATCAGCTCATGAGCCTGGGAGAGCCAGGACTCAACCTGTCGCACGCACTTCTCGACCCGGCCTCGCAGCTCCCTGGCTTGCTTCAGAATCCGAGCTACGTTTGAACCCTCGGCCCATTCGATCCCGCTCGCCTCAACAGACGCCTCGATCTGGTCAACGGCGCCGAGCACGCCCGGCCACTCCTTGGCCTTTCGCTGCTTGTCCAGCTCCGCCTGCAGGTGGGCAACCTCCCACTCCGTGCGCGCCCGGGGGAGCCCCTGGAATCCACTGAGCAGGCCTTCGTCTTGGGGGGCCAACTCGAGCGCGGCCCGGAGCGACCGCTCGGCCTCATCGAAGCGGCCGTGCTCAAGACCTTCTTGGTATCGGCGCCCGAGCTCCCCTAGGCGCTCCGCCTTCTCCCGCGCCTCCTCCAGAATCTCTCTTGCCCGCTCGGCTTGGGGCCGGATCTCCATTGCCCGCTGGGCTTCCTTCCGCGCCCGGGAATACTTGTACTCCTCCAGGTACTTCTCGGCTTGGGCCAGATGGTCGCGGTACTCCTTCTCATCCTGGATATTGACTCCGCAGCCCTGACAGAAGCGGGTGCCAATCCGATCCTCATGCCCGCAGGCCGGACAATTGGCAAAGAGCCCCGCGCCGCATTCCCTGCAGAAACGCCCCTCTTCTGGATTGACGTGGCCACACTCAGGGCAATGGCCGGGAGAGGGCTCCTCTGGGGCGCGTCCCTCCTCGATCGCCTGCCAGAATTCCTCAACCGAGAACCAACGATCCGATGGTTGCGGTTTGAGGGCTCTCATGATCGCCGGACGGACCCCTAGGGGTAATGCCTCAGGGTCGACCGGATCGGGAACCTGGCCCGTCAGGATGTGATAGACGGTCTTGCCTAGAGCGTAGATATCACTTCGATGGTCCGCCCGTTTGGCGTCGCGTCTCTGCTCGGGCGACATGTAGGCCAGGGTCCCGAGGCCATAGCCCGACTTCGAGAGGTCGGATTCAGTGGCCATCCTAGCCAGGCCGAAGTCGACGATCTTGGCATGGCCATCGCGGGTGATCAGGATGTTGGACGGCTTGAGGTCTCGATGAACGACGCTGTGACGGTGGGCGTAGCCGACTGCCTGGAATACCTCACGCAGAACTGGTATCGCCCGGCTGAGGTCCCAAGCCCCGCCAGACTCGAGGATCTCGCCGAGATCTTCGCCCTCGATCCACTCCATCACGATGAAGTGACGGCCTTCGCCTTCTCCTACATCCAGAACCTGGACAATGGACTGGTGGTTCAAGCCCGCGACGGTCTCGGCTTCCCGGATGAACCGCTCGATCCCTTCCCGGCTGCCTTCGAGCTGCTCACTCAATATCTTAACGGCAACCGTGCGGGTACGGAGCTTCGCGTCCCGGGCGCGGTAGACGACCCCCATGCCTCCCCGGCCCCGCTCTCCCTCGAGTTGCCAGCGGCCAGCGAGGAGCTTGCCCGGGGGAAATGGAGAACTCGGGGTAGGGGGTACGAAAACCGTGGATCCGCCGGAGGGTGGCGGGATCCGGACCGAGGAGCGCAGGTCTGAGGAACTCCTGCCCGACGGCCGCGTGCCTGGCCATGGCCCGCTCGTCTGTCCCGAGATCTGGGAGATCCGGGTGCCGCACTCGCTGCAGAACTTCACACCTGCAGGGATCTCGATATTACACTTCGGACAGCGCATGAGTCAGATCACCACCCGGAATCACGTTTCGGGCCAGATGCACCGGCCCTCCGCCTCATCATCGTACTGTAATCCTTTCGTGCTGCTCCAGTCCTTCCCCAGCGGGTCCTACCGTGGGAAGAGTCGCACGTTGTCCATGCCGCATTGGTTCCTACTGTTTCCGTACCTGGCACGTACTCGAAAGTCAGTGACATTTACCAAGACATCTGCAAGGGACGCTGCTCCCCCACCCAGCGTCCACAGTCCGTCATCTTCAAGAGGTACGGCGAATGTCTTCCATTGGCCTGGTGGCCGCGATGGCAACAGCCGCCAGGCAGAAGCCGAGCCGGAACAGACGAGGATATCGCCCTGCATGCCCTTGCGACCGGAGTCGAAGTAGTCACCTCCGGAACTCCAGAGATCGACCTCCAAGCGAGAGTACCTCAGCCAGTTGCCGTGGAATCGCTGCGGTGCGACGAAATAGCCGACCCCGTGAACGCTATCCCAATGCTTGATCAGGCAGCCATTGTCAGGTCCTCCTCCGCTTCCGCCTGCGCCGGGGTTCCTGAACTTCACCCGGTGCGCCGCCCATCCCTCCATCGCCTTCCCGTCAAAGACCGATTGAATGGCAGGGGTGTCCAGGTCTCCTGCAGCATCATGTGACTCCGCATCCGACAGGGAACTGATAGCCCTGTCGGCATCACTTGTACCGCCCCTCTCGCTCGCGCCACCCACTCCTTGTTCAATCAACAACCGCACATCATCCGTCTTCGGAATCGTCGCACTCGCCGCGGCCGAGACTTCCCCGGTCGTGGCATCAATGATTCTGGCATTGACCTTAACAGAACTGACCAGCTCCGTGCAGGTCCCGGCAACAATCGCACGCAATCCGAGCAGCTTCCCCAGGCGCTGAACGGCTTCGGCCTCGAAGAGACCGCTGGCCGTGAGCTTCTGTTCTTCCAGAACTCGGGAGAGAAGGCGGCGCTCGATCACATTGAATCGCCCGGATTGAAAGAGGCGGGTGATCAACTCCTCGGAAATGAACATACCGAGTGGAGTAATGTTGCCTTCCAGGTCGATGAAGTCCAGCACCGCTACCTTGACCTGCTCGCCCGTTCTGAAATGTCCGGCGATCTGCTCGGCAAGCGACTCCATCGCCGGCTCGAGGGCAGATTCGGCGGTTGTCGTCTGGGCACTCGCGGCTTCGGCCGACGCCTCCCCGCCCTCTTCCTGCGCCGCCAGTGAATCAAGACCTCCCGCATGAGGCTGTGGGCCACAGCCAGACACAGAGATTGCGAGGAGGATTGCGACGACACTGCAGAGATACCTAGCTGGGAGCATCACAGCAACGAGGAACAGCTTGGCTCTAGCGAACACCCGATCTCTCATCTCTCCCTCCTTCAAGTCATCAATGGAAGTCACGCGCATTGGCCGTGACAAGCTCGCCCAGACGCCGGGCCGCAGCCAACCGGGCGGCATTGTCATCGGCTCCCGCGCCCGGAACCTCGAAACTCCGTACGGCAAGAAGGTGGCCGTGGCGATCGAAGACCGTCACCTGCGCTGTACCGTCGACGGTTCGGAATTCCCCGACGCCACTGGGACGCGGATCGCCAAGTGTGACATTGAGGAAAACGTAGCGTTCCGCACGATCCAGCAGGTCGAGGGATCGCAGATCTGCGGGATTCCCGCCCTGCGCTCGTTCGAAGAAACCCTCCCTGTGGAAGGCCTCGCGGAAGAGTCCAGTCTCGACCTCGAAACCCGAATCCGAGTAGATCCTGACCAGACTCTCTGTAGCAGGCCATATGTAGGTCGCGGGGAAATTGCCGTCGATTGAAAGGCATACGACATGGGAACCGCCGCCTTTCTCCTGCAAGCGATCGAGGTGTGCGAAGCGTCCAAGGGATGGGGATTGGTTCACAGGAGACGACTCGCGAGAAGCCGGTGGCGTTGAGCGGCTGCCGGCCGGTTGAGCCTCGGGTTCTCTGTAGGAGCGCTCAAGGGCTAACCGCGTCTCGGGATTGAGGGTCCCGGTGGGCGCGAGCCCCACCTCGCTCTGAAAATGCGCCAGGGCGCGGGCAATCTCCTCGGGACGGCCGGCACCTTGAGCCTCGGTCAAGTAGTGCTCGGGCGGCGGAGCATCGGGCGCCCAAGGGGGAGGCCCTTGCGGCTTCAGTATAGCGAGTCGCCGCGCCGCCTCGGGCAGGCTCGTCACCGGCGGCATGGGCTCAGGGGAGGTGGATTCTACGTTCCCGGGGCCGACAGGCGCCTCGTCGCTGGATCGCTGCTCTGCAGCGTCGCGGGCTACTAAAGGATCTCCTCCCGGAGGCAGCTGCTTCCTGCCATGGGCCGATTCGCCATGCGGGTCATTCGCCTGTGCCGGCTGCTCTGATTGCCTTTCCGGGCCGAGGGCTTCAGTTACGGATCCCCTCCCAGTATCGTGCTGCAGCACGCATTCCTTCAGCGCGATCCCCCCAACGCCTACCAGGACCACAGCGCCCACCACAGCGAAGGCGAGAGATCGCCGGGATCGTCCGCGCAGCGAGCGCAGCGCAATCAGGATCTCCTCGACAGAGCGATATCGATCTTCCGGATTCTGCGCCATGCACTTCGCCAGGATCCGGTCCCACTGGACAGACAGTCCTGGAACCAGCTGCGAAGCCGGCTTGGCGAGTCCCACGGGACGACGCCCGGTCAGGAGCTGGTAGATCATGACTCCGAAGGAGTAGATATCGCTGCGCTGATCAACTACGCCACCGAACTCGCCGCGTTGTTCGGGGGACATGTAGTCGTAGGTTCCTAGAGGGCTCGAGGGCGAGGAGGGTTCGTCGCGCTCGCCGCCATAGAGCGTGTCCCCCGCGCCCTTTCCAGATCCAGGGGATACAACCGAGCGATCCCCCGCCCCCGGCCCCATGGTTGCGCCGGGATCCGTGTCCCCGCTTACGCCGCCTCCAGCTCCCCTCGCACCAGCCGCGGGAGAGGCCCCGAGGTTCTCGCGGACGAGCTTGGCAAGGCCGAAATCGGTCAGCCTGGCGTTCCCGTCGGCGTCGATCAGCACATTCGCAGGCTTGAGATCTTGATGGATCACCCCGCGCTTGTGGGCGTAGGCCAGAGCCGAGCAGACCTGCAGAGCCCACAGGCGTACGCGACTCTCATCGAGGCGTTCCTTGGGTTCTCGGCGACGGAGATCTTCCAAGGTCAGGGGCACACCGTCCGGGCCGGTGACATAGTCCATCACCAGGTAGTAGACCCCAGAGGCGACACCCATGTTGTGAACCGGAACGATGTGGGGATGGGAGAGATCCGCCATCACCCGCGCCTCGGCGTGGAAGCGATCGACGAGGGCGGGTTCCAGGGATCGGGTGGCCGGCAACACTTTGAGTGCATAGTGCTTGCGCAGGTGGGCGTGCTCTGCCAGGTAGACCTCGCCCATGCCGCCAGAGCCGATGGGATCGAGGATCCGGTAGTCTCCGAAGACCTGCCCGGCCTGGTGTGCCATCTCTTAGCCTCCGACAGTCATAACGAGAAGAATCCCCAGGGTCTTGCAGCGCTCACTCAAGCACTCCGGGGACCATGGTCTGAAGGCCTATCAGGAACGCCCTGCAACGCCCCCGCCTCCCCCTCTTGCCGAAACCCCGAGAGCGGGAGTACAGCCCCTCGATGTCGCATGGGCCCATAGTCGTGGCTGACGACCAGCCGCTTCGATCGTCCGGAGGGATGTGGTCGGGACGTTTCGATGGGGGACACACTTGAACAGTGTGCCTGTCCTGTGCCGATCGCGATGGGCAATCCCTTGTCCTGAGTGACGTCTCTACTCTTCTCATTGGCCTGCTCGGATCGGCGCTGCGCCTGCCTCCCGAGCAGGCCCACCCGGACCTCTCGGTCCGCAAGAGCAGATCGTAAGATGGTAAGAGTGCAAAGGGTCATTGAGCCGTCCTCGTCAAGCGCAGGCCGCTGCGGCGGCTGCGGTAGCCGGGCCTGCTGAAGCTGCGATCCGCAGACCGGCAGCTGCGGGCGCTGAGGAACCAGCACCCGCCGCGCAGCACGCGGAGCGAGCCCGTCCCCGGTCCCTGCGGGTCCTCCCGGGGCGAGGAGCCGTAGTAGTCGCTGTCATACCAGTCATGACACCACTCATAGACGTTCCCGTGCATGTCATACAGACCCCAGGCGTTCGTAGCCAGGGAGCCTACTCGTATCGTCGTCTTCCGGTACTCACCCTTGGAACAGCCTTCCTGAGGATGATTGCCATCGTAGTTGGCTTCGTCGGTCGATAGGCAACGCCCCGTGTGGAACGGCGTCGTTGTCCCGGCGCGGCATGCATACTCCCACTCCGCCTCTGTGGGCAGGCGATAAGCCTCTCTCCCCGTTGTCTTGTTCAGCTTTCCGACGAACTCCTGGCAGTCTTCCCAGGAAATCATCTCTACAGGTCGGCCGGTATCTCCCTTGAAGTCGGAGGGATTGTTGCCCGTCACCGCCTGCCATTGAGCCTGGGTCACTTCGTACTTCCCCAACCAGAACCCCTGCGTGATCTCGACTTCGTGAACCGGGCCCTCGTTGCTCCCTCGTCCCGGCTCGCTTCCCGGCGACCCCATCTGGAAACGCCCTGCTGGGATCCAGACAAAATCCACTTCGACCCCGGGAGAGATCTCAAAGGTCACAGCCTGACCAGCACGGGTTCCAACCGGGTGAAGGCGCCAGAGAGCTGTGCGGATGCCCTCTTCCAGACTCTCGATCCGGGAATGATTCGGAGCCAGGGCCTTCAGATCTGGGAGATCGCTTTGGGCGCGCTCCAGAGATGCCTCCGTGCCCCGTCCGATGGCTGTCTCGATCTCTGAGAGCAAGGACGTGATCCGCTGCTGTCTTTGCCTTTCTTCCTGTCTTTGCCTTTCTTCCTGTCTCTCCCGTTCCCTCTTTCTCTCCAGTTCGTCGCGGGCTGTTGCAAGCTGGTCGCGCAGCCCTGCCTGCTTGTCATTCCCGGGATCCAACTCCGCGAGTTCGACCAGCGCCTGCTCTGCTGCCTGCAGCGACACCTCTGTTCCCCCTGCAATACTCTCGGGGATCCAGCCTACTAGAGCGGTGACGGCGCGCTTCTGCGCCTCTGCTGCCACAGCCCCGCCGAGCCGCTCTGCCTGCGAGTACTGCCTGCGGGCCGCGCCCCACTCTCCGGCCTTCAGGAGGCTATCCCCTCGCGCGAGCACGAACCCGCCAATCGCCTGTGCACGGGATTGCCAGGCTTCTTCGGAGACACCCAGCCCACGGGCTTCACTAAGCTCCCGATGGGCGGTCTCCCAGTCGCCGACTGCCAGAGCCTGCTCGGAGAGTGACAGATGTCTACGGTTGTCCCTGATCGTGAGGCCGCCAGCGACGATCACGACCGCTATCGCCAGGGCCGCGACGACTATTCCTGCCCGGATCGCACGCCGCCTGGATACCGCACGTTGTGCCGAGTGGAGTCTGTCCTGCAGCTTCCGCGCCCGGGGCTCTTCGGGCCAGATCTCGAGCACCTCCTTGATGTGAGCTTCTGCCCTCGCGAGAGTTCCCTGGCCCAGGGCCTGTTCTGCTTGCTCCAGGGCGCGCTCGATCCTCTGCTGCTCGTTGCTTGCCTCGCCCCGGAGCTGTACTGCCCGTGGCTCCTCAGGACATTCAGCCACGAGCTCATCCAGCAGATTCAGCGCTTCGGTGTAGCGGTGTTCGCGGCGGAGTCGTCGGGCCTCGTTCAGCCTCTCACGGAATCGCTCATGCCTTGACTCGGCCTCCTCGCGAAGTCGGGGCAGCTCCTCATCCTCGGGTAGGTATTCCAGCAGCTTTCCGGCAAGACTGGCGGTGTCCTTGTACTGGTGTTTCTGCCAGGCCCGATCCAGCTCTTCCTTTAGTCCCTCGACTTCCCGGACGCGTCGATCGATGTCGGCCTGGATCGTCGAGATGGATTCCTCGTGGGGATGCTCACTTCGGGCCTGCAAGAGCAACTTGCCAGCCTCGCCGAAGCGTCCCTTGCTAGTCTCGGCTTCTACATCGGAGAGGGTCTGCTTCAGACGCGCCAGCCGATCGGTGGCTTCACCCCTGAGCTGCTCGGCGCGGGCACGGGTGGTTTGAACTGGCGATCCCTCTTCCCAGTCCTCATCCCCGGCCAGCTTGATGATCTCTTCCGCCTGGGTAGGCACATCTGCCCAACGCTTCTCCGCGAGATGCTCTTCGAGTTGCTTGCCACCCTGGGCGACCTTCCACTCCGTCCGGCGTCGGGGAAGGGTGCGGAGGCGTTCGAGAAGATCCTCATCCTGGGGTGCCAGCTCTAACGCCGCGCGGATCTTCTCCTCGGCCCCGTCGAAGTCACCTCCCTCGATTGCCCTCTTCACCTCCTCGCGCAGACTCTCGAGCTCTCGCTGTCGCTCTTGGGCCTCGCGCCTGAGACGACTTGCTTCCTCCTCGTCGGGGCGGAGCTTCAATGCCAGATGCGCTTCCTTCTCCGCGCGACTGTACTTCGCCTCCTTCAGGAACCGTTCGGCACGCTCCAGATGCTCCCGATACGTACGCTCCTCTTCGATCTTGATACCGCAGTGCCCGCAGTGCTCGAGTCCCGCCCTGCTCTCCTGACCACACTTGGGGCAGGTAACGAAGAGACCAGCGCCACATGCCTGGCAGTAGCGCATCTCCTCGGGATTGATCTGGCCGCAGTCGGGGCATTTGCCTGGCTGATCGCCGGTCGGCACCCGGTCCGACGTCTTGGTCTCCGGCTCCGCAAGCCCTTCCTCCATCCCCTGCCGGAACTCATCCACCG
>JAGMBO010000090.1 GCA_023129715.1 Candidatus Eiseniibacteriota bacterium | reverse complement strand
GATCGCGCGGGTCTTCGGCATTGCGAAGGAGTCCTTGCTCCACCCCCGAGAGCCGCGACGTTCCCTCCTCAGCCATATCCGGCGACGCTGAGACCAAGCCCCCGACACCGCGATAGAGGGCGGCTGTCTGCGTCTCCTCCGCGCCGCGGGAAAGAGGACGGCCGGCGACGGCCGGTGTCAGCGAGGCGATCGCTCCCTCCAGTTCATCCAGGCGCTCTCGGGAGGCGACGATCAGGAAGGACTCATGACCAGAGCGGCTGGTGACCTGCCAGTCCTGACCCACGCCGGCGCACGTTCCGGGGAGGCGGTGGGTCGATCCGCTGGGCAGTGGATTCTCGACGTCCAGATCGGCGAGCGGGAAGAGGAGAAAGACATTACCCTCGAGATCTTCGTTGAGGACATAGACATAGAGATCTTCCGATCCCTCCAATTCCATGAAGAGCGCGTCGCCGGGACCGACGCTCGACCCGTAGGGCAGGAGTTCCTTGGTTCCGCCCACCGCCCGGTAGAGGCGCGCGTCGATCTCAAAGCTGACGTTGTGGTCCTCCGTGCTCCGCATGCCGACCCCTGCATCCGCAAGCCGATGTTCGCCGGGCGCCGCGGTGCGACCTGCGTCACGGGCTCGCCGGTGAGTCTCGAACCAGATGAGACTGGCGCCGACCGCGAGCATGGCGACCAGCGCGAACATCCAGGTGCGCGATCCTCGCGCCGGTCCGCCCGGCGCTCTCGGTGACGTTGACGTCGCATCCGCAACCTCACGAATCGAGAGGCCCAGGGCGTCTTCGAGTTCCCCAACGGTCTTGAATCGAGCCGCCGGATCGCCGGCGAGGCAGCGCTCGATGATCGCCACCCATGCAGCGGGCAGGTCAGGTCTGAGGTCGGAGAGCCGCTGCCGTTCTCCCCGGCGGTGTTGTTCCCTAAGCTCGTCGATGGTGCCGCCGCTCAGCGGGAACGTTCCCGATACGAGTCGATGAAGGAGGACCCCCAAAGCGTAGATGTCCGCTTGAGGACTCGGGGCGGCGCCCTCCAGCAACTCGGGGGCGAGGAACAACGGGGTTCCAACGAGATTCGACGGGGCGTCCACAGCCTTGGTCACTTCACTCCCCGCGCCGAAGTCGGCGAGGAGGATCCTTCCTCCCGCGTCGCGCATGACGTTGGAAGCCTTGACATCCCCGTGCACGATGCCGGCCCCATGGACCGCCGCCAGGGCACGGCAAACCTCGATGCCGATCAGACTTGCCTCGCCGACTCCGAAGGAGCCCTCTTTCTCGAGACGCTGCTCCAGTGTGCTGCCGTCGATGAGCTCCATCCAGAACCCTACACGGCCTCGGTCCTCGCCGGCGCCATGGATGACCAGGACATTCGGGTGGCGGACGCGAGCCATGCGACGCGCCTCCTCCAGGAATCGCTGGGGCGCCAGTGTCTGCGAGGAGAGATCCGGATGGAGGAGTTTGAGCGCGACGGCCCTTTGCAGACGCGGATCCTCAGCCCGATAGACGGTGCCGTAGCTCCCGGTGCCGATTTCCTCAGTGACCTTGAGATGGCACCAGGGAAAGGGAGGTTGTGTCGAGGAGGCGTCTCGATCCACCGACGGGGTTTTCCACGGAATCCTGTGAAAGGTGGCGATCCGCTCGACCAGGCGCAACCTCTCCAGACGGGACCCATGCTCGGGATGAGCATTGCGCTCTGCATCCCAGTCGATCGCGGTCTCGTCGGTGACCGCCTCGGCGAGATGCTTCAGAGCGTTATCGTCCTTCTGACCCATCCCGGAGTGCCTCTTCATCGATCAGATCCGAGAGCCGCATCAAGGATCTAGAAACGAGCATCCGCGCGGCATTCGCCGAGGGCTTCTCGAGCATCTCCGCGATCTCCCGGTGCTTGAATCCAAACTCGATCCGCAAGATGACGGCGGCGCGCTGTTCTTCCTCCAGGCGCTCCAACGCCTCCTCGTAGGCAGCGAGTGCACGCTTGCCAACGGCCTGCTCCAGTGGTGACGCCGTGTCGTCGGGAAGCTCCCCCTTGGCCGGGCTTCCGGCTGGCCGGCGCATCGAGCGGCGAATCTCGTTGCGCAGGTTGTTCAGGAGGCTTCGGCGCAAGTAGGCCAGGAAGGACCCCGGCCCGTGCAGCTCGATGCCCTCTATCCGATCAAACACCCGGATGAGCGTAATCTGCACAAGGTCTTCGGTGTCGGCAAGGCCGCGGGCGTACTGCGGCAGACGGCCGCGAGCCCATTGACGGAGAATAGGGGCGAAGATATGGAAAAGGCGCCCGGTGGCTTTCTCGTCGCCCCCACGCATTTGCACCAGAAGGTCGGCGGTTGATTCCAAGGATGATTGCCGGGCCGGATCGTCGTCTGCCGCCATAAAGGTTGCCCGTCCCTGCTCTTCGTCCACGGGCCATCAGGGGGCACCGGCGCGATGGCAGAATGGAGAGCATCTGCACACGCCAGAGGCCACCGCTGCCCCGCCCTCGGACACCACATTCTTACATCTAGTATCCCAGAGCTGAGGAGAGATGTCAACTTGGGGTCTTCCGGCTCATCTCTGGATTGGGAAAGACTCTTGGGAAGAGAGCTCAACTTGTTGTACAGGCGGCAGAGTGGCGCGCGAAGAGTCAATCGCGATCCCCAATGAGGATGAACGGAGCCCAGAAGGAGGGATGCTCCCAGGGCCGCACCGTGGCCGGCTTGGAGCCCGCGACCGGAACCAGGCCGCCGACACCGCGCCCAGTCGAGGATGCCCGGATTCCGAGGCTCTCGCGGATCCTCTCCACCTCGTCGAACGTCAATGTCCGCAGCCACTGCTTCGCCTCACCAAGCGCCTCGGCCTTCCCCATTGGTTCACCGCCGTCGCGGCCGATCCAGTTTTCATAGAAGCGCTGCATCAGTGCCGCCGTGGCCAGATCCTCGACCTCCCACAATCCTACCAGCAGGCTGCGGGCACCCACCTGGAGAAACGCAGAAGCGAGTCCCACGTATCCTTCGCCGGGCATCTCTTTCCCGAGTCCGGTCTCGCACGCACTCAGAGTCACCAGATCCGCCGACAGTCTCCACTCGCGCAAGATCTCCTTCGCGGATACGACCCCATCGTAGAGCCGCTCTCCCGACATCGCTGCGGTCAGGGGATCCGGTAGGTCAACCTGGGATAGAATGAGCGCCGAGTTGGCGGGGGTCTCGTCGTCGGCGATCGCATGCGTGGCGAAGTGAAGAACGCGGAAGTTCACTAGCTCGCCCGCCGACGCCATCGAGGTCAGTGACTGCTCGGAGGCGGCGGGCCCCAGGAGAATCGTGCTGCCCGGCAGCAGGGCCCCCAGCGCCTCGATCTCGGCTCGGGTGCCGGCCAAGCGAGGCAACTTGTTGAGCGCATCCTGATCACCGGTGATCGCTCGGCGATAGAGATCCGGTTCGAGTGCTGCCCCCGCGGCCAAGAGCTCGCCGGCGAGCGCCTCGGTTCCCGGCCCCTCGGCCGGCGCGACATGACTCGGGCGATAAGGCGGATCTCCAGCCAGAAGTGCGGCGACTACCGCCGGGGCCTCGGAGACCACGCGCTCGGCCAGCCAAGCGTAGATGGTGGCGGAAGGCGCGTAGGACACACCGAAACGATCGCCGAGGAAACCTCCGGAACTATCGGTGAACGCCTCGACCGGGATTCCCAGCATTGCGCCCGAGGGCAGGATGATCAGCTCGTCGACATCCTCCAAGTGATGGATCACCGGCTGAATGCGCGCGGACCATAGTTCATGAAGCGTTGTCGCGCCCGCTTGGAGGTCACCGACGCCGGGAGAAGAAAGGCTCTCGCGCAGGCGCTGGGCACGTTCGACGGGAGAACCCTCACCGCCCGGCAGAGCAGACCAGCGAACAGGCCCCTGGTTGCAGATCGCATAGGCCCAGGATTTCCAGCGTCCTCTCTCCACTTCCACGTCCAGCCATCCGAGGATCGCTTCGTTTCTCGAGAGCGTGGCCTGAATGCACTCCAGGGGATAGGCCTGCCCCTCGGTGACTGGGTACCGGCCTGCAAGGTCGTGTTGGAAGATGCTCCACTCCGCCTCCAGCTCGAGCAGCCGGTCGCGAGTTTCTTTCACGCGTTGGGCGGCCTCGATGGTGGAGTCGGAACGCGCCTCCCGGCGATAGACGGCGAGTAGACGCTCGGCGTCCCCAATGCCACGCCGCAGCGAATCCTCACAGGCAGTCTCCGCGGCGGTCAGAGGGCGAGATCCAGCGGTGTGCAGCATCTCCGAGAGCACCCTGGCGAGGCTCCGTTCACAAGCCGGCCAAGCCTCTGCTTCCTTGCCCAGAGCGAGACGCGTCGCCGCCAGGGCGGGGTAGGGGGAGGCGCCGAAGGTGGCCCGGGAAAGGCCGGGGCCGGCCCGGATCCGAGCCGCCTCGAACGCCTGAGCGGCTTGCTCGAGCAGCGTCTCCGCCTCCGCATGGTTCCCGCGAGCCATGTGCAGCGCACCGAGGTCGTGGAGCGTCTGAACGACTTGGTAGTGCTGGTTGCCTAGAAGCTCGCGCCCCAGAGATAGAGAACTGAGCAGCAGCGTCTCCGCCTCCTCGTGGTCTCCGTGGTCCGCCAACAGCCGTCCCCGGTTAGCCAACCCCAGGGCAACGCGGGGGTGCTCCTCGCCGAAGAATCCGCGGTTGATCGTTAGCGCCTCGCGGTACAACGAATCCGCTGCCTGATGATCCCCAAGACCCTCGAGAACTGTAGCGAGGTTGTTCAGGCTGCTGGCAACATGGGGGTGGTTACCCAGTAGGCTCCGGCGCAGAGTCACAGCTTCGCGGAGGAGACTCTCCGCCTGCGCCAACTCTCCACGAACCCGAAGAAGCGCCCCAAGGTTGTTGAGGTCCGTGGCGACAGCGGCGCTCTCTTCCCCCCGGAGCTTGCGGTCCATCGCCAGCGCCTCGCGGTACAGGGGCTCGGCCGTGGCAAGATCTCCGCGCTCCTTGAGGAGCATGGCCAGATTGCCCAGACTGGTCGCGACGCTGGGATGCTCCTCCCCGTAATGCCTGCGTCGCATCGCCAGCGCCCTGCGCATCAACGGTTCGCCAGCGGCGTGGTCCCCTCGGGCCAGCAAGACCAGTCCGAGATTATCAAGGACGGTGGCGACGAAACGATGCTCTTCGCCCAGGACCTCTCGATAGATTGAGAGCGCCCGGCGGTACATCGACTCCGACTCCGCGTATTCCCCACGTTTCTCGAGAAGGGCCGCGAAGTTGTTGAGGATCATCGCGAGGTCGCTATGCGTCTCTCCCAAGAGGCGGCGAGCCATGGCGAGCGCCTCGCGGTAGAGCGAATCAGCTCTGGGGTAATCCCCGCGGGTCCTAGAGACATCGGCCAGGACGTTGAGGTTGAGCGCGATGTCCGGGTGTTCGTCGCCCAGGAGCCTGCGGCGCATCTCCAGCGCCTCACGATAGAGAGGTTCCGCCGCTACATGGTCGCCCCCTCGTGCAGTGAGGAAGCCGAGGTTCAGGAGAGACTCGGCGATTTCCGGCCGCTCCTCGCCGAGGAACTGGCGATACACTGCCAGCTGTCGCTGCTGTGCCTCAATGGCCTCTGCGTAGCGTCCGCGGGCGTAGGATTCCTCCACCACGGCCGTCAAGCTATCCGCCGGCGCCAGCGCACGCCTCGCTTCCGCGGAAAACCCCGCCCGTTGTTCCAGTCCTTCCGCCCGCAATCTCGCATCGACGATTCGGTATGGTTTGGACGTCTCGTCCTCTCGGGTGAGCCGCAACAGGACCCGTGCCGCCCCTGCTGCCTCAGTGTATGCGCCCGCGTTGCGTAGGCTGTCCACCTGTGCTTCGAGAGCAAGCCTTGGGTCGGTCCCGTTCTCGGCATTTGAGACTTGCAGGGCCGAGATCACCAACAGGGCCGAGATCGCCAAGATGACTGCGCAAGTGCGGGCCAGATCATGGAGCGAGCGAGCCGGAAGACGTTTCATGATTGATGCTCCCAGGCACGTGCAACCATTTGAGGTCTATCGCAATCGCCCCCTGCGAGAGCGGGACTGGCGAGCCCCCGCGACGGGCAATACGTGGGCACTGGGCTTCAGTGCCATTCATTCTCAAGCACTTCCCGGGGGCCAAGTGTCGCGAATTCGGGGCTGTCCGTCAAGTCATGATGTCGGTGCTAATTGTATGCATGAAAGGCAGTTGATGGCGCCGTGTGCGGCTTTCGGCCATTCCAGTGTTATCTTTGACAGAACCCCGAGTACTGCAGCGATCATGGAACGGGTTCGCTGCGGATAGCCACTTCTAAGGTTCTCTGAGGTTCTCTGAGGTTTCGTTCGTGTGACTCCTCGCAACCCCATGCGGGGTTCGAGCGGCGGGTGATATCGTCGAACTGCTCGTGAGCTTCCAGTGGGAAGCGCGGGGGCACACATGGAGCTGACGATCCACGATGCGACGGGACGCTGTGTCCGGACCCGGGAAATCGCATCTGGGGCCGAGGGCGGACGGACGATCACCGTGCCACCCGATCTGGTAGGGGAGGTGAACCGCATGTCCAAGTTCCGATTGGCCTGCTTTGCAATCTGCTGCGCGGCGATTCCGTTGAGCCTCTTCCCCCTGCAAGCCGCGGCGGAGGGGGGTGAGGATCGAGCCCGCGCCCCGACGCATCTCCTTCACGATTCCGTTATCGGTGCTGCCGGCGCATCCGGATCGAGTGCCGGATTCGTCAGCGAAGGCACCCTCGGACAGTCGACGCCCGTCGGTATCGGCGCAGGAGGTGCCCGGACTCTCTATGCCGGGTTCTGGCAGCGCCTGGGGTCCGGTCCCAGTGCGGTGGAGCCAGCGAGCGATCAAGTCTTCCGGGCGATTCTCCACCAGAACCGCCCCAATCCTTTCCACAGGTCTACGCTGATCCAGTACTCGCTGGCCAGGGAGGGGTCCGTCGAGATCGCGATCTACGATGTGGCGGGGAGAGTGATCCGGACACTCGTGCGCGAGGACGCTGAGGCGGGCACGTATCAGGCGGTATGGACTGGAATGGACGACTCGGGGGCGCGGGCGCCCGCGGGCGTGTACTTCTATCGACTGAAGACTAAGTCGTTTACGTCACTGAAGAAAATGCTCGTCCTGCACTAGGGGGGTCCGCAAATGTCTCGTCTACTGTTCTGCTTGATTGCAGCTGGAACGATCGCCCTCGGCGCATCAGCCCCGGCCGAGGTGCCGACCCTGATCAACTACCAGGGGGTCGTCACCGATGCGGAAGGTCTGCCGCTCAGCGGCCCGCACGATCTGACCTTCAGAATCTACCCCGACAGCGCGAGTGCGACCCCCGACCTCTGGTCGGAGGAGCATCTCGGGGTGGAACTGACCGACGGGCTGTTCCACGTCATCCTGGGCTCGGTGATCAATCTCCCCGACGATCTGTTCGGCAGCGCGGAGCGCTGGCTGGGGGTTCAGGTCGGCGACGATCCGGAGATGACTCCGCGCATGCGGCTGACGTCCGTGCCCTATGCGCTGCGTGCGGCTGTGGCGGACTCCGCACTGGTCGGTGTAGCAGTCGCCGACGCCGACTGGGTGATCACGGGGCGAGATATGTACGCGGCCGTGCCCGGATCCGTTGGCGTGGGAACATCCGATCCACTGGCGAAGCTCCATGTCATGCGTGTCGACCGTGATGTGCCGCTTGAGGCGTTGTTACAGGAAGACCTGCTTGTGGAAGACTCGGATGCCTTCTTGGGCCTCTACAGCTCTACGGGGGGAGGCTTCGGTTCCGGAATCAGCTTCGGGGAGATCTCCGATGGGGCGCTGACGAACAAGTGGACCATCGTGCGTACGACGGGCGAGAACGGGACACTCCGGTTCAAGTTCGGGACCGATCCGAACTACAGCAACAATAGCACCATTGTGAAGATGGCGGGGGGAGCTACCGCTACCGCGCAGCTGGACGTTGCCGGAACACTTGAGGCGGATGGTTTCAGAATGCCCACGGGGGCCGTGAGCGGCCACGTCCTGAAGTCCGACGCTTCTGGTGTGGGGACCTGGCAGTCAGTGGGCAGCGTGATCACGGACGACGATTGGGTCATCGACGGGGATAACATGTATTCCGGGGTGCCCGGAACGGTCGGCATCGGAGCGCTGTCATCCAGAGGGAAGCTGAACGTTGGAGTCACTGCAGGTACCGCCGCGTACATCAGCAACTCGGCCCCGACCCCGAACAACACGGTCGAGCTGGGCACGGAAGATCACGCGGTGGAGGGATATGGCGCGGTTCCCTTCTATGCGGAGGGAGATTCGGCCGCCTTGTATGCCGAGCATAGCGTCAACCGCGTGAGGGCGACACTTGCCACCCAGAATGTCGCAGTTCTCGGTAGGAACGACAACGGCAGTGGAACGGAGGGCTACCTGGGGGGCGACCTATATGGGGTCTACGCGGAGGGGGATTCAGCCGGCTTGTATGCCAAGCATAGCGTCAGCCGCGCGAGGGCGATACTTGCCACCCAGGATATCGCAGTTCTTGGTAAGAACGACAACGGCAGTGGAACGGAGGGCTACCTGGGGGGTGACGTATACGGGGTCTACGGCTACAGCCCGGACTCGTGCGGGGTGGCCGGAGTGTCATCGACCAGCCACGGGGTCTACGGCAAGAGTGAGGGGTACGCGGGTGTCTGGGGCGAGGCGCTGATCGGGATCGGCGTCCGTGGATATCACATCGGAAACGGCAACGAGGGCAGCTTGGCAGGCCCCAGCTATGGCGTATACGGACAGAGCATGAGCGATGACCCCGGCGTCTGGGGCTTCAGCTCTCACGGCGAAGGTGTTCACGGTCAGAGCGTGGACGGCTATGGTGTCAGGGCGCACGCCGCCGCAGGCTATGGCGTCTACAGCACGGTGAACTACCCGACCTCGACCGGTGTCTACAGCAAGAACAACGGCAACGAGCGTGAGGCGTGGCTCGCGGGAGAGAGCTATGCCGTCTACGGAAAGAGCCCTAACAGCGGCAACGAGCGTGAGGCGTGGCTCGCGGGAGAGAACCATGCCGTCTACGGAAGGAGCCCTAGCACGAACACCTATGGCTTCATCGGCGGAGCGGATGAAGGCGTCTATGGCTGGGGGCCTGGGGCCGGCGTATCCGGCTTCAGCGTCAGCGGCCATGGTGTCGAGGGTAAGAGTCAGAATGACATTGGAGTGTTTGGACAGAATGCCACCACCAGTACCAACTACGGTTATCTAGGCAGCCCGCTCTATGGAGTGTACGGCCATTCCTCCAACTCTTCATCAACCTGGGCCGGATACTTCGACGGCGGACTGGCGGTGAAGAAAGTCACCAGTGATGATATCGCCATCCTCTCCGTGCGCAATTCGGATGATGCCGAACTGTTCGAAGTGCGGGGCTCCGGCTTCGCGACCATGAATCTAAAGAATGATTCGGGAGGTACGGCTGTACAACTGTCAGGCAACAGCTCTATGCCTAACTACATCATGGGCCGCCTGGCAATTGGGATCCAGTCCACAGGTGCGAGTGCGCTTACGGTGGTTGGTGGTGCGAAGATCGTTGGCAATGTAATGGTGCACAGCGATGATACCGGGGACCTGATCCTAGAGCTGGGCGAAGGGTTAGACTACGCCGAGGGCTTCGATGTGACCGATCGTGAAGGAATCGAGCCCGCCACGGTACTTTGTATCGACCCGGACAACCCGGGCCATCTGACGGTCAGCTGCCGGGCCTATGATGCCAGAGTCGCCGGCATCGTTGCGGGCGGCCGGGGTCTCGGCTCAGGCGTGCGCCTGGGCGTCGACCAATTCGACTGCGACGTTGCGTTGGCTGGCCGGGTCTATTGCAAAGTCGATGCCTCTGAGGCTGCCATCGAGCCCGGGGATCTCCTGACCACCTCGGCACGGCCGGGTCATGCCATGAAGGCCACGGACGCGACCCGCGCCTCCGGGGCCACTCTCGGCAAGGCCATGGAGCCATTGGCCCGGGGCAGGACGGGCGAAATCCTGGTTTTGGTAACTCTGCAATAGCCAGGAGAAGTGCACAAGATGCGCAGAGTGATGTGTAAGATGATGTGCCCCAGGACGGTAATCCTCGCTGCCCTGACCGTGGCGCTTCTGGCCGGCTCCGTGCAGGCCCGCATGGTGACGATGCCCGAAGCCGAGGATATCGCCACTAACTGGATCGCGCTCGTGATCGGGACCAAGGGAGCGTGGGGCGAGGCCGAGCAGGCTTCGGTTGTCAGTACGGAGCCGATCATGCTGGATGGAACCCCGATCGGCTACTGCTGTCACATCGCGCCTCGCGGTCACGTCCTCGTCTCACTCCTCGAGGGCTTGGCTCCGGTGAAGGCCTATTCGGCAATCGCCGAGTTCGAACCCGGGATAGATCAGGCCCTGGCGGTTCCCATCAAGAAGAAGATGGGATGCATGCTTGATGAGATCAAGACGCGCTTTGGATCCCTTGCGGCGGTGACCGCCGCCGATCTCGAGTCCCTCCTCGAAATCGACTATCAGCCCAGCTGGGATCTGCTCAGAGTGGAACCGAAGCACTTCCAGATCCCCTCGGAGGCCGAGCCAACGCACCCTGCGAGTAAGTCTACCAGGTACAATGCTGGAGATGTGTTGCTCACATCATTCTGGACCCAAATAGATCCGTACAATCGGCACTGTCCGGCAGCATCCGGCGGATGCGATCAGGATCGCTGTATGGCCGGCTGTGTCGCGATTGCAACTGGGCAGATCATGAACTACTGGAAGTGGCCCCCGCATGGCACGATAGTTCCCTATATTGATCCTTACGACTGGGGAGCTATTGCGGACACCGTTACTGGCGGCTCGTCGGCCGAGACAATCGAGGGGGTTGCCGAGTTGTGCCACGAGGTCGGAGTCTCGGTGATCACGGAGTACTGCGTCGACGGTTGTGCATCTAGCGCTAGTCTCTCGAGTGTGCTGTTCGCCTATAAGGTCTTCTTCTTCTACGAGGACTACTGCCGCATCCTCCTGTATGACGATTATGACGCCAGCGACTGGTGGGATATAGTGACGGGGTACATTGAAATCGATTCCCCGATTCAGTACTCGATTGCCTCACACCATATGGTGCTCGACGGATACGATTACATCGCCGCTCAACGGATGGTCCACTTCAATATGGGTTGGGCGGGAGGCAGCCCAGCTGATTCCTGTTGGGACCCCTATCCCAACACCAATACCTGGTACTCGATGGATGCGATTCCCTGCAATCCGACCACGGATGACGACCGCATGCTCTGCAATCTCCGCCCGATCAACGTGATGGCCTGGCCGGTGGAGGGGTACTATCCACCCCCCTCGCCGGGCTTTCCTTACCGCTACTTCTTCTTCGGCGATTTCGGAAGCCAGGGGGCCGAATTCGCGCCGGGCCAATACCTTCAGTTCCACCGACGTGTCCGCGTCTTCGGCGATCTCGCCTTTAGGGGTTCGAGCAGTGCGGACCCCCTGCACATCTACACGGAGGGCGATCCTACTCGTGGCATTCGCGTCGACGATGGGGCCATGGTTTCGTACTGGCCCGGAGGGTTCCAACTGCATCCATAGTATGGGGAGATGGGCATGAAAGCTGTTGTATCTATGCTTGGCTCGATCTTGATCATGAATTTCGCCCTAGCTTGCCCCAGCGGAGCTGAGATCGCGACCATGGCGGAGGCTCAAGACGTCGCCGCCAACTGGGTCGCCCTGACGATGCACAATGAAGGCTCCTGGGGGCGATTCACCGAGGCGGAGGTGCACTCAGTCAAGCCGATCCTGCGTGACGGGCTTCCGGTCGGCTACTACTGCCAGATCAGCCCTACGGGTCATGTGGTGGTTGGGCTTCACAAGGGCCTGCCGCCCGTGATCGCCCATTCCACGTCCTCCAGTGTCGATCCGGCGGCTTCCGAGGGCCTGCCAGAGATTCTCAGGCGCCGCATGGGCTACGACGTCGATGCCATCGAAGAGAAGCTCGGTCCGGTGGAGAAGGTCGGCACTGCCGATTTCGTGGCCAGCTTCGGCATCGACTACTCACGTCAATGGGATGAGCTCACGGTCGATCCGGAGTCTTACAAGAGGATGCTCGCAGCGGACATCGACATGAAAACGGGGCCATACACTGCCGGAACCAGTCTGGTGACCGCGAACTGGACACAGGGCGAACCCTTCAACTGGCGCTGTCCGTCCCCCGGTCCAGAGAGTGATTGTGATGATCCCTACTGCGCCGTAGGTTGCGTGGGCCTCGCCGCGGCGCAGATTGTCCACTACTGGAATTGGCCACCCTATTGGCTGACACCCGCCCATACTTTCCACTGGTGGGAGATGCCGGACTCCCTCAGCATCGACTCGGATCCGGCAGAGACCTTCGCCGTTGGGGATCTCTGCTTCATCGTCTCGGATGTGATTGAAACCGAGTTCTGCTCCGGGGGTGACTCCGGACCGTGTGCTTCGGGTGCGTATGTTACAGACATGATGGACGGCTATCCGGATCTCACGTACGATACTCCCAACCTCGACGTTCGTTATTCCTTTCCGCACCCCCCGATACCGCCTGAAACGTGGTTCGCGATGATTCAAGATGAGATCAATGGTTTCCGGCCGATTCAGTATCGGATCGTGGGACACTCGGTCGTTATCGACGGCTGGAGGATCCAGGGAGGCATCAAGCAGTACCATGCGAACTGTGGTTGGGGCGGCTATTGCCCGGAGGACATGCTCCCCGGGCAATGCCACCCCGAGGACGGCAGTAATACCTGGTACACCCTGGATGAACTGATCTGGAGCGACTGGGAAGATGAGTTCATGGTGACCCATATCCTGCCCTCAACTTCTCTGACCACCCTGCTGGGCCTGTTCGGCATCGGTAACTACCCCGTCAACATCCTGCTTCCTTATCGCTACTTCTACGCCTATGAGTACACTGGTTACGACATAACGTTCGCGGCAGGTCAGTACCTTCAATGCAGAGCGGATGTCAACATAACCTGCACCGGAAATCCAGGGCAGTCGATTCGGTTCTACGGTGATGTCAGCGGCCTAGGGGAAACGCACATCTATAATCGCGGCCGTCCTACGAGAGGTCTTCGCATCGACGACGGCGCCATCGCCATCTATCCCAACGGGACTCTGCATCTGTACGAATGAGAGTAGCCCGCGGAGGTCGTGCGGCCCGATAGGGGCGCGGCATACCGGCGAGAGGTAAGTCTCACCCGAAGGAGGCTTCTGCTGCGTATCGGCTGACTGCCGATCAGAACTCGTCCTTGTCCCCGGTGAGCTCTTCCTCCATCTCGTCCGCCGACTCGAGCGCCATCTGTAGTGCGCTCATCAGCGACTCACTGTTGGCATCGGCGGATACCTTGACGACGAAGAGCGCGCGCTGGCCGATCTTGGCCCAGGCGCCGAGCTTCTTGATGAAGGTATCCTCCAGCAATCTGGACGCCACCTCGGCCGGGAACACGTCGGTGGAGGATTGGTAGCCGAAGGACCAGATCTCGCGGATCTCGAGGTTGCGATACTCCTCGGTTCTCGAACGGATAAAGGCCATCTGAGTGCGGTCGTCGCCCATCTGAAAGATGACCTTGAAATCACCGTCGGTGTCGACAGTGTACTGGACTCCATCTTCCTTGAGGATCTTACGCACACGCTCGTCGTGCTTCGGGGTCTCGTCTCCGATCTGTGCGCGGGGTGGTGCCTGGGAGAACTGAACAGAGACAAACACAATGGCGAGCAGAGCGACAAGGCGAAACATCGCAACCTCCCTCCCTGGATCCAGTCAGCAGCACGCATGCACACGCGACCGAATGATCGGACGTGGAGCGGAGTATTGCTTCCCGGTGTCGTCGCGTCAAGCCTAGGGCAGTCGCAGGATCTTCTGACGCCCGCTGACCGGTCCGACCTTGGCCATCAGGTAGTAGACCCCCGGGGCGACCAAGCGGCCATCAGCCCGCCGGCCATCCCAGACCATGACTGGCCCTGCGGAATCCTGCCCATCAGTTACGGCGCCGCTCAGGATGCGCACCAGTCGTCCCTGGGCATCATAGAGCTCGGCTCGCGGTTCCGTGGCGGAGAGCCCCTCATCTCCGAACAGGCGCAGGACGACATTGGAGCGGGAAGGATTGGGAGCGGCCTCGATGCGCAGCTGCGTGAGCCGGCCGGCCGCGCCGGTCTCTCCCGGATCCTCTTGGCCGGGAGATAGATCCGCAATCGCTGCTGGGTCGGCCGCATCGGCGGTGAAACTGTAGATCTGGGTTCCGGCGTCCGCGACCCCACAGACGACCAGCACGACCTCATCCGCGGGATCAGCGAGCCCGCAGATGCGCAGCGTGCCGGTCTGCGAGGCACCCTCAAGCGGCATGCGCAGCACATCGGTGCCCCCGTCGGCATAGAGGGCGAGCCCCCAGATGGCGAACACGCTGTCATCGGAACCATCGAAGCTGATCTCCAGGCAATCGAACGCATCCATCTGGGTGAGGCGGTAGTAGTCAGTGGCCCAGTGCTGGACGGTCTTGTATCCGGATGCGGCTGGATAGCTGGAATAGGCGCCGGCGGCTTGGAAATCCGGCAAGTCGTCTCCCAGATACCCGAAGCGGCCGTCACCAATGGTGGGATCATCGAGGTAATTCGCCACGGCCCAATCGGCGAAAACATCGGCGCAGTCCTCGGTGTAGCCGAAATCGTCCAGCACGGCTTCGTAGCCCGCGATGGAGTTGGCGGCTTCATGGACCACGGCATAGATCGTCTCGTGACCGCCATAGCGCTCGAAGAAGTAGAGGGTCCAGAGATAGGTCTTGATGTAGTCGGCCCACGTCCCATCCCACTTGGTGAGCCGGTTGTCCGGATGGGCGTTGAAGTTCGAGATCTCATCGGGTCGGCCATAGAACCACATCGCCAGCTCGGCGAGGCCCTCGTCAACCCAAGTGTCCTCGTTTGCGTCGTACTTCCAGTGGATCAAGTGCTCGAACTCATGGGCGACGACCGAGAGCATGTAGTCGCTGGAAGGTGCGTGGGAGGCGTTCGAATTGAGATAGAGGACTTCGCACTCATTGCTGCGGTATCCGGGTTGCGTGCCATCGGGGTACTGGTCGAACCAGAAGAAGAACCCATCAGCCGCGATCTCGAAGTCGTACCAGAGAAGATAGATCCTCGGGTCACCGTCGAGGGCGTCGGGCGGGTCGCCGAAGGAGAGCGAGTCGATCTCATAGATGCCCATCTCCGGATAGGGCCCGATCGTCGTATTCTCCCAGCGCTCGAGGATCAGATCGACATCCTCTTGGAAGATGTTGACCTCCCACTGGGAGTCCTCGATGACGACATACCCTCGATCGCTCTTCCCCCGGACAGTACACATGTGTTGCTCGAAGTGGGGCGGCATCGGGTAGTGGATATGCAACCACCACAGCCAGGAGTCCCCAACTTGGGGGTCCACCGGCGGAGCCATCGGCCCCGCTCCATGCGGTGCCGGGACTTCCGGGCCCAGCGCTTCCGGAGGGAGGATCGGGATCTCGCGAATCCAAGCCGGCTCCCGACTCATCAATCCATCCTCGGCCAGCGCGTCGCTGGGGGTCAGAGGGCTCAGGACTCCCGCCCCGGCCAACGCCAACAGCAAGGGGATGACCAGCCGGACTGGGACTACGTGATTTCCGCTGAACATACGCATAGATGCCATGGGAGTCGCCTCCGTATCGATTCGATCCCGGCGGGGTGAGGATTCGGCCAATGCCGGTCGAATCGCACTCCGCTCCGAGCGCATTCCGATCTGTGTGTCGAGAGGATGATGCTGATCTCCCGACCCTTCACTCTAATAGCGTAGCGGTTCGATCCCCCGGGCGTCAATGATCACTGGTATTCAGTGAGGTGCGCGTGTCTGTGATTCCGAGTGGCGACGGGGTGTCACATCATGCCCCTACCGAGTCCAGGCCAGGGTGCCGAGAGCGCAGTGCCAAGCAACGCCAGTATCGCGTCGCACGCAATTGCAGGCAGAGGGGCATCCTGGCGATGATTCTAGTTGCACAGCCGGTGCGCCAACTGCAATAATAGAAACAAGATAGGGTTGCTCGATTCGCCGGTCCCGCGAGGCCCCCGTCGGACCATGTCCCCAGCACTGTGGAGGACCCGCCCACGCGTCATCAATCTGGCATTTCCAGCGAAGGTGTTCCGTCACGTCTCGATCCCGGGAGTTCTCAGGCCGGTAGCTTTGCGCGGCGCGGGCACCCAGGGCTCGTCGGGGCGATCCTCCTGCTCGCCGTTCTTGCCACACTCGGCTCGGCTGAGCTTGCCCGTGGTGACTGCATCGACTACAGCGACTATCTTCACTGGGTTGGCGGTGTCGAAACGCCCGACCGCCCCATCGACGTGTCGGTGGCGGGGAGCTATGCCTACGTGGCCGACAGAGAGTCCGGGCTTCAGATCGTCGACGTCTCCGATCCGCGAGTGCCCGAGATCGTGGGATCCATTGCTTTCATAAGTACCGTCAACCGAGTGTTCGCGCTCGGTGGCTACGCCTTCATCGGCTCCTCATCCGATTTCCTGGTCATCGATGTCTTGGATCCCACCGCTCCCAGCGAGGTGGGGAGTGTTTCTTTCCCCCAGTCGATGAGCGATGTCGTGGTTGTGCCGCCTTATGCCTACTCGACGAACTGGGCGGGCGGACTGAACATCATTGACATCTCCGATCCGAACCACCCGGAGATCGTCGGCACTGTCGATACACCTGGGCTGGCCCGAGGCGTCGCCGTGGTCTGGCCCTATGCATATGTGGCCGATGCCAGCTCTGGGTTGCAGGTGATCGATGTGTTCGATCCGGAGACGGCGGCGATCGTTGGGACGGTCGATACGCCGGACTACGCTGTTGCCGTCGCCGTAGAGGGGACCTACGCCTATGTCGCAGATGACGCGGCCGGCCTGCAGGTGATCGACGTCTCGATTCCCGGCTCGCCGGCAATCGTCGGGAACGCGGACACGCCGGGGGCAGCCAATGGAGTGGCCGTGGCAGGGGACACTGTCTTCCTCACGGCCGGCACGGAAGGTTTCTTCCGCATCGATGTCTCCGACCCGTCCGATCCTGGAATCGTTTGGAATGCGGAAACCGCCCATCTCGCCAACGGAATCGCGCTTGCCGGTGAGTACGCCTACATCATCAACTACACAACTGCTCCCGAATGTGGTCTGCAAATCTTCGACGTCTCTCCTGCCGAAGCGGTAGAACTTCTGGGGAACTACAACATACCAGGGATCAATCCCACCGGCCTGACCGTCGTCGGCACATATGCATACGTGGCCAATGGCGACCAATATGGGTTCACAGTGATCGACGTATCCGACCCGGCGGCGCCGGCATCCGAGGGGTTCGTGGACACGCCGGGATATGCGTCCAATGTGGTAGTCGACGGCGCGTACGCCTATGTTGCCGACAGCACTCCCGGTCTGCAGGTCATCGATGTCTCGGACCTCGAGTCTCCTTTCATTGCCGCGACCTTCCCGAAGAATCAGGTCAACGACGTAGCGATCTCCGGCTCCTATGCCTTTCTGGCCAAGGGGGGATACGGGGAGACCACCCAGGGGCTGTGCATTGTCGATATCAGCAATCCGCTCTCCCCCGACAGTGTCGGCGCCGTGCATACCGGGCGCTCTCTCGGCATTGCCGTTTCAGGAGACTACGCTTACATGACCGATACTGATAACGGGCTCGACGTTGTCGACATCTCTGACCCCGCCCTGCCGCTGGTCGTGGGAGACATCGATACACCCGGCTATGCGATTGGCGTGAACGTGGTCGGAGACTACGCCTATGTGGCCGATGGCGACCTTGGCTTGCAGATCATCGACATCTCCACGCCTTCCGCGCCCCAGATCGTTGGCGCTCAGGACATTCCGGGGATTGCCTACGAGGTTGAAGTAATGGGTGACTACGCTTATGTCGCCGCCGGGGAAATCTACGTCGTGGACATTTCCGACCCCACTGCGTCTGAGGCGATCGGGTATCTGCATCCGCCGGGCGGCAGGGATGTCTGGGTGACCGAGGATTATCTGTATGCCATCGGCGGCTCCGACGGCCTGGGAATCGGTCCCGTTCAGTGTGGCATGGCATCTCCGATCATCGACGGGGTCCCCGATATCGTCTATGGCGCTCCCGCGGCAACCGATGCCGCCGGGGACGGGAATGGGATCCCGGTGATGGACCTCTCGGACTCCTATCATTTCGACGACGCGGATAACTGGTATTTCTGCTTCACGATCGACGGGGACATCGAGGCGACTGACTGGGGCAAGTACGTTCTCTATATCGACACGACCGGCGATGATCAGGGGGCGACCTACGATGCCTGGCTGCGCAATGTCGTCGTGAATGATCCGCACAAGCCGGAATATGCGATCTACACATGGGTCGACGGCGTGGATCCCTATGGTCCCGCCAAGGTCGAATTCTACTCCTGGAACGGAACAAGCTGGGATGGCCCGGGGACAGTCGAGGAGGCGGCGTTGGGCGCCGGACGCGGCAGCGGGATCGAATGGCGCGTATCGAAGGCCTCGCTGGCCTACCCGCGGACGGCCTGGACGGAAGTCTGGAGCACGGGCGGGGCCACGACCGATAACGCGCAGGATACGGCCAACGATCCGGCCGAGGATTGGAATGCGACCGACTGGACGACCACCGCGGTACTCGATTGCTCGACCCTGATGGAAGAGACCATTGCCAGTCCCAGTGGCCTGGCGCCGGGAACGCCGCCGTCGGCGCAGCGGCTTCTCCTGAGTTCGATTTGCCCGAATCCGGCGCGGGTGCATTCAATGATCAGCTTCAACCTGCCGGAGTCCGGAGAGGTCGTTGTCGACCTGTATGACATCTCCGGGCGCCTCGTGCGGCGTCTGTTGGAGCAACCGCTCGATGCGGGGGGACATTCCCTCACCTGGGATGGCCGAGATGGAGCGGGCGTTCATGTGGAGAGTGGAGTCTATTTCCTGAGAGTCAAGGCGAACGGCCAGGGTCGCGTGACTCGTGTCGCGGTGATCAGATAGGTTCCGAGCGAGCGCCGGTCGATGCTCTTCTCTGCGACCAGGGGTAGCTTACGGGCTTTCGAGCGGATCATCCCGCCGGTGGGGGATCGTGTCCGTATGCTGGTCCTACGGGATCAGCACGATGCGCTTCTCCAGGACGGTGGCCCCAGCCCGGGCGCGGATGAAGTAGATGCCGCCTGGCAGGTTGCGGCCGTCGGCTCCACGGCGATCCCATGACTGGTGCACCAGACTGGGGGGCTGGCCCGTGACGGCCATCGATCGGATCAGGCGTCCCCCGATGTCGAAGATCTGAATGTTCCCGACCAGCGGCCGGGCCATTTGCAGTTCGATGGTCACCGGTCCGGCCGCCGGGCTGGGGAAGATCCGCAGAATCGAGAGATCCGGAATCCCCGCGATCGGCTCGGGAACATCGACGCTCGTCTGCTCCTCGAAGATGTAGAACCCCGCGCCACTCGCCTGATTCCGGTGCTCGGTCAGGATCCACTCGGGCACCTGCACGCCTTGATAGACCCTGAACTCGTCGCCGATGCCCGTCAGATGGTCCTGTCCATTGTAGAAGCACGGGCCGGCGATTCCGACGTTTCCCTCGATGGGACTGCCGGTGTAGACCTTGTAGGGTGCATTCGGCGCATACCAGTAGCGGATGTCCTGTTCCTCGCCATCGAAGTAGAAGCGCGTCGTGTCATTGACTCCATCCAATGTCCAGACGAAGTTGTGGAGCAGAGTGTCCGGAAGGGGATTCGGGTGCCACGAGATGAACCCCCGCGGACTGGCGATATCGGGATTCCGCTGAGAGCTGTTGCGCATGGCGGATAGGTGCCAATTGTCGTGCTGGACTTGAAAGGCGAAATCGGTGCCCTCGGCCTGATTCCAGAGCCCGAACCAGGCACTGATGGTGAAACTGCTGTCGGGGGAGGCAAGCGCGTCGCCGTCGATCCAGTGGGTCGTGCCGTTGAATCGCCACCCGCGCCCAATCGCACCGGAGATCGTATCCGCGCTGGTCCAGCCATTCATCGGGATGGCATGATTCCCACGCTGTCCGTAATCGGCGAGAAGCCCCAGACCGGGATCATCAGCGAAGTGGTAGACACCCAGGTAGTCGGGTTTCCACACTTGACCGTCGGCAGCCACGAGCGATGTGTCGGGATTGCCGAAGTAGAGGTAGAAGGTATGGCGATCGGGGGAGAGGGTGTCGGCACGAAACCAGATCTCGGCGCTCTGTTCCGCGGTGTCGTAGGAGACGATCTCCCGGTCCAGAATGGTGCGGCCGTCCTCTTCAGTGACCACGAGATCACTACCGTCCGGCTTGGCGTGGGCGAAGACCGTGGCAGCGGTGCTGCTGGTCAGGGGGAGGAGGAGGGGGAAGTCGATCAACTCCGCGCCTCCGGCGAGAGACTCGGGCCGGGCGGTGATCTTCAGGCGGAAGGGCCATGCGGGATTCAGCCACTGGTGACGCATCTCATTGGGGGAAGGGGGAGGCGAGCTGCCGAGGAGGCGATCGTGCCACTCGGGCAACGGGGAAGCACTGCCCCCCTCTGCGGCCGCGGGCGGCGGGCAGGCCAGGGCGGCAACGAGGAGGAGCAGACTGAGCCCGCGAGGAGCGATGCGCTGGACCATGAACGAACCTCGGGTACGATGTCTCGGAGCAGGGTCTCCCTTGGGTTTCACCCCTAAGTATACCACGTCGCCGAGGTTTCCTCCTTCAGGGTGCTCCTCGGGCCCATCTGACATATGTGGAGGGAGTTGGCAGGTGGCTGGAAAAGACCGCCCCGGGGGACAATTCACTTCGCCGGAGCCACCTCGTTGGATATGCTCCGCGGTGTCTCCGCTGATCGTATGGCGCGACGGACTCCGCCCCTATCCGAGTGGGGAAGGGAGCAGAGGGACTTGGTGAAGTCGCTGGAAGAGAAGCCGGCCGAGGCGGCCCGTGGGCGGGACGTGACGCACCCTGCGCCCGCCATCCGCCGACCACCCGATCAGGCCCCCCATCCCGAGGAGGCGCCCCCTCCTGCCGGCTCTGCTGCAACCGCGGTCAAGCCCTTCTGCCCTAGAGCCGCGCCGCAGTCCCGGATCCTGTCTGCCGGCATGGTCCTCGGTCGAGTTCTGTCCGTGGTTGGGGCACTCTACTGTTTCCTTTTCAGCATCGCTCTGATGAGTTCCGCCTTCACGCTGCTTGGCGCCGGGTTCGCCGCGCAGGCCTTGCGCACGACCTCGGACCCTCTGGCAGGTCTCCTGATCGGATTCCTGGCTACGAGCATCGTGCAGAGTTCCTCGTTCACGACCGCCCTGGCGGTTGGACTCGTGGCTGCCGGCACCCTCCCTCTACAGCTTGCGATTCCCATCGTCATGGGTGCCAATATCGGCACCACGGTCACCAATACGATTGTCTCACTCGGGCACGTTCGCAGGCAGAAGGAGTTCGAGCGCGCCTTCGCCGCCGGCACTGTCCACGACTTCTTCAATGTCCTGGCGGCGGCTACGCTCTTTCCAGTCGAGCTTCTGTTTCATCCGATCGAGCGGCTGGCGACGTGGCTCGGGGAATCTTTCGCGGGCTTGGGGGGTCTGCAACTGGCAAGTCCTCTTCAGGCAGTCATCAAGCCGGCCACGCACGCGGTTGCCACGCTCATCCCTCATCCGGTTGTCTTGCTGGTGCTCGCGCTGGCCACGCTCTTCTTTTCCATCTCGGTGATGGTGAAGCTGATGCGTCGCATGGTGATTGGGCGGGCGGAGCGTCTCTTCGGCCGTGTGCTCTTCCGCAACGATCTGTCAGGCTTCTTCCTGGGCTGGGGATTGACGACCGTTGTGCAGAGCAGCTCGGTGACCACGTCGCTGATCGTTCCACTTGTCGGCACGGGCGTGCTCTCCGTTCGCAGGATCTTCACCTACACTCTCGGCGCAAATGTCGGAACAACGATCACGGCTATCCTGGCGTCCCTCGCCTTGGGCAACCCCCTTGCGATCATGGTGGCTGCCGCGCACTTGGTCTTCAACATCATGGGCGCGGCGATCTTCTATCCATTACGAGCATTACCTATCGGAATGGCTACGTGGGCCGGTCGCGTTGCCTCCCGCTCCCGCAGAAGCACGGTGAAGGTGTTGGCGGTCTATGTCCTGCTGCATGCCATTCCGATCCTCTACATTATCTTGGCGTAGACAGGGAGAGATGGACGATGTGGAAGCAGCTCGTTGGCCTGTTCAAGAAGGACGGGTTATGTGAAGAAGCATTCCAGGAGTCGCTTGACATGCTGGAGCTGTGCCGCAGCATGTTCTGCGATGCTATCGCATCGCTGTGGGAAGAGGGTGCGCTGGAAATAGATATCTACGCCCGGGATCGGGCGATCAATCGCTTCGAGCGTGACGTGCGTCGCAAGATCGTCACCCACTTGGCGGTCTCAACGAAACCCGATATCAATACTGCCCTGGTGCTGACGGCGATTGTCATGGACATCGAGCGAATTGGTGACTACACGAAGAACATCGTAGAGCTTGCCGCAGTACATCCGGGGCGCTTCTCAGGCGGGGAACTTGCAGGAGAAGTCCGCGGAGTCGAGGGGCTTGTGGAGTCGATCTTCGCAGACATCATTCCCACGATGCGAGAAGCCCAGGTCGACAAGGCGCGCCAGATCCTCGGAGATCACCAAATCGTCGTCGGGCGGGTGGAGGAGGCGCTCCAGGAACTGATCGCGGGGCGTGCACTGGTGGAGCACTCCCAGGAGGCAGTTGTTGCTGCGCTCTATCTTCGCTACCTGAAACGGGTGAGCGCGCACCTCAAGAACGTGGCCACGAGTGTTGTGAATCCCTATTATCGAATCGGCTTTCGTGAGAAGGGCGCGTCCTAGCTCGTAGGCCTACAGTGCAGAGGCGGTGTGCCATGCAGTACCTGCTCGCGGCCCGGTCCCGGAGGTCTCATCCGGTCCATTCGCTCCCTTGGGCTGTGCCGAATCACGCGACTTGATTCAGTTCGCAGCCCGTTCCGCTGCGTCCCCCTGGGCGGCAGCCTTGCCGAAGGCCTGCCAGAAAGGATCGACCTGCGGATGTCGCAGAGGGCCGGCTCTGCCGGAGTCGACGACCTCGCATCCCCGCTCGGCGGGGAGGATCTCACCGATGATCGCCGCGGGAATCGACGCCTGCCGCAGGCGGGCGACGACCTCGTCAGCCCGCGACGGCCGGCAGGTCAACAGCAGAGTGCCTTCGCTGATCGATGTGTAGGGGTCGATGGCGAAGAGCTCGCAGATCGCACAAACCGCCTCCTGCATCGGAATCTTCTGCTTGTCAATGCGCATCCCTACGCGTGAGGCCTGCGCAATCTCGATCAATCCTCCCCAGACTCCGCATTCGGTCGCGTCGTGCATGCTGGTGACGCCGGCATCACGCACACCGACGGAGGCGGCGATCCGAGCATCTTCCACGACACTCATCTGCCAGAAGAGCGCAGCCGCCTGCTCGGCCAGGCGGCTGCCGAAATGCTTGGCGATGCGCTGGGGGAACGTTGCCGCAAACAACCCGGCAGCTTCGATCGCGGGCCCCTTGGTGATGATCACGGCATCGCCTGGTGCGGCCATGGTCGGGGCGAGATAGGCATCCCGGTTGCCGACGGCGATTACCGTGGCGCCACCGATCATCGGGTACTCGCATCCCTCGTAGCGGCCGGTGTGGCCGGCAACGACGCTGATGCCCAATCGGTCGCATTCCTCGTGCATCGTTGTCCAGAGTGTCTCGAACTGATCGCGCTCGATCGACATCGGCAGGTTGAGATCCACGGTCATATAGGACAACTCCAGGGCCGAGGTGGCCGCATCGGAGCAGAGGATGTGAACGGCGAACCAGGCCGACCGTTTCCACCCGTAGGCCGGCACGATGAAGATCGGGTCGGTTGTCAGCGCCATCACCCGTCCTCCGCCGATGTCGAGCACTCCGATATCGACGCCATGTTGCGGACCGACGAGGACCTCGGGGCGCCGGCGTCCCAGGCGGGGGAAGATGACTTCCTCGAAGATCTCGGCCGAGATCTTACCGATGGTGGGCATTTGCGCACTCAAGGTGTACCTCCATGCACTGATGACCGATCCGCCTCCGGTGAGATGGGTATTCGATCCTAGACGCTGCAGATCTGAACAGGAAGCGCTATTGACTTCGGAATCCTCTGCTTCATCGGGACAAGCGGCGCTGCGGCTGCCGATGCTCCGCCATCGGCTGGCACGTAATCCGCTTCCCGCGACATGGCTGTGGGGTCTATACTGTAGATACGCGCTCAGTTCCTGCTGTGATCGTTGACGCGTTGAAAGGGGGTTCGTGATGGTCTGGCGTTCACTGGACCGGCGAATCGAGGCGATCTCAGAGGTTCTTCGCGGCCAAGGGTTGCGCTCCGGCGATCATGTCTGCCGGCGATGGGTCCGCTTGCTTCTCGGGTTCTCCCTGGTTGTTCTGATGAGCTGTGCCGAGAAGGATGGTCAGAGGGTTCTGGATCCGGTTCCGACGGAGCGCCTGGCGGGTGGAACCGAAGGTGCGGCGCTTGCCGACAGTGCGGCCGGTCCCGAGGCAGGGCATAGCCTCACTCAGGGGCCATGCATTGATGATCGGGATTCTGCTCGGCCGCCTCAGCAGCCCGACCTGGTGGTCGATAGCCTCGATCTCGCTCCCTTGAGTCCGACCAGTGAGGATGAAGTCCAGATCCGTGTCTTGATCCGCAATCGGGGCTATGTCGAAGCCGACCCATCAAATGTGGGGATTCGACACAACGATCTGGAGGCCTGTCGCCTGCCGCTCTCTGCGCTTGCGCCTGACGAAGTCCGCTGGACCGCGTGGTGTCACCTGGGAGTCCTCGGCGCCGGCATGCACGAGTTGGAGGCTTGTGCGGACATCGACGACGTCCTCGTCGAGATCATCGAAGAGAACAACTGTGGGACGCGCGAGTTCTTCATCCCCTGTGGTGTTGGTGATCCGGTGGTTTGGTACGTCGTGGCGGCATGGCGGGAAGAGAAGTACTGGTCGGGCTATGAATTCGGTTTCGGGGCATTCAATGCGGAGGTTTTCGAGTTCGTCGAGTGGGGCATCTGCGCACCACCCGGCGGATCGCCGATGTGCATCTATTACGATCAGACGAGTTGGCCTTCGGCAAACAACGGCATCGGGGTCGTTCTCTCGACAGGAGCTGCGTGGCATGGCGAGCTGAGTCCGATCTACTGGTTCGGCGGGTACGCTTATGCAGAAGGCCTGATTCCGTTGGACGTCATGCCCAGCACCGGGGTGGTGACCATGATCTCACCGCTGGGTGACCCGGCGGTTGCGGATCCGGACGAGGACTTGGGCGCGTTTGGAGTGCTCCGGGCCGGTCTTCCTGTCTACCCCGGCAGTGACAGCGCCGGCGGGCCGTACAATCTGCATGGGTTTGTGCTGATCACGCATCATCCCCCCGGATTGCTCTATACGACCTCGGAGAACGACTACTGCGAGCGATTCTTCGACTTTCCCTTGGAGAGTCCTGCTGAGCAGAACTGCGCCATCGGCGCCCCGGCGCAGTTGCCGGATCTCATGATTGCCGACATCGAATTCTCCCCTCCCAGTCCGGCCTATGACGATGTCGTTCTGGTGCGTATCGATCTGCTCAACCAGGGTGACGCAGCGGCAGCTCGATCCGTCATGAAGATCAGGCTCGACGGTGAGCAGATGTATGTCTTCCAGGTTTCTTCACTGGCGCCTGGGGAACATGAGTGGTCTGACTGGTACTCTCTCGGCGTGCCGGGTGGAGGCAGCTATGAGGTCACGGCCTGTGCGGACATCCAGAATACCGTCGGGGAAAGCGATGAATGGAACAACTGCTCCCGCGAGGAACTGACTGTCTCCTCACCTCCTGTCTATCCCGACCTCACTGTAAGCGAGATGATCTTCTGGCCGCCTGAGCCCGACACTTATGATGAAGCGATGCAGGTGCGTATCGTGGTCTGCAACCGTGGTGGGGGCGGTGCGGGCGAAAGCAGTGTGAGCATACGACTCAATGGCATAGAGGCGTGCATTTGTGGGCTGCCGGCGATTCCACCGGGGGGCGAAGCGCAAACCGCTTTCTGTGCCTTGGGGACGCCGGGTGGCGGGATCCATCAGGTCAACGCGTGTGCCGATATCTTCGACAGCGTGGACGAGTCCGACGAGGACAACAACTGCGCGACCGAAGCCCTGATTCTCCCGATGCCCCCGGACCTGCCGGATCTGGTGCTTGCGGAGGTCGAGCTCTCACCCCCGACGCCGGCCTATGATGACGTCGTGCAGGTCCGTATCAGCATAGGTAATCAGGGCGACCTGGATGCAGCTGCGTCGGACGCGCAGTTGAGCATTGACGGCCTGACGGTCTGCCAATGGGAGGTACCTGGCCTTCCCGTGGGGGAAACGCATTGGACCGCGTGGTTTGACTTGGGCGTCCTGGGCTGGGGGACATTCTCGTTCGAGGCCTGTGCCGACATCAACGACGCAGTCGAGGAACCGGATGAGGAGAACAACTGCGAGAGCTTCGAGCTCGTCGTGCTGCCACCGGATGTCCCGGATCTCATTGTCGAGATGATGGAATTCTCGCCGCCGATTCCCAGCGGGACGGATGTGGTCGAGGTCCGTGTGCGGATTGCGAATACAGGCTTCGTGGGAGCAGCGGAATCAAGCGTTCAGATTCTGGCGAATGGCTTGGAGCAGTGCCGCCTGGAAGTGCCCGCGGTCCCGGTCGGCGGGCAGCTGTGGTCGGATTGGTGTGTACTCGGGGCTCTGGGTGAGGGGCTTCACGAAATCGAGGCCTGCGCCGACATTGACGAGACGATCGATGAGCTCGACGAGGAGAACAACTGCAACCGTGATGATCTGTACATCCACGGCGGAGAGACGGCGTCGACTGTCTGGTACGTGATCGCCGCCTGGCAGGAGGAGAAGTACTGGAAAGGATTCGAGTTCGGCCTGGGTGACTTCGATTCCGTAATCTATGGCTTTATCGACTGGGGCCTCTGCGAGATCGATGAGGGTTTGGCCCAGGTGATCTACTACGATGAGTCGCAATGGCCCTCGGCCAGGAATGGTCTCGCAGTTGTTCGAACTTGGGGGACGTGGTACGGAAACCTGCATCCGCTCTACTGGTTCGCCGGGTATGCGTACGGAGGGGGCGAGATCCCGCTCGATGTCATGCCGGCGACAGGCGTTGCGTCGGTGCTCCCCGTCGAGGGCGGGGTGGTCAGCACGACCTCCCCAGATCGCTTGGGGGCGATGGGGATCTTGACTGCGGGCCGGGAAGTGTTTCCGGGAAGCGAGGGCAATGGGGACGCCAACGACCTGCGTGGATTCGTTCTGATCGTCCATCATCCTCCTGGACTGATCTACACCTCGAGCGAGGATGATTGGTGTGGACGCTATCTCAGCAATCCACTCCTGGACGCGGCTGATCAGAACTGCACGATCTCGATTCCCGGGCGCGCGAGGGCAGGGCGCAGTCTACCACACACCGGCAGGTAGAGCGGCAGGTAGAGCGAGAGTAAGCAGGCACTCAAGCTCAACGGCTACGACCGGTCACCCGGAACACGTTCGTATAGCTGGCATGACCACTCAGGTTGGCTGCTTCCAGATCGTGGCCGCAATGCTCCTCGAGCTTCTCCGCGGTCTCCGGGAAGGAGGTCACCAAATAGAATGAGGGATCGGCCGAGGAGATCACACCCTCTCGAACGAGATAGCCATACAGCAACGAGAACGCACGACATTCAGGCGCCAGCGGCGCCCGGGAGAGCAACGTGACCGCTCGAGTCGCCGGCGCTTGCCCCCGCTCGGACCGTAGCATCAAGCAAGTGTAGGCAAAGGCTCCGTCTTCCTCTCCTTCCCGAACGCTCACCAGCGCGTAGTACCCGAGTGCGTGGCGCTCCAGGTGCGTGCCCAGGGCAACCCGGTCGACTTCATCGACCAAGAGGATCGGGGCTGGGTGCCCAGAGACTTCCACGATCAGGGGGGCTAGATCCCGTGATGGGCGGAATGCTCGTGAGAGGTAGTAGTTGTAGAGCATATTCTGGGAGCGGACGGACTTGTGCAGATTGTCGGTCAGCTGGTCCTGGACATGATGGTAGGCGAAGAGCAGGCTTCCGGCGCAATAGGCGAAGAGGGTTACTCCCCAGACCAGCCGATGGCGCTCGACCGTGCGGATCGCCGGGGGCAAGCTGCCAATGCCCGCGCCCAACAGAAGCGACCAGATCGGCGCGAGGAAGACAAACGTACGATCCGGCGGCCAATCGCCGCGCACGAGGCTGATCAAGAAGGGCAGAAGCAGAAGCGCGGCCAACTCGCTGATGCATTCCGCACCTCGCAGCTCGTGCTCGCCCTCGGCGCCGTGGTGGCTACCACAGGCGCGGCGGCGTCTTAGGAGCTGGATCACGCCGATTGCGAAGAGAGGCAGCAGCGCATATCGGAATGAAATGAATGCCTGCAGGACTCCCGGGAGCAGTGATGTAAGGGCGTAGGTACGCACCGGGGGGCGGGCGGTGGCGAAGCGGGAGCGCAGGAAGTCGTCAAGGAGTGGACTGTAGGCCGCCAGGAAGAGGAGTATGCCGGCGGCCAGCGCGACCAACTGGATGGCATTCGGATCACGCAACAGCGTCGGGCGCGTCAGTCCCTGCTTGGCTGCGCGAAGGAGCAGCCTTGCGGCGGCGATCGCGATCAAGGAGAGCACGAAGTAGGCGTTTCCCGGCATCGTGTAGAGCAGCAAGAAGGAGAGTACGGTCAACAGGACCGCCCGCGAGGGACGCTGGGTTCGCCGATAGTCCCAGAAACAGCAAAGAACCGCCACGGTGAGCAGCATGCTCAGGGAGTAGCCCCTCAACTGGAGGGCGAAGTTGAGAAACGGAACCGTCGTAACCAGAATCATACCCGAGACAAAGCCCGAGGTCCTTCCGAGGAAACGTGTGGCAGTTGAGAAAGCCAGGGCGACGGTGCCGAGGGCGAAGACGAGCTGCAAGAGGCGCAACCAGTGAATGCCGTCAATGGCCGCATCTAGGTTGCGCAGGCCTGCCGTCCAGGTATAGAGGTTGTTGACCAGATTGTAGAATGTGTGATGGTTCCCGTGAGTTCCAGCGTAGTGGGTCACGGTAGTCTCGAAGCCGGCCAGGGCAAAGGTTTTCAGTGAGACGATTTCATCCCACCAGGCCTCCTGTCCGAGATAGGCTCCGGCCCACGCGAGCAAAGGCAAGAGGATGGCCAGCAGCGGCAGCAGTCGTGCCGTTGCGCAGGAACGAGTTGCGTCTCGAGCCCTTATCTCAAGCTCCCTTCGGGCACAGTGCCGACTCCATCTTCGGGCACGGTGCCGACTCCACAACTCATCTGGCGCGCCGTGTCGGATCCCAACGCATTCCGAGATTGACGATCCGCTGAATCAGCTGGTCGTAGGCAACGCCCTTTGTTTCGGCCGATTCGGAGAAATCTTCGCCGTAGGCGAGCGCCGGATTCGGGTTCGCCTCGAGGAAGAAAAGCGATCCATCCGCGGCTAGGCGGAAATCAATGCGGGCATAGCCAGAGAGCCCCAAGATCCGGTAGATACGCCGGCAGCGTTGGTAGATGCGCCGGACGAGACCATCGGGCAGTCCCTCGGCCGCCCGACTCGTCACCCCCCACTTCCTCTGGAACTTCGGGTTCCACTTCGCGTGTCCGGTCGCGATCAACGGCGTTCCATCATCGAGATTCTCGAAGACCAGCTCCCAGATTGGGAAGACCTCCAGACGGTGATTCCCGGTCATGCCGACATAGAGCTCGCGTCCGTCGATGAATTCCTCGGCAATTGCATCGGTTCGAACATGCTCGTGGACGAAGGCGACACGCTTCTCGAGACTCTCGTTGTCGTGCACCAGAGAGGCCCGGGAGATACCCAGCGAGGCATCCTCGACGGCGGACTTGACGAAGAGCGGGAAGTGCAGATTTCGGGGGCGGCGCACCCGGCGCCCGACACGGAAGACCGCAAACGCCGGAACAGGGATCCGATGGTAGGTCAGCAGCTTCTTCGAGAGCGCCTTGTCCCGGGCGATCATCAGCCCACGCGGATTGCACCCCGTATAGGGCAGGCGCGTGAGTTCAAGGTAGTTGACGACGTGTTGGTCGAAGATCGCCAGGCCGCCGAACTCCTCGAGCAGATTGAAGGCGATGTGGGGGCGGAATTCCTCGATTGCCGTGCGAATAGTCGCCAGATCGCTGTGCACACCGATCGTATGAACCCGGTGACCGAGATCTTCGAGGGTAACGACGACGTCGTATTCCGTCTTCCATGCCGCTGCGGCCAGCTCATCGTCACTCAGGCCGACAACTGTTGCGGGGGGCTCGAGACCCTCGGCAACAAGAGTCAGGACGCGCAGCTTCCTCACATCTCCACCCAGCGGCGGTTCCGATAGAGCGACTCGACTGTGTGCTTGACGAGGACGATGGTGAAGTCGACTTTCGTCCGTCGCTCGGAACCATTGACGAAGAGCCTCAATTCGCGGCAGCGACCGATCATGTCCTTGAGGACATGATCGAGCAGATAGCCATGGTCTCCGGCCCAGAGAGAAGCGGTATCGAGGATCTCGCGGCGGTAGCGACGAATGAATGCCGGCGCCGGCTCGCGGCCGCCGCGACCCCGTGAGCGCGAAAAGAGCCGGTCCAGATCCCGGTCGTAGGTGTTGGGATGCTCGAGAGAGTAGGCGCCGCGCTTGCGGTGGTAGTGTTCGCGCAGCGTCTTGCGCAACGTGGCGATGGGCTCGACGCGCGTGCGCGTCCGGACTAGGGGCCTGCGCCCAGCCAGCTCCTGCATGAGTTCGTCGACGTACTCCAGCTTGTGCAGAGCTTGCGGCCAGGCCTGATAGCGCCTGCGCCATTGGGAGCGTGGTTGCAACCAGACGGCGAAAGTCTCGGCAAAGTCCTCGTCCGGATGGCTTTGGGCGTACCAGTATTCGAGATGCTGGACATGTCTCCGGCTATAGGGGTTGGGTCGGTAGTAGCGGGGGTAGCTGAGCGAGGAACGCCCGAAGAGCTGTTGTCTCCGCCTCCGCCGGGTCAGGCGGAAGGCATGATCGATGGCATGGCCCGTTTCGTGACGCAGGAGTTTCATGCACCAGCTCTGTGTCGAGCCTTCGGCCTCCCCGATCAGACTGCGTTCCAGGCGGATCAGTCGCGGATGGGCGAGATAGAAGGGGATCGCCGAGCCGGTCATCCGATCGGGTGTAAACCAATCATCAGAGAGCCACAAATGAGGTCGAAAGGTGAGATCGCGCTGGGCCAGCTCGGCGTGCAGGCGCGTGATGCGCTGCTCGAGCATCGTGCCTTCGATCGCGAGTCCGAGATCGCAGAGCCGTAGGTCGAGCAGCCGTTCCCGCGGCCACTTGGCCCAGTGGAACGCACGCCGCGTTCGCCGGTGTGCGCGAGTCTTCTGCAGACGAGAATGCGCCATTTGCCCGGCCATGATACTCTGAGAGCAGTACGACTGCAACCAAACGGATGGTCGGCCGGCTGCGGGGACTCCGGCCCGGAGTGGAAACCAGCAGCCACAGCGTCTCGCTCAGGCTGGGAGCCTGGCGGCGAGAGGCGCTACGCTAGCCTCCCTCGATGAGCGGGGTGCTATGCTAGCTTCCCTCGATGAGCATGGCGGTGCCGTTCGGTCGTTTGACCAGTGCAAACGCATCGAAAAGCTCGCCGGTCACGGTATGCGCCTCGTAACGCAGGACATCCCTGTCGATTGAGATGATCTGGTAGAGCTGGGTGTCCTCGGCGCAACGATCCATCCAGCGCCTCTCCGCCAACTCATACATCTTCGGCCCGCTGATCGAGACGACATAAACCGGTCCCGCCCCCCTCCCAGCGTTGCGTTCAACCCTGGGGAGATTCCGCCCACGGGCGTAGGCGTGATCGTGGCCCTGTAGCACCAGGTCGACGTGATACCGCTCGAGAAGAGGCTTCCAGAGCGCGCGCAACTCGGAGTTGTCCCGTCCCTCGGTGGCCGAGTAGACCGGATGATGGAAAGCAGCGATCGTCCAGTGATTCGGGTTGTCACGCAGCGTTTGTTCCAGCCAAGGTGTCTGTGCTTCCAGATGCTCGCAGGAGTTGAGCACAACGACGCGCAGACCTTGATAGTCGATGACGTAATTCGTCTCCTCGAGCTGGGGAACACCGTTCTCTGGCAACGTGAACTGCGCCCGCCACTGCTCCGGGAGACGTTCATCATCGCTCCCAAGCACGTAGTATTCATGGTTGCCGATCACCGGGATGCTCGGGATCATGGCATAGATCCAGGCCCCCGCCCGAAACCAGCCCGCCCAGTCACGGTCGTCGTCGCCATGGCCGACAAGATCTCCGGCGTGCAGAAGGAAGCGCGCGTTGGGGGCCGCGGCGTAGGCGCTGCGAATCGCGCGGGACCACATGGCCAGGATGTTGTTCTGCGCGTCACCGAGGTAGATGAATGAGAAGGGCGCCGGGTCGACTCGGGCAGTACGAAACTGGAACCACTCGCTCCACGCCTCGTTGCTGCCGACGCGATAGGCATAGAGCGTACTGGATTCAAGGCCGGTGAAGGTGACGCTGTGGTAGTGCGCCCGTCCGCTGGTCGTGCGCAGTGGCGTTGTCCCGGCAGTGTGCCGCACGGCGCCGCGGTAGAAATCGGGGGATGCGTCGGCGAGCGCGATCTCAGCATAGGAGGCGCTCACCGAGGCGTCCGTGCGCCAGGTCACCGCTTGGCTGGTGGCGGGATCCGCGCTCCACGTCAGGATGATCCGATCGGGAATCGGTGACGGTGATGGGACGACCGCGGCCTGTGGCCCATAGCGTGAGGCCCGCGGATCATCCGCGGACCGGCAGGAGATGATCCCGCAGAGCGCGATGGCGGCGGCGAAGGTGAGGATGAAAGCCAGGCCTGGGACATGCCGGCGACGAGCCACGCTTTTCTTGGTGTCACGCATATTGAACCTCCCTGCGGAGAAGTCGATTCACACGCTGCCGGCATTGTCTCACCCGCGGCATGGTCGGGGGATGGGGAATTGCAGTGAATTGCGCGAGAGGGGATAAGGAGGGCCGCTGCCGAGTCGCCCGCCATCCGCGGAAAAGCTCGTCACGACAGCGGCCCGATCCGGGCTCACTTCTGTAACGGCTTGTGGCAGAACCACCAATCGTAGCAGTCGTATTCCTTGGTCTTGAGCCGCTCCTGGGCGGTGCGCTGATCCTTGGCCGGCGGCACGATAATCCGATCGCCGATCAATTCGTTCTCCGGCCAGCCGGCTGGAATGGCACCCTGCTGATCCGAGATCTGCAGCGCCTTGACCACCCGGACGACCTCATCGATGTTGCGGCCGATCTCCTGCGGGTAATAGAGCATGAGGCGGACCTTCCCCTGCGGATCGCCGATGAAGACGGCACGGACCGTGTTGGTGCCCTTTCCGGGGTGCAGGAGCCCGAGCTTGAGCGCGACCGCGTCATTGGCCGCCACGATCGGGAAGGTGATTTCCACATCGAGCTTCTCCTGGATCCACTCGACCCACTTGATGTGTGAGAAGACCTGATCGACCGACATCCCGATCAGCGCACACCCCAGCTTCTCGAATTGACCGACGCGCTTCTGGAAGGCGACGAACTCGGTCGTACAGACAGGAGTGAAATCTGCTGGGTGACTGAAGAGCACGAACCAGCGTCCCTTCAGGTCCGCGGGAATGCTCATCGGTCCATGAGTCGTGTCCACCTCGAGTTCGGGGAACGCATCACCCAACAACGGCATGTTTATCTTCGTTTCTTCCATCTCACGTGGCTCCTTCCTTGCGTGACCGCTGTGCGATCTTGTCGGTCGTGGGATTTCTCCGCCGACCACGAACTACAACCATGTAGCCGGTGATCTCGGAGTCGGGTAGGGTCTCCAGCCCCGAGACCTCGAGGGCGTCCCAGGGGATGTCCCGCAGTTCGCCCGTCTCTTCGTCGACGAAGTGATGATGGGCCTCGGGATTTCCATCGAACACGCTGCTGACGCCCTTCAGCGCGTGCCGTCGCAACAGCCCGTTCTCGGTGAGGAGATTGAGCGTGTTGTAGACGGTGGCGCGTGAGACGACCGGGAGACTCTCGCTGGCCTTCTGCCAGACCTGCTCAGCGGTGGGATGCTCGTCGGTGCCCAGCACGAGCTGTGCGATGGCTACGCGCTGGGCCGACGGCTGGATCCCGCGGAGGTTGAGCAGTTCGATGATTTCCTGGCGATCCATGCAAGAGAGACTAATTCTAAACTTAGAATCTATCAACACGTTTCTGTGAACCTGTCTCCGGGGCGACCGATATCCGTAACATGTTTTACCGTTATGCGTTACAGCCGACAGCCCACTCGCAAGCCACGGTGGTTCCTCGGAGGATAGGGCATGGCGCCCGGATAGATGCCGGGGAGATGGGGGTGCCTTGACTGCCAATAGATCGGATCGGCACGAGCAATGGCCTCCCTGGAGACCGTCCTTCTGAACAGCTTTTTCGGCTGGCTCAGAGACTCAAGGGGAGTGGTCGATTGCAGCCATTCTCCTCCATGTTGGGCCCACGGACCCGCCGATGACAGCACGGCGTAGTCCCTTCTTTCGTAGCGAGTTATGGAGGACGGTGCGGTCTGTCGAACTTCGTCGTCCAATATAGCGCGGATTGTTCCTCAAGTCTTACCCCATTGGCTCCGATGATTTCCTTGTTCACCGCGAACCGGTCTGTTACTTGCATTTCCGGTTCGTTCTTGGGACTGGAGGAACCGACCTCCTTCTCTAGCGACTGAGTCTCCTCAGTCATCCCCGAGTCGAAATCATCGGGACGGCCTGCGTCCGCAGACTTCCTGTTGCGACCCGGTTCCCGCAGCACGGCGTCGATGGTTCCGGAGAGTACGTCCCAGTCGTAGCCACAGGACTAAGGAGGATACGAGCACATGAGCAGGAAGATCGTCTTCATCGTTGCATCACTGGCACTCCCGCTTCTGCTCGGTTGCGGGTCCGAAGAGAGCGCGAAGATGCAGGTGCTTGGCACCGGAAGCACCACCGCTGAGTTGGAGGATCCTGTTGGCGCCTGCTGCCTACGGGGTGGGGGTTGCACCGTTGTCACCGAGAAAGTCTGTGAGGAGTTGTCGGGCGGCCATTGGGAGGAGGGCGCGGACTGCGATCCAAACCCTTGTTCCCAACCAGCCCTGCAGACGGGAGCCTGCTGCCTGACCGACGGCAGTTGCTTGATCGGCACCGCGGATGAGT
>JAGMBO010000009.1 GCA_023129715.1 Candidatus Eiseniibacteriota bacterium | reverse complement strand
CCCGGCGCCCCCCTCGCGCTCCCGTCGCGCGCTGGAAGCGTTCGCTCGGGGGATCCCCGCCAATACGCGCAGGACGTCGGCGGCCCCCGTGACCGGCGCCGCCCCGTCGCGCAGCAGGTCGTTCGGCAGCAAGCTGCCGGGCTGGAGCGGGTCGCGCGGCACCGCCATCACCTCGCGCCCCATCTGAAGCGCGTAGTGCACCGTGTGGCGTGCGCCGCTGCGCCGACTGCCCTCCACCACCACCACGACATCGCTCAACCCGCTGATCAGACGATTGCGCCGCGGGAAGTAGCTGGGCCGCGGCGGAGTGCCCGCCGGCCATTCACTCAGTAGGGCGCCCTGGCAGGCGATCTCAGCGGCCAGCGCAGCATGTTCGGGGGGATAGCAGACATCCAATCCGCAGCCCAGCACGGCCACCGTCACGCCGCCACCCAGAAGAGCGCCCTCATGCGCCGCGGCATCGATGCCGCGGGCCAAGCCGCTGACCAGGAGCACGCCCGCCCGTGCCAGCTCCCACGAGAGCTCACGGGTGAAGGCGAGGCCCGCCGCGCTCGCCGCGCGTGCTCCGACAACGGCGACCGCCGGAGACCCCCACAGCCGCTGGGCGAGTTCGGCGTCCCGGCACCCACTGCGCACCCACAGGCCCGCCAGCCGTTCGTCGACTTGACCCAACGCCGGAGGAAAACCCCGCGCGCACCGGGCGAGCCAACGCAGGGCGCTGCCCGCCGCAGGCGCGGCGCTCTCGGCGGCGCGCGCAGTCCCCCCGCAACCCATCAGCTCTCGCCCGGCGCCCCGCGAAGAAAGCGCACGAGGTTCCCCTCCCACTCCGGCAGGGGCACGCTGCGATCGAGTCGCTCCCAGACGACCTGCCAAGAGGAATCCTCGACCTCCTCGGCCAGCCGCTGCTCTTCGGCCCGGCTCAGCGACCCTTCGGGTCCCATCAAGGACGCTTGCATCAGCCGCTGCAGCCGCTGGGTCTCGTCGGGGTGCGCGCGCTGCAGAAGCATCAGCGCCGCGTCGCGAACGCGCGCGCCGCGTCCGTGGAGAATCTTAGCCGCCGCGACCGCCCGCCCCTCGCGGCAGTATCCGAGCAGCGAGCGGGCCGCCTCCTCCCCAATCGCCCGATTCCGATCGGAGAGGAAGTCGATCACCGGCACCAACGAGCTGGGCGCGGCCACCGCCCCAAGCACGCGCAGGGCCGCCGCACGCGTGTACCAGAGTCCCGAGGTCAGCACTCGCTCGGTGGCCGGCGCCGCCGCCCGCCCGAAGCTCGCCAAGGCCTCTCCGGCGCGTTCACGCAAGTACCAGGACTCGTTGCCCAACTCAGCAACCAGCTTGGGAATCGCCTCCTGGGGCTCCCGCCCGCGCAGTTGGTCGATATACTGCCGCGACTCCTCGAGATTGCCTCCACCCGAGGAGGCCTTGCCCGCGGGCTGTTGCGGCCCGCCGATGGACTCAGTCACCCGCTGGTCTCCTCTCATGTGCGCTTGCGAGACAAACGCCCTTGCGATCGGGCACCACCCAGGCCGTCGGCCAAGGATCGGGACCGACGGGGCGGGGCCGGCCGAGGACCTTGGCATCCTCCGGCTCTTCCTCTCCGCCACCGGCCGCGCCCCCGACGTCGGCAGTCTCTGTCGCCATGACCCGCACCCTCTCGGCCAACTCGCGCAGCAGTGCCGGGAGGCCTTGCCCGGTATGCGCCGAGATCCAGTGCGGCTGCCGGCCCGCCAGGGCCGGCAGCTCCCCCTGGTCTGCGGATCCGAGCAGATCGGCCTTCGACAGACAGACCAACGACTCGCGCTCCCCGAGCGCGGGGCTCCACATGATCAACTCCCGTCGCAGCAACTTCAGGGTGTGCGCCGGATCGGGATCGGTCGCCTCGATCAGGAACAGGAGCAGCCGGGTGCGCTCAATGTGGCGCAGGAAACGTTGTCCGAGGCCCCTGCCGGCATGCGCCCCCTCGATCAGTCCCGGCAGATCCGCAAAGACGAGCGTCTCCTCTTCCCCGACCGGAACGATGCCGAGCATCGGTGCCAAGGTCGTGAAGGGATAGCCGGCGATCCGGGGCTTCGCATTCGAGAGGCGCGCCAACAGGGTGGACTTGCCCGCGTTGGGCAGACCGACCAAGCCGACATCCGCCATCAGCTTCAGCGTTAGCTTCAAGCGCCGCTCTTCGCCCGCGGTCCCCTTCTCCGCGATGCGGGGCGTCCGTCGCACCGAGCTGCGGAAACGCGTGTTGCCCCGCCCCCCCCGACCACCGCCGGCAAGCAGAATCCGTTCTCCCGCGGTCACGGCATCGGCAAGTAATTCCCCCGTCGTCGCATCGCAGACGGTCGTGCCCGGCGGAACCGAGACGATGGCATCCTCTCCGTTGGCGCCCGTCATCTGCTTGCCCTTGCCCTGCCCCCCCGCAGCGGCGCGGAACGCGGGCGTGTGCCGCAGATGGTAGAGCGTCCGGAGATGTGGGTTGACGCACAGGTAGACATGGCCTCCCGCGCCACCGTCGCCGCCATCCGGCCCTCCGCGCGGCACGTACTTCTCGCGACGGAAGGAGACGCAACCATTGCCCCCTGCCCCCGCAGACACCATGATGACGCACTCGTCAACGAACATCCCGTCTTGCCCCGCATCCGCTCGCGGTCCTGTCGCTACCGCCTACGCCCCTCGCGCGCCGGAGGATCCCCTCCAGACTTTGCGCCCTGGCCACGTTTTCCCCGCTCATTTCCCCCCGACCCCTCCCCGGCCCGGGAACCGTCGCTCGCGGCCTCCTTCGCCCGCTCCCGCACAGCCTCCCGCCCGCCACCCGACGCCTTCTCCGACACCTTCTCCGGGGCCTTCTCCGCCGCCTTCTCCGCCCCCTTCTCCGGCACCTCCCCGTGATCCGCCGCGCGCCTGTCCGCCAGCGCCCGTTCCTCCTTGCGCTTGTAGTCGGTGATGTAGAACCCGCTGCCCTTGAAGATCAGCCCCCCGCCCGGCGTGATGACCCGCCTGACCATTCCCCTGCACTGAGGACACCGCTGGCGCGGAGCGTCGGTGATCGATTGCAGGACTTCAAAACGGTGCCCGCAGCGCCGGCACTCGTAGACGTAGGTCGGCATTTCGTTGTCCCTCGGTCCATCCTGTAGCCACGCGGATGCCCGCGCGAGAAGCCATTGCTCGCCCATCTCTGCCCAGCACCCTCTCGGCGCGAGCCCGCGGATCTATCCGGAGCCGTCTTCGGAGAAGCGCGCGCGTAGCGCGGCGGCCACATTCGGAGCCACGAACGCATCGATTGATCCTCCCCAGCGGGCGACCTCTTTGACGACCGTCGAATTGAGGAAAATCATATCCTCCCCCGGCATCAGGAAGAGCGTTTCCACCTCGGGCCACAGACGCTTGTTCATCAGGGCCATCTGGAACTCATACTCGAAGTCGGAGATCACCCGGAGGCCGCGCACGATCGTCGTCACCCCCTCGCGACGAGCGAAATCGACCAGCAGGCCGGTGAACGGTTTGACGTCGACCGCTCCCCGCCAGCTCTGCGGGATCCCCTCGGAAACAAGTCGCACGCGCTCCTCGATGCCGAAGAACGTTTGCTTGTGGTGCTGGTCGGCCACCGCCACGGTGAGCCGATCGCAAAGTCGCAACGCGCGTTCCATGATGTCGAGATGTCCGCGTGTGACCGGATCGAAGGTCCCCGGAAACATCGCCTTCCGTTGCCGCGTCTCGCCCGCTCTAGCCATCTTCTGACTCCCGCTCATCGACGACTACCCGCGTCTCCCCATACCAGCGCCTCCAGCAGCGCCGCCAGCCGGGGGCCGGCGCGGGCTCCTCCTCCCGGCAGGACGATTCCAGAATCAGCAATGCCGCCGGCGCCCACTCGATTCCGGCGGCCGACGCCACCCCTCCCAACCAAGCCCCGTCGATTGTGCCATAGGGCGGGTCGGCAAAGAGCATCCCCACCGGCCCCCAGTTGCCCCGCCGCCCGGCGAGGAAGACTTCCGCGGACGCCGCGATCAGCACCGCCTCTTCGGCAACTCCGAGTCCTGCGATGTTCTTCCTCAGGATTCGCAGCGCCACCCGCCCGCGGTCGACGAAGACGACACGCGCCGCCCCACGGCTGAGCGCCTCGAGCCCCAGGGCCCCACTGCCGGCATAGAGATCGACGATCAGCGCACCCGCCAGTCGCGATTCGAGGTGGGCAAAGACGCCCTCACGAACCCGGTCCTGGGTCGGGCGCAACACGCCCTCCGGCAGCGTCGCCAGTGCGCGTCCCCCCCAGCGTCCCGCGATGATGCGCACGATCGCGTCCTTCCGGCGGGCCCATCGGGCGGAAGCGAGCCCCTCCCCGCCCCTGCCCGCATCAGCACCCGCGGGATTCCAGGGATGCCCCGGCGCGCCGCTCGATCACCGCCTCAGCCTGCCCCGGAGCCGGAAGGACGATTCCCTTCCGCCTCCGTCTGCTGGAAATCCCCAGTACCCTCGGTGCGAGAGCGCGCTGCCCGATCACCGCCTGGGCCTTGCGTTCCTCCCGTGCTCTCCTCGCCACCCCCCGCCTCCGTCTGCTGGAGATCCCCCGCACGCTCGGCGGGGCGCCGCGCCGCCCGATCACCGCTCCCGCCCATTCCGCTCTCCCCCCCTGATCGTGGGGGGGGCGTGCGCGTCAGTTCATCCAGATCGATCTCCCGCTGGACGTCACGAATCGCCTTGCGGAAATCCCGCAGACCCGACCCGACCGAGCGGGCCACCTCGGGGATTCGCTTGCCCCCGAAGAGGAGCAAGACGACGAGGAGAATGACCAGAAGTTCTTGTGTCCCAATGCCGAACACCAGGATTCTCCCTGCAGCACCATCGACCAGCCAAGCTACCGCCCGAGCATACTGCACGTTGCCGCTTGCACACTGCAAGCCCCTTCCCCCACCCAGCTTACCCCCCTCCGGCCGGCGGCGCCGGCGGACCACCGGGGCATTCCCCTAACTAACTCGCACGCCATTGGTTAGCGATGGGCGCGGGGACGCTCAGCCATCTCGCTCGGCTGTGGGCACGCCTCCTGCACACTCTGTACGTGGTGGGCGCGGGGTCGGTCCTGCCGCTCCACTCTGAACACCAACGCAGCGGGAGGAATCGACGATGGCCAGGCCCAACCCAACCCGCGGGCGGCTTCGCCCGCGCCCGGCATCCGCCGGGTTCACCCTCGTCGAGCTGATGGTGTCGCTGGTCCTGCTCGCCGTCGGACTGCTCGCCGTCGGACAGCTCCTGATTTTCTCGCAACAACATGCCTACCATGGCCGCAGCGAAACCACCGCCGTCTCTCTCGCCGGAGAGATCCGCGAGAAGATCCTGAGCGAAAACTTCGGCGACCTGCCGGCGATCTTCGATGGCGTCGACACCAGCGTGCCGGGCACCGTCCCGACCACCTGTCAGCCCTGGGCCGATCACCTCGCCGCCGAACTCGGTCCCAGCGGCATCGGCCGCCTTCAAGTCTACGGCCCTGGTGAAGATCCCGAGATCACCAGTGGCATGTACTCGGTGGCGATTGAGGTCGCCTGGGAACAGAGCGGGAAAACCAAGGCGGTCAACCTGCGTTTCGCCACGAGCCGCATGGGGCTCTGAATCGGCTTCGCCCGTGCAGGAGGAGGACGCACCCAATGCATAGCGCCGACCATACCAGAGGATCTGCGCGCGCCCCCGAAGCCCAGCGGGGTTCGGCTCTCCTGGTCGCCCTGCTGATCCTGGGAGCCTTGTCGATGATCGCCACGTCGATGGTCTTGAGTTCGGTCACCGAGCGCCGCACCTCCGGCTACTACCGCGAGAGCCTGGAGGCCCTCGGCGCCGCCGAGACCGGGGTTGCCTTTGCCAAGCGCATGATCCAGGACATGACCGCACCGATGGAAGATCTCGACAGCGATGGGCGCTCCGACTTCACCATCGCGGACACGCTCTCATGGGATGGCCGCTACACGGTGATTGCCGAGGCGTCGGATATCACCGGACTCGGGATCGCCGCCTATCGCTCGAATGGCTATACGATCGTCTGCGAGGGCGCCTACCACGGTGCCCTTCGTCGCGTCTGCGCGCAAATCGTCCACGACAGCTTCCTGAAATACGCCCGCTTCATCTCCGCCACCGGCACCTCCTGGTCCTGTGGCGCCATCCTGACGGGTGAGGTCTACGGCGGCGGCAATCTGGGCGTACCCAGCTCGTGCAGTAGCGAGAATCGGGTGCAGTTCCTCGAGTTCGTTGCGACCACCGGGACCATCCCCAACGCCGCCTACGCCATCTTCCACCGCGGATATGTCACCGGCGCCGACCCGATCGATCTAGAGAACTCGGTCGACTTCGCCGCGGTGCGCAATCGCACGCGCGGCGTCGCCCCTGAGTGTGACTGCGAGGGCCAGGGCGAAGTCGGGATCTACATCAACATCGCGGGCGGAGTCGATCCGCTCAACATCGCTTCCACGCCCCTCGATTTCACTCTCTTCGACTTCCATGACACGACCCTCTTCCCTCCCGATACGGTTGTCACGTACAACGGCGTTGCCGTGCCGCACGCGCAGACCGGGAATCCCCTGGAGCGCGGGGAGTTCAACGGCATGATTTTCTTCGAGAACGACGGGCGCGTTCAGGGCACTCTCAACGGCCGCAGCGCCCGCAGTCTCTCGGTCTTCGCCACCGACGACGTGATCGTCTACGACAATATCGTCAGCGGGCACACCGGCTTCGACGAGGGGACCGGCCTCCCCGACGGCTCTGGTGATCCGGTCAATCTGGGGCTGATCGCCGATGACTATGTCTACATCTACCGCTGCACGCCTCGTGTGCTCCGGATCGACGCCGCCTTGATGGCCTGTCACTCCAACTGGCGCATCCTGGGCGGCTCCATCGCCGATCATCCCGTGGCCGGCCCCGGCCCCCTCGATCTCGACCTCGACGGCATCTCCGGTGAGACACCCTGCAACAACGATCCGGCCCCCGGGCAGGGCTGGGATGAGATGAACATCACCTCGGCCACCTGGGTGCTCAATATCAATGGTCCGATCATCACCTACAACGGCGGCAGCGCCTGGCCCTGGAACGACGGCAGCGTGCTTGCCAGCGCCAGCGGTCCTACCCGACGGTACAACTACGATATGGATATCACCGAGTTTCCTCCGCCCTGTTTCCCGGTGCCACTCAACCTCTGGAAGGACGTGAGCTGGACCGAGATCTTCGAGGCGGAGAGCGACCTCGCAGACCACTTACCAAACTAGAGGGAGCGTGAGCATGCCGCCCAAGGAAGCGAGACAACCCCGCCGGCACCGGGAGACCTCCCGGCCCCGCGTCCCCGCGCACCGCACCGCGCCCGCGCCGGGCTTCAGCCTGATCGAGCTGATGGTGGTCCTTACCGTCGCCGGCATCCTGTTGACCGTCGCGGTACCCAATTTCCTGAGCCTGACCTCGCGAGATCGTGTCGAGACGGCCGCCTACGACGTCCACCACGCGCTCGTGCTCGCTCGCCAGAAGGCGCTCGCCAAGCGGGCCACCTATCGCCTCACGATCCTGCCGGGCGGCACCGCGCTACGCATCGAGCGCCGCCAGGGCACAGACTGGATCGCCGATCCGAGCGACGACATCGTGCTTCACGAGCAGGTGCAGCTGGCGTCAACTTTCGCCGGAGACCCGGAGAACACCGATCTGCTGATCGAACCGCAGGGCACGATCCGCGCCGAGGACGCCCCGGCGGAGTTCTTCTTCACCAATCAGCGGGCCGACAGCGCAACAGTGCGCATGGTCCGCACGGGAAGGATCCGTACCTGGACACACTAGCGGTTGCGCCTGCGGATCCCCCATCCCACCGGGGCTGCCACGCGGGACATACCATCAGGGGGGGAGTGACGCATGAGATCATCGAGAGCACAGCGGTCTGCCGGCGGACCCGCCCGGGGCCGCGCCGGTTTCACGATGACCGAGATGATGGTCGTCGTGCTCATCATGGGAATCGTCTCCGTCGGCCTCTACCAGGTCTTGACCACGAGCCGGGCCAGCTACGAGCAGCAGAAAGTCACGCTCGAGATGCAGCAGAACGCCCGCGTGGCACTCGAGGCGCTCGCCGACGACTTCCGCCACGTCAGCTACGGCAAGGACCCGACGCAGCCCTCGATCGCCTACGCCGGCCCCGACTCGGTCGCCTTCACCGCCGACATCTTGGCGGACATCTCGGGCGCCGAAGAAATCGCCTACGCCTTGAGCTCGGAGGGAGATCCCGACACGCCCAATCCCAACGACACGATCCTGATGAAGACCGTCCGTGACTCCTCCGGCGCGGTCCTTTTCCGCGAGGCACAATCCTACGGGATCAAGAACGGCGGGCTCGTCTTGCAGTATTTCAACGGCGCCGGCGTGGCCCTCCCCAACCCCGTCCCGCAACCGGAACTGATCGGCGAGATCATGATCGAGGTAACCGCGGCCGAGCCGCGGGAGCACAAGCGCCACCGCGACTATCTGGAGCAGACGCTGAGCACAACGATCTACCCGCGTAACCTGCCCCTCACGCCGGCGCGCAGCCGCCCCTGCACCCCGCTCCTCGGCACTCTAGCGGTGCCGAATTGCGAGAGCGTCACCATTTCCTGGGCAACTCCGACGACGAACACCGACGGCACCGATCTGCCGCTCGCCGACATCAGTCACTTCACCGTCTACTTCGGTACCGATCCCGACTCGATGAGCCTCTACTGCCGCGTCGCCCGCACGATCAACCAGTGGACGATCTCCGAGCTCACCGGAGGACACCACTACTACTTCAGTGTCACCTGTACGAGCCGCTCCGGCGTCGAGAGCTTCCCCGGCACCGCCGACCTTGACCTCAACTTCCCACGCTACCCTGAGGCGCCCAGCACGCTCAGCTGGCAGGCCAATCCCTATGGCGCCGGCATCCAAGTCCAGTGGTCCCCGGTGACGACCTTCGAGGATCTCTCGGTGATCACCACCCCGGTCGACTATCACCTCTACCGGGCCAAGGCTCCCGGCGTCACCCCCAGCCCGACCGTCTTCCTGGCAACCGTCCCCGTGACGACGAGCTACATCGATTCCGCCCTCGTCGACTGCGAGGCTTACTACTACGTCGTGACGGCTGAAGCCTGCGGCAACGAGGGCACCGCCTCGCCGGAGATCTCGGTGGTGCGTCCTGCGCCCTGCGATTGCGTCGGACCGATCACCCTCTCCCTTACCGAGTTCAACGGGCAGTTCTTCGCCGACTGGGAGGCCCCCAGCGTTCGTACCGACGGTACCCCGCTGGCGCCCAACGAGATCGCCACCTACCGCGTTTACTACCAGCCTGAGCCCTACCTGCACGAGGTCTACATCGATGTCCCCGGGCCAGCGACCGCCACGCTGGTCACCGGCATCGAGGACTGCCAGATCTACTATGTCAACGTCGCCGCCTTCGACGACTGCGGGCACCTGGGCAACATCTGCAGCTACAACGAGGTCTGCATCCAGACGGCCGAACCCTGCAACCCGGAACCCCCGGTGGCAGTCCCCGCCTTGCGCGCCTCGGCGAGCGCCACCCGAGTCGACCTCGTCTGGCCGGCCAACCAGACCGACTGCGATCTGCTCGGCTATCTGATCTACTACGGATCTCAAGCCGGCGGCCCCTACAGCGGCACCAACGCCGCTGAAGGCCCCTCTCCCATTCTGGTGGAGACCGGGGCCGTGCTCGACGGTGACTCCTGCCGGGCGGCCCTCAAGAACCTCCCCGAGTGCGAGACCGTTGCCGCGGTCGTGCGCGCCGTCGACTGCTGCGACCCCGCCAATCAGGCACCTCCTTCCCCCGAGGCGGTCACCCAGACGAGCTGTACCCCTTGCAATGCCGACGCCGCCTGCGTTGCCTATCTCGCCACCGGAGATCTCCATAAGGATGTCCGCCTGGAACTCTATCCCACCGACGGTCTCGAATTCGTCCTCGCTGAATTGATTCCGAGCTGGAGCGGTCCCGCGCTGATCAAAGAAGTGTGGCTCGGCCGTCCCCTGGTCAAGATCTGGGATGAGGACGGCAACGTCGGCGAAGATGGCAATGTCGGTCCCCAACCGGCCGGCGTCACCCTCGATCTAGCGAATTCCGCAGTTCCCGGGACGGCCACGCAGTACGATGGCCTTCCCATGCTCCTCGGCTTCGACCGCGACCAACGCCTGCAGGAGCTCGGCTTGACCTTCGCCACCGAGACGGGGGCCTGTGAGGCGACGGATCAGACCATCGACCCCGGGATCTTCTTCGACGATTTCGACGACGGCAACTACAATGGCTGGACGGTGATCAGCGGGAGCTGGTCCGCCGCTTCCGGTGAGCTCTACCAGGGAACCGACTATGACATTCGTCTGATTCTCTCCCCGGCCGAATTCACCGACTTCGCCTATGAGGCCAAGATCAAGCTCGTCGCGGGATACAATGCCTACATCGTCTTCCGTTACCAGGACAACGGCAATTACTACACCTGGGGCATCAAGACGTCGACCAACCAGGCACGCTTCGCGAAGTACGAGAATGGCAGCTTCATCGTCACCGGAGAGACCTCCTACTCCTGCACCAACGACCGCTGGTACCTCCTGCGCGTCGAGGTCTGCGGGAATACCGCGCGTGGGTACATCAACTGCGTGCAGATCATGGAGGTGACGGACGGGCAGATGGTCCCAACCGGGGAGATCGGGCTGCGGACCTACGCGTCCCGGATCTATGCCGATGACATTCGCATCGCCAGCCTCACCTCCTTGCCTTAGGTTGTGGCACGAAGAATCTTGATCCGTAGGGGCCGGGGGCTGGAGGGGGCAGTGTCTCTTCCATGCTCCAGGCCTCTCTGCTGCACTGCGGGCCTGCCTGCGCTGGATTCCTTGCC
>JAGMBO010000089.1 GCA_023129715.1 Candidatus Eiseniibacteriota bacterium | reverse complement strand
GAGCTGGTTGGCTCCGGTCGGAGTCCGGAGCAACTGGCCCAGAAGTTCGGGCCTTCGGCCCAGGCGATCGGCAATTGGGTCCGGCAGGCTGAGCGCGACGAAGGTCGGCGGGAAGACGGCCTGACGACCCAGGAGCGCGAGGAGATCCGCAAGCTCCGTCGGGAAAACAAGGTTCTCCGTGAGGAGCGCGAGATCCTAAAAAAAGCCGCGGCCTGGTTCGCCAAGGAGACCGGGGCGACGCCGTCCGAGTCTTCGGGTTCATGAAGGCACACCAGGCCATCTTCCGGATCGCCACGATGTGCCGCGTGCTGGGCGTCTCCTCCAGCGGGTACTACGCGTGGCTTACCCGCCGTCGGTCGATGCGGGCCTGTGAGGACGAGGAACTGCAGCACCACATTCGAGAGATCCATGATTGGTCGGACGGGACCTATGGGGCCCCGCGGATCCACGCCGAGCTGGTCGCTCGGAAGATCCGCGTGGGTCGCAAGCGGGTGGCTCGTCTGATGCGTGTGGCCGGCTTGGCCGGCGTCAGTCGCCGGAAGTTCGTCACGACGACGGTTCGCGACCGCGAAGCCAAGGCGGCGGCTGATCTGGTCGAGCGAGACTTCACGGCGAAGGGCCCGGACGAGCTCTGGGTGGCGGACATCGAGCGCCACGAGGCGCCATTGAACCGTGTGGTGGTGAAAGGACACCACTGCCAGCCCGTCGCAGCGGGCTGGCTGAAGCTGAGGGCAGCCTGATCCCTGGAACGAGGGAGAGGGTGGACAGCAGCCCTGACAAAGCCGGGGCGGGCCAGCACCGTCAGATGGTCACGGGTCCGGCGAGCAAGACGAGAAGGTGTACGTGAGGAACCAACGTCTGAAAGCCTCTCAAGAGAATCCCACCAGCTCTAACCTGACGGATGTGGGCTGGGCAGCGGTGCGCACCCGAGCCTGTGTGCTCGGGGAACTCCTCGACTGGTTTCATGTCGCCGGTCCGGAGGCCACGGTGAATGTCTGCGGCGTAACCGTGGCGATGCCGCAGGGGCATAGTTGGACGCCTCCCTCGTCGAGCGGATCAAAGGTGAACGTGGGAACCATCCCGGTGGTCCCCTCCCCACCGTCCAGTCTGGGCGGTGGGCGGGAAGGCCCGTTGCCGGCTGATGCTGCCAGGATGGGGCGGAGGACCCGTAGTAGTCCGAGATCGGGAAAGCCGGTCACATGGCGAAGGGGTCCAGTGTGTTCGCAGCCGACGCTGTGAACGAGGAGGTCGCTGATGAACATCGGCGCACCGCTACCGAACCTCGATGAGGCTCGGGGGCGGGTACTCGCGATGCAGACCAAGCTGCACCGTTGGGCGACCAGTGGACCTGGCCGCCGATTCGATGACCTCTACAACCTCGTCCATGACCCGGCGTTTCTCGTCGTGGCGTGGCACCGGGTGCGGGGAAATCGGGGCGCACGTTCGGCCGGGATCGACGGAGTGACGCCTCGCTCTGTTGGTCTGCGGACTGGTCGGATGCTGGGTGAGCTGCGAGGTGACCTCAAAGCTCGGCGGTTCCGACCAGAGCCGGTGCGGGAGGTGATGATCCCCAAGGCGTTGGGCAAGATGCGGCGCCTGGGCATTCCGACCACAGCGGACCGGGTAGTGCAAGCCTCGCTGAAGCTGGTGCTCGAACCGATCTTCGAGGCGGACTTCAAGCCATGTTCCTATGGCTTCCGCCCGAGGCGTCGAGCCCAGGACGCGATCGCTGAGATTCACCACCTCGGCTCATCCAATCGGAACTACCATTGGGTGTTCGAGGCCGATATCAAAGCGTGCTTCGACGAGATCGACCACGCTGCCCTGATGGGTCGCGTGCGAAATCGAATCGGAGATAAGCGCGTGCTGGCCCTGATCGGGTTGTTTCTTCGTGCCGGGATTCTCACTGAGGATGCTGGCTGTCGAGACACGACCACCGGCACACCCCAGGGTGGCATTCTCTCGCCGTTGCTGGCCAACATCGCCCTGTCCGTTCTCGACGAGCACTTCAGCCAGAAGTGGGAAGCGCTCGGACCAACATGGACACGCGCCAAGCGCCGTCGTGCCGGAGAACCGGTCATGAAGCTCGTCCGCTATGCGGATGACTTCGTGGTCATGGTTCACGGCACCCGCGACGACGCCAACGCACTCTGGGACGAGGTAGCCGGCGTGCTCAAACCGATGGGTCTACGCCTATCGGAAGAGAAGACGAGGGTCTGTCACCTGGACGAGGGGTTCGACTTTCTTGGGTTCCGCACCCAACGGCGACCCAAGCCTGGGACGAGCCAGCGGCATGTGTACACGTATCCGTCCAGAAAGTCACTTGCGACAATCAAGGACAGAATCCGTGCGCTCACCCGCCGCAGGAGTCATCGAACGCTCGCCGACCTGTTGCACCGATTGAACTCGGTGCTTCGGGGATGGTGTAACTACTTCCGTCACGGGGTCTCCAAGCGCACGTTCGGTTACGTCGACCACTTCGCCTTCTGGCGGGTCGTCCACTGGCTGCGCAAACGACACCTCGGACTGAACTGGGGAAGCCTCCGTCGGCACCACTTCCCTCACTGGGAGATTGATGCCGACGGCCTAGACATGTTCCGGCCACGAGCGGTCACGGTCAGCCGCTACCGCTACCGGGGCACGAAGATCCCCACACCATGGACGAGTCTGGCGACCGGATCATCGGGACGCGCAGAGTGACACATGGAGAGCCGGATGCAGTGAAAGTTGCACGTCCGGTTCGGAGGGCGGGCCGCAGAAACTCATCTGTCGAGAGACAGACAGGGCGCTGCGGTCCGACCCCTACACCTATGTCCCGACCTGGGAAGGCTTCCTCTACTTGTCGGTGGTTCTGGATGTCTGGAGCCGACGGATCGTCGGCTGGGCGATGGCCTCTCATCTGCGCACCGAGCTCGTGCTCGAGGCTCTCGACATGGCTCTCCGGCAGCGGTGTCCCCTGGATGTCATCCATCACTCGGATCACGGCTGCCAGTACACGGCGATCGCCTTCGGGAAGCGATGTGCGGAAGCCGGAGTGCGACCCTCGATGGGCTCGGTCGGCGACTGCTACGACAACGCGCTCTGCGAGAGCTTCTTCGCCACGCTCGAATGCGAACTCCTCGATCGGCGGACCTTCCGAAGCCGCGTGGAGGCGCGCCGGAGTGTCTTCGAGTACATCGAGGGTTGGTACAACACCCATCGTCGTCATTCCGCCTTGGACTACAACTCCCCGATCGAATACGAGAGGAGAATAGCGGTTGTCTGCGCCTGAGAGCACGTCGCGATCATCGACCCGGCCGCATTACGGCGATGCTCCAGACCGCGCGGCGTCGCCCCGAGGGTCGATTCCGGGGGATGCTATGCATCGGACTGCCTCGAGATCGTCGCTCCTGCGCGATCCAGCGAAGTCCTTTTCCCGCCACCTTCCCTCTCAGAGGGAGTATCATCCTCCTGACCCGGAGTTCAGGAGCTCTTCAAGAACCAAAGCCGTTAACCCTCCACGAAACCGGGGCAAGTCCATTGCTGCTCATCCACACTCGCCCCCTACAACCGGGCGCCAACTGAGGATTCCTGTGCCCGATGTCCATACCTTCGGGGCCCCGCGATCCGCCCACGATCAGCACCCCAAGACTGACCCTGCCCCCGCCTGTCTCGGACTGATCCGCTCGCCGAAAGGAGGCGCTGAGTACCCGCATGGCGCCGCAGGATCCAATACTGTCTGAATCGCAGGTCCAAGAAACGTTGATATGTCGATGCCTACGCGCTACGTTAGTTTGGGGGTTGAAGGAGTTCCCCTTGATGGGGTGACCGATCAGCCGGCAGCTGTCGTCGAGTCTATCCTCTCTCGAACGTGTGGTCATTTCGGACAAGGAACTCCCGAGCGTGTTTGGGGCCTAGCTCCGGTTGTCTCTCGAAAGCACTCGATCATCGCAACCCTCAGTGTGAAGACCCCGGCCCCAAGCGCTAGGCGTGCGGCTGATCCTCGTGCTCACTTCTGCCACCCGTGGTACCCAAGCCTAGGAGGATGTCATGAACCCCACAGTTCTGATCTCCATCATCGGCGGCCGGATGGCATCGCGAGTTACACTGTGCGGAATCTCCCTTCTGCTAGTGACTGCTCTTGTGGTGGCCACATCGCCGGTCATCGCCACATCGGCAGGCTTCGTTGAGAACCGCGGCCAAGTAAGCAATCTCGTTGGCTACTACGCCTCCGTACCCGGCGCCTTTGTCTACTTCACCTCAGAGGCAGTGGTTGTGGATCTTCGCCAGGCCCGCGCGCGCGGCGGCCCGGATCCCGCACATGAAGAGACCTTCCCTGGTCCACACGAATCCAAGGACGCGATCAATCGGGGGGAGTCTCGCTCCGCTCCGAGTTCCGGATGCGCAGTCTGGATGCGCTTCGAAGGTGCCGAGCCCTCACCAACCATCGAAGCGCGCGGCCTACTGCCCACACGATCCAACTACTTCCTGGGCAATGACCGAGAGCAATGGCTGACCGATGTCCCAACCTACGCCGAGGTGGTCTATCGGGATCTCTGGCCGGGGATCGATCTGACCTATCGCCTGACAGGCGGGACGATTGTCTATGAGATCGCTGCCGGGTCCGAGGCAGATCTTGACCAGGTGCAGTTCCGCTATGAGGGAGCAGCGCACGTGGAGATCGGCGAAGACGGATCCCATCTTGTGGAAACCATGATGGCGTCGTTCACCGACGAGCGTCCACACGAGGGAGACCGTGGTGGCCGGCTGGTCTTCGGACCGGGAGGCGTCTCTCGCTCGGATCCCGTGGTCCGTGCAGAGGCTGGCCGGGATGATCCAAGCCTCCTCGCATGGAGCACGTTTCTGGGGGGGGACAGCGATGAGATCGCCTACGACGTCATCCTCGATGGGGCGGCGTGTCCCATCGTGACGGGCTTCACCTTCTCGCCGTCCTTCCCAACGACCCCCGGGGCGTATGACCGCTCACACGGTGGTTTCGGTGTCCGGGACGTCTTCGTCGCTAAGCTGGATGCCGCCGGCAGTGGACTTCTCTGGAGTACGTTCCTTGGAGGAAGCGGCTGGGAACTCGGTTATGGTCTTGCCCTCGACGACAGCGAGAACGTCGTCGTGACGGGATACACCGATTCCTCTGACTTCCCCGTGACATCCGGCGCGTACGATGAAACATTCAATGGTTACTATGATGCCTTTGTTGCCAAGCTGAGCGCCTCCGGAAGTTCCCTGCTCTGGTGCACGTTCCTCGGCGGAAGTAGCTGGGACCAGGCGGACGCCGTCGTGGTCTGTGACGACAATGACGTTGTCCTCACGGGGGATACGGATTCTGATGGGTTCCCCACGACGCCCGGTGCGTATGGCACCTCCCACAATGGGGGGTTCGATGCGTTCGTCGCGAAGCTCGATGCCTCCGGGAGCAGCCTTGTCTGGAGCACGTTCCTGGGGGGCAGCGGCGGGGAGGGCAGCAACGACGTCGACCTTGATGACGCCGCGAACCCTGTGGTGACCGGAGGAACCAGCTCGCCCGAGTTCCCCACGACCCCCGGCGCGTATGACGAGTCTCACAATGGCTCGACGGACGCCTTCGTGACGAAGCTCGATGTATCCGGCAGCACAGTCCTTTGGAGTACATTCTTGGGCGGAAGTAATTGGGAGTCCGGCAGCGCCGTTCACCTTGATCCCGAAGGAAGGCCAATCATTGCTGGAGCCACGTGTTCTCCCGGGTTCCCCACGACGCCCGGCGCGCACGACGAGTCCCTTGGCGGTACCAGAGATGCATTTGCTGTCAAGCTCGATGCCACGGGGAGCGACCTGCTCTCCAGCACCTTCCTGGGAGGCAGTGACCTCGACTACGCCTATGGGCTGGCCCTCGATCCAGCCGGCAACCCCGTGGTCACAGGCACTACCACCTCCCAGGACTTCCCTACCACCGTTGGCGCATACGACCAGGCTCTCGGCCACCCTGGCTTCTGCGATGCCTTCATCGCACAACTCGAGACTTTCGCCTGGACGCTCATGTCGAGCACATATCTCGGCGGAGCCGACAGCGACTACGGCTACGCCGTTGCCGTGGACCCAGCCGACGTCCCCATTGTGACCGGACTTACCTTCGCAGATGACTTCCCCACCACGCCGGGCGCCTATGACGAATCGTTCAACGGCGGGAGTTACGATGTCATCCTGACCAAGGTGGAGTTACCCCCTGCCCCACCACCTGCCTGCGAAGTCTCGCCGACTTATCTCGACTTCGGCCCCGTCCCGTGGGGCGAATACCGCGACAGCACCGTGACCATTGCCAATGTCGGTGAGTCCATCCTGCACGGCGATGTTAGCGCATCGTGTGATCATTACAGCCTAGTCTCCGGAGAAGGGCCCTACAGCCTGGAACCAGATGAATGGCTCGAGGTGACGATACGTTTTGAGCCGACGGATCCCGGAACCCACGACTGCACCGTAGCGACAGGCAGCGAATTCTGCAGTGACGTCTATTGCACTGGCCAACTCGAGGGGGAATTGAGCTGCGATGTATCTCCGGACAACCTGGATTTCGGTGCGGTCACCCTTGGCGACTACCGTGACGAGTCCTTCACGATTACGAATACCGGCGTAGGGGTACTGGAGGGAAGCGTTAGCGAGTCCTGTAGCTACTATAGTCTGGTCTTTGGAGCAGGACCCTATGCCCTGGAGCCGGATGAATGGCTCGAGGTCACGGTACGTTTTGCGCCGACGGCTCCCGGAACACACGAGTGCACCATAGAGACAGGCAGTGAATTCTGTAGCGACGTCCACTGTACCGGTGAACTGGGTGGGGAACTGGTCTGTAACGTCTATCCGGACAGCCTTGCTTTTGGCGAGCTCGGAATGGGTGAATACCGCGACCAGCACTTCACTATCAAGAATGCCGGCGAGGGCGTATTGGAGGGGAGCGTTGCGGAATGGTGCGATCACTATAGCATCGAATCGGGGGGAGGTGACTACGTCTTGTATCCGGAGGATTCGCTCAGGGTAACCGTGCGCTTTGCTCCAACTTCCCTCGGAATCCACGATTGTGAGGTGGCTACAGGAAGTGTGGCCTGCTCTGACGTGCCCTGCACGGGAATCGGTGGACCGGAGAATTCGACTGTTGAGTGGTGTCGGTTTCCCCCGGGCGAGTGCGGCGAGGTACTTGTCTGTCCGGCCGGAGACGGCGATGATTGGCTCTTGGTCACGATTCGTGATGAGTTCGGCGATCCCGTTGAGGGTGCCATTGCGTGGTACGCTATCGAGACCAGTTGCGGCTACTGCATCTGTGAGCCGATCGGTGCCGGAACGAACGGCAGCGGGGAGGCGGTCATTTATCCCCACGTTGGCCTCGATTGTTCCACCGATACGTCGTGCTGCGAGGTCACGACGAGAGTCGTCTGTATGGGAGAGACGATTCCATGGACGGGCTCGGGCGGGGCGCTGGCCAACACCAGGTCGTGGCGTTCCTTCGATCTGAATGGTGACTGTGTGGTCAATGTGGGTGACTTGGCCATCTTCCAGCAGGACTACGCCTCAGGGAACGCTTGTAGGTCCAATTACAGCTGTGATGGGGATGTCGACCTTGCCGACTACGTGATTTTCATGGCTCATTTCAACGACGAGCATCAGTGCGAGCCGTTTAGCTCTGTTGACGAGACGGAGCTGAACTCCGCGGACCTTCTTGCGCTGGGTCAGAACCGCCCGAATCCTCTCCGTGCCGGGACGTGCATTCGCTTCACTATGACGAGCCCCGGAAGGGTGCGGCTGTGCATCTACGACATCGGGGGGCGCAGGGTGCGGCTCCTGATTGATGGCTTTGCTCACGCGGGAGACCAAGAGATCCGTTGGGATGGAAAAGATGATGGAGGAGAGCAGGTCGCTGCCGGAGTGTACTTCTATAGACTTGCGGCTCCGGGTTACTCAGGGGTGAAGAAGATGACCGTCTTGGAATAGTCTCAGATGACCCCTGAGGGGGTGGTGCGGGGTCTGATCGGGGACCGTGCGCCGCTGACTTCTCCGAGGTCCTCATGGGCCGCTTGGGCGTCGCGGTCCCGAACATCCTGGCCCGCGCCTTCGATGAGATCCTCGAAGAGGCGCTGGACCACTTCATAGTCCTCAGCCGCGGTCACATTCGCCGGATCGTTCAAGAGTGTGTCCGCTACTACAACAGCGGGCGTCCATCGCAAACGATCCATGGGATCCCGGATCCGCATCGGGAACTCCGCCGGTCTCCGCAGCCGCCGGATTCCCGCACTGGCCCGGCAACCACGATATCTGGTTTTCGCGGACTGCCGGGGATCGGCGGAAGACGTGCCGCGCCTGACGCGAAACCGGGCAACTGCTACACGGGCCACGCTTTGATGCCCCGTAACAGGGGATCGTGTCGCCGCCTTCGGAGGCCCAGACCCCCGGATCCAGTCCCGCCGCCCATTCCCCATCGAGATAGAAAAGACTGGACACACGGATCCCAAACGTCGATACTTCTCACCGTGTCCTGGAGAACCGCATGTGGCGGTTCTTCGGTAGGGCGCGAGGAAGCCTGAGTTCAAGGCTTGCAAGGAGACCAATCACTAGCCCATTCCAGTCCGCACTCTGGGTCTGCCAGGCCGAGATCCTGCTGAATCCGAAGTCTTTCCCTCCCTCGTTGGGCCACCTGTGGGTACTCGTTGGGATTAGAGAAGGAACGATGGTCCAGCGCTTCTCCCGGTATCCTTGTGAAGGCGTGCTCAGGTCAGTCATTCATGCGTGGACAAACGTTCGGTGCGGCGAAGCATTGTCCAAAGGAAAGGTGCTCAAACATGTCGAGCAATCTGTATGTCGGTAATCTCCCCTTCGATGTGACCGAGGAAGAACTCCAGGAGCTGTTCGAGCCTCAGGGCGAGGTCATCTCGGCCAAGGTCATCACGGACCGGGAGACGGGTCGGGCCCGCGGGTTCGGCTTCGTGGAGATGCAGCAGGATGAGGATGCCCAGAAGGCAATCCAGAGCCTTGACGGGCAGGACTTCAAGGGCCGCAATCTGAAGGTCAACCTCGCCAAGCCACGTGAGAATCGCTCGGGTGGTGGTGGCGGCGGCCGCCGCGGCTGGTAGCGACGAGCAGGGGGAAGGCGCCACCGTTGCGCCTTCCCCCATGCTTCCCCTGAATGCCCGGCGCTCTGGAAGAGCGGCCATCCTTCATCCGAGGGGCGCTCCCCCCCCCCGAAAGGGGCCTACAGTGAACCGGTCCCGCATCCCCAATGTGCTCCTGGTCAACCCACGCTTCAGCCCTCACGCGTTCTGGAACTACAAGGAAACCTGCGCGGTGGTGGGAGCACGCCACGTGGCCGCTCCTCTGGGGCTCATTACCGTGGCCGCGCTCCTACCCGAGGAATGGAACCTCCGCCTGGTGGACCGCAACGCCGCGGAGCTGCGCAAGGATGACCTGCAGTGGGCCGACCTGGTCATGATCGGGGGCATGCTCCCGCAGCAGAGAGATGCCAAGCGGATCATCGTACGGGCTCACAGCTACGGGAAACCGGTCGTGGTCGGGGGACCGGACGTGACCGCGAGTCCCGCCGTATACGCGGATGCCGACTTCCGAGTGCTGGGCGAGGCCGAGGAGCTCATGGACGACTTCGTCGGGGCTTGGCGCGCGGGGAGCGAACGCGGCACATTCGTGGCTCGATCCTTTCCCGACCTCACGCAATCTCCCCTGCCCCGCTTCGATCTGCTGAAGCTCGAGGACTACTTGCATGTCGGCGTGCAGTTCTCCCGGGGATGTCCGTACAACTGCGAGTTCTGCAACGTGATCGAACTCAATGGACGTGTGCCCCGATTCAAGAGAACGAGCCAGATGCTGAGAGAACTCGACTCCCTCCACCAACTCGGTTACCGGGGCCATGTGGACTTCGTCGACGACAACCTCATTGGCAACCGCAAGGTCCTGCGCTCCTTCCTCGCGGCGCTCGAGGAGTGGCGGGAAGCGCACGGCTGCCCCTTCGAGTTCTCGACCGAGGTCAGCCTTAATCTGGCTGACCATGACGACCTGCTGGCCGCCATGCGCCGGGCGGGATTCTTCGCTGTCTTCGTGGGCATCGAGTCCCCGGACACCGAGATCCTCCTCAGCACCCAGAAGGCCCACAACGCGCGCCGGAACATCGGTGAAAGCCTCCGGAAGATCTACCGCGCGGGGATGTTCGTGAACGCAGGCTTCATCGTTGGCTTTGACGCCGAGCGGGCATCCGTCGCGCGCGCGATGGTCGATTGCATCGAGGAGGCCGCCATCCCAGTGTGCATGGTGGGGCTCCTCTATGCCCTGCCCAATACGCAGCTGGCACGCCGGTTGCTTTCGGAGGGACGCCTGCATGCGGATTCCGACCGCGTGACGACCGATTGCGTCGCGGATCAGTGCACGTCGGGGCTCAACTACACGACCCTGAGGCCGCGGCAGGAGATCCTCGCGGACTATCGGATCATCCTTCGGGAGATCTACCACCCACGGGCGTTCTTTGGGCGGGTTCGCCGAATGGCTTTGACTCTCGACCTCAGTCGCCACGGAGTGCGCAGTCCGCTGCGGGCCCTGGGGCGGCATCTGCGATCCTTCTTGCAGATCAGCCTGCAGACAGGCTTTCGAGACCGCAAGGCACGGCCCCACTACTGGCGCGCTCTGGGCGATTGCCTGCTCCACAACCCGCGGGCGATCCGGACGGTTGTTTCACTTGCCGCTCTCTATCTGCATATCCAGCCTTTCGCCCAGTTCATGGACCAACTGCTGAGTGCTCAGATCGAGTCGATCCGGACAGCCGATTCCCATGTTCCTCTAATGCGAGTCGCCGCCGTTGAGCCGGCACCTCCCATGTCTGCGGTCGCATCGGGCGCATTCGAGCGGGACTGACACTGATCTGAATGCGGATCATAGCCGGATCAAGTTGCTGCTGAGAACAGCCGAAGGTTGTCGGAATCCACGAGCCAGGATCAAGCATCTGGACGGGCCAGCCCTATTCCACTAGAGTGGCGCCAACGGACGGAAGCGCTGCCTGATGCGCGGCCACAGGGGGCGCGGCAGACCGCGCCACGAGCTTCTCCGGAGGTCTCATGCCCAAAGCCTTTCAGTTGAATCTCAGGCTCCAGAACAACCCTGGAACGCTGGCCAAGCTCTGTCGGGATCTTGCCGACCGAGGAGTCAACCTGCTCGCCCATTCGGCGCCGGAGATATCGGCTCAGAGGGGACCGATCCGACTTCTGGTGGCGAATCCTAAGCTGGCCGAGCGCCGGGTGGCGGATGCGGGGTACTCCTTCAAGATCGAAGAGGTGCTCTTCGTCGCACTCAAGAACCGTCCCGGAGCACTTGCCAAGGCGATGGAAAAGCTTGCGCGCGCCGGCATCAACGTCAAGTACAGCTACGCAACCGCGTATCCCAAGGGTCGGAAGACAGGTGTGGTGATCGCTGTTGCGGACGAGGACCTGCCGCGAGCGCTACGACTGCTCGGCTGACGGATTCCTGTAGGCGTACCAGACCTCGCGGGACAGACCGGCTATTCTGCTAATGAGTCCGTAGAACAACGTCCTCGCGTGATTCTTGACTTGCCCCCGTGCCTTTCCATCCGCTCTTCCACACCGTGCCCCCCGCGAATCGCGGTCCATTGCCACTACTCTTCCCCCTCCCGGCGACCCGGAATCCCATCGCCGAATCGGCCCCTACCGCCTCCTCCAGAAGATCGGCGAGAGCGGAATGGGCGAAGTGTATGAAGCCGAGCAGGAGCAGCCGGTTCGCCGCCGCGTTGCCGTGAAGCTGATCAAGCCTGGCCCGTCAACCTCGTCGTGGCCGGGTCCGACGGGCGCGGAGGACCACGGATTGATTCTCGGGACGGACTAGTGTCGTGTGCGGGAAGTTC
>JAGMBO010000088.1 GCA_023129715.1 Candidatus Eiseniibacteriota bacterium | reverse complement strand
CCCCGGCGCGCGCCGGTCCCGCCGGCACGCTGCCGGATCCCGCCCCCCGAGATGTCAGAGCGCGATCTTCTCGCGCACGACGTAGCCGTCGGCGCCGCGCGCCACCCGGCAGGCGGCGGTGCGCGGATCGTGGATGAAGACGAGCATCGTCTGCTCGGCGGCGGCCCGCGCGAGAATCGTCTCCTTCTCCTCGAGCAACCGTTCAGGCCAGAGATCGAACCCGGTCGTGTAGGGCAGGCGCAGGTGTGCAAGCGTCGGAATCACATCCGAAGGGTAGCTGACCCGCTCGTGCTCTCCGGTCACCTCGACGACGAGCAGGCCGCGCGTGTGCCCGTCGGTCGGATGGACCGAGATCCCGGGCAACACCTCCTCGCTCTCCACCACCAGCCTCCGTTCGAGCTGTTCCAGCACCGCGATGTCCCGACGTCGATAGCTGCGCTGCTCCTTCGGCCCCGGCGCCTGCGCGCGCGCCCATTGATCGCAGTGCACGATCACCGTGGCTCGCGGCAGCGCCGGGCGCAGCGCCGCGCCCGGGCCGGGCAGCCCGAGGGCCGCGATATGATCGAAGTGCAGATGGGTCAAGATGACATGGGTCACCGCCTCGGGATCGATGCCGCCCGCCTTCAGAACTCCGGGCAACGAGTCATACCGCGGATCGAGCGCCATCCGCCGACGATCCTCCGCACTGAACCCCGCGCCGACGCCCGGATCGACGAGCACCAGGGCCGACGGCGTGCGCACGAGCAGGGAACGCACCACGAGCGCAATCCGGTTCTCCTCGTCCGCCTTGCTGAAACGGCTCCAGAGCGTCTTGGGAACCTGCCCGTACATGCTCCCGCCATCCAGGCGGAAACGACTCGTCACCAAGCCCCGCACCTGCAGCCCGCCCAGATCGCGCCACGCGGGAACCGCTGCACTCCCCGGTTGGTTTCCACTCCGGGGAGGGGCCTCCCCGGCCGGCGCGCTCGCCGGCCGCTCACCGCGCCGTTGCTCGCGCGCGGGCCGGCCCTGCGCTTCGCGTGGTTCCTCCACCATGGGTCGATCTTCAGTGAGTCGCATTGACCGCGCAATGCCGATCTTCCTATACTCAGTGTCTTTCGTTGCGCGCGTTCCGATGGAGGAGTTCGGGGATGCGAAAAACCATCGCAACCATCGCCTTCGTGATCTTGCCGGCCGCGGCACTCGCCGCGGGGGTGCGCGTCGCCGGACCGGTCGCCGAACTCGACCCGCCCATCCACGACTTCGGCACGATCACCCAGGGAGTTCTCTACCGGGCCGAGGTGATCCTGCGCAACGGGGGCACCGCCCCGCTCGAAGTGCGCGCGGTGACGAGCGACTGCGGTTGTACGGTCGCCGAGCTCGCCGACAGCCTGCTCGCCCCCGGCGAGGCGACGCCGTTGCGCTTCAGCTTCGCGTCGCGCAGCTTCTCCGGCAAGATTGAGAAGCATCTCTTCGTCGAGACCAACGACCCGGGCGCGCCTCGCGCGATCCTGACGCTGAAGGCCACTGTGCGCACCTATCTGCGCTGGGAACCGCGGGCCCTCGAGTTCGGCAATGTTCCACTCGGGCAGAGCCCCCGGCAATCGGTAACGATCACCTCAGCGCTGCGCGACAGCCTGGAGATCACCAGCATCGATGCACCCAGCGACCTCTTCGCCGCCGAGGTGCGGCGCGAGGTGATCGGCGACAGCTTGCGCCACCAGGTTGAGTTCCGCCTGCGTCCCACCGCCCCGCCCGGCTGGTTTCGCTCGCATGCACTACTGCGAACCAATCACGAGCGGGTTCGCCAGCTGCAAGTGCGCCTCAGCGGACAAGTGCATGCGTTCTTCCGCATCGAACCGAGTGCGATCAGCTTCGGCCAGCTTCGGCAGGGAACCGCGCGCACGCGGGAACTCCATCTGATCGGCACCGGCGAGGGCCGCCACCGCGTCACATCGGTCGCGTGTGGGGACCAGCGGCTGGTCACCGCGATCCGCACGGTCGCGGAGGGCCGCCGCTACGCGGTGATGGTCACCATGCCGGAGACGATCCCAATCGGCATCGTGCGCACCGAGCTGCACGTGGCCACCGACGACCCGGCCCACCCTGAGATCGTGGTCCCCGTACGCGGACGGGTCCGTCCAGCTCCCGCCACCGACGAGGCGGAGGGGCAATGAGCGCGCCCCCCCCCAGCGCGCCCCCCACCCGCCCGGGGCGACACCGGTTGTTGCGTCTCTGCGGAGAGGCACTGCTGATCCTGCTTCTGGGGGCCGGCGCCGGGCTGGCACGCAACGCGCTGCGCGCCGACCCACTCCCCTACGATATCCCCGGGAACATGCTGTTGACCGAGAGCGGAGCCCGGGTCGTCTTCCTCGCGGAGGCCCTCGTGCGCTATCAGGCGGCCGAGACGATCTTCGTCGACGCCCGCAGCCGGGATGGATTCCTCGGCGGGCACATCGATGGCGCCCTGTGCGTGCCGCTCGAGGAAGCCGAGCTCTTGCTCGACGAGTTGGACCTCTGGAGCGGCGGCCAGCCCCTGCTCGTCTATGGCGCCACGGCGAACCTCTTGCGCGCCGATGAACTCGCCCGCCAGTTGCGCGGGCGCTTGACCTCCGAGATCCTGATTCTGGCCGGCGGCTTCGAGGGCTGGCAGCAAGGTGGCTATCCGTTCTCCGATGGTCCCGTGGGGCTACTCGACGCAGCCGACGCATCCGAGGAGGGTGGGGAGGCGTGGTAGGTCGACGCCGCGGCAGCCGCTCGATGCCCTGGTCGATGCCCTGGGCGATGCGCGCCGACGGGCGGACCCAGCCGCCACAGGGGAACCGAGGAGGGGATACCTGATGTGGTCGGCGATCCTGACCCTGCTCGGCATCACCGCCCTGGCCGCCCTCGCCGGATATGGCTTGCTCTATCGCCTGGCGCAGCCGGGTTTGAAGCCCTGGCTGTGGCGCGGCCTCGTGGTGCTCTGCAGGCTCGTCCTCGCCGGAGTCTTCCTGCTCGCGGCGATCGGCAAGTTGGAGAACCCCTTCGCGTTTGCGACCAGTATCTACGCCTACCGAGTGATCCCCGCCTCACTCGCGCTCATCGTCGGCGTCGTCATGCCGGCGATCGAGATCCTGGCGGCGGCGGCGCTGGTCAGCGGAGTGCTCTGGCGGGGAGGCGCCGTCGTTCTGGGCGGGATGCTGATCGTCTTCATCGCCGCGCTGTTCCAGGCAATCGTACGCGGCATCGATATCGACTGCGGCTGCTTCGGCAGCGAATCGAGTTCCGTCAGCTTCTGGCTGATCGCGCGCAACTACCTGCTGCTCTTGCTGGCTCTCTGCCCCCTCGTGCTCGACGCCCGCCGATGGCGAAGGCTCAGCGGGCGGTAGCGGGGCAAGCGCCGGTCCAATCCCCGGCGACCTTGTGCGCACAGCCCGGCACGCGCCCGAGCCCGAGTGTATCGGCGCTGCCGCCCGTCGCCCGCAACAGGAGGATCTCTCCCGCATCGGGAAGGGTCACCCACAGCTGCCGCGTCGTGGGATCGACCGTCACGCCGCGCACACCTGGCAGGCCGGAGATCCGCGCCGTCTCGCGCGCTTGGCGATCGAAGCGCACAAGCGCGCCCCCCTCGAGATCGGCGACCCAACAGCCGCCCTCCCCGTCGGAATCGACATCGGTCGGTTCGCCAAGCGTTCCGGCCGCGCTGCGCGTGATCGACAGATCGTCGCGCACATAGAGCAGCGCCCCACTCCGGTCCGCCAGCCAGCAACCGCCCCCCTCCGGGTCATCCGCCAACGCCACCGGCCGGGTCAGCGGGACCGGCACGGAATCGCGGCTTCCCGCATCGAGATCGAAGCGCAGGAGTGCGCCGGCGGAGAACGACGAGTCGGCCAGCGCGAGCCAGGTGCAACCTCGATTCCGCATCGCGACATCCTCCGGGAGCAGACCGGCCACCTCCGCACCCTCCACGACGCCCCCACTCGCATCAAGCCAGTCGATCCGCTGCGCGTAGAAGGAGCCGACCGCCAACAGGCCCGCCTCGGCGCTCCAGCTGACGCAGGTCGGCCGGTCGAGAGACCAGGTCTCCGCCGGCGAGACGCCGTCGGTGGGCAACACGAGAATCCCACTGGGGAAACTGACCGAAGCGGCCAGGAGCCGATGGGCGCCGGCATCGACGGTAAGATCGAGAATCGTGCTGCCGGCGGCGCGAGTCGTCAGAATCCGCCGTCCATCCGGCGTCAAGAGTGTGAGCCCCCAGCCACAGGGATCCCCCACCCAGGGGAACCCGCTCCCTGGTCGGGCGGACACGGGCGCGGCGAACGCGGCCGCCCCGCCCGAGAAGAGGAATTCCAGCCGATAGGTGGCCAGCACACCGTTGGCCATTGCCGAATCCCGGAAGCTGGTCACGCCGGCGTCAAGCGCCGGGAGCGTCAGTAGGCTGCCCGGTGCCCCGGGTGCGTTCTCGACTTCACGCCAGACGCGGAAACCCGTGCGATCGCGCAGGCCGAGCGGGTCCCAGCGCAACTCCACGGAACGGCAGCCGGCGACCGCCCAGGCCGCTGCCGGTGCTCCCCGGGTCGCATCATTGAGCGGATCGAACGGGTTCTCCCGCTCTCGACCGCTGCACCCCCATCCCAGCCCGACAACCAAGACCAGGAAGACAACCAGTCTGCGCATCCCCGCCGGTCCCGAAGGGGTCAAGCCGCATCCCCTGATCATGGCTGCTCCACGGGGTCGGCATGGCGCAACCAGGCCCGCACGCCGAGCAAGAAACAGACTTCCGAAACCACCCAGGCGCCGATCACGGCCCGGTCGAGCACCTCGGCACGGTCGAACGCCCGCTCGCGCCCTCCTGGGTTTCCGGTAGTTCGGTAGCGATCGTACTCATTGTCGGCCTCGGCCTGCAGCCAGAGCGCCGCCCCGGCACCGAGCACCCAACCGATCGGAAAAAGCCACCGGCCGATCGTGCCGCCCCGGCCGCCGCGATCCTGCGCATCGGCACTTCGGGCGAGCGCGGGCGAGCCGATGCCCAAACTGGCGAGTACGGCGGGCGAGAGCGTCCCACCACCGCCCCGGGCGGCGGCCACGCGCGGCAACATCCAGCTCGCCGCGGAGACCGGCGCGGCCGGGAACCGGGAAGCCCCGGGACGCACGGCAAGCCCACCGCGCGCAGCTCCGCAATCCTCCGGCAGCACGCCCCTCTCGGTCCCCTCCCCGGAACCCCGCTCCTCCGGCCCGGCCGCCGGCCACTGGTAGGCGACCAGCACGCCGCGACCCGACCCGATCAGCACCTGCTCCCCCACCACGCGGATCGGAGCAGCCACCGGCGGCGGCACGGCCAGATCGAAGATCTGCCAGCCGTCGGTCTCGCGCAGCGCGCGCACCGACCCATCGCGCAGGCCGACCCAAACCCACCCGGCCGCGACCGTCGGGGTCAAATCGGCGGCGGCGGCGAAATCCTCAGTCCAGCGCACATCAAGGCTGGAGCGCTCGAGGGCGGTCAAGCGTCCCGCCGCCGATAGTGCAAAGAGCAACTCCCCACACGCCAAGCCGCACCGATAGGTACCGGGCAACGTGCGCTCCGCGATCACCGCTCCCGTGGCGAGATCTAGAGCGCAGACACGTCCTTGATGCGTCACGCACCAGAGCTGCTCGCCATCCCATTGCGGCGCGCCGTAGAGCGCTCCGCCCGGCCCAATCCCCCAAACGAAGGTGCCCTCGGAGGCATCCAGGGCGATCAGCGAATCCCCCGCGGTTGAGACGAGCAACAACGAATCGATCAACGCCAGCGGGGCGCGCACCGTGGCGGGCGCACGGTACGACCAGTGCAGCCGACCATCGGCAAGAGCGACCGCGCGGACCTCACCTGCCAAGGAACCGGCGTAGACCCAATCGCCGGCGACCAACGGCGCCCCCCATGACTCGCCCAGGGGCACCTCCCACCGCGTCGCGCCGGTGCGCGCGTCGAGACAGAAAAGTTGCTCGGCGGGATGGTCGGTCACCCCAACCACCACCCCTCCGGCCAGCGTTGCTCCCGCCTGGATGCCGGCACCCAGCTGCCGGTCCCAGCAACGGCGCCCCGTCTCCCGGTCGAGCAGCATGCAGTGACGATCCAACGTCGTCGCCACGATCGCCTCGGCGGAGACGTCCAGCCCGCCGCCAAGCGCGCGTCCCAGGTCGGTGCGCCACTGCAGTCGCAGAACCCCCGCGCTGCCCCCAACTGCCGGCTCGGGGGCGGCCGCCGCCGGTCCCGGAGAGTGTCCCGCCAGCGCTGGCAGGAGCATGAGCAGCAGGAAGAGCAACCTGCGGCCCGGCGTTCGCCCGCCCCCGGGGGACCGGCCCGCCGCGGACAGGACCGCGCCCTCGCTCCCCGCCGCGAGCGGGCGACTCGTGCTCCCCATGCGTGCCCCCTAGTAGTTCCACCCCACGAAGAACTCCGTCGACCGCTCACTCGGCCAGTGCTCGAAGTTGGTCAGTCGCGCGATGTCGAGGCGCAGGACGAGGACTCCGGCCAGTCCCATGCGCAGCCCGAGGCCATAGCTGCCGCGCCACTCTGCCGGCCAGTCGTGGTACCACGCCTCTCCCGCGTCGAAGAAGAGCGCGCCCTGGACGCCGGGGAAGGCGAGCGGACCGAGCAGCACCGGATCGAGCAGGAAGCGTCGCAACAGGGGAAAGCGCCACTCGACGTTGGCCATGGCCGCGCGCGTGCCGTAGAAGTCGCGCCAGCGGTATCCGCGCAGGCTGTGCGAACCCCCCAGCGAGAAAACCTGCGGGTCGGGCCCTCCCGAGGCGCGCACCTGAAGCCGTGCCGCCAACGCGCTCTGGCGCCCCAGGCGGAAGTAGCGGCGCGCATCGGCGAGCAGCAGGACGTTCTCCACCCCGGGACGACGCAGATTCATGGTCAGTCCGACGGTCAGGTGGCAGCGGTCGCCGTCGATCGGCCCCGTCGGCAGCCAGAGAGAGGTGTCGTGGATCCAGGAGAAGTAGTGGGTGGCGATCGCCCCGCGGCGCGTCAAATCTGCCGAGAGCTTCTCCTTCTCCGCGTACGCCAGGCCAATAGAAGACTCCAGGCGGGTGAAGCGCGACAGCGGGTAGCTCAGCAGCGCGCTGGCGCCGACGCGCCGGTCGAAGTAGGGAACCGAACGCTCGTCGTAGTAGGTCCCGGCGTGATGGAAGATGCTCAGGCCCCGATTGAGGCGCCGGCTAAGATCGACGTAGGTCACGCCGGCCGAGAAGTTGTCGAGGAAGTTCCGCGTCGAGATCGTCGTATTGCCCATCTGGATGAAGACCAGACGATTCCCCATCAGATCGCGCAGCAGGACCTGCAGCCCCTCCCCACTCCCCAGGCCCGGATCGACCGCCACACCGCCCTGGGCCGCGTCGAGGGCAAAGGTCGGCCGGTAGACATCCCGGGAGCCTTTCACCTCGGGCAAGACGCGCTCCCATTCACCCGTCTCCCTTCCCGACTCCGCCAGCACCGGCTCGAGGCTGGTGTGGAAGGAGTCGGCGGCGCTTGGCGCGGTGAGCGGGATGCGCACCGTCTCCATGCGCCCCTCCGCGTAGAGCGTCGCCAAGACGCCATCTCCCGACGGCATCCACCGCGGATCGAGGATTGCCTCGAGGGCATGCGTGCGCCGGGCCCCGCGCCCGTCGAGGCTCAGCGTGTAGAGGTCTCGTCCCCCAGCGCGCGTCGAGACGAAGAGTAGCTCGCTCCCATCCGGCGACCAGGAGGGGGCCGCGTCCCACCAGGCCCCGGTGCTGAGCGCCCGCAGCTCCCCGCTGGGGAGGTCGAGCAGGAACAGATTGCGGGCCCCCCGCCGGCCAGCCGGCCCGCGGTCGGAGACGAAGGCGATCCGTTCTCCGTCGGGATGGAACGCCGGTTCCCTGTCGCAGAATCGGTCATCGGTGAGCTGCGTGCGGGCCCCGCTGGCGGTGTCGATCACATAGATGTCGCGGTGCCCATCCCGCCGCAAGCCCGAGAAGAGAATCCGCTCGCCCGCCCGGTCCCACTGCGGCGAAGTCAGACTGACCAGGTCGGCGAATCCCCAGCGCCCGACCACCTCGCGCTCGGCCAGATCGTAGACCACCAGGCAATCGCGCTCACCGGCATGCGAGGAGAAGACCAGGCGCCCAGCGCCCGAGATGTCCATGCGGCTGCGCACACCATGGAAGGAGAGGAACTCGGAACTGCGCTGCCCCTTGATCAGCACCTCCCCATCGCCCCCGCCTTCGACCAAGGGCGCGCTGTAGATGCTGACATACCCGTCCTGCGGCGAGATGAAGACATAGTTGCCGGAGATCCCCTCCAGGCTGTCGGGCGCCGGCGTGGGCTTCAATTCATGAGGCCAGACCCCCACGCGGTCGACCGCGTGCAGCAATGGCTCCCGGTCGAGCACCTCGGGGTAGTAGCGGCGGCGCAGCCACTGTCTCCAGCCGGCGTTCAGCTCTTCCGCGGTAACCCCGAGGATCTCGAGATAGAGCTGATCGAACGCGCGTAGTTTCCAGGCGTCGGTGTAGAAGTGCACGAGCTTGTCTTCGCCATAGGTCGTCGCGATGAATTCGACCAGGGACTGCCCGAGCTTGTACAGTGTGAAGGTGTAGTTGTAGCGCCAGATCTGATCGACGCCCGGCAGCCGGCCGCTGATCACCAGGTCCCGCAGGACCATGTCCCCATCGGGATCCCACTCCCCCGACCAGTAGTCGGCCAACCCCTCGGTGAACCAGAGCGGCGGGGTCGCCGTGCGCCGCTGCAGGCGCTGATCGTAGACTTCCTCACTGATCGAGAGCTGGAAGACGTGGACGAGTTCGTGTTCGAGGGTGCGCGCAAAGCTGTACAAGGAACCGTCGAAGGGCATCAGCACGCGGCCGTGCAGCGACTCGGTCAGCCCCAGCACGCCCTCGGGAATCAGCAGCGGGGTAATATTGGTTTGCTCGAAATCGTGATGACTACTGTAGAGAATCACCGGGATCCGGTCGGCAACCTCATGAACGAAGCGTTCCCGGTGACGCCCGTAGCTGTCCTCGGCCATCGCCAGGGCGATCTGGGCGAGTTCTTCCTCCTCGGGGTAGTAGTAGAGATCGAAGTGATCGCTCTTCAGCAGGGACCAATCGAAGGAACGATAGTTGACCTTGTTCTTGCCAAAGCGGATGTACTGCGCCCCAGCGAGCGAGCTGCCCAGCGCAACCAGCAGGGCAAGCCCAAGCAGCAAGATCCGCCCGGCGACTCCCGCGCCCGCTCTGCCCGACGGCCGGCCCCATCTACAACACCCGTGTTCCATCGAAGTAGTGGTCCCTCCACCATTGGAACCGACGGATCTCCTGCGGACCGAAGGGGGTCACCCCCTCAGGCGATCCAGTGACCCAGACGGGAACCACACGCCCCTCCTCGTTGACTTCCCCGGCCAAGCGCCCGGGCACGCGGACCCGTGCCCGCACGCGCAGCTCACCCTTCACTACCCTCCAATCGGGGCAGAGATCCTCGCTCCACCGCCCGGCGTGACGGCGCAACGACCGGGTCGCCACGCTCCAGAGTCGCCGCGGGCGGATCAGACGACCATCCATGCGCTCGCGGTCGCCGGCGAGAAAGGCGACCCGGTAGTGCGAGTATTCGAACGGGTTCTTGCCCATGGCGGGCCCGACGAAAGTCCGCGGATCGTCATCCACGTAACGATCACCATAGACCTGGACCCAGGCCCCATCGTCGGCATCCGTCAGGCGCAACTCCACGACCAGTGTATCCCGCTCGAGCAATCCCACGGGCAGGGGGATCGTCACCCAGCGGCGGAAGTAGTCGAACCCGGGGCTCTGATCCCCGTGGCGGGGATTGAGCCAGCCACGAACGAACTCGGCATTGGTGTCGGCCAGCCGTCGATGGCGATTCTCGGCCCCATGGATCTCGGCATCGAAGAGGAAGCTCTCGTAGGTTCCCCCGAGGGTGTCGCGGAATGTCTCCAGACAGACCCCCTCCGCCCAGACCTCAAGGCGCAGGTTCCCCCGCAGCGAGCGCAGCATGTCGATCTCGAGCCAGGTGTCGAGCAGCTCCGCGCCGCGCGCGCGCAAGAAGCCGGGCAGAACGATTTCCTGGCGCAGCGCATCGCCCGGGCGCTCGAGGCGGCAAGCGAACTGATCCCAGTCGGGTTCCGTGATCCGTGCCCCGGTCACCGGCAGGCAGAAGAGCAGGCCTGCGGCCCAAAACCAGGGGAGAAGGCGGCGCCGGGCCGCACGCCGGCGAGGGCCGGCGGCAAGGCAGAAGGGAACACAGGCCATGCCCGCTCCGCCCCACAGCAGGGCGCCGACCAGATAGAGGGGGCGCGCCAGCTCCCGGGAGAGGTCCACGGGGGGGGCGAGCAAGAACGCACCGGCGCCGAGGGCGATCCCACCGGCGGCCAACCAGCCCCAAGGCAGGCGCAGCCAGCCTCCGCCGCGCACTCGGTCGCGCAGCGAGCGGGTAATCGCCTTGGCCCCGAGCAGCCCGTAGATGAACCAGAGGGGCAGCAGCGGCACGTGATAGCGCGCGACCAGGTGGGTCAGGGCATGCATGCCGGCGGCGGCCAGGATCAGCGCGCCCGGAAGCCAGCGGCCGTCTCGGCGGCCGCCGACGCAGGCGACCCCGACGAGCCCGAGCGGAAGGAGCCAGCAGAGCAGGCTCCGCGGTATCGCGTAGCCTCCCGCGAAGGACCGTATGACCACCGCGCGCGCGGGATAGGTCCAGAAGAGGCCGAACTTCTTGGCGACCAGTCCCGCCCAGCCGAGAGGATCTCTCATGATGGTGCGCCGGAAGGCGCCCCAGTAGATCCGCTCCTTGGTCTCCTCGCCCCCACCGCGACTCCCGCGCTGCCCAAAGGTTTCCTCCTCGGCCGCGCTGAGCTCGGGGCTGATCGCATCCCCCAGTCCCGTTGTCTCCCACCCCTGGTCGGGGACATAGTTGCCGCGGTAGGTGCGCAGGGCATGATCGCTGCCCGCGCCCAGGGGGCTCGGGGGGACCCGGGCCGCGGCGAACACCCCGGTCCAGAGCAGCAACGGAACAAGGGTTGCCGCGGCCAAACCGGCGCCCATGCTCAGGCGGCGCCCGCGGAGGAGCCAGAAAA
>JAGMBO010000087.1 GCA_023129715.1 Candidatus Eiseniibacteriota bacterium | reverse complement strand
CGACGACAACGTCCCCAGCGATAAAGGGGCTGTCGATTTATTTGGCCCGGTTTTTGATATCAATTTTTCTCGGCGAAGCTACACTGGGGGCGCGGTTTTCGACAGGCAACCATGGCATGGAGGCACGCGGCATGAGTGGATGGAACCAGGCTCCGTTACCGCGGGATCAAATACTCCTGTTCCGCGAAACGCTGGGGGACCGCATCCCCGAGAATCACACGGTCCGGCTTTTCGCGGAAATCCTCGACGGGCTCGATTGGTCGAGCTGGGAACAGCATTACGTCCTGGTCGCGGGGCAACCGCCGATTCACCCCAAGGTCATGGCTGGGGCGATTATCTACGGTCTTACCCACGGGCTGAGATCCAGCCGACGTCTTGAGTGGGCCTGTGGAAACGCGATCGATTTCATGTGGCTGGTCGAAGGACGGACCATCGACCACTCGACGTTCTGTGATTTCCGCACGAAGTTCAAACGGGAACTCAAGGATTTGTTTCGACAGATCGGGCGGGTAGCGATGCACCTGGGGCTGATTAGCCTCAACCAAGTGGCGTTGGACGGGACACGGGTTCGGGCGAACAGCAGCCCGCATGCGACGGCTTCAGCCAAGACCTTGGAGGAGCGGCTGAAGATACTGGACGAGCAGATCGAGAAAATGCTGGCCGAGGCGGATCAGGTGGATCAACAGGATAAGGATCTGTTCGGCGACAGTGTTTCGGGCCACACGTTGCCGGCGGAGTTGACCGACCTCGAGAAACGCCAGGAAAGCCTCCGCAAGGCTTTTGAAGCCGCTCAACAAGGCGACGCCAAACGAGCGAAGAGCAAGCGTAGCTCGAAACGTTCGGTCAAGGTTCCGGTGGCCGACCCGGATTCGGCGATTATGCCGAACAAAGAGGGCGGTTATGCCCCGAACTTCAATCCCATAGCCGCGGCGGATGGTGAGTGCGGGATGATCGTCGATGCGGACGTGCTCAATGAGATGAAGGAAGGGGAGACGGTGATCCCGACGGTCAAACGTATCGAATCCACCTTCGGTCGAAAGCCTAAGCAATTTCTGGCGGATTCGACGTTTGGCACGGGTTCGAATCTTTCGGGTTTGGCGGATCGCGGGATTGAAGCTGTGATGCCTGTGGAGCAGACCAAACTGCCCGATGAGAATCCGGCGGACCGTGCCGATCCGACTCGGCCGGTCGCCGAGGAAGATTGGCCGAAGCTGCCTCGCCGTGCTCAGACGAAGAAGTTGGATCGTGCGGCGTTCGTGTATGACGCAGCCAAGGACTGCTACTATTGTCCGCAGGGTCGGCCCTTGGAATTTGTGCAGATCAAAACGAAGGGCCGCGACACCGGCGATGCTTCACAGTACCGAGCTTACACGTGTCGCTCGTGCGAAGGCTGCGCGTTGGCTGCGGATTGCTTGGCCAGCCGCACGAAGCATCGGTCGGTCTCGCACGATCAGCACGAGGCGGT
>JAGMBO010000086.1 GCA_023129715.1 Candidatus Eiseniibacteriota bacterium | reverse complement strand
AATCATGAATTATCCGGGCTAGGCGGCCGCCCGCCCGCGGGAACTCCTGTAATCCTCCCGGTCGGGAGCGCTAACGAGAACCTCACGGCTGCCGAGCATCTGGATCAGCTCCCGGAAGAGTCCTGGATTGAAGTCGCGGATCATTTCCTTGCGCATCAGTCGCAGCGCGGGGAACGACTCCAGCGCCTTGCGGTAGGAGCGGTTGGTCGTCAGGGCATCGAAGACATCGGCGACGCTGGCGATCTTGGCATAGATGTGGATCTCATCACTGGTCAATGCCTTCGGATACCCCTTGCCGGTGCATTTCTCGTGATGCTGGCCGACGACCAGCAGTGAGTTCGGTCCCACCTGTTGTGTGTTCTTCAGTATCTCCACGCCGCGTGCCGGGTGGGTCTTCATCTCCTGCCACTCTTCCGGCGTGAGCGAACCGGGCTTGTTGAGGATCTCCTTGCTGATCTCTGACTTGCCGACATCGTGCAACAGCAGGCCGATGCCGAGCTCGTTGAGCTCTTGGCCGGAGAGACCTACGCGCTGCCCGAGGGCAACACCAAAGACACAGACATTCACCGAGTGCGTGTACGTGTAATAGTCAGCGGACATGATGCTGATCATGGCCTTCAGGTGACTGGCTCCCTGCAAGAGATGATCAACGGTGTTACAGATCAACCCCTCGGCGCGCTTGATGTTCTCTCCAACCCAGGGCTTCTCGATGATCTCGCGGACCAGGTGCGTACTGCATTCATAGACGATTCGCGACGTCTCGGTCGCGGTGAGGCTGCCGTCGCTGACGATCTCATTCAGGCGTCCTTCCAGATAGCGGAAGTAACGCATGCGGTCCTCGGCGGAAATGTATGCATGCTTGACCGCATTCTCTTGGAGTTTCGCCCGGTGGCGTTCGGTGAATAGGAGGTTTGCATTGCGGTAGAGGACGTAGCGATTCGTGTTGGCGAGCTTCAGGTAGAGATTGAAGTCGGTGTAGGTATCGAGACGCAGGCTCTGCAGGGGGATTCGCTGGAAGGTTCCCTCTGCGGCCTCGATCTCCTCGCCAAGGACAGCTTCATCGGAGCTCGCCTGCGGCGTCTCCTCCGCCTCCGCCGAGGCGGCCTGTCCTGGGGCCTCTTCTGCAGCCTGCCCGACAGTCTGCTCTGCGGCCTGCTCTTTCGTCTCTTCCGGGTCGGTCACCCTGCCCCCTCGCACATGGGTGTGCAGTCCGATCGCTCGCGTCCTCCGATCTCCGCGGGGTCCCAGCCTCTTGCTGCTAGCCGCCGCAGGGCCGGGGTCGGTCTTGCTAATCCTTCGACCCGGCGGATTCACATATATAGTGCCGCGGTTTGGGGAGCGCCCCCGCGTGGCCGGACTCGGGCACCGGCCCCGGGAGTGGCGTATCCCGGCCACACGGCGGGCCGGGCAACCGCCGCACAGAGGTGGATCTGGCCGGGCGGGAAGGCTCGCACGCTGGACGCGCCCCCCAGCTCGGCGCTAGAGTAGAGGCCCACTGGGTCACCGGAAGGCAAGGGAGGCGACCATGAAGCTGCTCAAGCGATTATCGGAGGCGTTCGGAGGATCGGGCCATGAGGAAGAAGTCGCCGAATTGGTCGCGGCGGAACTCAAGCCCCTCTGCGGTAAGGTCTCGACCGACACCCTGGGCAATGTCATCGGGGTCAAGAGGGGCAAGGGTCGCCAGGCGGGCCGCAAGCGGATCATGCTGGCGGCCCACATGGACGAGATCGGGTTCATCGTCAGCCACATCGATGACAAGGGATTCCTGCGCGTGCACCCTGCCGGCGGCTTCGATCCGCGCACGCTGATGGCCCAGCGGGTGACAGTGCTCGGCAAGGGCACGCACAGATTGACCGGTCTGCTCAATGTGGCCGGGAAACCGATCCACTTGCAGACGTCCGAAGACCGCAAGAAGGACCTGCGGGTCGGAAGCTTCTTCGTCGATCTCGGCCTTCCCGCAGAGACGGTCAAGAAGAAGGCGGAAATCGGCGACCGCGTCATCTGGCAACGTGGGTTCACGCGCATGGGTGACTGCGTTACGGGCAAGGCGCTCGACGACCGGATTGGCGTCTATGTAATGATCGAGGCGCTGCGGGCAGTCGAGGGCAATCGCCACGACATCTATGCCGTCGGCACGGTCCAGGAAGAGGTTGGACTGCGGGGGGCGCTGACCTCCGCCTACGAGATCGCTCCCGATATCGCGATTGCTCTCGACGTCACCTTGGCGGTCGACACTCCCGATGCCGAAGCACAGAGCCGGGTGACCGAGCTCGGCAAGGGGGTGGCGTTGAAGATCATGGATTCCAGTTCGATCTCGGATGCGAAACTGGTCCGTGAGTTCCGCGCGCTGGCCGAGGAGCACGAGATCCCCTACCAACTCGAGATCCTGCCGCGCGGCGGGACTGATGCCGGCGGGATGCAGCGTGTCCGCGGCGGGGCGCGGGTGATCACGCTGTCGATTCCGGTACGCTACGTGCACTCGGTCAATGAGACGGCCCACAAGGACGACGTCCAGGCGGCGATCGATCTCCTGGCCGTCTATCTGAGCCAGTAGACCGCCCGGGGCCCCCTGGCCGTCCCCGCGGGCCGGCGGGCGGTGCGGGGTCGCCTGGGCGCGGAGGGAGCAGGACGATGAGCCCCGGGAGATCCTGGCTGGCGTTGTTGCTCGTCACGGGTGCGCTGTGTCTGGGCGCAGTGTCGTGCGAGGCGGACGGTGCGATGGCGGAGAGAACCGAGGATGTAGGTTTGACATTCCCCGCGTCCGACGAGGTCATCAACCTCGACGCGCTTGCCATCGGTGTTTCCCGTGAACACCCGCGCGAATTCATCTTTACCGACAAGGGTGCCGCTCATCTGGCCGGTGAGGCGATTGGACCCGATACGCGCAGCTATCATGGCTTCTACGTGGCCATGCACGAGCTGGTCGACGGCTGGGTCTTGCGCGCGGCCGACGGGTCCGAAATAGGACCGGGCACCGCGGTGACGGCGGAGGTCTACCCCGACCGTCTCGTGCGCCATCATTGCCTGCCGGCGGGCACCGAGGTCACCGAGACGGTGATGCTCTTCGATCGGGCCAACGGATTTCATGTTTCCTACAAGGGGCTTCCGGCGGGGCGATTCGCCTTCGTACCCCGCATCGACATGCGGTTTCTCTGGCGCGTGGGGAAGCCCGCCTACCGCGTCGAGTGGCGCGAGGGGCTGCTGCGCATCGCGCGGGAGGACGAGATCGCCACGGCGGGCACCCTCGACCATCCGGCGTGGCTCGCCATCGCGGTCACCGGGGCGGAGGAATTCCGCGAGGAGGGCCGCTACGTCGATACGACCTATCCGAAGGATGCGGCGCGCAAGGCGATGGGCCAGGCCTCGCCCTACATCCCGGGGGCGATCAGCGGTCGCATTCCCAGCCGGGTGCCGGTGGGGCGCGTCGAAGTCTTCATCGCCGCCGATACCAGCGCCGAGGCGGCCGCGCAACGTGTGCGACGCCTGCGGCAGGAGGCGGACCGGCTGGCCGAGATGCGCCGTGCCCGGTTGACGCGGTTGCTCGTCGGGGCACGCATCCGGACCGGGGCCCCCGCCGATGACCGGGCGCTCGCCTGGGCGCGCATCTCGCTCGACAATCTCATCATGGAGCAGCGGGGTGCCGGGATCTATGCCGGGTTCTACTGGTTCACGACCTACTGGGGGCGGGACAGCTTCATCGTGCTCCCCGGCGCGTGTCTCGTTCAGGGCGACTTCGCCACGGCGCAAACCATCCTCAGGTCCTTTGCCACGTTCCAGGAGCGGGATCCCGACAGCCCCCGCGAGGGGCGCCTGCCGAATTTCGTTACCGTCGAGCAGGTGCAGTTTGCCGGCATCGATGGGACATGGTGGTTCGTGCGCGCCCTCGATGAACTCTGGCGGCGTTCCGGAGACGATGCCTTTGCGGCCGAGATGGCTCCGGTTGTATTCCGCGCCGTCGAGGGAGCGCTGCGGCATGCGGTCGACGAACATGGGTTCCTGACCCACGGCGACGGCGAGACCTGGATGGACGCCGGTGGGGAAGCGCATCCCTACTCCCCGCGCGGGAATCGGGCGGTGGAAGTACAGGCGCTCTTCCACCGCAGCCTGCGCGTGGCGGCGCGCATGGCGGGGCGATTCGGGGACCCTGGTGATGCGGCGCGCTATCGGGATCAGGCCGAGCGTCTGATGGCGGGCTTCCGCGAGCACTTTTGGCACCATGGATGCCTTGTTGATCATCTCAACGCCGACAACTCCCGCGACACGCAGGTTCGGCCCAATGGGCTCCTGGCGATCCTGGCCTCGCCGGAACTCTTCTCCGCCGAGGAGCGGGGAGCCGTCTGCGGCCGGGCCGCCCGAGAGCTGGTCACCCCCTGGGGCGTGCGCTCACTGGCCGCCGATGACCCGGCCTTTCATTCGCGGCACCTGGATCTCGAGCGCCACTACTATGACGAGGCCTACCACAACGGGGACGTCTGGCTGTGGCTGTCGGGGCCATTCATTTCCGCCCTCGGCGACCCCCGCGAGGGGTTCGCGCAGACGCGCATGTTGCTCGACGAAATCCTCCACGCGGGAGCGGTCGGGACACTGCAGGAGATTCGCGACGGCGTCGAGGCGGCGAGCAACGACGAGTTCGGCGGCGCGACGAGCCAAGCCTGGTCGCTCTCCGAACTGCTGCGCACGGTGCTCGATGACTACCTGGGACTCGATGTCGATCTTGCCGCGACGCCGCCGCGGATCAGTGTCTCACCGATGCTTCCCGACGGTTGGCCCGAACTAGGTGTGCGCACGCGAATTGGATCGCACGAGTGCTGGATCACCTGCCGACAGGCGGGCGAGCGGGACGCCGCGGGATCGATCGTGCTTGCCTTCCGAGAGCCGATTCCCGAGGAGTGGATCGTCAGTCTGGGCTGGGCCGGGGAGGAGATCGCCGAGAACTGCAACACGCTGGCCGGACGCGCTCTGCAGGCAGAGCAACCCTGGATCTTCCAGCTCCATCGTCCGTAGCGGGGCCGAGGGAAGCGAGATCCCGCTGCAGTCTGCTTGCGCCGGCGGGTCTTCCCGCGTATGCTCGCGGCGCGCACCGGAGCTTGGCCATTCCCACGAATCACGGACGAGAGGCACACCACATGAAATTCACGCCACGCAAGGAAGGTGACGTCGTCGTCTTCGATCTCAAGGGGGCGCTCGAAGGGGGGCCGGAGAACTTCGCGATCAAGGATGCGATCAAGGAACAGCTCGACAAGGGCGAGCGCAAGTTCCTCCTCAACATGGACAAGGTCACCTGGGCCAATTCCACCGGAATCGGCATCATGACCATGGTCTATACGAGCATCAAGAGCGCGGACGGCGAGATGAAGATCTGCAATGCCAACGAGAAGATCTCCCGGGTGATGATCATCACCAAGTTGCTCGAGGTGTTCGATTCCTACTACCAGGAAGCGGAAGCGCTCGCCGCCTTCGCTTCAACGTAGTGCGTGTGACACCCGTCTACTCGGCGACCTCTGCAATGACGAAAATCTCCACTGGGTGAGCGCTGGCGTCCCAGACGTTCAGCTCCCAAGTCACCTGCTGTCCGTCGATCCGATCCGCATTGGTGTCGATGATCGGGCCCGGCATCGTGACCGCGATGTTGAGCGCGGTCGAGGCGGCGTGGTAGGCGCCCGGGAGTTCCTCGGCGAGGTACGTGTCGAGCAGATCCATCGGATCGTCGGCGGCCGCCCGCACGATTTCGCTGATCTCCGCGGTGCTCAAGTCGCTGACGTGGCGCCGGAGAATGTCCTCGGCGTGCGCCGTGATCGCAGCCTGGATCAGGTCGCCATCCGGTTCTTCTCCTTCGGGGCTTCCCGCCGCTTCCAGGTGGAGCATGATCATGCCGGCGATCAGGCCGCGCAATTCGTGCAGCTCATTGCTGGAGAGAAAGGGATAGGACGCTTCCATTTGCTCCGTGAAGCGGTCGGCCATGAATGCGGCGATCTCCTGGCGCAGCCCGGTCCAAGAGAAGATCTCCCGGTACTGGCAGATCCGTCCCTCCTCGGACTCGATGAAGCGCACGTCGAGATCGTTGTCGAAGACGACAGCGGCGTGGGGGCGTCCTTGGCGGGCAGCCTGAATGCGCAGGTCGCCGTCGGCCTGTGACCAGGCGGCGAAGTCGTCGAAGGTCGTTTCGCGTCGGAAGGTTGCTCCGGCGGCCGAGGCTTCCGGCGCCGGTTTCTCAGGCGATGTGAGCTCCCATCCGTGAGCCGAATCGATGTGAAAGAGCTCGCCGAGAGCCTCGTGCGTCAGCGGGAACGTATTGTCCCTACTGCTGTCCACCGTGAATTCGATAGTGCGGCGGCCCGAGCCATCGGGATGGATCGCAACTTGCGCATCGTAGTGCTGGCAACCGGCGAAGGAGAACAGGCCGATTACCAAGGCGCCCAACAGGAGCGAGCGGCGGCGGGACGCGGGCTTCGTGGCATTGGGGTTCTTGGGATTCATGATTGTCTTCCTCCTCACGTGGCCGGGGCTTCCGTCCCGACTACAGATCATATCCTCGCCCGAATCCGCGGAAGAGCCGTCGGATTTCGTGTGAGGCGATCGGCCGCTGCGGGTCGATGGGCAGACTGCGGACGATCTCGATGACTTCTTCTCTCTGCAGTCCGTCCCGTAGGTCGAGTCCCCAGGCGCCCGGCGGGATAGCGATGCCCCGCCAACGGTCGAGCTGGGTCAGGAGCTCCTCGGCGTCGTGGCTGTCGAGGAGCGTCAGATCCTCGGGAAGTCGTTCCAAGTGGCGCACCAGTTCCTCCCAACGAAGGGCATCGCGGTCGCGCAGAACCCGCTGCCAGCCGCGGGAAAACAGCGGCGTTCGACCGGTCTCCAATCGCGATTCGGCGATCCCGAAAACCGCCGTCGCTGCTTGGGATCGAGTGACGTCGTGGGACCGGTGCGTCTCTTGCCGCACCAGGATTTCGGCGAGCGTTTGCTCGCGCCGGTGCCCCCTGCGGATTTCGCCCACCAATACGGTGCTCACGACCAAGAGCAGCAGACACGCCGCCGTCAGAGCGGGAACGAGCAAGGGACGAGCCCACCAGCGGCGTCGTTCGCGGCCCCGGATTATGCCTGGGGCTCCCTCCTGCCCAAGCGCATGGGCCACCCGGCGCCACATCTCCGCGCCCATTCCTGGAGGCATGGCGTTGGAGAGCTCGGCGATTGTCGGTTGGCGAAGATGCTCCCGGATCTTGAAGAGCATGGCGCACTCGCGGCACTGGAGGGCATGGGCGTGCAATTGCTCCACCTGGTCCCGCGAGAGTTTGCCCTGGGAGAGTTCGTCGAGATATTCCGCAAACGTCTGGCAATCAATCGTCCGGCTCACGGTGCTTCCTCCCAATCCCGCAGGATCTGCGCAAGACGCCGGCGGGCGAAGTGCAGTGTGGTGCGCAGAGTCGTTGGGTGCATGTCGAGGATCCGGGCTGCGTCTCGCGGCGCCTGCTGCTCGAGATCGACGAGTGCGAAGACCTCTTGCTGGCGCTTGCTGAGTTGGATCAGCGCGCGGCGGAGTTGGCGGCCGAATTCGCGCTGCTCGAGTCGTTCCGAGGGATCGGGAGCGCGTTCGTCGGGCACGGTGTCCCAGAGGGCGTTGTCGGCCATCGGGGACTCGCGCCGCACGGCGGGGCGCCGCAGGTGGCTCAGGCATCCATGGCGATGGATCGCCAGCAGCCAGGGAGGAAAGGGGCGTCTCGGATCATAGCGCGCGATTCGCTCGTGCACCCGAATCCATGTCTCCTGGCAGAGGTCGCGGGCCCGTTCCCGGTCATGCGTGTAGCGGTAGGCGACCGCGGTCAGCAGGGGACTCATCGCCTCGACGAGCAGACGGAGACATTCCAGATCACCCATCTGGAATTGCCTGGCGAGTTCCGAGAGATCGCCGTCGCCCATGGGTCTCCTCGCTTCGCGGGTGCCCCCACGAGCGTGAAGATAGGTAGTTCCCGGCCAAGCGCAACTGCTAATCATGAGATAAGTTGCGGCCTCCTACCGCGCGGGCTGCCATTCGGTTGCGCCCATGATCTCCGTGCGGGTTCCAGGTGTGCCGGAGATCGGGGTCTCAACGGGTCCGGTTCCTTCACCGGCGCACACTGTACCTACGCGTGAGGGCCTCGGCTCGTTTAGGAAACGATGACGGCCCCGTTACCGGCTCCCTTGCCGGCCCCTGCCGCCTGGCTCCCCGGGCCGCCCTCCGGCCCGCCTCCTGGGACGCAGGCCGGTAGATCGGCTCCCCCGTCGGCCGGCCCGTTCCCTCGGGCGCCACCCCGCTCGTCGGGTCCCCCACCGCTGGGCCTGCCGGATCTGCGGTTCGTTGCACATCCCCTCTCTCCAGGATCCGGGATCCCGCCCCCTCGGCCCATGGGTTCAACGACCTGCGCTGCGGTGCCGATAGGGACTGCGAGGAGGACGCTGCGCAGATGACCAGTTTCAGGAAGCCCTTGGGCACCCCGGATAACCGTCGCTCCCTGGTCAGGTCGCGGATTGCCCGGGCAGCGGCTGTGCTCTGCTTCGTCGTCTGCGTCGGCACGGTCGGGTTCGTGATCGTGGAAGGCTGGGATATCTGGCGCTCCCTCTTCTTCACCCTGGTTACCATCACGACCGTCGGCTACGGCGCCGAAGGGCTCTCGGAGGCTGGCGAGCGTTTCACGACCCTGCTCATGATCGGCGGCATCGGCACCGCCGCCTACGCCTTCGGCGCGATCGTCGACGGCGCGGTTTCGTATCGACTTGATTGGAGGCGCAGGATGCAAGGGCAGATCGACCGTCTGCGTGATCACTACGTCATCTGTGGATTCGGCCGCATTGGGCGGACGGTGTGCGAACGTCTGGCGCAAGAGAGCGTCAGCATGGTGGTGGTCGATCCCGATGAGGATGCCCTCCAGGTGGCCCGGGAACTCGGATACCTCACGATCCGCGGCAGCGCCACAGAAGACGAAGTGCTCCTGCGCGCCGGCGTCGAACGGGCGCGCGGAGTCGTCGGTGTCGTCAACGCCGACTCCGACAACATCGTGATCACACTCAGCGCGCGCGAGATCAATCCGAACCTAACGATCATTGCGCGTGCCGACGATGAAGGCTCGATGCGCAAGGTCCGCCGGGCCGGGGCCACCCATGTCGTCTCGCCCTATCGCACCGGCGCGCTGGAAGTCGCCAACGCGATCGTCCAGCCGAACGTCACCGAGTTCCTCAGCCGCGCGCATGCCGGCGACGGAGGTTTCGAGCTCGGAGAAGTCACGCTTTCGGAGGACAGCCCGCTGGTCGGCCGGACGATTCGCGAGCATGGTCGCGAAGAGGGCGCCGGCATCGTCTTCGTGGCCACCAAGCGCGCAGATGGGACGACGCGCGTGCGGCCAGGAGGCGAGACCGAGTTCCGTCCCGGAGACGTCGTGATCATCGCCAGCGGCGCGGAGGGAATTGCGCGCCTCTCGCAACACGCGCGATCTCCGGGGTCGCTCGCGGCCTGACGGGTTTCCAGCTTGCCGGACCGGGGGGCGACCCGCGGGGGCCGTCCACCGGTGCCTCACTGGTGCCGACTTTCGATCTGGCCCTGGATGCAGTCGGGGATGTCACCGATGTCTGCCCGGGAAGCTGCTGCAGAGTGGCGACAGTAGCAACGCAGCCCCGATGCGAGTAGATTACTGATCGCTTCTACGCCGGTTGCGCCTATCCAGGACCTGCCGTCACTATCCCGACAGGCTGCACTCTCACTCGCGCGGACCACTCACGATGTCTTGGTTCGCATGTCTCTCCACCTAGCAGGGTATTCGCCTGCCGCCAAAGACCCCGCCGCCTCCGGCTCGCCCCATTCCCTCAGTCTTGACTTTGCCACAAAAACTAGCTACTTTTTGTGGCATTGAAGGAGGTTTGGTAATGCCTCATTCTGTTGACGGCAAGGTGTTTAGCCGAATAGCTGGCCATGGCAAGGGTTGGGTGTTCACTCCAGCCCATTTCAAGGACCTGGGAAGCAGGACCGCCGTGGCGACGGCCATCAAGCGTTACAAGCAGAACGGCACCATCCGGCAGGTGGCCCGGGGCCTGTACGACTACCCTCGCACCGACCCCCAGCTCGGGGTCCTGGCACCGTCAGTGGACCAGGTCGTGGCCGCCCTGGAGGTCCGCGACGCCGTGCGGCTCCAGCCTTCGGGGGCCTACGCTGCCAACCTACTGGGCCTGAGTGACCAGGTTCCCATGAAGATCGTCTTCCTGACCGACGGCCCCACCCGGAAGCTGCAGGTGGGGAACAGGCAGATCCTGCTCAAGCGCACCACGCCCCGGAACATGGCGACCGCCGGCAAGATCAGCGGGACGGTCATCCAGGCGCTCCGATGGCTGGGACAGCGGCACGTCGATGACCGCATCACGTCGATCCTCAGAAAGAGACTGCACGCCAAGGACAAGGCGCAACTCCTAAAGGACATCCATTACGCACCAATCTGGATCGCCCAGATCATCCGCGCCATCGCCGGGAAGGGTCAGAGTTGATGGACGGGTACGTTGAGCAGCCTGCTGAACGTCGTCGCCTGATCTGTGAGCAGGCCCAAGAGCAGTTAGCGCTGCCGGCCGCGTCACTGGAGAAGGACTACTGGGTGTGCTGGACCCTCCGGGAGCTCTTCGGTATTCCCGAGTGGGGCCAGAACATCACGTTCAAAGGCGGTACATCCCTCTCGAAGTGCTGGAGCCTGATCAGCCGGTTTTCCGAGGACATCGACATCGTGATTGACAAGGCCTTCCTTGGTTTCGGGGGCGAGGATAGCCCCGAGAACGCTCCCAGTAAGAAGCAGAAGGGTCATCGCCTCGACGCGATGAGAGAGGCAGCGCAGAGCAGGATCCATGGCAACCTGGCACCGACCCTGGCGGCAAGGATTGACGCATCTCTCCCCAGCTCCGACACGTGGGAACTGATTCTCGCTTCGGAGGAGGAAGACCGCGACAGGCAGACACTTCTGTTCAAATACCCGTCGGCCATGGCCAACACCGAGGCCTATGTTCGGCGCGTGGTGAAGATCGAAATGGGTGCCCGGTCGGACAATGAGCCCGTTGAGGAGGAGGAAGTGCATGCGTATCTGTTCGATGCTTTCCCAGACGTTCTCGGCCCCAGCAAGTTCTGGGTACAAGCGCTGGCAGCAGTAAGAACGTTCTGGGAGAAGGCCATGCTGTTGCACGAGGAAACCTATCGTCCTGCAGATAGAAAGCAGAGAGCCGCCCGAATGGCCCGGCACTACTACGATCTATGGTGCCTGATCACCAAAGGTGTCGCGGAGAAGGCGGCTGACCGTGACGACATCTTCGCCCGCACGGCTAAGCACCGGGAGATCTACTCCAACTGGTCGTGGATGGATTACAGCACGCTGAGTCGTGGGAGACTCCGCGTGGTACCACTGCCGGAACAGGAAGCGGAATGGCGTCAGGACTACCAGGCGATGAGCACGGAGATGTTCTTCGACAAAGTACCGAAGTTCGATGAAGTCTTGCATGTGGTGGGAGAGTTCCAGAAGAAGTTCAACGGTGGCTGACACTCGAGCATGCGGCATACATGGTAGAGGAAACCGGAATCAGCCTATCGGAGGATGAACTGAGGCACCTTCGGCAGGCATCCCAGGCCACGGAAATGGCTGTTGAGTTGAAGAGAACTGAAACTGCACAACAAGATGAATGCACGCTATCGTCGCTGGTGCGCCGAAGCGTGATTCACGACGTTCGGCAGACAATGCAATGATCCGAAGGGCAGCAATTCAGGATGCACGTGAGATCGCGGAGATCCACGTTCAGACATGGCGGGCCGCATATGCCGGCCTCGTGCCGGAAACCCACCTGAGCGCGCTGTCTATGGGAAAGGGGACGGCTCGTTGGCAGGATGCCTTATCCAAGTCCACAGACGGCACGCTGGCCGCAGAAGTCGATGGGCGTATTGTCGGTTGGATCTCATTTGGGAAGAGTCGAGATGATGACGGACGCATGGCTGGCGAGGTTTACGCGGTCTACGTGCGGCCAGTCTTCTGGGGGAAAGGCTTTGGACGAAAGCTCATGGAGTCGGCCGAAGCACATCTTTGGGCACACGGTCATGAGAGGATTACGCTCTGGGTCCTTGAAGGAAACCAGCGATCCCGGGTTTTCTACTCAAGAGCCGGGTACGCTCTCGATGGCACAAGGAAGCCACTATCCATTGGCGGGAAGCCGCTGTGGGAATTACGATACGTCAAGATTGCCGAGCACGCATGCAGGGGGCACACATTTGCGTGCCGGTGATGCCTGACATTCCAAGCGCGCAGCGCGCGCCTGGAATGCCTGTCTGGGCCGCCGCCCCTGAAGGGACGGTCGGCTCCAGCCGTTTGCTCCGAGGCGCGCTGCGCGCGCGAGGGACAAACCGGCGGCTCAGCCAGGCATTAGGAGCAAATCATGAAATACGAGTTGACGTATGATGTGGAAAGAAATCTCATCATCGGGCACATTCATGGCGAGTTCGATTCCTCGCTCGTCACGAAAATGGCCTCCGATCTTGCAGACATGATCCAGAAACATGACTGCTACAGGTTGCTGAACGACTTGCGTAGCGCGAAGATCACACCGTCGACTCTTGAGATCTACGCCATGCCGAGGAACGTCGCAAAATCCGGAGAGGCAATGAGATGCAAACGCGCGCTTGTAGTGAGCGGTTCCCTGAATGACTACCACTTCTTAGAAACAGTCTCGGCAAACTTAGGTCAACAACTCAAGATCTTCATCGACATCGACACTGCTGTTGATTGGCTGATGGGCCACGAACAGGTACCTAGCAAGCCGGATGCAGGCGACGGCAAGTAGCCGCGCCTGATCCGCGACGTTAGCCGCAATCGCCCGTGCCATACTGATTGTCGAGCAGTGACTGTAGTTTCCCTGCGCCGAGAGGGTGGCTATTGCTGTCCGTTCTGCAGGCGGCAATCCTGGAAACTGCATCATCCATTGTCAGGGGAGCCCAACCGATCCACATCGAGGATTCCTCTTTCGGACTTCGGAATTCTCTGCCTCCGTCCTGGAGAGCATCACCTGGTTCCTCAAACTCAACCCTCGCTGTGACCGCATGTACGTTCTATAGAAACACTGGTCCAGCCATGGTGTGTGGTGGTACGTTGCCTGCGCTCCGCGAGCGGACGATAATCGCGTTCTGCGGGGATGGCGGAAGCGTGGATTGTGGATCCGCCACGGGCATTCCATCCCTCGTCTGCTGCGACATATACGGCAAAGCGGGAGGTGATTGGGTGTGCGTGGCCGTTCCCCTCAGTCAGTCTCGCCCTGTGCGAGCGGTTTGTGCTATCCTTTGTTGTGGATCTTGGCGCGGTCTTGGTGAGCGATGCCGGCCCCGAGCAGCGCCGGCTCGATGGCTCAGCCACGTTAGAGACCCGCAGTATCACAACGGCTCAGGGCATACCCGCGAGGATCCACCGGGACGCCATCGTCATGCAGCGGCTCCGCCGAGAGGCGGCAGATTCCGGCGAGGCAATAGATGAAGCCAGCCACGCAACCGAGCCTTCTTCCGGCAGGCCTGCTGATTTGCCTGATCCTCGTGATCAGCGGCATCACGGCCCATCCCGCGACGGCCACGGCTGACGGCACCCGGGTTCTCCCCATCGGAGATACCCTGACGGTGATCCAACGGCCGCTGCTCAACATTCCCGCGCTCGTCCGCCCCGGCGACACCCTGCAGATCGAGTGTGCCGCCGATCCGGCGACGATCGGCTGGGCCGCTCAGCTCGAGTATGGCCAGATCCTGCTTCCTCTCGAGATCGCGGGTGCTTTCTATGATCCGGCGACGCTCTGGTGGACACTTGAGGCATGCGTTCCGCCGGTCGGCGAGGTTTCCCTCTATGAGCTCTACGACCTCGAGATCTTCGCCGATGGCGGGATTGCCGACAGCACGGCGAACGCGGTGCGGGTCATTCCTGAATTCAAGGATTCCTTCTACTTCATCCACATTACCGATACGCATCTGCCCACCCATCTCTTCTACTACGAGGCGGGCGCCGAAACCGACACTTCCGAGGTCCACGACCTGCGAACCGTCATGGACGACATCAGCATCATCAATCCCGAGTTTGTGCTGCTGACCGGCGACCTGCTCAACGAGGGAGAGCTGGAAGATTTTCAGGGCTTTCGATACTACACGCGAGCGCAGCGTCTGCTGAGTGAGTTCGATGTTCCCGTCTACCTGACGTCGGGGAATCATGATATCGGGGGGTGGTCTTCCACGCCGCCGCCTGCGGGAACCGCGCGGCGCGACTGGTGGCGCTTCTTCGGCTGGGCGCGGCTCGACGACCCACCACCCGGGGCGCCCTGGCGTACACAGAACTACAGCTTCGATTACGGCTCGGTGCACTTCGCCGGCCTGGAGGCCTATGACAACTACGACATGTGGCGTTCTCAGTACTATGGGGCGGAGAGTTTCACGAGTCCGCAGCTCCAGTGGCTGGCCGACGATCTCGCCGCGGCCGGCAGTGCCACGGCCAAGGTCCTCTTCTACCATTTCGACTTCTCCGATCAGATCAATCTCACCACTCTCGGCGTGGACCTCGCGCTCTGGGGACATATCCATCGCGATGAGGGCAGTCTGGGGGCCGCTCCCTACGATCTGGCGACGAACAACGTCTGCGACGAGGATCGTTCCTATCGGCTGATCCGGGTTGTCGACGGCGATGTCTTTCCTCAGGTGACGATCGCGGCCGGCGGCAACGGCAATCGCCTGCTCGTCGAATACTCACCCGCCAACGATGGGACGCACGATGAGGTCATCGCGCAGGTCTACAACAGCCATCACCAGCGCTTCGAGCATGGGCAACTTCGCTTCCTGATGCCTTCCGGGTCCGGTGAGATCACGGTGACCGGCGGGACATTGACCCAGGTCGATCAGACGGGCAGCGTCGATGTTTGCTATGTCGCTGTCGACATCCAGTCCTATTCAGTGGGCACGGTTACGGCCACGAAGAATTCGACGGGCACTCCCGAGGAAAGGGCCGTCACGACCACGGTACAACTCCATCAGAACCGGCCGAATCCCTTCACCGGGCACACGCGCTTGAGCTACGTGCTGCCGGACCCCGCGCATGTTCGCCTGACAATTCAGGGGTTGGATGGCCGCGAGTTGGCGCGCCTCGTCGATCGCCGGGCGGCCGCCGGCAACTACCTGGTCGAGTGGACCGGGGAGAGCGACGATGGGCTGCCGCTTCCCGCGGGCATCTACTTCGCCTGCCTCGTGGTCGACGGAGAACTGCAGGCGCGCAAGATGATCCTCGGCCGCTGATTCGCGTCTCCGCCCCCCGCTAGCATATGGGTCACATCCGGGCCAAGGCCTTCTCGTACGCAGTGAATCCGGGAACGCCCTTGAGCAGCGTGCGGCTGGGACGGTGGAAGGCGGGATCGTCGGTGATGACCTGCAGCAGGCGCTCGCGCTCCTCGGGAGGTGCCAGATGGGCGATGCCGATTGCCCGCTCGCCCATGCTCAGGCGCCGGGGATCGAAGGCGCCATGTTCGGTGACGATGATGACCTGATCCGCGGGGATTGCCGTAGTCGTGATCCCGGCCGGACACCGATCGACGATCTTCGAGATGCCGGCCGAGGTCGTCGACTTCATCGCGATGATCGCGACCCCGCCTGGGGAATACTGCGCACCACGGATGAAGTCGCTCTGTCCTCCGACGCCACTGTAGATCTTGCGCGCATCCATCGAGTCGGCCCAGATGTTGCCGTGCAGATCGACGCCGATGGCGCTGTTGATCGCCACCATGCGGGGTTGTTGGGCGATGCGGAAGACGCTGTTCGTGTAGTCGCCGGGGCGGCTCTGTACGGAGCTGTTGTAGTTGAGCCAGTCATAGCCGTCGGCGCGTGCAGAGAGAAAGATCGATGAAACGGCGAAGCCGATATTCGTTTTCCAACGATTGGTCACCACACCCGGGGCGACGAGTTTGATCATTGCATCCGAGAAGAGCTCGGTGTGGATCCCGAGATCTCCGATGCCGCGCCGCAGGATCGCATCGGTCACCGCTTCGGGAACCTCCCCGATGCCGTATTGCAGGGTCGAGCCGGGTTCGCTGCCGCGGCCATCTTGTACGTAAACCGCTGCGATGACCTCACCGATCCGGCGGGCGCGGTCGTCGGGTTGATGGACGGGGCTGACCGGAAGTGCGTAGTCGGTCTCGATCAGGTAGTCGATGGCCTCGGCGGGGATAGTCGTTCCCAGGACAAAGGGCATTCGGGCATTGCGCTCGGCGATCACGATTCCGCCGCGGTGCTTGGCGCTGTGGATCGCGGCGAAGACCGCCTCGACGGTGGTTCCGAGACTGTAGTTGCCGCCGTTGTCGGGACCGCTGAGCGTGAGGAGGACGACGTCGGGCCCGCCCGGTTCGCGGGCGTAGCGCGGGATCTCGGAGAGATGCATGGGATGGTACTTGGCCCACCCGCGATTGACCGCCTCCCGGCTCAGATGGCTGTTGAAGATCACGCGATGCGTCAGGTCCCGGCAGCGGCTTTCCGAGAAGAGCTCCTCGAGATCTTGGCCGAGAAGGAGAACGCTGTAGAGGGCGACATTCTTGATCTCGAGGTCCGCGGCAAGCCGGCGCAGCAATACCTGGGGCGTGGCGGCGTTGCCGGAGGCGTAGATCACACTCCCCGGCTTGAGCAGCGTGGGGTTGATTGCTTCTTCGACGGATGAGACTCGCTTCATCGTTGTCATCCTACGGACTGTGGAGCGACCCGGGGTTCACTCACCGGGAAGAGCACTTGGCCCTCAGCCCTCCGGTGGCGATTCCACCCTGGTCAACTCGTCGACGCGCACGCGGGCGGCATCGAAGCGGCGAGCGGCCACGAACATTTTCGCGAGCGTTTCATCGAACTCACCTTCGGCGCCGCGCTTGAACTGCAGCGGGTTGATCCGGGCGACGACGAAGGCCTTCAGATAGGGGCTCTCGAAACCCCGTTCTCGTAGATCGGCAACCAGTCCATTGACCGCTTCGTCGAGTTGCAGCAACCGAACGGCCCGCTCTTCCCGTGTCGCCAGCGCCTTGGGGAGCCGCGCGTCCAGGAACTTGTCGATCCGCTTGAGGACCGGGTGATAGACGCTTCCGGGGAAGCGTACTTCCTGCTGGTAGCACAACCCAAGGGTCAGCAGGCCGGGTTCCTCGAACTCGGTGGCGAACTCGTGTTCGGGACGCGGATCGGTCTCCGCGAGGCCCTGAGCCAGGCGGATCACCTCGAGGGCTCGCTCGCGAAGGTTGTGGGCCTTCTCCGTGTTGAGTGCCAGGATCCGATAGGCGACCCGCACGTCCGGCACGACGAGCGCGGTGATGGCGCGTGCACCGAGCTTGCGCATCGCGCCTACGCGATGATGACCGTTGGGTGTCCAGTACTGCCCGTCCTCGGTGCGCACTACGATCACCGGGTCGAGGAATCGATCGAGCTGATCGATCGCGCTCGCCAGGCGGGAAACGTGGGGTGCGGAGAGATCGCGTTGGAAGGGGGTCGGGGTGACGCGCTCGACCGGCAGGGCGGCCAGGATCTGCCAGTGGCTTCCCAGGGGATCGCGATATACGGCGAGGACCGATCCGCCGTCGGTCTCGAGCGTCTCGGCCAGGCGGGTGACCGCGGCCGGGACGGTGGCCGTTCCCAGCCGGCCGGCGGCCAATCCGCGCGGGGCGGGTGGGGCTTGCTCCGGCTGGCGTCCGCGAGCGCCTTGCCCCGGCGCGCTCTTGCGGGAAGTCTTCTTCTTGGCGTCCGCCATGGCCGCATCCTCCAGGGGGTCCGACGGGTAGGTTCCACCGGACAGTCGATCAGGCGCCCTCAGTGGCACACAGCATGAGAGTTCCCCAGCCTCCCGGCATGGTGGCCCAGCGGGGTAACCCGCATACGTATCCATGATCCAGGCTGCCACGAGGATTACGGATCGCAACGCTAGCATGACTCTCGATCGGATTCCAGCGCGCCTCCCCGGCAACCCGGAGATTCCCTTTCGTGGGCTGAGCCGCTATCGTCTCCGGCGGTGCCCGCCAGGCGAGGATCTGCGGCTCTGGGGGTGGAGGTCGCGTTGGCTGTGATCTGGGCGGACGGGGGGGGGCTCTGCCGGCCGGAACGCGAGGAGCCGAATACCGGCGCCGTCGGCCTGTACTTCTGAATGAACCGGTCGCTGCGCGGGAGCGATCTCCGTCCGCTTCACGGAGGTGGCTCTCGCTGGAAAACGGACTCGCCTGGAGAGGCACACGGGGGCGATCCATCGATCGCTCCAGCCGTTGGGGGCCTCGAGAACTGGAGGAGACCATGGACTGTAAACGCGCGGGGGCGATCCAGGGAGTACGCGAGGTGCTGAGGCGCGGATACTTCGTCCTGTTATGCTCGGCATTGATGGGGATGCTTGCGCCCGGCGCCGCCGGTGCGGGAGAGGAAGTCATCGTTGACGGCGTTCCTCACATCAAGAACGGGGCCTCACCCAGCCAGGGTGTCGAGATCCTGGAGCTGGAGGAACTCTGGAGTGTTGGCGGCGAAGATGACGAGGATGTCGTCCTCGGTATCGTCGTCCAGGCCATTGCCGATGACGCGGGGAACATCTACCTGCTCGATCTCCAGCTTTCGCAGGTGCTCGTCTTCTCGCCCGACGGGGAGATGATCGGGACCCTCAGTCGCGAGGGTGAGGGGCCTGGCGAGACGCGCCGTCCGAGCGACATGGTCTTCCTGCCCGACAGCACGCTGGCGCTGCTGCAGACTTTCCCGGGCAAGCTCGTCAAGGTCACGCTCGACGATACTCCGGCCGGCGAGATCACCTTTGGGGGTGCGGCAACCGAGGGCGGCTTCGTGGCTGTTGTCGACGCCAAGTGCCGCGGGGGCAATCTCGTTGTCGCCGGCACCGACATCACCATGGGCGAGCGTCAGGGGCAGCAGACCCGAACCGGGTTCCTCGCCCACTTCGGCTTGGATGGCACCGAGCAGGTGCGTTACTGGGAGAACCCGCTGGAACTCGACTTCGCCAATCTCAAGATCGATGAGCGGGATCAGTACAATCTCTTCCCCCGCCGCTGGGCGATCGATGCGGACGGCAAGGTCTACGCGGCGGTGGCGCGCGATGAGCTGCGCATCCATGTCTTTGCACCCGATGGTACCCTCGAGCGGGTGATCGAGAAGGAGTTCACCAATCGCAAGCGGACGCAGGAAGAGCGGGAGCTCTACGAAGGACTCGTTGAGGTGCAGACGCGACAGCTGCCGGGCGCGGAGATCAAGCTCGCCGAGACGCCCGAGGCGGTTTCCGAGGTGACCGTTGCCGCCGACGGAAACATCTGGGTTCTGACCTCACACGGCGACACCGACCAGCCCGAGGGGATCATGGCGACCTATGACGTCTTCGATCCCGAGGGCCACTTCATCAAGCAAGTGCGCATCGCCTGTGACGGCGACGGCCGGGACGACGGGCTCGTGCGGGTTGGTGACGACCGCGTCATCCTGATTCGAGGCCTGCTTCCCGCGATCATGGGGATGCAGAGCGGCGGGGCGCTCGGCGGCGATGAGGAGGCGGCCCCGATGGAGATCGTCTGCTACCGGGTCGGCAGCTAGAGATACCGCGCGAACCAGTCCGCAATCCGCCGCAGTCGCTCGCGCCGGTTCTGCGGCTTGCCGCCCCGGGAAAGTCCGTGCGATTCGCCCTCGAAGCGGATCATCTCAGCTTCGCGCCCGAGCAGCTTCAGATAGGTGAAGAGCTCTTCGCCCTGTGCAATCGGACAGCGTAGATCCTGTTCGCTGTGGATGATCAGCAGCGGCGTCCGGATGTGCTGCGCGTAGAAGTTGGGCGAATCACGCAGATAGCGCAAGGGGCGGTCCCATGGGAAGTAGCCCCGGGAGAGGATTCGGTAGAACCCCAGATCGGAGGAACCGATCTGGGTGATCACATTGCCGACGTGACGTTGTGTAACTGCCGCCTTGAACCGATTCGTGTGCCCGACGATCCAACTGGTCATGAACCCGCCGTAGCTCCCGCCGGTGACCCCCATGCGCCGCGCATCGACATAGGGCCGCCGCGCCATCGCGTCAGTGACCATCATCAGATCGTCGTAGTCCAGCCGGCCCCAGCGGTTCTCGATGCAGTTCATGAAGCGCAGGCCGTAGCCGCTGCTGCCACGGGGGTTGACGAAGACGACGACGTAGCCCTGCGCGGCGAGATAGTGCATCTCGTGGAAGAAGGTGTAGCCGAATTGGGCCATCGGGCCGCCGTGGATGTTGAGGATCATGGGATAGCGTTGGCCCCGGCGAAGGCGGGGGGGCTTCAGGATCCAGCCATGGATCGGAACGCCCCGGTTGCGCGCGCCGCGGAAGATGGTCTCTTCAGGCTCTGAGAGCGCGAGGGAATCGAAGACCGTTTGATTGATCCGGGTCAGGCGCTGGGGCGTCTTGCGCTGATCGAGCGTCAACGTGTAGAGATCCCCGCAGTCCATCTGGGTGGCGGCAATGAGCGCGGCTTGTGCCCTCTGGGGCAGCAGCGCGATGCCCAGGACATTGACCGCGCCTTCCATCTCGACGCGGAGGGGGCCGCCGCGGGCCGGCAGCGAGTAGAGTCGGCAGGCGCCCTGTTCGTTGACCAGAATGGCGAGGCGCTTTTCCAGCACCTGTCTTCCTTGCTGCTCCTGTTGTTCTTGCCCTTCTTGCTGTTCCTGCTGCTCGTGCTGCTCTTTAGGCATCACACTTGCCGCCCCGCCCTTTCCGCGCCGCCGGGCAGGATCTATGAGGGGCGCCAGGTAGGGAAGGATCACGCTCGTGTTGGCCCGGGCGGTATCGGAGATCACCCAGTTCGAGGGCCATTGGCTCAGCCGGGGGGTCAGATCCTGCACCCGGCCGCCGTCGGCCGGCACTCGGTAGATGTGGATCGGGTGGCGCAGCCACTCGCCGCTCTTGCCGAAGTGACCCATGAAGAAGAGGCTGCGCCCGTCGAGCGACCAGGCGGGAGAATCGACCGGCCCGAAGCGGCGGGTGATCTGGCGGACATTGCGCCCCGAGGCCGTCATCACGAAGAGGTCGGTGTTGTCGGGATGCACATCCGCATTCGGGATCCGGCTGGAGATGAAGGCGATCTTGCGCCCATTCGGGCTCCAAACCGCATCGTGATGATCGTAGTCGCCTTGGGTCAGCGGCACCATCCGCCCGCTCGGGAAGGCGACTTTCCAGATCTGCCAGCGCTCATCCGGCCAGAACCCCTCGCCGTCGAACTTGTGCATCAGGCGGGTGACGTGCTTGTAGGTCGGCTCCCGTCCCGAGGGAGGCCTGGAGGCGGGCCGCTGCTTGCGGTGCCGGAAGAGCAGCCAACGCCCGTCGGGCGACCAGCGCAATCCCCGCACCGGCCCACCGGTCAGCCGGGTCAGCGGGCGCGGCTCCCCTCCCGCGACCGGCAGGATCCAGACCTGGGGGATTTGCCCCTCCCGGGAGGAGATGAAGGCGATCTGGAGGCCGTCGGGGTTCCAGCGAGGTTCGCCGTCGCTGACCTGGCCACGCGTCAGAGCGAGACGCCGGCCACTGGGGATCTCGATGCGATGGAGGTGGCTGGTGTAGGCGTTGCGCTTCAGGTCGGCGCTCTTGATTGCCGCGACGAGGGTGCTTCCATCGGGGGCGAGATCGAGGTCGAGGGGGATCTTGAGGCGGAAGAGATCCTCGGCGCGGATCGGGCGGCGCGCTGCGGGCATGCGATCACCTCCTGCCGGGGGGGCGTCGTTGCGGGGGCAAGACACTGCCGGGTCGTCCGTTGGCGCGCAGTCTAGCACATCCACCGACCCGTGGGAGTGGTGAGCGACAGGTCCCCAGCCCAACCCAGAGCCCACGGTTGCGCCAACCCAGAGCCCATGGTTGAGCCAAGGCTACCGCCCGCCCGCGGCAGAACCCCGTTGATCAGGACTCTCCGTGCCGCAACCCAAGCGTTGACCTCGTGGTGGGCAGCAACCTAGCATAGACGGCAATGCAGCTTCGCCGCCCCACAGATCGATTCCGCGGGCCTCGCCGGGTGGCCGTGGATCACCGGTGGACCCCGCGCGGGTCGGTGGTCTTGCTCGTCACCCTCGCCCTGCTGCTTGTCTGCGGGGCGCTTTTCCCCGCCGCGGCGGAGTTCCCCCGCATCACCGCCAGCATGAACTATGGGATCGGCGGGCTCTTCGACGAGGAGTACGTATCGACGGTCAAGCGGGCCTCCGAGGTGGGGCGCTTCTCCTCTGGGGTCTACGGTGTGGATGTCTCCTTTGTTTTCCCCTCCTACGTAGTGATCGGCGTCCGCGCGCGCTCTCTGCGGGTGCCGCTCGGCAACGGGACCGAGGTGGGGCGCTTTGACATCCTGCCGGCCGTTTTCTATGTGGGCTATCGACGCCCCGCGCTGGCCGGTCGGATCCATGGCTTCGTCGGTGCGGGAATGGGTCTGGCGTCGGCGCGCTTTTCACCCGCCGAGACGATCGGCCACTGGCAGGCTTGGGAGGGGGAGGAGAAGATCGACGTGTCCGATGAATCCCCCCTTGTCGTCGAGGTGCTCGCCGGGATGGATATCGCCATCTCGGAGGACTTCTCGATCGAGCTGGCCTTCGCCTCGACGTTCATGGACACGGAGGTCGCCTATCGCCCGGTTCCCGTTTCCGGGTTCGCCGCCGAGGAGGCCTATCGGGTCGAGGGTCGGCACCTGGCATTGTCCTTGGGTCTGCGCTGGTGGGTCGAGTTGTGGTAGGTGCGCTTTCGGCGGGGGAAACCGGATTCCGTGCGGTGTTGAGTTTCGTGGTGCGAGGCGGCCTCGAATCTTGAGCCTGGCAGACAGCTCCGCTACAATCCCGGTGTTGGCCCCGCGCTACCCGTGGTTGTCGAGCGGGGCCTTTTCACTCCCGCCGGTCACATCCGGCGGGAGCGATACCCGCGGCGTTGCGTGAGGCGTTCTTTCCTGCGCCGCAGGCGAAGTGAGGATCCATGAATCGCAGTACACACCGGGAAAGTCAGAAGGGCCTGCTGATCGACTTCACGAAATGCATCGGCTGTGAGGCCTGCATGGAGGGTTGCCGCGAGGCGAACGACCTCGCGCAGCCGTCGCCGGGCGACCCGCCGGCACGCGAACTCGGGGCGGACAACTTCACGGTTGTCGTTCCCCGCGAGGTCGACGGCAAGGAGGTCTTTATCCGGCGCCTCTGCATGCATTGCGCCGATCCCGCCTGTGTCTCCGCCTGTCCGGTCGGGGCGCTAACGAAGCGGCCCGATGGCGCGGTGAGCTACGATGGGGATCTCTGTTTCGGTTGCCGGTACTGCATGGTCGCCTGTCCCTTCAGCGTCCCCCGCTATCAATGGGACAGTAATGCACCGGTGGTCCGCAAGTGTACGCTCTGCTATCCGCGGCTCGACGAGGGACAGGAGCCCGCCTGCGCGGCGGCCTGTCCCACGGGTGCCACGCGTTTCGGTCCCCGCGAGACGCTGCTGGAGATCGCCCGCGAGCGGATCCGCAAGCACCCCGACCTCTACGTCGACCACATCTTCGGGGAGAAGGAAGTCGGTGGCGGCAGCATCCTGATGATCTCACCGGTCGATTTCGCACAACTTGGCTTCCCCGCGTCGATGACCCACAACCCACTGCCGGAACTGACCTGGGCGGTGCAGAAGCGGATTCCCAGTATCGTTGTTACCGGCACCGTCTTCCTGGGCGGACTCTACTGGGTGGTCAATCGCCGCATGGAGCGCGCCCGAGATGCGGAGGACGCGCGCGAGGTCGAAGACGCTCGGGGCGCAGAGAGGTAAGGGATGGGAGGGGTAGCGATGCCATCGATCGCCGGCATGGATGTGCGCAAGCTGATCACCCCGGGGCGGATCGCCATCGGGATCATTATTCTGGGCGGGGTGATCATCACCCTGCGGCGCTTCGCGTTCGGTCTCGGCGCCACGACCAACCTGAGCGATCAGGTTCCCTGGGGGCTCTGGATCAGCTTCGATGTAATCTCGGGCGTGGCGCTGGCGGCGGGCGGGTTCACCATGGCCTTGCTGGTGCACATCGCCGGCGACCACACCTATCGCGGCCTTGTCCGGCCGGCGATTCTGACGGCTTTCCTCGGCTACCTGCTGGTCATCGTCGGGCTGCTCTTCGATATCGGCAAGCCCTGGAACATCTGGCACGCGATCATCTATTGGAACCATCACTCGGCGATGTTCGAGGTAGCCTGGTGTGTGATGCTCTACACCACGGTGCTCCTCCTCGAGTTCCTCCCGATGGTCCTCGAGCGCTTTGGCCTGCATGCGCCCATGCGGATCATTCGCGCGATCCAGATCCCGCTCTTCATCACGGGGATCGTGCTCTCGACCCTGCACCAGTCATCGCTGGGCAGTCTCTTCCTGCTGACCCCCGGGAAACTCCATCCCCTCTGGTACACGCGCTATCTGCCGTTGCTCTTCTTCTTCTCGGCGGTCACCGTCGGCTTCGCGATGGTCATGCTGGAATCGTTCCTGAGCTCGAAGTTCCTGCGCCGCGGGCTCGAGTTGCGTCTGCTCGCCCGCCTGGGCCGCTATCTCGCCTTTGCCGACATCTTCTACCTGATCCTCCGCATTCAAGATCTCACCCGGCGAGGTGTCTGGGGTGAGGCTTTCACCGGCAGTACCGAGAGCATCTTCTTCTTGGCTGAGATGGCGCTCTTCACCGTGCCGCTCTTTATCCTCTTCTCCTCCCGGTTGCGGCGCCAGCGGACGCCACTTTTCCTCGCTTCACTCATGATCGTCATTGGTCTGGTGCTCAATCGGTTGAACATATCCCTGGTCGGCATGCTGCGCTCGACGGGCGGAAGCTACTTGCCGAACTGGCAGGAGATCTGGCTTTCGGTGTTCCTGGTTCTGTGTGCCGCGCTCGTCTTCGGTCTGGCCGCCCGCTTCCTGCCGGTCTTCTCCGCCGAGGGGCCGCGGGACGCCGGCGCGGGGGCAAAGAGATCCACTGACGGAGCGTCGCAGGCGGCGCCCGCATAGCAAGGCTGGAGGATGAACCCGATGAAGCGGCATCGGCTCTTGGCACTGACCTTGGCGCTGGTTTTACCGGTTGTCCTGCTCGCGGCCGCGGGGATGGGGAGTGCCCAGGAACAGACGGCGCGCCTGCTCTCCGGCGAGATCACCCTCGATCGGGGGACTCCCGCCAGTGAGCCCGGCGTGGTGACCTTTGCGACCTGGTTCCGGCAAGGAACCGAGGTAGCCTTCGATCACGAGTTGCACGTCGCGCTGGAGATGGGCTGCACAGTGTGTCACCACCTGGAAGGTTGCCGGGGCTGCCACCGCGAGGAGTCCGGTGATCAGCTCGTCAGCAGTGCCAAAGTCGCCATGCACGGCGCTTGTTTGTCCTGCCATACGCAGGCGCCGGGAGGCGGGGACTGCGCCATCTGTCACCAGGCCGGTTCCGGGGAGTCCGGCGCGACGGAAGCCACGGGAGCGCCCGCGGGCCACCCGCGTCCGGGGGTGTCCGCCGCGCCCAAGCTGGGCCACGCGGCCCAGGAGAGCCTGATGGCCGGGGTGTCGGCCATCGAGCCGGAGCGCCTGCTCGCCGCGCAGCGTCCAAATCAAGAGGATCTCGCCGCCCTCGAACCTCCGGATGAGCACGTCTTCATCACCCCCCGCGCGGGCACCACGCTGGTCGCCTTCTCGCACGCCGAGCATGCCGATGGCTATGGCCTCGACTGCGCCACGTGTCACCACCTGGAGCGCTGCCGGGCATGTCATGACATCCGGGCCAAGCAGGCCGAAGTCAGCAGCGTCGAGGATGCCCTGCACGCGAGCTGCCTGGGTTGCCACACCGAGACGAGCGGCCCGACCGAATGTGCGGCATGTCACCGCAAGCCGACCCGCTGATTATCGGCGCCCATCTCTCGACCGCCGGGGGCCTGCACATGGCGCTCGAGCGGGCGCGAGAGCTGCGCTGCCGGGCGGTTCAGATCTTCACCCACAATCGAGCCCAATGGCGCATTCCGCGGCTGACCAGCGAGGCGATCGAGTGCTTCCGCCGGACGGATGAGCGGGAAGGGCCGTTTGCCCTCGCTGCGCATGCCAGCTATCTGGTCAACCTCGCCTCGCCCGATCGCGACCTGCGCGAGCGCTCGATTCGGACGATGGTCGCCGAAGTGCGCCTCTGTCATGCGCTGGGGATCCCGCTGCTCGTTTTCCATCCCGGGGCACACATGGGTGCGGGGGAGACGCGCGGGCTGCGCCGGGTGGTTCAAGCACTCGATCGGATCCACCGCGCGACGACGGCGCCGGCCGCCGAGGATGGAGGCGGTGCTGTAGCCGACGGGGACGCTACGTGCGACAGGAGCGTCGCGGTGGCCCGGCGAGCTCTGCCGTCAACGCTTCCCAAGACGGTGATCGAGACCACCGCCGGGCAGGGCACCGGCTTGGGCTGGCGCCTCGAACAGATCGCCGAGATCCTCAGCGGCCTTGCGGATCCCGACCGGGCCCGCGTCTGCTTCGACACCGCCCACGTCTTCGCGGCCGGCTACGATCTGCGCACTCCGCGAAGCTACGGGAAGGTGTGGGATGCGTTCGATCGGACGATCGGGCTCGCCAACCTGGCGATCTTCCACTTCAACGATTCCCGCACGCCGCTGGGATCGCGCGTCGATCGCCACGCCCACATCGGGCGCGGCGAGATCGGCGGGCGTCCCTTCGGATGGATTCTGACCGATCACCGCTTCGCCGCCCTGCCGAAGATCCTCGAGACCCCGAAGGAAGGGGAGATGGATCGGAAGAACCTGGCGACCCTGAGACGGCTGGCGAAGAGGGCGTCGCTCGCAGGGCAGTGCTAGTCGGCCCGGTGCTCGCCGACCCGTCGTGTGATATCGCACCACCTCGTGGATCCACTCCGGCGGATCGAGCATCAGTTCGGTCTGCCCGGCGCGCCGATCGGGAGGGGTTGCCACGCGAGCCTGCCCCTCGGACGTCAGACTCGCGTCCTTCTGCGTCCGAGCAGGCAGCAGAGATGGCAGACCAGGTTTTCGATCGCGGCGTACCAGTCCTTACCGAATCGTTCTGGTCATGAGGCGTCATCGCCCCGCTTCGGCCTCCTGTGCGCGCGGATACTACGCGCATCGATCAGCGGGCCCGAATCAATCGCCGCGTTTCCTGCCTAGCCCCCGCCTCGATCCGTGAGAAGTAGATTCCCGGGGCCATCCGTCGTCCGCCAGCGTCTCTTCCGTCCCAGACGAGCGAGTAGCGCCCCGGATCTCGCGCTCCGTTCTCGAGTAGGCGCACCGAGCGGCCGGTGATGTCGAACACCCGCACTGTCACCCACGCGGACTGCGGCAAGTCGTAGCGGAGCCTGACGTCCGACGCCGACGGGTTGGGGAGGGCCGGATAAACGCGGAAGACGGTCGGGGAAGGCAACGCCACGACACCCGATGAACCGACGAGTTCGATGTCATAGGTCATCGCGAACTCGTCGATGGTGAAGGCATAGTCTCCGGTGATCGCGAAGTCGACGAGCCCAATCGCCGTGCCCTCGCCGGCAGCCAGACAGATCGGTCCCGACATCGGCACCTGGCAGGTCGGATCTTCAGCCGTGCATCCACCATAGTCGCGCGGGATATCCCACCACTGGTTCGTGCGGAACTTCAGATAGTAGCAGTCGGCATCGATCGACAATGTGTCCACCCATACGCCAGACCCGAGGAATGTCATCGACGGGGCGTCCGCGTCCCAGGCATTGAATCCACCAACGACCTGGATGTAGTCCGCGCCGCCGATCCCGAAGCAACCCACGTCCCCACACAGTCCAGTGCCCGTGCTGATCACGCACTCGTACTCCCCGGGCAACGGGGGCATGAACTTGACGGTGACCGATACGGAGTCATTGGCTGCCAGGCTGAAGGCCCCGCCTCCCGCGGTAATCTCGAAATCGTCACACGCCTCGGTCACATCGCCGGTCAGCAACTCCCCGCCCACATTGCGAATGGAGAACGACATCTCCATCCCATGGCCGATCGAGGTGCCGGCGCCCACGCGCCCGAAATCAAGGGCTGGTGGAGAGATCTCACAAGCTGGGGGGTTCGCGGCAAGGAAGATTGCATGGGCGACCCCGTTTTGGAATCTCCCCGCGCTTGCTTTATCCGCACCGGCAGCGAAATCGGGCACGCCATCTCCCTCGAAGTCGCCGAGTGACGTCACCGATGCGCCGAACTCGCCCCCTTCCTCGAGAAGCATGCTGAGCGCACCTTCTGCGGCACCGATCTTCCAGTGTGAGAGCACAGTGCCGTCGGCATCGAGAGTCAGGATCCAGACCGCCCCCTGTGCGCCCGAGCCACCACCATCATCATCGCCCGTCGCCCCGACGGCGATTTCCGGTGTGCCGTCGTTCTCAAGATCTCCGAGCCAGGCAACCGAGGAGCCGAAGCCGTCGGCGTCGTCCAGAATACCTTCGAACCCTCCCTCGAGATCGCTGATCTTCTGATAACTCTTCACAGTTCCGTCGCTGTTCAGGAGCAGTGTCCACACCGCACCACGATCGTCGCCTCCGTCATCATCGAGACCGGCGCACACGGCCAGGTCTTGGACGCCGTCGCCGTCGAGGTCCCCGAGCGCACCGGATTCGCCTCCGAAACCATCATCGCTGCTGAGTAGGCCACCGAATCCCCCGGCGGTACTGCTGATCTTTTGATGGCTTCGTACCGTGCCGTTGCTGTTGAGGAAGAGGACCCAGACTGCGCCGAAAGAGGTGCCTCCGTCATCATCATCGATTGCGCCCACCGCTAGGGCCCCGACGGTATCGAGTTCGAGGTCTTCCAGCCAAGTAGCTGACGATCCGAAGTGGTCCCCCCCCTCGATCAGCCCGGTGAAATTCCCGCTTCCGCCACTGATCTTCTGGTGCGACTTCACCGTTCCGTTTGCCGTGAGGAACAACACCCAGACCGCGCCACAGTTCGGCTCCAGGTCGTCGTCACCGGGGGCGCAGACTGCTAGGTCGGGGACCATGTCTCCATCCAGATCTCCCAGGCCTGCCAGCGAGTTGCCGAACAGATCGTCGTCATCGAGGTCTCCTGTGAATCCTCCCACCATGTCATTGATTTTCTGATGATCCTTGACCGTGCCGTCGCTGTTGAGGAACAGCACCCACACAGCGCCACGATTCGAACCATACCACTCCCCGGATGCGCCGACGGCCACGTCACTGACTCCATCGCCGTCCACATCGCCGAGCAATGCGAGGGCAGAGCCGTAATCCGACCAGGGAGGATTCGGCGGGGCTGCGAGAGTTCCCTCGGTATCAGAGATCTTCTGCTCGTGGATGACACACTCCTGATCATCGAAGAACAATACCCAGGCAGCACCCCGATTCGCCCCCCCGTCGTCGTCGAGGATCGCGCCAACCATGAGATCTCCGGCCCCGTCTCCGTTGAGGTCCCCGACAGACGCAACTCCAGCGCCGAAGCGATCGTTAGGGTCGAGTTCACCCTCGAAGCCCCCGTACATCTCGCGGATCTCGAGCGCGTCCTTAGCAGTGCCATTGCTATTGAGATAGAGAATCCAGACGGCCCCACCCCCCGAGAATTCTTCGGCACCGACGGCGCAGTCGAGGACTCCATCGCCGTCGCGATCTCCGATCGATGTCACCGAGCTGCCGATGCCATCGATATACCAGGGAAGCCCGCCCGCAGTCCGGCTGAGCTTCTGATGTGCCAGCACGGTGCGATCGCTGTTCAGGAACAGCACCCAGACAGCACCGGCATTGGTTGAGCCATCATCGTCCCCCGGCGCACTGACGAACAAATCCGTCACACCATCGCCATTCAAGTCTCCCGCACACGCGATGGCACTGCCGAAGTAGTCGTAGTCATCAAGTGTTCCCGTGAAACCGCCAACCGTGTCGCTGATCTTTCTGTGGGAGTGGACAAGACCGTTCGGGTAGAGCGTGAGAATGTAGACTGCCCCGCGACTGGGGCCTCCAGCATCATCACCTGGGGCACTCACCACGATCTCATCGAAGCCGTTGCCATCCAGGTCGCCGAGTGCGGCGACCGAGGTGCCGAATCGATCCTGCTCTTCCAGGTTTGCCTCGAAATACGCGATTTGATAGCAGATCTTCTGTTCGTCTTTGACCGTCTGGTTACTGTTCATGAAGAGAATCCAGATGGCGCCAAGATCGTCGCCGGGGCCATAATCGTCTAGGGGCGCCCCGACTAGAAGGTCGTCGATGCCATCACCGTCCAGATCCCCGAGCGAGACCACCGAAGAACCGAACGCGTCTCCAGCAGCAAGTGTCCCCCCGAAACCGCCTTCCGTAGCGCTGATCTTGTGGCGATCATAGACAGTCCCGTCTGAATCGAGCTCAAGCAAGTAGACTGCCCCACGGCCGCCGATCCCGCCGTCGTCACCGGGTGCACCGACTGCCACGTCCGGGATGAGATCGCCGTCCAGGTCTCCGACAGGAGCTAAACACTTCCCGAACTTGTCGCTGTCATCGAGTAAGGAGTCTCCGTAGGGTAGGAGCGACTCGGTGTGGTCGACGTGGACCTGCGCATCGGCGCAGGCGGCTGCGAATAGAGAGAGCAGGAGGCAAGCCGAGAGAACGGAGAGGGATCGTTTGCAGCGGGGCGCGTGCAGCGCACGCGGCGAAGTTCGATACACGGCGCAAGAGGGCCTGAAGGGGCGCGTGCATGCGTTCGGATCCGGCCGAGGCGTGTAGCATGCCATGGTGTTCCTCCTGGTTCGAGTTGCAGGAAGGTGCTGCGAGAGGTTGTCCGGCGTCGTTGGCAAGAACGGGAGTCGGGGCGCGATTCGGGCCAGGGATTCCAGAGAAAGAGGCGCCGGCGGGCGCCTCGACGGTAAGATGTCCTGCCGGTGAGACGCAGGATCGCATGAGGATCCGCCCCCCGATCGAGATGCATCGCGATGCACTAATCACCGCCACAATGCGAACATGTGACACATCGACACTCGGGACACAGATACTCTAGCAGATCGTATGTGGCATCGTAAGAGGCGGGAGCAGGGATGGCTGTGAATGAAGGATACAATGTTGCGTTCTTTGTGGCGCTCGCCTGTTTCCAGAACCCAGACAAGCCTCGACCGCCCGAGTCACGACGGGCCGCAGTGCCCCGCTGCGTGGCCGTCTACAGAGGATCCCGCCACGAATTGACGCCGTTCTCGTCGGACTGATAGACTCAGGTGGAATCGAATGTCCCGAGTGCCTTGAGAGACCCTGCCATGGTGACGTGATTCGGAGCCACGGCTGGGCCGTGTGGCCGGCGGAACTCTCCTCCCGGGAGATTGCATCCGATGCGGCATTGGTATGCGACAATCCCTTCCCAAACGCCCCCCGGCATCTTCGTCGGCTTCCTGACCTTGGTGTTGGCTCTCTTCGGTTGCACGGAAGGGAACCTCGCCCCGGATCCCGGCTCGACGGACGGTCGGCCGGCGCTCGCGCTCAAGCTTCCTCCGAAGGGCGTGTGGTCCGAGGAGGTGGTCTCTGCACTTGCCGACTCCACCCACGTCGCGATGTTTCTTCTCGGGGGGAATGAAGTCGCGGCCTACGACGTACGGCCGATCCAGAACGACCCTTCGTGGGTCCCGGATATACAGGCCAGCGCCACCGACGAAGGGGACATCGTCCTCAGCCTATGGCGGCCGATGGGGACCACATGGTGGCGATTCTTCGTGTCCCGCGGGTCATTGCGCGGACAGACGACTCTCACCCTCGATCCGCAAGTCAGCGAACGCACGGTCAATGTCGTCTTGGCCAGCACTCCGCCCACCCAACATCGCCTCGTGCTCTACGAGGGCATTCCACTGGATGAGGAAACCTCCCCGCCGGCCGTCCCGACGGCTGCCGCTGCGGCGCATCCCGAGCGCCTGTTCTTCCCGGTCGTCGTCGAGAACCCCGAGGAGATCGAGGCGATCGAAATGCGATTCTCGGTGTGCGACGCGATCAGTGCCACGCTCTATATCGATCCGGGGAGCCGCCTGTATGACTGCGGACGACGGGATGGATTTCTGGTGACGACCGAGCCCCTGGTGGCGGGCGAACAGAGCTTCCTGCTGTCGGTCACGCCCAATCCTGAGGTTCCGGGGCCTGGTGTCATCGATCCCGGCTGCGACGTATTGCTCTACATTCAGACTTGCGGCGGATCCCCGACGCCCGGACTGTGTGTGTCGCAAGAGAGTGTCACGTTCTATCGATCGGGAACCGGCGAGGCGATCACTCCCGACTTCGTCAGCTTTGGCGACTGTCCGGGGGACTGCGATCTAGCTGTCACCGCGCCCGACAGCGGCTGCGTCATCTGCGTAGGCCGGGAAGCCCTGGTCACCTGGACCGCATCCGCGGCATGCGGGAACGCCATGCGCATCGAACTCCTCCAGGATGGGAGTGTCTGCGAAACCCTGGCTGAGGCCGCCCAGAACACTGGATCCTTCTCCTGGATACCTGCTCCCTGCTCGGAGCGGGCCCCCGGCTACTCCATCCGCGTCACCGACCTCGCCCAGATGACCTCCGCCGAGAGCCCCGGGGCCTTCTCGATCTTCACTGAGCAGGCGATTTCTCTCACCGAGCCCAATGGGGGTGAGTCCTTCTGTCCCGGGCGGCCGGTGGCCATCACTTGGGAGTCTTCCTACTGCTGTGGAAGCGCCGCCCGCATCGAACTCCTCCACGACGGCCAAGTGTGCGCTACGATTGCCGACTCCGCAACGAACGAGACCGGCTTCAGCTGGATTGCCGAGGCCTGCGCGGATGACTCTACCGGCTATGCCGTCCGTGTAACCGACCGAGCGAGCGGTGTCGAGGACGAGAGTGACGCAACGTTCTCCATCCGCCCTGCCTGCACCTTGACACTGTTCTCGCCGGCCGCCGGGGCCACATTCTGCCCCGGCGACGAGGTTGAGATCATCTGGTCTCGGTCCGCATGTTGCGGGGACAGCGTCCGCATCGATCTCCTGCAGGATGAGACGGTCTGTGCCACGATCGCCGCCGCAACCCCAAATGACGGGCAGCATTCATGGGGTGCGGCGCGGTGCGTGGCGGACGGCAGCCCCGACGACTATCGGATCGCCGTAACGGATTTGACGAGCGATGCAGCCGCGGGGATGAGCGGGAGTTTCTCGATCGCGGCATGTGAGATCAGTCTCACGCTCCCTTCCGGGCCCAGCGATTACTGCGCGGGGGATGACGTCCTGATCGAATGGGAAGGGTCGTCCTGTTGCGGCAACTCGGTGGCCATCGAGCTACTACACGACGGGGAAATCTGCCGGACAATCGCCGCAACGACCGCGAACGACGGATCTTATCTATGGACCGCCCAGCCTTGCGATGCGGACCGAGACTATCAGATCCGCGTGTGCGATCTGGCCACTGGCGCCGTGGGCACTTCGGAATCCACATTCGCGATCGAGCGCTGCGCGATCGACATCACCGCGCCGGCAGAGTCGGCCACGTTCTGCAGCGAGGAGTCGGTGACCATCCAGTGGACGAGTCGCTCCTGTTGTGACGCTGAGGTTGCGATCGACTTGTTGCAGGACGGCCAGTTCTGCCGGGTCATTGCCGCGGAGACGGCCAACGACGGTGACTACGTCTGGCCCGTGGCGGGATGCGACTTGGGAGGCGGCTACCAGATCGCCGTACGTGCACCCGCAGCTGGTGCTGCCGACACTACTGCCGCGTTTTTCGCCATCGAGACATGTCAGCTCGAGATTCTCGCGCCGATCGGACCAGACACGTTTTGCGCCGGCCAGGAGATCTCCATAGTCTGGACGTCGGGAGCTTGCTGCGGCGAGCAAGTCGGCATCGATCTGGTTCGCGATGGCGAGATCTGTCATCAGATCGCCGCCGCCACCGAGAACGACGGCGTTCTGCTCTGGCTCACCGATCCTTGCGAAGGCCCCGAGACCGGCTACCGCATCCGTCTGACCGATTCGGCCACCGGCGCCAGCGCAGAAAGCCCCGAGACCTTCACCATCGCGCGCGACTGCGATCTGGTTCTCTCGGCGCCGAATGGCGGCCAGGACTACTGTGCGGGCGAGGAGGTTGCCATCGTCTGGGAACACTCCACCTGCTGCGGGGCCTTGGTCCGGATCGAGCTCCTCCACCTCGACAGTGTCTGTGAGACAATTGCCGACGCGACGGACAACGATGGCGAGTACGCCTGGATTGCTGGCGGCTGCCCTGAGACCGAGGGAGACTACCGAATCCGCGTCACTGATCTCGATGGCGGCGCGGCGGACGATAGCGACGCCACCTTCGAGGTCTTGCCGGCCTGTTATCTCGATCTCACCGCGCCCGGAGGGAACGAGGTGTACTGCGTCGGAGACTCCCTGGCGATTCGGTGGGATCACGGAGCGTGCTGCGGCCCGCAGGTACGGATCGACCTTCTGCAGAGCGGAACGGTCTGCCGCAGCTTGGCCGCGGCCACCGAAAACGACGGATCCTACACCTGCCGGGCAGAGCCGTGCGGCGTCGCCAGCGGGGAATACCAAGTCGAGATCACGAATCCGCAGACGGGCGCCATGGATCGAAGTGCCGGATACTTCGAGATCCTGGCCGGATGCGACGTCGCCGTCACGAGTCCCGCCGGTGATGGGATCTTCTGCGAGGGCGACTCCATCGATATCGCCTGGGAAACGTCTCCGTGCTGCGGAGAATACGTTCGGATCGAACTCCTCCAGCACGGAGCTACTTGCGGGATCGTGGCCGCCTCGACGCCGAACGACGGGGCCCATCGGTGGGCCGCGGCGGGCTGCGGCGCCGAGTCACTCGGCTATCGGCTCCGCGTTGTCGATCTCGACTCGGACACCTCCGCCGAATCCGAGGGATCCCTGACGATCCGCCCCGCGTGCCTCCTCACCGTGGCGCACCCCAATGGGGGCGAAGATTTCTGTGCGGGGATGTCGATCGATCTGCTCTGGAGCACGGAGCCGTGCTGTGGACCGACGGTCGGCCTCGATCTCCTCCACGACGGTATCGTCTGTCTGTCGATCTCCGCGGCGGCGGAAAACACGGGCCGATTCACCTGGCAGGTCGAGCCCTGTCCCGCGGGCGCAGACGGACTGACTCTGCGCGTAACCGATCCCGCCACTGGGATCAGCGATCAGAGCGATGCCGTCTTCTCGATCTCAACCTGTGCGGTCGACCTGGTCACGCCAAACGGAGGCGAGGTCTTTTGTGAAGGAGAATCACAGCCGATTCTCTGGGAGTCGACCTCCTGTTGTAGCGAGGCCGTCCAGATCGAGCTGTTGCAGAATGGTTCTGTCTGCAGCACCATCGCCGCCTCGACGCCGAACGATGGATCCTACCCCTGGATGGTCGTACAGTGCGCATCCCAGGCGTACGGCTACACGGTCCGGGTCACCGACCTGGAGACCGGCACGGACGACACAAGCGACGGGAGTTTCACGATCCAACCGCCGTGCGGGATCGCGGTCACTCATCCGGCCTCGAATGACGAGTTCTGCGCGGACACGCCGGTCGAGATCCTCTGGAACGCCGGACCCTGCTGCGGGGACGACGTCCGGATCGAACTCCTCCGCAATGGAGCGGTCTGCAATGTCATCTCACCAGCGACCCCGAACGACGGATCTTATCTCTGGACGGCCGCACAGTGCGCATCCCAAGCGTCCGGTTACACGGTCCGCGTCACGGACCTCCAGATTGGGGCAAGTGGTACAAGCGCTGCGGAGTTCAGGATTCAGCCACCCTGCGCCATCGGCGTGCTGGCCCCCAATGGGGGGGAGGATTTCTGCGCCGGCACGTTCCAGCAGATTTTGTGGAATTCCACCTCCTGTTGCAGTGGCTTCGTCAAGATCGAGCTACTGCGGAGTGGGGTCGTCTGCCGGACGATCACCTCGTCGACTCCAAATGACGGCTCCCATCCCTGGACAGCGGCGCAGTGCGCATCCCAGACGTCCGGGTACACGATTCGCGTGACTGACCTGTCCACTGGCCAGGCTGACCGCAGTAACGGCGAGTTCCGGATCGAGTCCGGTTGCGGTCTGAACGTCTCCTCGCCACCCAGCGGAGCTTCCTATCTGCCTCTGGATCCGGTCGATATCCTCTGGGCACCCTCCGCGTGCTGCGGCTCCACGGTGCGCATCGAGCTGCGTCGCAGCGCCTCCGTATGCCGATTGATCGCCGCGTCAACGCCCAATGACGGCAGCCACCAGTGGTCCGCCGAGGGATGTGCCATGAAGGGAGACGACTACTCGATTCTGATCACCGATCTCAGCTCTGGCGCCTCCGCCACCAGTCCGGGCACCTTCACGATCCAGAGCATCACCTACATCCGTCCCGACGGAAGCGGCACCTACGCGACCATCCAGCAAGCCATTGACAGTGTCCCTGCCGGCCACGAGATCTACCTAGCAGACGGGACTTTCATCGGGCCCGGCAACCGCGATCTCGACTTCCACGGCAAGGCTCTCACCATTCGTTCACTCAGCGGGAGCGCGAGCGCGTGCATCATTGACTGTGAGGGCTCGATCAACGAGCCGCATCGCGCCTTCGATTTCGACGACAACGAGGGCTCTGACACAGTCATTCAAGAGATCACCATTCAACATGGCTATGGAACCTATGGGGGTGCGGCTGCTTGCGGCTGCGCATCACCGATCTTCCAATCGTGTGTGTTCTATGACAACCTGGCAGACTATGGTGGCGCCGTGGTCGTCTCGGCGTTCTGCCCCGTGGGCCGGCGGACGGAGATGTTCCGCGACTGCGAATTCCGCTCGAATGGCGCCGTGAATTCCGGTGGTGCGGTCTACTGCGAGTACGGCGATTACGCGATCGGATTCAGCGACTGCTGGTTTGAAGACAATCTAGTCAACGTCAATGGAGGGGCCGTCTACTGCACGCAGGCCAGTGTCTCGTTCACAAACTGCAACTTCTACAACAATGGTGCCTCGACAGGCTGTGGCGGTGCGTTGACCATTTCCAATTGCAGTGCAGCGCAGGTGACTCTGTGCACGTTCTTCGAGAACTCCGCACGCTGGGGCGGCGCGATCTGCAGCTCGAATCTCGATGTCACCGTGACGAATTGCACGTTTGCCCGCGGCGGCGCCTCAAGCAGTGGGGGAGGCCTCTACTTCGCCAACGGTACACTTCAACTCATGAATTGCATCATCGCCTATACGACTTCCGGAGGACCAGTCTATTGCTCGGGTGGCTCCGCGAGCTTGTCGTGCTGTGATGTCTACGGCAATTCGGGTGGAAACTATGTGGGGTGCTTAGCGGGGTGGCACGGGGTCAATGACAACATCGAGGCATCGCCTCGCTTCTGCGATATCTTCAACGGCAACTTGATGCTCTCGATCTTCTCACCCTGCAACGCGCATACCGAGCCCAATCCAGCGTGCGACCAGATTGGTTCCCGCGGGGCTGGCTGTGTCAAGGATGACTGACGCGGAGGCCAAGGAGGCGCCTTGCTAGCCCTGAAGCGTCAATAATCCTGGTCTGATCGCGCGGGAAGATATTGAAAATGGGCTCCACTTGTGTTTTTTCGTAATTGCCGTCACGAAGAACACAAGCAAGGAGA
>JAGMBO010000085.1 GCA_023129715.1 Candidatus Eiseniibacteriota bacterium | reverse complement strand
CCAGGCCGCTGTGGACGTGGCTGCGGATGGAGACGAGATCCTGCTCGCCGATGGCGTGTTTATCGGGGACGGGAACCGTGACATCGACTACGCAGGCAAAGCCATCACCGTCCGGTCAGCGAGCGACAATCCTGCTAATTGCATCTTGGACTGCCAGGCAAGCCCAGGCAATCCGCACCGCGGTTTCGTCTTCCAGTCCGGCGAGAGCATATCATCTGTGCTCCGCGGCCTCACGGTCACGAATGCCCACGTAGAGGGAGCCTCTCCCGCAAGTATCGGGGCGGGTATGTTCTGCACTGATTCATCGCCCCAGATCATCAACTGCATCTTTCTGGGCAACTCTGCTCGGGGTGGTGCTGGTGCGGCGTGTCGTGGTGTTACTGTCCCGACCGCTCCTCACTTCACCGATTGCATGTTCTTCGACAACGAGACCCAGTTGTACGGCCCTGGGGCTGGTCTGTACTGCCATTTGGCCTCTCCCCGTCTCAAGGGCTGTGCGTTCGCAGGGAACTCCCCGGGCGGCATGTATTCTCATGCATACTCCTCTCCGGAGCTGGACGACTGCAGCTTCTCAGGACACCCCGGCCTTGGACTTGGGTGCGATGCGGGCGTCCCTTCCATTGAGAACTGCCGCTTCCATGACAACCTCGGCATAGCATTTCGTTCTCACGATGCTACATTGACTATGTCCAGATGTTCCTTCTGGCACAACCATGGCACCAATGGCGCAGCTCTGTACCTCGACTGGGACTTCTCCGGAACGATTTCAGACTGCCTCATCTACGGAAACACCGCCGACGAGTCCGGTGGAGCTGTCTGGTGTGGAACGGGCTCGGCGACATTCATCAATTGCAGCATGGCCTATAACGAGGCTGGAAGTGGCGCTGGCGGCATCGACTGCGGGTCCGCAACTATCACGCTTGGGAATACGATCATTGCGTTCAGCACGGGCGGTCAGGCGATCGCTGGCAACGCCAGCCTATCCTGCTGTGACCTCTACGGGAACGCTGGCGGAGACTGGGTGGGCGACATCGCCAGCCAGTATGGCCTCGATGGCAACATCTCCGAGGATCCAATATTCTGCGATCCGTGGGACGACGACTTCACCCTGCAATCGGACTCGCCGTGCGCTCCATTCTCCCTGCCCAATCCCGAGTGCGACCTGATCGGATCCGAGCCGATCGGGTGCGAACCGCCGACTGCTGTCCTGCCGCCTGCCGAGGACGCGACATGGGGCGGTGTCAAGGCGCTCTTCAGATCACCGGCGCGTTGACACTCCTGCAGCCTTGCATGCATACACCGTGAGTTGCCTTCCGCAGAGGGCGCACAAGCGCGTTGTGCAAGTTGTACAAGCTCGTCGTCTTTCCATTCAACGACGACGTCCATGCCCCGGGGGGCAGCTGTGGGGCAGTTCCCAGCGGCCGGGGCCCCGGAAGGGGCATTCCAGGGGCATTCCTCCATGGTCTGGGGCATCGAAGGGGCATTTTAGGGGCAGTTTTCGGCTGATATTCCCGCGGTGAAGGTCCCTCTGACCATGTCGCCACACAGGCATCCAACGCAGGACTAGGGAGTTGCGGGATTCCGCCTCTCCCGGCGTTCAGTCGAAACGGCCCTAGATCGCCGATTTCGATGCCGCAAAACGGCCCTCTTCCCGGGGGCCGATGCCGCAGAATGGGCCCTTTCCCAGGACCCCATGCCGCAAAACGGCCCTCTTCGCCGGGGGCGATGCCGCAAAACGGGCCTTTGGAAGGGGCCAGGAACCCGGTCTCGGGGCCCTCGGAGGCCCTTCCCACCACCGGATGGGCCGCATGGTGCCGAGATCATGGCCCGAGACCCCCAACGTGTTTGTAGCATCCAGGATTCGCAAGGAGTTACGTGATCCGTGCGGCGACGTGGCGCCTTGAGGCCCGCCCGATCCTCCGCGGATGGCCCCGGCGCTCTCCGAGGCCGTGCTCCACGCCCCGTTCGCCGAATGGTATCCTTCGTTTGGAACCCGTGGACATGTCATTCGACTTGTACAGGGATGTCGTCGTCGCGGAGCGCGTCACAGGTAGCCCTGCAAGGGACTGTCGAAGGGGAAACCGTAGCTGATCTGCGAGAGCGACTGACGACCGTTCCTTCCGTCCACGAGGTGGCCCATGCCCTACGACCTGAGCATTGACCGGACACGGCGCTACATTCTCGTTCGTCCGTTGGGGACACTATCGGAATCCGACATCGCTGAGGCGTTGGAGGGAATCCTGGTTATCAGGCGCGAGGAGAAACTGGATCGGATTCTCTGTGATCAGCGGGCGATGGAGGTTGCGCCAGACACACTGGTGATCTTCGAGGCGGCCAGGACGTTCTCGCTCGGCCCCTTCCGCGGCATGCGTCTAGCGATTCTCAGAGCTACCATGCCTGCGGGACCGCACTTCTTTGAGACAGCAGCCAGGAATCGCATGGCAGATGTCCGCGTCTTCGATGACGAGGAGAAGGCGAGGACGTGGCTGCTTTCGTGAAAGTCAACCGTGATCCCGCAATGACGGGAGGTGCCCGCGCTCATGGCATCCTTCGAGGCCGTTCAATGCCCACCTGAGCCGAGATGTTCGCCCACGGCGTCTGCCCGGCGCGGCGAGACCCCACTGGGCAATAGGCTATTCAACCGGCGCACACTCAACGCCAACGTAGGTAGGACCTGGAGCGCCACTACCGCCTATGTGGAGCATTGAGTAGCTCTCGAACTTCATGATACGCAGTCGCTCTCGCCTGTACTCGATAGGTTTGTTGCGGTCAAGCTGTTCCGCGTGGGTGAGCCTAGCGAAAACCACGCGCTCCCCTTTGTGCTCAACTTCACCCACTACCGCGGCAACCGGCAGCCTGTCTTGGTAGATCAATCCCGGGTCACGCGTAGCAAGCCAGCTCACATCATCGAGCGGTCTGCTGGTGAAGAATCGGTGGGATGACTCCACTACATCGATCTGGCCTGACCAGACTGCCCAGACTGCCGGGACTAGAAGGACAAGGCCAATTGTCCTCGGCCCCCACGTTATCCACGCCTTCGATGCCCGCGAGGTGAATGCCCGAGCGACAAGCTCACGGAGCCCAAGCAGGACCCACACGAGTATCAGGGTCACGACTATCTTGGACACCAATTCGAGAATCACGATCCCTCCGAGGATTCACGCGCTCCAGCGTGACTATGCTTGGCTCCGTCTTCTTTCCAAGGCGAAGTACGTCAATTCTGTCCCATCAGAGATCCATGATGGAGGCGCATCCATCATCTGCTCGGCTAGCCGTCCTACCATCCCGCGGACCGCTGATAGAGATCGATCCACATGCTTGAGCGTGAGTCCCAACTCGGTCAGGAATCTGGGCACCGGCGAGCCGGACCACCGTTCCCGCTTCGATCGGTAATGGAGTAACGCGTTCCTGAACCTGATGAGATCGGAGAAGCTCTGAAAGGGCTCCTTGTTCATACCGAAGCCATCGAGATGGAGAATCCTCGGCAAGAACAACCACTTGGCTTTGAGGCTCCATCGGTCGAATTCCTCGTACAGCTTCCTTGAGACCTTCTCCCTGGCAGTCCTATTGATGTGAGCCTCCAGGCATGCGGCACAGAGAACGTGAACGAGAGCAACGTTCTCAAGGAAAGGGCGGTACGCGGCACCAATCGCCCAGTCCAGACTGCTCAGCTCGTCCAGAATCGGTCGCAGCGCATCGTACATTGCCTCAGGAGCTTGTGCTCCCGTTGTCTCCACCTGTCTCTGCCTCTCCTCCGCTTCGCTCAGACGGTTCGTCAATTCCTCCATATCGGGAATGCACTCAGCAGCCTTCTGGCGGCAGCGTCGCGCGAGCACGATGTACATCGCGTCTACTCTGAGCGTGACGTATGCTTCGACATGGTTCTCCATGGTGACGGTTCCCCCGGGAATAGACCTGCCGTTCATACCGGTGCTGTTCTCAGAATCTAGCAGGACTCAGGGATCCTCACCAGTCCGATCGCCGCCTCACTCGGCCCCTCAACGAAGTGAGAGGAGACGTGACTCCGGGCCACCTAACGCGCGAGCAGTGGAATGTCGGCCTCGAAGACGGGACAACCTTCGGCATCGAGCAGCTCGATCGAGACCGCCCGACTCAGGAGGTCCTTGGGGTCGACGTTCGCCAACACCCGGGAGACTTGCACGGCGATGATCCGAGCATGGGCTTCGACCTCCGCCTCCCGCCGGTCGGTGAGGAGCGTCGGGTGGTCATCCATTGTGAGGCCGCCCTTGAACTGCCTTTCTAGATCTCTCAGAGATGCCTGGAACAGGATGTCGCCGAGCGTGCTCTCAGGTCTTGGGTCGGTCACGACCCAGAACTTGTCGTCGGCTCCGAAACGCATCGTTCTTCCCTCCTCGCTGTCGTAGTTCCTCGATCAGCCTTTCGCCTTCCTTGGGGTCGTCGACCGCCGCCAGCATCCCCTGGCCGACGACGTACCAGCCGTCCTTGCGGTGGACGACGCGGAGCTTTCCGCTGGTGTCGAGCTCCATCCCGTCGCTGAAGCGCACTTTCATCGGTCTACTGCTGCTTCCAGCCGTTGGCCAGCTGGGCCAGTATCCACGGGTTCTTCGCGGTGGTCGTCCTGCCGGCCAGGGTGAAGCCCGTTGCGTGCCG
>JAGMBO010000084.1 GCA_023129715.1 Candidatus Eiseniibacteriota bacterium | reverse complement strand
CTCTTCAAGACGCGGCTTACTCCATCCGTGGGTTTGTGCGCGCCACTGTCCAGCTCGTAATGGCCCCGCTCCGGCTATGGCCTAGGGGTATGCGCAAGTCCGTCGCAACCCCATCCAGGCGGCCAGGTGGGTTCCAGCCGCCCCACTGCCCCAATCCCGCCTGTGACTTCCACCACCCGCGTGGCGACTGGCACTTCGTCCGCAATGGCAAGAAGCTCCACCGCGGCCGACTCCTCCGCCAGACCTACCTCTGCCGCCACTGCGGGCGCTCCTTCAGTGCGACCACCTTCGCGACCACCTACTGGCTGCGCCACCCCCAGCTGCTGCGGCCGATCGCCACCCTGGTCACCGAAGGCGCCGGTCTCCGCCAGACCGCCCGGGTGCTGCGCACCTCTCACACCACCGTCATGCGTCACCTCGCCCGCCTCGGCCGCCATTGCCTGCTCACCCACCGTCGCCTGATCGCCGACCGGCCCATCCCCGAGGCACTCGTCTTCGATGGCTTCGAGTCCTTCGCCCACTCGCAGTTCTTCCCCTTCCACGCCAACCTCGCCGCCGGCTCCACCAGCTGGTTCATCTACCATTTCACCCTCAGCCCCTTGCGCCGAAAGGGCGCGATGACCAGGGGCCAGAAACGCAAACGCGCCCGCCTCGAGCAGCTCCACGGTCGGCCCAACCCCAAGGCGGTCGAAGAAGGGATCGCGGCACTCCTAAGACCCTTGCTGCCTTACCTCGCCTCATCCGCCCGCACCTTGCACTCGGATGATCATCCCGCCTACCCGCGGGCGCTGAAGCGCCTGAAACAGCAGCAAGCGATGCCCGCTTGCCAACACATGGCGACCTCGTCGAAGGCGCGCCGGACCCAGAAGAACCCGCTCTTCCCGGTCAACCTGGCCGATCTGCTCCTGCGCCACGGCAGCGCCAACCACCGGCGCGAGACGATCGCCTTCAGCAAGTGTCTCCAGGGCGTGGCCGACCGCATGGCGGTCTTCACTGTGTGGCGCAACTATGTCAAGAAGCGTCGGGAGAAGGCATCGTGGCCGACGGAGACCGCGGCGATGTGCGCCGGGGTGATCGATCGGGCCTTGAGCTGGCGAGAGATTCTGAAGCGGCGGCTCTTCCCGGCCGGAGCCGATCTGCCTCTCGAGTGGATGCGTTACTACTACCGGCGGATGGAAGCCACCGGATCGGGCTGGAAGCAGACCGAGCACTGCCTCCGCTATGCCTTCTAGGGCGAGGACGATCGTGGATAATGGCCGGCGGGCGGGGAGCAGGGGATCCCACGTGCCTAACAGCGGATCTCCTTGCCTCGCAGGGGCAAGGAATCCAGCGCAGGCAGGC
>JAGMBO010000083.1 GCA_023129715.1 Candidatus Eiseniibacteriota bacterium | reverse complement strand
AGACTATTGACCCATTAGGGCTAGGACTCGGCCAGGTCCCGGAGCGCCTCGGCATCGAGGATCCGGATGCGTCGCCCGTCGACACTGATCCAGCCGGCGCGGCGCAGCTTTGCCAGGGACCGGCTGAGGGTCTCGGGAATCGTCCCGATCTGGGCGGCCAACTCGCGCTTCGACTGCGGCAGCACAAAGGAGACCGCTCCCGCCTCGCCCGAGAGTTCGAGGAGGATCGCGGCCAAGCGGGCGGGGACATCCTTGAGGGCCAGCTTCTCGATCAGGCTGGCGAACTCCTGCAGCTTGCCCGAGAGACCCGCCAGCATGCCGAGGGCCATCTCGGGCTGGCGACGGATCGCCGCGGCCAACGTCTCGCGATCGACAACCAGCAGGGTCGCATCTTCCAGCGCCTCGGCATGCGCGGGAAACCCCTCGCCCCTCAACATCGCCGCCTCGCCGAAGGTTGCCCCGGCGCCGTAGGCGTGCAGGATCTGCTGGTCTCCCTTGGCGGAGAGCTGGAAGACGTTCACCCGTCCGGTGAGAATCACATAGAAGCGGTCGGCCGGTTCGCCCGGCGATACCAATTCGGCTCCCGCGCGCACCGATCGTAAACGACAGTCGGCCAACAGGTGCTCGAGGTCCTTGCGGGGAAGCGCCGAGAATAGCGGCACCCGTTCCAGGACCGTCAAGGTCTCATTCCGGGTCATGCGTTTCACGGCACGATTCTGGCGGAAGCGGCCGCCTCCAATCCACCGCTAACTGCGCCCCGGACTCGATCGGGAAGCGGGAAAGCCCGGCTCTCGGGCAGCCGGGCACATCCCATCGATCCCATCCATCCGCTCACCCCCTGCACGTTCGAGATCCGTGCAGAACCATCTAGCCGGCCGGCTGCCCCGCCAGCATCGCGGCGAGATCCTCCTGCGGCGTCGTGATCGGCTTAAGATCGAAGTTCGCCACCAGGACCTCCAACACCTCCGGCGGGGTGAACGCCGGGAGGCTCGGTCCGATCCGGATGCCCCGGATGCCCAAGTGGAGCAAGGACAGCAGGATGCCGACCGCCTTCTGTTCGTACCAGCTCAGCACCAGAGAGAGCGGCAGGTCGTTGACGCCGCAGTCGAACGCGCCGGCCAGCGCCTTGACGATCTCGATCGCCGAGTGGGCGTCGTTGCACTGCCCCACGTCCAGGAGCCGCGGGATCCCCTGGATCTCCCCGAACTCGAGCTTGTTGAAGCGGAACTTGCCGCACGCTAGCGTCAAGATGACACAGTCATCGGGCACTTGTTCGGCCAGCTCGGTGTAGTAGTTGCGTCCCGACTTGGCCCCGTCACACCCACCGATCAGGAAGAAGTGGCGAATCGCCTTGCTCTTGACTGCGGAAATCACCTGGTCGGCCACGCCCAGAACGGCCTGGTGTCCGAAACCGATCGTGATCATCTTCTCCGGCGCATCTTCGCTGAATCCCTCGGCCGCCAAGGCCGCCTCGATGACCGGAGTGAAGTCGCGATTGTCAATGTGGGTCACCCCGGGCCAGGCGACCAAACCACTGGTGAAGATCCGCCCCTGGTAGTCTTCCTTGGGGCGCTGGATGCAGTTGGTCGTCATCAGAATGGCGCCGGGAAACGCGGCAAACTCCCGGCGTTGGTCCTGCCAGGCTCCACCGTAGTTGCCCACCAGATGCGGATGGCGCTTCAGCCGAGGATAGGCCAAGCAGGGCAGCATCTCTCCATGGGTGTAGACATTGATCCCCTTGCCCGCCGTCTGCTCGAGGAGCTCATCGAGGTCCTTGAGGTCGTGGCCCGAGACGAGAATGCACTTGCCTTTGACCGGACTGACCCGCACTCGGGTCGGCTCCGGGTGGCCATAGGCGCCCGTATTCGCCCGATCGAGAATCTCCATCGCCCGCAGGTTCAGTTCACCGACCTCCAGGGCGAGTGCGGTCAACCGCCCCGCATCGGTCGGATCGCCCGCCAGGTCGTCCAGGAGACGATGAAAGTCGGCGTAGATCGCCGCGTCTTCGACGCCCAGGATCTGCGCATGGTCGACATAGGCCGCCGCCCCTTTCATTCCATAGAGGGCCAGCTCCTGAAGTCCGGCGACATCCCGCCCCTGATTCTCGATTCTCTGACTCAGGCGCAGCTTGTGGCCCTGCGAGATCATCCCCGCCAAGTCATCCCCTGACTCATAGACCGCCGGCCCGCCCAACGGCTCTGCCTGACGCCCCGCGTCGGCGAGCGCGCGCTGATAGGTTTCGCGGGCCCGGCGCCGCAAGACGACCTCCTCGCCGATCTTCGCCGCCATGCGCCGGGCATCGAAGTTGACATTCGTCACCGTGGTGAAGAGCGCCTCAATGACTCCGCGGTCGACATCGGCATCACGCTTGCCCAGTCCGGCGCTGCGATGTGCATACTGGGCGATACCCTTGGCGACATGCACGAGCAGATCCTGCAATGCGGCCACATCCGGGTCTTTGCCGCAAACTCCCTGCTTCGTGCACCCGCTTCCCTGAGCGGTCTGCTCGCACTGGTAACAGAACATGTTCATGGGACTGACTCCTTCCTTTCTTCTCTTCGGCACCATCCCGATCTCGTACTCAAGCATCTTCAATGAGACGGCACGCGGTCCGCACCCTGGACCCCGTCGTTGGGCTCACGCCCCCTCCGGGCCTCAGATCTTCCCGGTGAACCCGCATGCCGTGCGCCCCACTCCCGGGCTCTCCCGGGGGACATTCGCGGCCGGCCTCTCCCGGATGCGTCCGTCGCAGGTGACGGTGAGATCTTCCACTTCGAGATCATTCCTGCCCGCGGCGGTGAGCGCCTCGCGGACGGCGGTCGCCAGACCAGTGCAGCACGGCACTTCCATGTGCGCAACGGTGAGCGAGCGGATCTCGTGATTTCGCAGGATCGCGGTTAGCTTCTCGACGTAGACCTCAAGGGCATCCAGCTTGGGACAGCCGATGGCGACGGTGCGACCCGCGAGCAGGCGCGAGTGGAGATCGGGAAGGGAGAAACCGACACAGTCGGCGGCAATCAGGACGTCGGCGTTCTCCCACAGCTCGCTGTGTACGGGCAGAAGATGCAGCTGCACGGGCCAGTGACCGAGCCGGCTCGCGGCAGATTGGCTCGCGCCCGACGGGTTCACCCGTGCCTCCGGCATCGGCGAGTCGGCGGCGGGCAGCCGCTGCGCGAGCGCGCCGGGACAAGCACACGCTGCCGGCGTGGCCTGCGGCGCCTGACGAGCGCGGACGGCCGCGGCGTCGAATTCCTCGGCCTCACGGCGCTCGACCCGAATCGCGCCCCGCGGGCACACGCCGAGGCAGTCGCCGAGGCCGTCACAGAGACGGTCGGCCACCAGACGCGCCTTGCCATCGATGATCTGAATGGCGCCCTCATGGCAGCTCGGAATGCAGACCCCGCATCCGTCACATTTCTCCTCATCGATGTACACGATCTCGCGCATCCGTCTTCCGACCATTGTCTCTCCTCCTGCGAGTCCTGCTGCAGTCCCCCTACGAGTCCCGCTGCAAGTTCTCCTGCGAGTCCCGCTGCAAGTCCTCCTGCGAGTCTCCCTGCGCGGCGGCGATGACGTGCTGCGAACCAACGCCGACAGCACCCGCCCGGTCTCTTCTGACCGGCAGTATCGGTGCCTCGGACCACCCGTGCCTTGACCTAGGTCAAGTGAGCCGGGTGTCTTTCGAGAAGCCGCTGCCCACAGGTCCCATGCGCGCTGGGCCGGTGGACCGGGCGGCCCCCAGAAAGGTCGCAGGGAACGCGCCTTGGTGGGGGCGGAGAGGAGGCCCCGCAAGGGCGGTGGAAGCGGGGTCAGGGGGAGGGCGCAAGCAACGAACTCAGGGACGCGTGCGCAGGAACTCCGTCTGCAGATACTGATGCATGCTGCGTTCGGGATCCTTCTCCGCCACCGGCAGCAAGAACTGGAAGGGCTCGGGACTCTCGAAGGCGAGAATCGAATGGCAGAGCGTGCAGTCGTAGGCGATCGGGTTCCCGGCGAGATCGACCATGTCGCGATTATGGCAGCGGAAGCATCCCCCCTCGTGCTCGTGCCCACTGTGATCGGGATAGGGATTCCAGCCGACTTCCATCCGCGGGTGGATATTGCGCTGGTAGACCTCCTGGAGGGAGACCACCGCCCGGTCGAGCGACTCCTGCAGACCAAGCGTCTCGGCCCGATACTCACGCGCATAGGTTCCGTAGAGGCCACGGGCAATCCCGGTCATCGCCGCAGCAGTGCCGGCGTAGCTGCCCAGAAGGCTCCCAAGCCCCTCGCGCTTGATGAAGGGGATCGCCCGATCGATTTCACCCGCCTCGAGCCGGCGATCGACCGCCGTCGCGGGATCCTCGTAGATGTGGGTCGCCCGGTTGTGGCAATCGATGCAGTCGAGGACTCGTTCCTCGGTTGCCCACCCGCTCAATTCCCCGCCCGGCTCCGGGGATCCGGCCGCCTCCCCCGCGGCCGCCGCCGAATTAGGCCCCGCCCAGCCGAGGTACTTGCGGTTGCGATACTGCCGGTAGCTGCCATCTCCCTGCTGGATCGCCACCGAGCGCATCTCGGTGCGATCCTCGACAGCCGGCAGATAGCGGACCTCGTTCTCCGGAGCGACGTGCCAGTGAATCGTACCGCCCTGCTCCCCGGTTCCCGATCCCACCTTGAGCGCCAGCGTCGTGTAGTGGGGCCGCGAGCTGCGGTCGAGGCCATAGCGCGTCTGGACATCCAGGCGATCGCCGTAGAACTTCTCCGGCCAATGACACCTCTCGCACGTCTCCCGAGCCGGACGCAGATTGTGTACCGGCGTCGGGATCGGGCGCTCGTAGAGATCGAACGTCACGCTGATCATCTGCCAGAGGCCGTTGAGCTTGGCGTCCACCAACCCATCCAGACCCTCCCCGACGTGGCAGTCGACACACTTGACGTGCGCGTGCGGCGACTGCTGATAGGTGGCCCATTCGGGGTGCATGACGCCGTGGCAAGCCGTACCGCAGAAGACCGGCTCGTCCATGAAGTGCAACACGCGCGCACCACCCGCTCCAAGGAAGAGGAGGTTGATCAGAGTCAGCAGGACAATCAGCCCGAAGAGATTGGAACCGTAGAGCCTGGTTCTCTCGGTCAGCAACGGAGTGAAACGCTCGGCGAGCAGCTCTTGGGTCGATCGCCCGCGCGCGCGCCGGTAGATCCGCCAGCCGATCGGAATCAGGAGCAAGCCCAGAATGAAGAACGCCGGCAGGAAGAGATAGCTGATCAGACCGACATACGCGTTCGTGACCACCTGGAGCAGCCGGAGCAGCTCCATGAACAGGAAGAGCAGGAAGGCGCTCGTGGTCAGAACGACTCCGGCGGTGCCGACCCAATTCGTCGCCAACCCACGCAAGAGGAGTCGAAAGCACTTCACCATCAATCCGCCCTACTGCAAGAGCCCCTACCACCAACCCGTCCTACGGCAGGAGCCCCATGCCATCAACCCGTCCTGCCGCGGGCACTCCCCCGCATCAACTCGCCTCACTGCAGGGAGCCGCCGGAATCGGCGTACCCCTATTCGGGTTTGAATATCCCGCGGTAGTTCTCCTGGAGCTCGCCGCTGCGTATCGCCGCCTTGGTCTCCGCGGTCGGCGTGCGTATCCACTGATGCATGGGATCCTCGGAGAGCAGTCTGTCGATATGGGCGTTGATCTCCGGGTCTTCAAAGCGGCGGGCTTCCGGCAAGAACTCGAAATAGAAGTTCTGAGCCACATCGTAGATCCCATGCCACCACGTGTAGTCGGGTCCCATCATCGCCGCCCCATGGCGCGCGCGACGCCCTTCGTGATGCCAGAGTTCCCAGTAGATCCAGTCGATCTTGTTGCCGAAGGCGGAGGGGTTCTCGCGCAAGCCCTTCTGCTCGATCATCCCCATGATCTCACCCGCCGGCCGGGCGAACTTCTCATTGTAGACCTGAACAACCCCATCCATCTGGAAGTAGTGTCCAGCGATGAACTCCTCGTGATGGCAGGCGGCGCAGACCTGCTGCATGCTCTTGCGCTTCACCTCCCAGTCCTCTTTGAGATGCGAGATCTTCGGCCGCAGTGTCCAGGAGATGCGCTGGCCGACGTCGTGGGTCAGCGGCTGCTTGCTCGTCGCCGACATATGGCAGGTCGCGCACGTCGGCGCCTCGTAGTAGTCGATGCCGACGACCCAGCGGTCGGCAGCCAGATTCATGTCGTCGATGTGCGTGTAGTACGCATTGCCATGTTTCGATTCCTCGTAGACTTCCTTCTGGGGATGGTCCGGACCCAGGTGGCACTTGCCGCACGATTCCGGCCGGCGCGCCTGCGCCTTGGAGAAACTGTGGCGCGTATGACAGGCGTTGCAGGCGCCCTTGCTGCCGTCGGGATTGAGTCGCCCGATTCCAGAGTTGGGCCAGCTGACGCGCGCCAGTCGGTTCTCAGCCTGTGCGTCGATCTGGATCTTGGCGCCGTGACAGCTCTCGCATCCGGCGATCGCCACCGGATGGCCGCCGGCCGCATGTGCCAAGTAGGCATCCGCCGATTCGAGGATCTCGCCCGCGGTGGCGTGATAGGAGTGCTCTGCCTCGCGGGTCTCCTTCTGATGGCACCGCCCGCAGTCTCTGGGCGTGACCAGTGTGGCGATGTAGGCCCCCTCGTGCAGGTATGCGTCGGCATCCCCGCGGGGCGCGCCATGGCAGCCGATGCAGGTCACATTGTGCTTGGCGTGCTCGGACATGTACCACTGGCGGTAGAGACCGGGGGATTCCTTCTTGTGGCAGGTCATGCACTTGCCGGCCATAGAGTCGGCAACGCTGCCGGCGGCGGGCGCAACTTGTGCCAGGCAGGGAGAGCCCGCCAAGAGAACGAACGCGGATGAGAGTAGGAGGACTCGGATACGCATCAGAGGTCTCCTCCGTGAGGGACTGCGGTGGCTTCCGGCGCCCGAAAGCAAGAAAACGACACCAGAAGGTGGACACGCGCATCGTACGAGTCTCGTCGCCGGAGATCAAGTGCGGCCCATCACAGTGCGGCCCATCACGGTGCGGCCCATCACAGTGTGACCCATCACAGTGCGGCCCATCACAGCCGACCCAGCAAAGTGCCGTGTTGCGCACGTAGCCGCGCATGTCGTGGCGGGCGTCGAGGTATGTGTTGCGGCGAATTGCCGCAACATGACTGCGTTTGCCGGAATGCTCCCTTTGCGGGTATGATCGGCGTGGATACAATCGGTGGGTCTGCAGCCCGGCACCGATCCAAGCTCGGGCATCAGTCGGATCTGCTTCAATCGGCCCCTCATCCAAGGAGCATCCAATGAGCGATCGACGCGCGCACTCCCACCCGATCGTCGACCGACGCCGTCGCTCTCTGCTGTTGTGTCTCCTGGCCCTCCTCACCTCCGGGCCCGTGTTCGCCCAGCAGAGCACGACCGGGCCGGTGCCGCCCCCCGATCTCGATCAGGGGCTGGGGCCTCCATCCCGCTCCCAGGTAGTGATCTCCGATATCCCCGCCTACCTCTGGCATCACGGATGCGGCCCGACCGCGCTCGGAATGGTGGTCGGGTATTGGGACGGTCAGGGATTCCCCGACATCGTTTCCGGATCGGCAACCACGCAGACGCCGGCCGTCAATGCGATGATCGCCGATGACAGCGGCCCGGCCGATTGCAGCCTCACCGACGGCGATCACTATCAGGACTACTCCTGCCCGATCGACAACTCATCCGGGCCCCTCGAGCCCGACCGCTCCGAACTCGGCGGTGCCCACGCCAGCGATTGCCTCGGCGACTTCATGAAGACCTCGTTCAGTCTGCGCAACAACTACTATGGCTGGAGCTACTTATCCGATGTCGACGACGCCTTCCGCGACTACGTAACCCTCATCTCACCTGAATCCGTGGCTACGACGCTGGCACGCAGCTTCGCGGCATTCTCGTGGGAGCAGTACAAGGCCGAGATCGACGCCGAGCGGCCGCTGGTTCTGCTCGTCGACAACGACGGAGACGGCGCCACCGACCACTTCGTCACCGCCATCGGCTACGACGATGCGGCATCCGAGTATGGCGTCTACCACACCTGGGACCACAGCATCCATTGGTATGACTGGCACGGACTCGCCGCCGGGCAGCCCTGGGGCATCTACGGCTTTGTCGCCTGCGAAATCAGCAATCCGCAATTCACCTGCTGCATCGGAGAGGACTGCCAGATTCTCTCCGCCGATGACTGTCTCGCGGCGGGCGGTGTCTGGCACGAGGGGCACAGCTCCTGCGCCCCCAACCCATGCGCCGACTATGCCTGTTGCCTCGATGACGGCAGCTGCCAAGTGGTCTTCTACTCGGACTGCGTTGCGCTCGGTGGCAGCTGGCAGGATGGCATCCAACTCTGCGAGCCGAATCCCTGCCCCAACTACGCCTGCTGCATCGACGGGCAATGCTACCTGCGCAACCTGCGATCGTGCCTACTCTCGGGCGGCGAGTGGCAAGAGGGCATCGAGACCTGTGATCCACCTGGCTGTCGGCACCACAATCACCACGGGCAGCATGCTGCGTTTGCATTAGTCTGTCCGGCAAATGCACAGAGACGCGCGCGACGGTTCTAGTCCGTCCGGCAAGTGCACAAAGACGCGCGCGACGGTTCTTGGCTATCCACGGAGGGATGCATGAAGATCGATCTCGCTGGGAAGACTGCATTGGTCACGGGCGGGTCGCGGGGTATCGGGCGGGCGATCGCCATCCGACTCGGCGAGTGCGGCGCCCGCGTGGCGATCAACTACGTGCGTCACACGGAAGCCGCCGAGGAGACGGCGGCCGAGATCCGGCGCGCCGGCGGCGAGGCCCTCACCCTGCGAGCCAATGTCGGCAAACTCGAGCAGATCGACTCGATGTTCGCCGCCTTGCAGGAAGCGTGGGGTCCGCGACTCGATGTGCTCGTCAGCAATGCCGCCTCGGGGGTGATCAAGCCGGCGATGGAACTGAACTGGCACCACTGGGACTGGACGATGGGCATCAACGCCGCCACGCTCCTGCCGCTCGCCCAGCACGCCCGGCCGATGATGAGTGCTGGGGGCTCCATCGTGGCGGTCAGTTCCCTGGGCGCGCTGCGAGCCATCCCGATGTACGCCGCGGTGGGAGCCAGCAAGGCGGCCCTCGAGTCGCTGGTGCGCCACTTGGCGATCGAGCTTGCCCCCGAGGGCATCCGGATCAACGCCGTCAGCGCCGGCCTGGTCGACACCGATGCGCTCAAGCACTTCCGTCACCGGGATTCACTCCTCAACGGCTCGCGGACCAAGACACCGGCGGGGCGCCTGACCGAACCGCGCGACGTCGCCGATGTCGTGCTTTTCCTCGTTAGTCCCTTGGCGAAGATGGTGATCGGCCAGACGGTCATCGTGGATGGGGGCTACAGCGTGTTGGCCTAGCACTCTCCCGGAAGCGACACCCTCGCGCACCATGGGCAGACACGGCCGTCACTCGCCGGCGACACATTCCCGAGACGCTCGGCGATCCCCTCGGGATGGCCATACCGGGTAGCTGCTTGCGTCCAAACGCTCTCAACCGCTTCCGGCGCCCCTGTTGCAACGTGAGAACTTGTTGTATAATAAGAAGGTAGGTGTGCCTAGGAAATCGGAGGACCCCGGTCCGCCGGTCCACGGAGAGGAGAGCACGATGCATCCACGGAGTGGAACGAGGACGCTGGGTCTTTGGCTCACTTGCGCTTGTTGTCTGGCGGCCGCCTTGGGGTCGCCGCGGCCGGCCGCTGCGGAACGCGCGACCATCGTCGAGGCGGAACAGGCCTGCCGCAACTGGCTGACCTACGTCGTCGACCGCGCCGGCGCTTGGGGAGGAGCCGCCCATCCCGCGATCCAGGCGATGGAGGAGATCCGGGTCGATGGGATTCTCCTTGCCTATGCCTTCCGTATCGAGCCCCAGGGCCAGATCGTCGTGCCGGTCTTGAAAGAGCTGCCCCCGATAAAGATCTACTCTGAACAGTGCGCCTTCGACCCACAGGCCGCCGGCGGGGTCGGGCAACTGGTGCGGGACATGCTCGATCAGCGCGCGAAGCTGTTCATCGAGCACTATGGTGACCTCGACGCCGTCCAGGCCGAAAAACGCACCGCGGTCTTCGACCCCCGGCATCGCACCGAATGGAACAGTCTCGCCATCGCCCCCGAGGAATTCACCCGCCTCCTGCGTGAGGGGCGTCTCGGTCCGCTCGAGCAGGCCGGTCCGCTGATGACGACGGCCTGGAATCAGGGGTCACCCTACAACAACTTCTGCCCCATGGGGGACGGCGGCCGCTGCGTCGTCGGCTGTGTCGCGACCGCCACGGTGCAGGTGATGCGTTACTACCGCTGGCCGCCCGCGGGGACGGGCTCCCATAGCTACAATTGGGGCGGAGACACTTCCTGCGGCGGCAGTACGCCGGGCGAGCTGCTGGTCGCCGACTTCAGCGATCCCTACGATTGGGCGGCAATGCCGAATCATTGCTCGGGGGGGTATTCCGGCGAACAGGCGGATGCACTCGCCGAGCTGTGCTATGAAGTCGGCGTCGCCTATGAGATGTACTATGGACGCTGCGGCTCCGGCGCCCATACCGGCAGTTGCATGCAGATTCTTCCGGACCACTTCGGCTACGTTCAAGGCATCAACAAGCAGAACCGCGCCAACCACACCGCGGCCTCCTGGTTCTCCATCATTCAGCAGGAAGTCGACTACGGCCGCCCGATGCTCTACGACTATGTCTATTCGGCAGTCTCGGGTCACGCGATAGTCTGCGACGGCTGGCGCGACACGGGCGAGCAACAACAAATCCACATCAACTACGGATGGGGCGGAACCTACGACGGCTGGTTCGCGGTAGACGGCATCTACCACGATGTCGACCCGCGCAGCGATCACCTCTACCGCCGCATCCGGCCGAGCTACCACTATGCCTGCTGTGTCGGCAGCGCCTGCCAGATCATGGAAGAGGAGACAGACTGCCTCGCCGCGGGCGGTATCTGGATGGAAGGTGTCGTCAGCTGCAGCAATAACCCCTGCCAGCCGCAGACTCATCTCATCACCGCCGACGGCATGGGGGACTTCCCCACCATCCAGGCGGCGATCGACGACGCCGCCGATTGGGATATCATCGAATTGGCGGACGGGACCTTCACCGGCGCCGGCAACCGCGGTCTCGACTTCCACGGGAAGCCGATCACGCTGCGCTCACAGAGTGACAACCCCGGCTCGGTCGTCATCGATTGCCAGGATCTCGATCGCGGGTGCACCTTCCACTCGGGTGAGAACGGCGGGACGCTCCTGCAGGCGCTTACGATTACGGCCGGATATGCGACCGGCGCTGGCAATGCCGGCTGCGGAGGCGGCATCTGTTGCGATTCGGCTTCCGCACCGCGGCTCGTGGAGGTCGTTCTGCTCGGGAATCGCGCGATCTCGGGGGGCGGCGGGCTCGCCTGCCTGGCGGGCAGCGATCCGGAACTGAGCGGCTGCCGATTCGTCGATAATCTCGGGGAGGGCCTGGGGGTCGACGGAGGCGGCCTGCTCTGCCGCGCGTCGCAGCCGACGCTCTCGGAATGCACCTTCTGGGGCAATGCCGCACCCGACTCGGGCGGCGCCGTCTACTGCGCCGAGGGCGGCTATCCCCTCCTCGAAGCCTGCACGCTGGCCGACAACGAGGCCCCCTTGGGCGCAAGTCTCGCCTGCCGATCGGGAGCGCGTCCGATCCTGGAGCGCTGCATTCTCGCCTACAGCCCGCTCGGCTCCGCAGTCGCGTGCGTCTCGGGCAGCGTGCCGACGATCTTCTGTACGGACATCTACGGCCATGACGGCGGGGACTGGGTCGGACTGATCTCGACGCAACAGACCGGGTACGACAATCTCTGGAGCGATCCCCTTTTCTGCGACCAGCCGGCGGGGGACTTCGCCCTGCAGACCGACTCTCCCTGCCTACCTTGGAGTCATCCCGAGTGTGAGCGCATGGGCGCCTGGCCGGCGGGCTGCGGCACCGAGGCGTTCGCCTGCTGCGTCGGGGACGCCTGTCAGATCATGACCTACGCCGACTGCCTCGCCGCCGGTGGCGCCTGGCAGTACGGTCTGACGGCGTGCACGCCCGACCCGTGCGCCTGGCGGGCCTGCTGTGTCGAGGGCGCGTGCCAGGTCGCCACGGAACTCGCCTGCACGACCGCGGAAGGGGTCTGGCATTCCGGCATCGACGCCTGCGACCCCGATCCCTGTGTCGAGGCCGCCTGCTGCTTTGGAGAGACGTGCCAGGTCTTGAGCGAATACGACTGCGCTGACGGAGGCGGCACCTGGCGCGCCGAGGCGGCCGACTGCAGCCCCAATCCCTGCATGCCCTACGGCGCCTGTTGCATGGTGACGGGCTGCGAGGTCCTGACCCTGGAGATGTGCCAGTTGGAGGGCGGCGTTTGGTATCCCGATGTGGCCGGCTGTGATCCGAGCATCTGCACACTGCCCGATTCCAGCCGCCTCTTCGGCGGAGTGCTGATCGTCCACGCCCCACCCGGACTTCAATACACGATCCATGAGGATTGGTGCCAACGCTACGAAGACGGACTACGAATCGGCAGCAGTGCCGAACAGATCACGCGCATCGACCCCGAGCTGGGCGAGGAGACGGCCGTCTTCTTCCTGCTCGCCGCCTGGGACCAGCCCAAGGAGTGGCGTTGGGTCAGCTTCGGACTGGGGAGCTACGATCCCGCCCTCTTCGTCTTCGGTGAATGGGGCGGCTGCAATGGGAATGGGCTGGTGCAGGAAACCCCGGATTGGCCCGGCCCCGGTGAGGGCACAGTGGTGATGCACGCCGATCGCTGGTCGGGCGATATCGAGCCGATCTACTGGTTCGCCGGCTATGCCTATGGCCCCGAAGAGGTCCCCTTCACCGCCGCCGAACTGGACGGCATGCGGGGGTTCGGCAATTGCTCAAGCTGGCGATTCGACATCGACTGCCTCGGAACCCTCGGGGTCCACACCGATGGCGTCGCCTGCTATCCGGCCCCCCTGGCCGCCTGTTGCGTCGACACGGTGTGCACCATTCTCACCGAGGATCGCTGTCTGCTCTCGGGAGGCACGTGGCGCGCCGATTTGGAAACCTGCGATCCCAATCCCTGTCTCAGCTACGCCTGCTGCATCGGCCAGGACTGCCTCGTGCTCAATGCACTCGATTGCGCCTCGGCCGGGGGCACCTGGCAGGAGGGTGTGCTCGGCTGTGATCCCAGTCCCTGCCTGCCACCCCAGACCTACCTGGTCGCTCCGGATGGGTCGGGCGACTTCCCCACCATCCAGGCGGCGGTGACAGCGGCTCGCACCATCGACACGATCGAACTGGCTGACGGCGTCTTCAGCGGCGATGGCAACCGCGACGTCGATTATCTCGGCAAGGATCTGACGATCCGCTCACAGAACGGCGACCCCGCCCTGTGCGTCATCGACTGTCAGGGCGCAGGCGGAGACCATCATCGCGGCTTCCTCTTTGTCAATGGCGAGACCCCCGCCGCCCGGCTCGAGGGGGTCTCGGTCACCCAGGGCTACACGTCCAATGGAGGGGGCATCTACTGCTCGGGCAGCTCGCCGACCATCGCCCATTGCGTGTTCAAGGAGAATACGGCCGGGATCTGGGGCGGGGGCCTGCTCTGCGATCAGTATGCCGCCCCGATCATCAGCGAGTGCGCCTTCATCGGCAATCTCGCCGCTGAAGGTGGCGGGCTTGCCTGTCACGACCATGCGACGCTCTGGATCGACCACTCCACAATCGTGGAGAACCATGCCGGTGCCGGTGGAGGCCTGCATGCCGAGTGGTATGCCACGGCGAATCTCGACAACACGATCATCGCCTTCTCACCGGGAGGCGCCGCAGTCACCTGTGGCGTGGGCAGCAGCGTCACCCTCGGCTGCTGCGATCTCTTCGGCAACGTCGGCGGCGATTGGACCGGCTGCATCGCCGCGCAGGCCGGGATCGACGGGAATCTGGAGGCCGATCCCGCGTTCTGCGCGCCCGCGGCGGGTGACTTCACCTTGATGAACACTTCTCCCTGTGCAGCGGAGCATGCGCCCCCCGGCTGCGGGCGAATCGGGGCCAACGACGTCGGTTGCGACGACCCCGCCGGGATCGAGACCCGCCCCGCGATTCCGGCGCAGTGGACGCTCGCGGCCGCCTCGCCCGCCGCGGCCGGCGGGCCGGTGGCGATCCACTTCGGCGTGCCGGCGGGTCGTGCGCGCGACGTTCACCTCAGCCTCTTCGATATCACCGGACGGCAGGTCGCGCTGATCTACGCGGGATCCCGGTCCCCGGGCTGCTACACGATCCAATGGGACGGACGGAATCGCGCGGGTATGCCTCTGCGGAGCGGCGTCTACTTCGCCCGCCTGCACTCGAAGGAACGGTCGCTCACGCGGCGCATCCTGCTGATTCGGTGACGAGGAGCGCCTGCGGGGGCGGTTTAGCGGCTCTGGGAATCGGGCCCGGCTCGATTGACGAATGACTGCTTCATGGCTACCCTTGTGAATGGTCATGTAATTGTGTGCTCGTTCGGTGCCTGCGCCAGGGAGGTACATAATGCTGGGTGACCCCCGCGGCATCTTGACCCGGCTGGCAATCTCCCTCGCCCTGGTTCTGCTCGTCTCCCTTCTCGCGCCGGCGGGCGGCGCTGCGGAATCCATCCCCGATGTCCACTTCGCGGTTCTTCGACTCGACTACTTGACCTTCTCCATCAAGGGGGCTTACGAGTTCTCGGCCCCCTTCCACAAGTCGCTTCCTCCAGCGAGCTTTACCGAAGAGGGCGATGTTTTCTGGCACTACCGGGCCGCCGGGGATTTCGGCTACACCGAGATCCGCAGCCGCCTGACGGGCGAGCCGCTCGTGCTGGCCGAGACGGTCTGGATGGGCAGAGGCCGATTCAGCTTCCCCCCCCAGGAACTCTTTGACCCGACCGTAGACCATGGTCTCGAACATCCCGCACCGGCGAGCATCATCTTCCACTCGTTCTTCGGAGCCGACTCGGCCAGTGCGGAGTTCGCCTGGGAGACGGTCCGGGATACGGACGTCGTCCATCGCCTGGCCAGCCACGGTGAGTACGAGGCATTCCTCTTCGATCACTTCTACACTGTGGGCTTGCAGGATCCGTCAACGGCGGAATGGATCGTGGTGGTCTTCACCCGCCCAACCGCTCCCATCGATGCCGGCCTGGTCGACATGATCTGGCCGCGCACGCTCATCATGACGGGCGTTCCAGTCGTTCCCCAGATCGAGGTTCACAACTTCAGTGATGAGAGGGTCGAGATCGATCTTCGCCTTGCCATCGAATCTTCGGACGGTGTCGTATTCGAGGCCCCTGCTCATCTCGATCCACTCGCCGCCGACGAGACGCGCGTCGTCGATTTCGATGCGATCACGGATCTGGGTTTGGACTCGATGGCTCTGCACTTCGACATCCTCTCCCCCGACGGATCCACGTGGGCGGACGCCTTCCCCGACAACGACTCCTGGCGACAGGACCTGGTTGTGACCTCGCTACCGGTCTTCCGTCGAACCACGAATGTGCCGCTCAGAGGGATTCCCCTGGATTTCGATGGCGACGGCGACGCCGACATTTTGCAACGGGATGTCACCCTGCGATTCTGGCAGAACGACGGCTTCGGACACTTCACGGACATCAGTGAAGGTTCGGATGTTCCCCTGCCACACCACCCGCGCCACGCGCTTGCCGGCGATTTCGACGGCGATCTCCACCTGGATCTTGTGATCATCTATTATCGACTTCCTCCCCAGCTCCTCCTGGGCGATGGAACCGGCGCCTTTCGAGATGGAACGAGTGCGGCCGGTCTTTCTTCCGTTCTCGGCCGTTGGCACGCCGTGAGCTTCGATAAGGAGAAGGACGGAGACCTGGACCTGATATTCCAATCGCACGGCCAAGAGACGGTGATGGAGAACGACGGCACCGGAGTATTCTCCGATGTGACGGCCGTATCGGGTCTCGTGTCGCCGAACCAGACAGAGCACATCGCGGTCGGAGATGTGAACGGAGATAGCTTCCCGGATCTGGCCTTGACGACCTGGTCCACGGGGGGCGACGGGGAGGTTTTCCTCAACAATGGCGACGGCACCTTCCGGCAGCTCACATGCCAGACCTGGGGTGTCCCCTTGGGTCGGGGGGCACTCATCTTCGACTACGACAACGACTCGCGAATGGACATTCTCTGGCTGCGCGACTCAGCTCGGGGACCCTCGCTCCTCTACCGCAACATGGGCAACCTTGTCTTCGAGGAAATGTCGTCACAGGTCGGCGTCCTGCCGAGCGGGTTCCATGTCGATGCCGCCGACATCACCGGCGGCGGCTATCCGGCTCTCGTCTTCTCTACGGGGCATCTTCGCTTGTTGGATGGGGCAGCGTATGTCGAGGCATCCGCGCTGCTCGTCGATCGGGCGGGCGATCTCGGCGACGTCTACTTCGTCGACATCGACAATGACGGTGACATCGACATCTGTGGCGAGAAGGCGGTGTTCTTGAATCAGGCGGTCTCTGGCGAGGTTCTGCAGTCTCCCGTGACGGGTCCGGATCTGCGACTGGAGCAAGGGTTCCCCAATCCCTTCAGCCCCGAGACGGCGACCGGGACGACGATGCGCTATTTCCTATCCGAGCGGGCGCATGTCACGCTGCGCATCTACAATGTGGCGGGACAGCGGGTGCGGACACTGGTCGATGAAACGCAGTCGCCGCAGATTCGAGGGTTCACTGTTCCATGGGACGGTCGCACAGGCGCGGGCGAGCGCGCTCCCGCGGGTGTGTATTTCTATCTGCTGCAGGCTGGGGAACGTCGCGGCACGAAGAAAATCGTGATCGTCCGGTGACCACTCGCGATCCAAGTGGTTCTTCATGAACCATTGCCGACACGGCCACCGGCTCATTCTATGACCGTGATCCGATCGCGCCCCCTTCGCCGGCGGGCGAGAAGATCAGGCCGCCTGTTCCCCCGGGGGGCGATCCTCTTGCTCCCGCGGGGGGCGACCCTCTTGCTCCGCCGGGGGGTGATCCTCTTGCTCCGCTGGGGAGTGGGCCGCCGCCCGCCGATGCGCGTCCCATTCGTCCGGAGCAAGGCCGAGCGCGGTCAGGGTGGCTTCGGGGCTCTCATCATGGAGCTGCGCGGTGGCCGCAAAGACCTCCGCTCCGTCGGGCAGCGCGCTCTTCTCCAAGTAATCGCGCTCCACGAACCGGTCGAGGAGTGTCGCTAGTTCGTCGGCCTCGAGCGAGACCGGCCCTGCCGCCTCGGCGAAGCCGAATTGCTCGCTGTGCCGCGCGAGATCGATGATCGTCAGGCAGGCGGAATACTCGGCACTGAGCGCTTGCGGCAAATTGGGCAGCGTGCGCAAGCCGGCCGGCGTCGTGCGCTGGAGCTCTCCGATCCGGCTGAGCACCTTCGTCTGCGGATGAATCTGCGCCGCCGCCAGAGTCACCTTGGCGCGAACGAGCGCATCGCGCACGATGACATCCAGATCCTCGGGTGTTCTGCCCAAGCGAGTCATCAGTTCCTGCGTCGCCTCGGCGGTCGGATGCCTGCGGGAGAGCCCGTCGTGCTGGCCGACCAGGTAGGCGAGCCGGTCTGCCGCAATCACGATTCCAGTCAGACTCCAGGAATTCCAGCCATCGATGTGATCGCGGGGGTCGTCATGGTGATGCCGGGTACTGCCGATGATCGCGTCCGGCATACCCTGCTCGCGAAGCACCTCGGCCCCCACGTTGATGTGATCGCGCAGATGCCGTTGAGCAGGCGTGACGATATCGATCTCCGCCTCCCGGGTGGAGATCCCCTGGGCGTCACACCAAGTCGCGACGTTCAGATACTCGGTGCCGAGCACACGCAGCAGGGCGAGCTTGCCGTAGTCGTGGAGCAACGCGGCCAGATAGGCATCCTCTCCCACCGCAACGTGTTCCTGCCATCCGAGCGAACGGGCGATCTCGGCGGTGACGATCAGGTGGCGAACGATGTCCGCGCCGAGACGATGGCCTTCGCGTGCGAGTACACAGATCGATTGGGTGAAGGCGATATTGCGCACGCCGGAGAAGCCGATTTTCATGACCGCATTCGGCAGATTGGCCGTCTCAAGACCGCACTGATCGATCCGGTCGCCATAGGTCAGGTAGAGCGGACTGCGCGCCACGCTGACGATCCGTTTGGCGAGGTCGGGGTCGGCCGCGATCGCCCTGGCCAGGCCATGCTTGTCACTGCGACTGTCGCTGGTGACCTCGAGAACGTGCAGGAGGGCGCCGGGAAAGGAGCAGGCACGGGTGACCTCGGAGACCTCCTGGATCACCTTCATCGGAGGATTTCCCGACGTCTTCCCAACGGCCGGCACCATCCGGCGGTCGTCCTCAATGTGCACCCGCCCTTGCGCCGCGGAAGCAGCATATGGATCTTGTTCCGTCGCCCGTCGGTCACGGTCCTGCATGCCCAACGCCTCCGGCGGTCATTGGCCCCGATACGCCTAACTCCTTAGTGTGACTGAAGTAAATATCGGCATTCGGAGGGTCGGATTGAGGGGAACCTGCCTCGGGAACGCCGCGGGGGACCGCCGCCGGCATCGGGTGAGTCCGGAGGCAGCGGCGCCGCCCGCCAGGCGACGGCCTATGAGGCTGCCAGTCATTGGATTGCGGAATTCCTGGCCCTTTGTCCCACCCCACTCAACGTAACGTGGGAGGGCATATGCCCTTATCTCAGAAACAGCAGTCGCCGGACCCGATCCTCGCTCCCCACCCGCAACCGGCAGAAGTAGAGTCCCGCGCCCACCATGCTGCCGTCGTCGCGCGTTCCGTCCCATTCGAGACGATAGCGAGCGGCCGGCCAACGCCCGCTGCGCAAGGTACGGATACGGCGTCCCAGGATGTCGTAGATCGACAGATCGATTGCGCCCGCCGCGGGCAGCTCGAAGGCGATCTGGGTTCGCTCCTGGAAGGGATTGGGCCACACCGGCTGGAGCCGGAGTCGGGGCTCCGCGTGGGTCGAGTCCTCATCCGCGGCGAGTCCGGTCGGTCCGCAGGCAACAGTGATCGTCAGTCGCCGAGTCTCCCCGGGCGCAAGGGTAAACGCAAACGCCGGAGCATAGATCAGGCCATGGACCGTCTCCCCTCCGGCGAGGGTCGCCGGCGCCTCGGAGAAGTCGAAGGTGACGCCACGGCCGGTAACGACATTGACCACTCCGATCGTCTGGGCGCCGGATTGGCTGCTGCTATCGGCCCCGTCCCAGTACATCAGGGAGCCGCGCCCATGGTTCATCACGTCGAGCAAGCCCGGATGGAGGGCGTTCTCGACGCGCAGCTCGTAGTCGTGGCTCAGCAGGCTCGTGTTGGTGAGCCGATAGACCACCGCGAGGGTGGAATCGGTCGCCGCCCAGCCCTTATCGATCGTGAAACCCGATCCATAGTGGACGAAGTGGAGCGTATCGCCGGCCACGGTGGCGTCATAGGCCAGATCGAGCAGGATCCGGTCGTCGCCGCCATCGACCGCAAGCCAGTCGTTGAAGGCATGCTTGCGAGTAGCATAGGCGCGGGAGAAGGGCTGCGCCGCGGGATAGTGATGGGGGGCATCCCAAAGAGCGTCTTCCATGTAGTGGACATCGTCATTGTGGCCGCTGCCCGAATACCAATCGCGCCAGCCCCAGTAGTAGTATCCCCACATGAAGAACTCGTTGCCCAGGATTTCCTCGCCATACTCGAGATCGAACCAGCGCAGCAGGCGCCCGCCGGTTTCACCGATGATGTAGAAATCGTTCGCGGTCGTCAGGATCCAGTCGGAGAGACCATCTCCATTCGCGTCCCGATGGGCGATCTGCGGCGTGGCCGGCGGGGCCAGGCAAGCCTCGGCTGCCTGCAGGGCACCCACGAGGGTCTCCGCCTTCTGCCAGTCCTGGCAGCCCATTGAACCACATCCGATACAGCCGAACTCGAACTGGTGGGCGACGAGATTCCAGATGGCGTGTTCGACGAGCCGCCCGGCCGGTGTTCCGGGCGCCACCTGCGCTGCGACTGCCTGGATCCGACTCCGCAGATCGTCGTAGAAGCCGCGGTACGTGGCGAGCAGCGGGGAACGCTCGTTGTAGTCGAACCAGTCGGCGTATCCGGCCGCCTGGGAGGGCCCGACCATCCAGTTGGCCTGGCCGTCGACGATCGGGCTCAACTCCTCGATCGGATGACGCTCGGCAAGGTAGTCACGGAACGTGGTCAACTCGATCCAGCCGGTTGCCTCGAGGTCGGTGAGCACTTGATCGAGGTTGGTCCAATCCTCCTGCGGGTTCGATCCCCCCTCGTAGTCCCAGAGCCCGGTCGCCTCGGCATCCTGCGCGTAGCAAACGACCCAATCCCGATAGATGTCCTGCCCGCGCAGCCAGTCGAGATAGCCGATCAGATCGGCGGAATTCCCGGAATCGATCGCCGAGTCGAGCAGCCATATCATCTCGGCATCGTCGTTGAAAACGACGAGGTCACTCTCGCCGAGCCGCGTCTTGCGGACTGCATATTCCGGCAGTGAGGTTCCGCTGTCCCACAGGATGTGGCTCTCCACCCAGGTCGCCAGGTAGTCCTCTTGCGACAGGAGCGGCACGAGCGCCTGCTTCCAGCACCGCTCCGCATTCCAGAAGCTGGTCGGCGTTGCGCCGATCAGCTTCTCGATCACCTCCCGGTGGACTTCGATCTGGCGCGCGTTGTCCCACATGTTGGTCGAGTAAGGTATGTTCTGCGAGTAAGTGCTGCCAATGATCTCGAACTGCGCATCCGCATGTCCAGCTTGCAGCAGCTCGAGACTTGAGGGATCGTGGCGGAAGTTGAACCAGCCGAGATCGTGCAGCAGCGTACCCGAGAAGTGGATCGCGAACTTCGAGTCGGGATGCCGCCGCAGGACGTCGAGAAGCCCCCAGAAACAGACGTCGTTGGCGGTGTCGCCCTGATAGTTGAGCGTCTGATTGGCGTGGAAGAGCAGCACGACCTTGATCGGCGCCGCCGGCACGCCCCAGGCGACGGTCACCGGCGCCGTTGCCGGAGCCGCAGGGATCCCGGCAGCATCCAGGGCGGTGATCTCGAACTCGTAGGCGCCTCCGGAGACGAGTGCCCCACTGCCATTGCGCCCGTCCCAAATGAGCTGGTGGTACCCAGCGTCGAGGCCGGCGGCGCTGAGCAGCGTCCGGACCGGCGTCCCGGTGGCACTCTGCACCGTCACGCCGACTTCCGCCGGCTCGGAGAGGAAGAAGGAGAGCCGGGTCTCATCGTCGTCTCCATTGGGAATCAGCGTGCCGGGAGAGGTGAACGCCTCTGAGACGACCGGGGCCTGTTCATCGTCACTCACCGCCACGGCATAGACATCGCTCTCGGGCGCCCGGGCGACATTGAGCAGATCTTGAGCATGCAGAACGTATTCCAGCGATCCGCCCGCCTCAGTGAAGCCCGCCGGAACCGTCGCGATCCACTGATCCTCCAGACCCGCTTGCATCGCGGCGATTTGGTACTCGGCATCGCCGGAGTTGCGGTAGAAGCAAGCGGCGCTCTCGACACCGCGATCATCCGTGATTGTCGCGGTGATGTGAACCAGCGCATGGGCGACTACCGTCACCGGCGGAGTGTGGACGATCTGCGGTGGAGAAGAGTCGGCAATGACCTCGAACGTGCTCGTATCCGCATCCGCCGCTCCACCGGCGAGGGCGATGCTGACGACGGCCGTGTGCGTTCCCTCGCTCAGGCTCTCGGCCGCCGCGTAGGTCGCCCGGCCGGTGAGGGGATCGAAGAGCTCGCTGCCGGCGGCAACAAGATCGCCGTCGAGATAGACGCGCAGTTCCGCGAGATCGAACGCGGCGCCGTCGGACTTGGCCAAGTCGGCGCTGATCAACGGCAGGGGCCCTTGGTACCCGGTGACCGCATTGGGCAAGAGGTAGTAAACCAACGGATCGGAGACCGCGAGCATCGAGTTATTGTATTCATAGTAGTCGATACGTGGGTTGAGCGGATCGGTGAACCACTCGTAGCCGTTGGCGACGAACTTGTACTCGTAGTCGCCGGCATCGAGGAGCTTCTCCAACGTCCACCAACCGCCGGCATCGGGACCGATCATCGGATCTATGCCGGTATCGATGCCTCCCCCACCGGGATGGCACCATTCGTTGAAGGTGCCGGCGAGATTGACCTCGGCCGCCGTAGGGTGGAGGAAGCGGAACTCGACCGGCACCGGTTCTGCGCCCGCGACGCCGGCGCAGAACCCCGCCGCGAGGAAGCCAAGCAGTACGAATCCAATCCGGCCAGACCAGGGGAACATCGGACCTCCATTGCCAGTGCTTCTCATGGTGAGACCGACGTTGCCCACGGGCGCTCGCAGGCCCCGGACCCCATTGCGCACGGAGTCCGGTAGGATCCTACCATAGCCCGCGCCGGCCGCCCGGAAAGGTCGGCGGGCGATGGCTTCGCCCCCGGCTCGGGCCGCATCGAAACCGCGTCTCCGAGGGCGCTAGCCTCGGTCGGGAGGGCTCCGAAGATAGGTCCCCGCGGCAAGAGTGTGGTAGACTTGTTGTTCCGGCCCGGCCGGCAAGTCCAGCACCAGGAAGTGCTAGCGGATAACGGATAGAACCAGAAGAAGTTACGGAGCCGGCGGCATGCACGTAGCCCTGGGAATCTCGCAGATGCGGTTCTCGATCCCGCTGGGACCCGCCTACATTGCGGCGGCGCTCAAGCGGGCGGGACATCGCGTCTCGGTGGTGCACTTCGGTCCCGCGCCCGACCGGGCGATCGAGGCGCTGCGCGCCAGTCGGCCGGATCTGATGGCCTACGGCATGCTCTCGGGCGAACGGGGCGCCTATCTCGCCTTCCACCGCCGGCTCACGGAACAACTCCCAATCCCCGCCGTCTGGGGCGGACCGCACCCCACCTTCTTCCCCGAGATGATCGCCGAGGAAGGCCTGGATGCCCTCTGCATCGGGGAGGGTGAAGAGGCGGCCGTCGAGTTCGTGAACCGCTTCGCCGAGATCGGGAAGCTCCCTCTCGATGTTGCCAACTTCCACGTACGCAACGCAGACGGGGAGATCGTCACCAACCCCGTGCGGCCACTGAACTACGATCTCGACCGCCTGCCGTTTCCTGATCGCGATCTCTTCATCGCCGCCCACCCGATCCTCAAGCACCATGGCATCAAGCACTTCATTGCGCACCGGGGCTGCCCTTACAAGTGCACCTACTGCTTCAACCAGTACTACCATCGTATCTACAATGACAGTCCCCCGTCCTATCGTTCACGCAGCCCCGAGCAGATCTGCGCCGAGATCAACGAAGTCCGCGCCAAGAGCCGGCTCGAGATGGTCGCCTTCGTCGACGATGTCTTCACGCTCAGCGAGGAGTGGTTGACCCGGTTTGCCGCGGTCTACCCCCGCAAGGTCGGCCTGCCCTACAGCTGCAACTTCCGCCTCGATAGCTGTACGAAGGAGATCGCCGACTTGCTGGTCGCCTCGGGGTGTCACCTGGCCTATGTGGGCATCGAGGCCGGCGACGAGGCAATCCGCAAGCTGTTCGGCCGGAAGATGTCCGACGAGACGATCAAGATGGCCCTGGAGCTGCTCCACCAGCGCAACATCCGCACGATCACCGAGAACATGATCGGGGCGCCGGGCGAGACCTTCGAGCAGGCCTTCAAGACCCTCGCGATCAACATGGAGGTGCGGCCCACCCTGGCGAACTGCTCGATCTTCACCCCCTACCCCGGGTTGCCGCTGACGCGCTATGCAATCAACAAGGGCTACTTTGACGGGAACTTCGCCTCACTCGGAACAAACTACTATCACAAGTCGGTGCTCACATTCGCTTCCGAGAAGGAAAAGACCAAGATCACCAACCTGCGACCCTTCTTCAGTGTCCTCGCGCGCCATCCGCGACTCTGGCCGCTGGTCAAACCGCTCTTGACGCTTCCTCCCAACGCCCTGCTCCGTCAGTTCGGCGATTTGATGGACGGCTACTACTTGAAGAAGTGTCTCCCCTACCGCCAGTCGCCGCTGCAATTCCTCCGGATCCTGCTCTACTATCTGCGCGCCTACCGCTAGCAGTCTGCCGCCCGCCCGAATTCATCTGCGAAGTGAGCATGAACGGGGATCAAGAAACGCTCTTGCAGTAGGACGCTCGGACGTTGTGATCCGCGGGAACCTGGCAGTAGGACGCTCGGACGCTGTGATCCGCGGGAACCTGGCAGTAGGACGCTCGGACGCTGTGATCCGCGGGAACCTGGATGCGCGGTCCTTAACGTCGGCGGCCATCCCCCTCTGCGGAGGATGGCCGCCGTGGTTCCCCTTGCTGGACCGATTCATCGTTCCCCATCGGTCCAACCGATCGCCTATCTGAGAATCGTGACCTGCCGCACCTCCAGGATCTCGGGCGTCTCGAGGCGCAGGAAGTAGATTCCCGACGGCAAGGAGCGTCCGCCATCATCCCGGCCATCGAAGGAGAGCGTGTGGCTGCCTCCTTCGACGGTTCCCCGCTGGAGCGTGCGCAGCTTGCGCCCACTCACGTCGTAGAGCGCCAGATCGACCGCGGTGGCCTGCGCCAGGCGATAGACCAGGGAAGCCTGGTGACCGAAGGGGTTGGGACCATACGAGACGATCCCATAGCCCTGGCGCACGTCGTCGATGCTCAGACCCGAAGGCAGCGAGCGGACCGCATTGAGCAGGAAGTCGTCGACCGCCGCCTCGACCAACGATCCGGGCGAGGCGTCCTCGGCAATGAAGCGCATCTGGACATGATCGCTGAGATCGACGTAATCACCGACATTCAACGAGAAGTGAGTCCAGAGATTGCCACTATCCATCGTGTGCTCAAGGCTGACCCAATCCGTCCCGTTGTCGGTGATATCGACGTTCCACCAATCCGTCCCGGGGTTGTTGCCCAGGTCATTCGTGTACCAACGCCAGTACTCGATCGTCGCCGAGAGCGCGTCGCTAAGATCGAAAACCGGCGTGCTGAGGGTCGTCTTTCCATTGTCGACGTCATTCGTCCCGATGGAGCTGCCGGCCGTCGCGTTCCCGGTGACGAAGCAGAGCTCACCCGGGTTAGCAGAGTGATCGTACTCCGGCTGGATTTGCTCCCCGGCATCCGACGTGCCGATCGGCTCGGCGCGGATCCAGAGTCCGGTAGTGGCATCGTCGCCCGCCGCCGAGAGGGACCAGCCGCGATCACCCTCAGCGTCGTCGAACCAGCCGCCGACATCCACGGTGAACTGAAGCCCCGCGGCGAACCCATTGGCCGCACCAAGATCGACATCGAAGACCAGCGTGGCCGGCTCGGGGCAGCTCGAAAGAACCTCGACCTCGAAGGTGCTTAGCAGTCCCACCTCCCCGATGACCACGCCGGCGCACTCGGCCGATCCGTCGTTGATCACGGTGTGGGGATCGGCGCAACTCAGCGTGGCCATCAGCCCGGGAGCGTCAGAATGACCGCTGTTGAGCAACCAGATCTGCAGCCGCAGTGTCTCGCCCGCATCCGCGCCCGCATCTCCATCGCCGAGCGGCGGCGCGTCGGTGAGCAACACCGCACCCGCGGCCAGGACCGGAGCACTCACCGGCAGCGAGAAGGTCGACTCCCACGCGCCCTCATCCGCATCCGCAGTGACCGTGAAGGAGACGACATGCTCATCGGGCGTGTCGCCCGCCAACTCGAGCTCGAAAACGACCAGCGGTCCAGCCGTTCCCGAAGCCGGGATGTCGGGATATCCGCGTGTCGGGACCGTGATCGCGACATAGGGATCGGTGGTGGTGATCGTGGCCGAGACGTTCGTGGCAGTCTCGATCCCGACATTCTCGAGCATCACATCCAAGCCGATGGCCTCGCCGGCATCGCCCTCTCCATCTTGATCCCCGGCGTCGTCGTGGACGACATGCGCGTCGAAGATCACATAGGGACCGTCAGGCAGGGTGATCGCCGCTTCCCCACTGTGGGGCAGGCAGTCGTGAGCTACGACGACGACGTGCAGCGTCCCCGTGACGGTCGCGTTGGGAGCCAAGGTGACATCACCAAACCCGTTGCTCACGCCTGTGTCGTAAATCGCCAGGTCATCGGTGTAGATCGTTACCCGGGCGCCTTCCACCGGCATCCTGCCGCTCGAGACATTGATCGTCATCTCGGGCGCACCGACGAACACGACCGCGGGATAGTCGGCAGTCAGGTTCTCGGGCTCGGCGGTCCAGAGGTGCATCGCCGGATCGCCGAAGACGTTGAGCTGATAGTAGCACCAGCGGTTCGCGCCATAGTCGAGCGCCCAGATGTTGTCCATCTTCGAGTCGTCGTTGGCGTCGGCGAGCGCATAGATCCCCTCGCCGAACATCGCATCGAAGAACTGCCGGTCGAAGTACTGCGACGAGCCATTCGTGCTCATGTGCTCGCCCCAGCCGTAGCGCGAGTTCATGATCACCGCGGCAGCCCCGTCGTCGTCGGCGACGAACTGCTCGCCGAAACAATCGTCACCATAGTATCCTGAGGCGTCCCGGTTGTCGAAGGAACCGCAGTAGCACCCCTGGCTGTAGACGAAGTTGTAGCTATGGACCGTCCCATCGTTGTCGAACGACGGGATGTCGTCGTTGGTCATCTTCAGCGCGTAGTTCACATTGCAGTGGCCCAGGTGATTGACGATGTTGAGACCGTTCTCCATCAGGCTGAGCAGCTCGCTCTCCGCCCACGTGTAGTCGCGGTCGTAGAGCGTGCCGACATTCATCGTCGCCGGGAACCCGGCGGTCGTATAGCCGTGCGTGCTGGCGCCGTCTTTGATCTCGTCCTTGTAGTCGCCGCCCCAAGTCGGATCGTCCCAAAGCAACTCGCCGGCCATCAGCGCCTCAGCGCACTCCCCGACGATCGGCTCCGACTGATACCGCGTCGCCTTGGTGATGAAGTTCTGCAACTCCGTCTGGCTGTCGATGGGGGCGCGGCCGACCCCGATCTCGAAATAGAGGTCGGCTTCGCCTGCCTCGCCCCAATAGCTGTCTCCGTCATCGTTCCAGGTTCCGTCGAGACAACCGTAGTAGAGATCGCCCGCGATATCATCGTCGGGCAGGCCATAGGCGACCGCATAGAGTCCGCGGTGGGGAATGCCGTCGGTGCCGTCCGCGTCCCCGACCAGCAACACATAGTCGACATCCCAGGTGTTGTAAGCATCCAGGATGAATGCCCGAATGTTCTCGGCATCGTCGCTGCCCGCGGTGTAGTTGCTCAGGATCCACGACTTGGTGAAGATCCCCGCCTTGTGGCCGCGCTGGGTCTCAAAGTCGGCCAAGGTCGTCAGATCGGCTGCCCAGGCATCGCCGGTGACGATGAGGTAAGTGTAGGCCAAGGAGGGATCGAGGCTGCGGCTGAGCCCGGGGGTCTTGCTGACCGCCTGGTAGGCATCAGTAGCGGCGGGGTTGTCGACGAAGCGCGCCAACCGGGCCAACGTGCGGCTGTCGTGACGGATCATCGTCTCGGTCCGCACGCGTGCCGTCGCGCTCGGCGCCGTCGTGATCTCGACCTCCAGGCTCCGATAATAGGAGAGCTCGCCGGCGGCCGGACGGTACTCGACCGGATGGAGCGGCAGCGAGACGATGCGATATCCGCGGAGGAGACCACTGTGGGGCTCAGCATGCAGGCGCTCGGGGAAGGGAGCTGCGGACGCGTAGATCGCCGCACTCGGGAGGTCCTTTTCGAAGGGCCCGCTGAAACCGAGCGGGTACTGCCGCTGCCCCGGAGCTACCCGGTAGTCTCCCGCCAAGGTGATTCTCTCGCCCGGGATGACGTTCACCGAAACGATTTCCTCGCCAGGGGGCAGTAGGAGCTGCACGCCCGCCTTGGGCAGGGCCGGCTCTCCCGGTGCGCCCAGAGTCCAGGTGCCGGGCATGGTCACATGATGATAGCCGTCGCGCTCATCGATCTGCGGCGCAGCGAAGGTAACTTGCTCGTGCAGGACCGCGGCCCCGGCCGCCCCCGCCGACAGCATGACGCCGGCGACCAGCGCCAGAGCGAGCATCCCACTCAACGGCCCGACCGCCGCATGACCCCTGTGTGCTCTCATTGATGTACAACCTCCTTCAAATCGGCCCTCCCGAGCCACCCGGTCGTCTTCATCGCCCGGCGGACACACTCCGGCCCGGCGATGAAGATCTGCATCTACACTCCATCGCATGGCATTGCGGCGCGGACGGTACTGGTACCGGAACGGTAAGGGGGGGGAGGGGGATCGTCTGCACGCTGCTGCTCCCAAGCCGTCTCAACCCCCATCTATTCTAGCATCTGTGTGCCCGCCCCGACCAGAAATCTGTCGGCGAATCTCGCAACACTATTACATCCAATGTGTTACAGCTCTCCACCCCGGCAGGGCTCGTCTTGGCGGCACGCGCCAGGGGGCTAGAGGCCACAGAGGCCGAACCGCCTGCCCCTCTGCGACTTGACCTCGGCGACTTGGCCCTTACCCCAGACGCGCTTTGGCTCTATACTGTCGTTGGACTGGAGTGCGACATGAAACGGTGGCAGCTGTCGGGTCATCCCAGGAGGGGGGACCGGGGGGCGGCGCCGTTCGACTTGAGTGAAAGGAGGCCGGTCGATGAGAGTCCACCTTCCCCACTCCACCCCATTCGCCTCGTGCCATCTCCTCGCCTCTTTCATTCTCGTGACGGCGCTCACCGCCGCTGCAGCGCCGGCGCATGCGCAGGACTTCGATCTCTGGTGCTGGGAGGCCGATGAGGTTCACGCCCGGGTCGAGGGTGCTACGATCGCGGTCTTCCACGACGCCACCGTCTACAACTGCTGTCCTGATCCCTTCGAGTACGAAATCGTGCTGGAGGAGAACGTCATCCGGGTGCGCGAGGTCGAGGTGCTCTCCAACCCTTGCTACTGCATTTGCTGCTTCGACTTGGCGGTGACGATCGAGGATGTGCCCCCGGGAGACTACACCCTCGAATTCACCTGGTACGACTACGAGGAGAGAGATTGGCTCGTACGGTTGCTCGATGTAAGCGTCCCCGATGCCGGCCAGGCAGACTTGCCGGCGGTCGGCGAGACGTACAGCTCGGGCTGCATTGAAGCGCAGTCGGTGCCCGATTCCGCCGGGCCGAACGAAGACGATCAGCGCTCTCCGACCTGGGGACGGATCAAGTCGCTCTTCGACTGAGACCGGACAGCCTTCCCGGGCGCGCCCGGTCGCGGCTGGCAGAATACCGGCGGCCACCCTCACCACGTTGAGGATGGCCGCCGTGAATCTCTGTCGGGGTCGTGGCGCACCCCGCACGATCCGTATGTGAAGACCCTACTGCAGCAGCAGGAGCTGACGTCGCAGTTCCCGCAATCCTGCCCGATAGCGCACGTAGTAAATTCCGGATGATACGCGTTCGCCATACTCGGCCGAGCCGTCCCAGGTCACGTCGTGGACCCCCGCGGGCTGCGTCCCATCGAACAGCACCCGCACGAGGCGGCCGGCAACATCATGAACGGTCAGACGGACCGGTTCCTCGCGGGGCAACGCATAGCGAATCCGCGTCTCACCGGCGAAGGGGTTCGGGAATCCCGCACTGAGGCGATAGCTCAGGCCTTCGCCCTCACCCGGCGAGCCCTCGTCCCCGCCGATGGCACTCGGGATGATCGTCACCGGCGTGCTCGCCGTTGCCATCGCGACCGGCGGAGCCTTGCCCTGCGCAACCCAGGCATCGTAGAGATCCTGCCCCGCGGAGTTGGTCGTGTTCTCATCGCGCAGAAACTCGATGTACTCCTTGCTGGTCGACTGGTAGTAGAGCGTCACCTCCGCCGTCACCGCCGTGACCGGCAGGGTATAGGCCGTCTCATCCCAGTACTGCCCATCGGCATAGCTGTAGTCGACGGGCGGCGACTGCACCGCCGTGAAGCCGGCATTGCTGAAGCCCCGTGGCGGGATCCGATTGTCGAAGTAGACCGTGTCACTGAGCACGAAGTGGAACGACTTCCCGCCCGGGATCCCCAGCGCCACCGCCAGTCCCGGACTCAAGCCCGGATGGATCTCATAGACCTTGCGTTGTTCGTCGTCGATCAGCTCGGCGGTCCCCGGATCGTAGGCCCCCGACTCGAAGACCGTCTGCTCAGCCTCGTCGAACGCCTCCACATGCAGCCAGATCCGCCGGCCCTCCGGATAACCCGACGGCAGCTTGTGCCCGGTCTCGTTGGTCACCCGGACGGTCACGCCGAAGTCCTCCGGCGTCAGCTCCAGCATGGCCGCCTTGATCAGCATCTCTTCGGCGCGACCCTTGGCCGCCTGGAGTTGGGCGACATCCACTTCGTCCGGGAAGAAGGAGGCGATGATGTCGGGCACGAAGGTGTTGCCCCCCATCAAGTCATGCAATCCCAGGTCGGTCCGTACTGGACCGCCATCCGCGCCGCTGGCCTCGACATCGCGCATGTGACAATCCTGGCAGGTCGAGACGATGCCATCGGGCTTGTTGCCCGCGAACTGGGGTGCATAGACCCCGCTGGTCGCATACTCGCTCTGGCTCCACTCGCTGTAGGTCCGCTCGACCGGGAACATGTTGCGGACGTCCATATCCGGATGTTCCTCGTCGAAGGCTGTCGGCACGTAGTCGCCGGGACTCGACTGAGTGAAGACCGGGTTGCTGACATCGTGGCAGATGCCGCACATGTTGGCCGAGCGATGGATCGGAGAATCGAGGAAGGCGTGGGCGGCCACGGCATCGGCGTAGGGACCCCGGCGCACCGGCGCCGGATCGCTGATGAACTGCCCATTCCCATACTGCAGCGGCAGAGGATCGACGGTTGCCAGCACCGCGACGTCCTCTGCGGGGCTGACCCCCTCGACGTACTGATGGTCGACCTCGCGGTGACAGTAGTCGCATTGCACTCCGTGGCGATCCGTCTCGTTGAGCAAGCCGGCGCTTGTGTCGACCGAACGGCCCCCCTGCCAGCCGCCCGGAGAATGGCACCGGATGCACAGATCTCCAACCGAGGGGGCGTCCTGCTCGGCAATCGTCATGCAGGCGAAGAAGAAGGGATCGCGGGCCGCCTGGCCCATCATGCTGCCGCGCCAGTTGTACCAGGGCTCGTTGAGCGTATCGTAGTTACCGTGGCAACTTGCGCAGACCGCACCCGGATCGTCGAGGATCGCCCCCTCGAGCGGCTGGGTGCCTAACATGTCCATGTCCCGCATTGTGCTCGGCACGTAGCCCGGTGGGCGGGCGAGAATGGTGAAGGCCGCATCGCTCTCGTCGCTGCCCGGATTGGCGGCGTTATCGACCGCCTCGACGCGCACCAGATTGTAGTCTCCCGGGCGATTGGGCACGAACCACGAGTAGCTGGTGCCCGGCGTGACACCGGCGGCAAAGGGCTTGTAGGTCCCCCCCTCATCGTCGGAGAGGTAGAAGTCGATATAGGAGACACCGCTGGCATCGGTCGCCGTATAGCTGATCGAGTAGTAGGCGTTCGCGTTGAGCACCTCGCCCCCATTCGGCGCAAGCACCGTCACGTCCGGAGGTGTCGTGTCACTCCCTCCCGAGGGGGTAAGGTAAGGCTCGATCTCGCCCACCGGAATATTGACGACGTTGTCCTTGTTGCTCTCGGCCAATCCCGGAAACGTCGGCGTATTGGCGAAGTTGATGACATCGGTGATCTCGACGAGATTGGTGAATCCGTCCGCATCGGAGTCATTGCCTGCGATTGCCTGGAAAGCCTCCGTGTTGGAGAGCCCCCCGTTGATGCCGACCTGGACACCCAATCCATAGGGATTGCGTGCGCCGCCACCGTCGAAGTCGAAGTGGCAAACGCCGCAATGGCCGGCGTTACTGGGCAGATCGTCGAGCTGCGTATTCTCCGCGTCCGAGTAAAGGCTGAAGAAGTCATTGCGGATGGGATTGCGCGCGATGGCATCGGTGAACGAAGCAGCAACGCAGATCAGCGCGAGCATAACCCATAGGGCCGCGGCCATAGAACGGCGCCTCATCATAGCGACCTCCTTGGCGGGTAAGACGCATCGGGGCCGACGGGCCGGAAAGCGCAACGATGTCTTTCCCAATGCATAAGGCGGGAATCGGGGGGAACCGTCTGACTTGTACCATGAAAAGGGCTACTGAAGCAATCATTCCGCTGGCGCGACCGACCATGCGCACGAGATCGCGAATAGTCAGAGTGACCGCCGGGCAGGCCGGGAGAGGAAACACATAGATGGCGCAACAAACCTGCGCCTCGCCCTTTGTTCAAGTGTCTTGGGAGACGGGCAGCGGCCCCCGGACCCGTTCTACTTCAGTGACCTGCCGGCACCGCGAGAACCATGGGCATCCGTCTAAACGGCTCTGCACGAATCTCGAACGTGCAGCGGGCCATGCCGAATCGCGTGAAGTGGCTTAGATCTCGAGCTCTTCGGTCCACCCATACTTGTCCTCGGCATCCCCATGCTGGATCGATGTCAGCCTCTCGTAGAATGCCGTGCAGTGCGGACCGGACTTGCCGTCGGGAAGATAGACAATCTCTTCGCCATCCAAGGTGATGCTCTCGATCGGCGTGATCACCGCCGCCGTGCCGCAGGCTCCTGCCTCGATGAATTCGCGCAGCTCGGTCAGCGCGACCGGTCGCTCCTCGACCCGGTACCCCAGGTCGGGCGCCAGTTCCCGCAACGACATGTTGGTGATCGAGCGCAGGATCGAGGGAGACTTCGGTGTCACATAGACCTTGTCCTTGGTAATGCCGAAGAAGTTCGCCGCCCCGAGTTCATCGATATACTTGTGCTCCTTGGCGTCGAGATAGAGCGCCTCGCCGTAGCCGGCGCGCTTGGCCTTCATCGTGGCTCGCATGCCGGCGGCGTAATTGCCGCCCGCCTTGGCCGTCCCGACTCCATGCGGCGCCGCCCGGTCGAGGGTCTGCTCGATGATCAGCTTGGTCGGCGAGAAGCCCTGCTTGAAATAGGGTCCCACCGGGGTCACCAAGACGAGCAAGGTGTACTCATCCGCGGGGCGCACGCCGATCCGGGGTCCGGTGCCGATCAGCAGAGGCCGCACATAGAGCGAGGCTCCGCTACCGTAAGGCGGAATGAACCGCTGGTTCAGCTTGACGACCCGCCGCACCGCTCGGCAGAAGAGCTCCACCGGTGGCGGCTCCATGAGCAGCGTGTTGGCCGAGTGGATCATCCGCTTGGCGTTCTCTTTCATGCGGAAGGCGAAAACGCGTCCATCCTTCGCCTCGTAGACCTTCAGTCCCTCGAAGGCCGCCTGCCCATAGTGGATAGAAGTTGCGGCGATGTGCAGGGGGAGGATCTCGGAGTCGCTTTCGACCCCATCGTCCCAACTTCCGTCGCGCCAGGTGTAGCGCACATTGCAGTCGGTTTTCAGATAGGCGAAGGGCAGGCTGCCGTAGTCTAGGCTGACTCGTTCCTTGATTCGCATGGCGGACCCCCTGGATTCCGTAATGTTGAGCACCCAGAATCGGACCTGGGAAGATACCATGCATCCTGGGCGGAATCCAGAGCCGGATGCTCCAGAGGCCCTGCGAATCACCGGTCCGGATGATCAGCGCCGCACGGCCGTTCGGCGCCGCCGGGGGGAGGACTCCTGTTCCTCGGGGCGCCGCCGCGCCCTCCGGCCGGGCGCTACCGCTGCTGGAGCGCCCCCGCCCCGGGGGTGCTCCACGACGAACCCCAAACCAATCAGCCGCTCGATGAAACCCGCCACGTCACGGCGTAGTCGTTCCGGCGGCACCTGCGGGAAGCGCGCGCCCAAGAGGCCAACGAGTTCGCAGGGCGTGGCCCCCGCCCCGAGCGCATCCCAGAGACAGAGACTAGCGGGATTGGCGAGACGGAGGGGTTCCCCCGTTGCCGTCACCAGCGTCCAGCCTCCCTGCTTGTCCTCGTAGGCACGCGCCGTCGCGGCGCGGCGAAGACGAGTCGTCATCTTCCTCCTGGCGCTTCCCGCGCATCTTTGTGCCATGGCCTGGGCCCTCCCCGACCTTCCCAGAATGGCCTTGCGCGGATCTCGCGCGTGCCGGGGGGAGCGAGCGGGCCCAAGGTGCGCGCCGGTCCCGCCGGTTCCATCCGGTCCGCTCGCCCCATTGGACCGTGCCGAAACCGCGCGAGGTGATCTAGCCCTCCAAGCCGTGCTCGACAAGATGCCGGCACTCGGCCACGGTCCGCTCGCCATGGTCGACTACGTCGAGAGGACAGGGTTCGCAGACCTCGTAGTGAGGGCAGCGCCGGCAGAGAGAGATGCGCTCATAGACCCGCGCCGAGTGGGCGAAGTTGAAGAACTCGACAAAGTAGGGACTGGCCAGGAACCGCCCCCCCGCGGGAGTACAGGCGCGCACCGGACGCGCGCGAAACCAGGGGCGGCCGTCCGCACGGCGGGGCACGGGCCGTTCGGTGATCAGACGGCAGGGATGCAGCCACCCACTCGCATCGAGCACGGCGGCTTGTAGTCCCCCGGGACAGACCCGCCCGGGATCGCCCGGGTACCCATAGGCCTCACCCAGCGCCGCCCGCAGGCGGGCATTGCCGTAGTTGAGCAAGAGCGGTGGTCCGCCGGGCAACTTCCGCGCCGATCGGGCGACGCGCTCCGCCCCACACACCCAGCCCGCCGGCGCAGGCGCGAGCCGCCGAACGGCGGAGGACTGCCACGAGAAACTGCGCATGCGATCAACTAGAATGCCGTCGACGCCCAACGCCGCCATCCGCAGAAGCGATTCCTCGAGCCGCGGCAGGTTGATGTAGGTCAAGGTCACCTGGATCGTGACCCGCACCGCGGCGCGTAGGCGCCTGCGTTCCTCGAGCAGGGCGCACAAGTGGCGCATGGCCCGCCGATGGTATCCCGCTCCGCGGGTCGCATCGTTCTCCTCAGCAAAGAAGCTGTCGAGACTGACATTGATCGACAACCCCTCGATCGCCAGCAGCTCGGCCCGCAGGCGTGCCGTGAGCGCCTGCCCGTTGGTCGCCATGCCCATCTGCATCCCCCGCCCGAGGGCCCTGCGGATCAAGCCGGGCAGGCCGGCATAGAGGGTCGGCTCGCCACCAAGCAGGACGAGGCGCCGCGCGCCCGCCTGCGCTAGCCGGTCGAGAGTGGCCGGGGCCTCCCCGGGGGAAGTCGGGGATGCGACGCGTCCGCGGCGCGAACGCGCCGCCGAGCAGTAGCGGCAGCTCGCGTTGCACTCGGAGGTCAGATCCCAGTAGACGGTCGTCATCCGCGCGCTTCCCTCCGGAGAGTGGCCACCCGTCCCCAGCGCCTAGTTGGCGTTGGAGCAGGCGGCGCAGACGAGGTTCCACGAGTCGGCCGTCGTGCCCGTGGTCCGCTGGTGCGGACCGCGCAGCGACGCCACCGGCTCGAGGCGCGGACACTCGTAGGCCCGCTCGGCGATTGCGTGGTGGCCGTTCTTCTCAGGCATGGACATCCTCCTTTCCTTCTTCCGTGATCGACAAGCTACCCTGCCGCGCGATGAGGACGCGTCGGCGTCTTCATGACTAGCGCGAGGCGTTCCAGGCAGACCGGGCGGCTTGTAGTCCCGCGCATCCGCGGGCAGAATCGGCGATGAAACGCTCGCACGAGGCCAACCCGGCGGGCACTGGTTCGGACCGCCATCGGCCGCAGCGCTGGAAGGGGGATCCATGGAGTTCCAAGAGCTAATTACCGCTCGCTACAGCGTGCGCGCCTACCGCGCCCAGCCCGTCGAGGAGGAGAAGCTGGCACGCATCCTCGAAGCCGCCCGCCTGGCGCCCACGGCGGCCAATCGACAGGCCTTCCGTCTGATCGTGATCCCAACCGCCGGGCGGGAAGAGGCGTTGCGGCGCGTCTATCCCAAGGATTGGTTTGTCCAGGCACCGCTGGTGATCGCCGCGGCCGGCCTGCCGCAGGAGAACTGGGTGCGCCGGGATGGACACAACTACGTCGATGTCGATGTCGCCATCGTCATGGACCATCTGATCCTGGCGGCGGCGGATCAGGGGCTTGGAACCTGTTGGATCGGAGCCTTCGATCCCACCGCGGCCCGCGAGGTTCTGGGCCTGCCCCCGGAGGCCGAGCCGATCGCCTTCACCCCGCTCGGCTATGCCGCCGATGAGCCCCGGCCGAAGAAACGCAAGGAACTCGACGAACTCGTCCGTCACGAGACGTGGTGATCGCGGGCTGCTCGGGGACCGCCCCGGCGACCCGCGGGTCGAGGGGGGCGGTGCCGGCCAGGGGTGTGGTCTCTCCGCCGCGGATGCTCTGGTCCGAGGAAGGGGGGCCGAGAACCGAGTGCGACAGGCGTCCTAGCGCCAGCGAATCAGGAGCGTCTTGGGATCGAGTTCCAGATGCAGGTCGGCCAGCTCTTTCCGATCATGGTCCTTCAGGATCCGCACGCGGATGTGGTCGGCCATCGGTTCCAACGAGACGATCAGGGACAGGAAATCATCGAAGCGGGCGATTTCGACCGGCACACCCCGGGCATCGAATTGCTGGCCTTCCCGGTGCGTGTGTGAGGAAGTCCAGATCTCCGCATCCCAATCCCGTGCCAGCCGGCGCACCCCTTCCATCTCCCACGTCTCGGTCTTCCCGAACCGGGGCGTGCCGTCCATGATCACGAAGGAGGGCACGAACCCGGTCGACTGGCGCAGGAAGCCAACCGAGCGTTCGAGTTTCTCCAGGGAGAACTGCTTGCGATTGTAGACCAGGATGTGCCGGTTGCGCTCGACCTCGAGAAGCCGCTCCAGGCGATGGTCGAGTTTCAGATAGTCGGCGAGCATCTGGAAGATGTGGCCGTAGAAGTCGTTCAGGTGCTCGACCGTCTCCTGGGTGGAGATATGCAGCACGCGGCGCCCTTGGAGCAAGGCATCGAGGGCGAGACCGATCAGGAAGGCCGTCTTGCCCACACCGGGGGGCGAGAGCACGGCGCCAAGTTGCCCGCGCCCCAGCCCTCCACCGGTCGCCCCCTCGAAAACCCGCACCGGACTCCGCTTGAGTACTTCCGCAGGTGTCATCCTCTCCTCCCGCTGCACTGGATCCCCATGGGTATTCCGACGCCCTGGCGCCAGTTTCTTATCGGCCGCCGCGCTCGGCAGCTCGTCGCCCGCCTCTTCTCGGCCGCCGCGCTTGGCAGCTCGTCGCCCGCTTCTTCTCGTCTGCCGCGCGCAGCGATTCAGCGCCCCCGGGCTATCGGCCCGCAGCACTCGGTGTCTCAGCGTCCCCCCGCATCCCTGCCTGCCGCGCGCCGCCGCGCATAGGTCTCCGCCAACTCGGTCGCAACGTCCCGGGGGGCCGGCGCGTAGCGGGCGAACTCCATCGTGAACTCCGCCTTACCTTGGGTCCCCGAACGAAGCTGGGTCGCATAGCCGAACATCTCGACCAGCGGCACATGGGCATCGATCCGCACGAAGCCCTCGTCCTCCGTGGTCCCCATGATGATGCCCCGCCGGCGCATCAGAGAACTCATCACCTCTCCCTGGAACTCGGGCGGCCCCTCGACGGAGACCAACATCAGCGGCTCGAGCACCAGCGGCTGTGCCCGTGGATAGATCTCACGCAGGGCCGCCCGGCAGGCGGTCTGGAAGGCGAGGTCGGAGGAATCGACCGCGTGATAGGCGCCGTCTTCCAGGACAACCCGCAACCCCTCCACCGGAAAGCCGGCCAGGGCCCCTTCCCCGAGCACCGAGCGAAACCCCTTCTCGCAGGAGGGAATGAACTGCGTGGGAATACGCCCCCCCACAATCCGGCTTTCGAAGACAAATACCTCATCGGCGCACGGCTCGATGTATCCGGCAATGCGGGCGAATTGCCCCGATCCTCCGGTTTGCTTCTTGTGCGTGTAGGTGAACTCGGCGCGGCGGGCAATCGTCTCGCGGTAGGCGACCCGCGGTTGTCCGGTGCTCACCTCCGCCCCGAACTCCCGGCGAATGCGCTCGAGATAAACGTCGAGGTGCAGCTCCCCCATGCCCTGGACGAGCGTCTCTCCCGTCTCCGGATCATTGCGCACTTGAAAGGTCGGATCTTCGCGCGCGAAGCGCTGCAGCGCCTTGGCAAGCCGCTCGGAACCGGCGCGATCGGCAGCCTTGACCGCCAGCGAGACGACCGGCTCGGGCACATGCATCGCCGAGAGCGCAATCCGGGTGCCGTCGGTGAAGGTGTCTCCCGAGCTGCACTCGACGCCGAACAGCGCCACGATGCTTCCGGCCGAGGCCGCCTCGATCTCTTCCATCTGATCGGCGTGCATGCGCACGAGCCGGCCGACTCGGATGCGCCGGGCGGTGCGTGTATTGTAGAGATTGACCCCCTTTTCCAGCGTGCCTTGGTAGATGCGCACGTAGGTGAGTTGGCCGTAGGGACGCTCTTCGAGCTTGAAGGCAAGCGCCACGAGTCCATCCTGAGGATCATTCGAGAGCACGCGCGTGCTGCCTTCGTCGTCGAGATCGCGCGCCTCGTTGACGACGTCGGTCGGGGCGGGCAGATAGCGCACGACCGCGTCCAGCAGGAGCTGCACGCCGCGGTTCTTATAAGCGCTGCCCATGAAGACCGGGGTCAGCTGGCGGCACAACACGCCCTGGCGGACCGCCTGGTGGATCAGTTCGGATGTGACCTCTTCCGCCAGCACCGCCTCGGCCAATTCATCGCTGAAGAGCGAGGCGGCGTCGAGCAGCACCTCCCGGCGGGCAATGGCCTCGTGCATCACGGGCGCGGGAATCTCCTCCCAGATCAATGCCTCGCCCTGCTCGCCGCCGAAGCGACAGGCCTGCATGCGCACCAGGTCGATGACACCGACGTGGTCCGCCTCTAATCCGAGGGGAATCTGCATCATCACCGCGTTGTGGTGCAGTTTCTCGCGCAGCTGCGAGGTGACCCGCATCGGATTGGCGCCCGCGCGATCGCACTTGTTGACGAAGGCGAGCCGCGGAACCCGGTAGCGGCGCATCTGGCGATCGACAGTGATCGACTGGGACTGCACACCTGCCACCGCGCATAGGACGAGGACCGCGCCGTCGAGGACACGCAGTGCCCGTTCGACCTCGATCGTGAAGTCGACATGGCCCGGCGTGTCGATTACGTTGATCTGGTGGCCGTCCCACTCGACATGGGTCGCCGCAGAGGCAATCGTGATCCCCCGCTCGCGTTCCAGCTCCATCGAGTCCATCGTGGCGCCGACACCGTCGCGACCGTGCACCTCGTGCATGCGGTGGATGCGCTTCGCGTAATAGAGGATCCGCTCGGTCAGCGTCGTCTTGCCCGAGTCGATATGGGCGCTGATCCCGATGTTGCGGATGTATTGGAGTCCCTGTTCCATACCTGAACCTCTGACTGCAGGCCGCTGCCGCGCCTACGCTCCAGCCGGCAGTTGCCCCCTGCCCCGCGCGCATCGGCGCGCCGGACCCGCTGCAGAACGGGATCGTCGGGAAGCGTGCCGCGATGCGCGGTCACGACTCCCCCTTCTTGCGATCACACCCGAGAGTTCCACTGGTGGGACGGATGGCCGAAGATGCAACGTCTCCCGAATCTGGACCTCAGACAACACCTCAGCCCCGGCAGAGACCACCGCCGGGGGGAAACCGGCGCAATGATAAGCCAATAGGCAGGTTGCGTGTCCAGTGATTTATCGGCCATCGGGCGCGACGGGCCTCCCGGTGCCCCGGAAGCGTGTCCCCCCCCCCGCGCGCGCCCGAATCCGCCCGCCCCCCCAAGAACCTTCGCCAAAGAAACGGCCCGCCATGGCCGAAGATGAACTGGAGACAACACCTAGCGATTCAGTTCTCGCCGGGCACGGACCAATTGTTGCTTCCAGCCGGAGGAACCGGATGTCTGCTCAGAACCAGACGCGCAAGGGGCGTCCGCCACGCGCGCGCCGCGCCGGCGGACGGCGCACCCTCCTCGAACGCGTCCGGCGGCAGCAGGCGGCCCTCGTCGCGGTGGCGATGCATCCCTCGGTCACCACCGGCGACGTGAGCGGCGCGGCGCAGGCGATCACGGCGATCGCCGCCGAGGCACTCGAGGTCGATCGCGTCAGTGTCTGGCTTCTCAACGACGACAGGTCCGAGTTGCGCTGTCTCGATCTCTTCGAGCTGCCCGCCGCCACTCACAGCGCCGGCCTGACCCTCCACGCCAGGGAATACCCGAAGTACTTCGAAGCCCTGCAGGCAAGCCGCGTCCTCGATGCCTCCAATGCGCGCCGGGATCCCCGTACCCTGGAGTTCGCCGAGGGCTATCTCGTCCCCCTCGGCATCTACTCGATGCTCGATGCACCGATCAGGCTCTCCGGCGAGGTGGTCGGTGTCATCTGCCACGAACAGGTCGGCAGCCTGCGGCGCTGGTCCTCCGATGAGGTCATCTTCACCGGGGGCATCGCCGACCAGCTCGCCCTGGCCATGACCAACGAGGCCCGGCAGCGGGCCGAGCGGGCGTTGGCGCTCCAGCGAGACGTGGGCATCGCTGCCGCCGCATCGAGTGATCTCGAGGAGACGCTGAACCGGCTGCTGGAACTGGCGACCCAACTCGAGGGCATCGATTGCGGGGGCGTCTACCTGGTCGACGAAGATGGCAACTGTGATATGGCCGCCCATCGGGGGCTCTCTCCCCGATTCGCTGAAGAGGCGAAGCGCTTCCGTTCCGATTCGCCACACATGAAGCTGGTCGCCAAGGGACACCCGATCCATGCGCGCTACGACGATCTTCTCCCTCACCCCTCCCCTCGCAACGTGATCGAACGACTGCAGGCCATCACCGTGATCCCGATCCTCCAAGGTGCTTCCCTGATCGCGATCCTCAATGTCGCCTCCCACACCGACGATGAGATCCCCGCCAACACGCGGGCGCAACTCGAGGCGCTGGCGACCCAGCTCGGGGGGATCATTGCGCGCGTCAGGGCCGAGGAGGAGCTGCGTGAGAGCGAGGAGCGCTTCCGCGAGCTGGCCGAGCTGCTGCCGGAAATCGTCTACGAGATCGACACTCAAGGCCGGGTGACCTTCGTCAACCGCCAGGGGCTCAGGACCACCGGCTACACGGCCGAGGACTTCGCCCGCGGCCTCAACGTACAAGAGATATTCGTGCCCGAGGATCGCGAGCGGCTAATGCGGGACATCGCCAAGGTCATGCGCGGCGAGGCGGCCGAGAGCTACGAGTACCGGGCCGTGGGCACAGACGGCAGGACCTTCCCCATACTTGCTCGCTCGACGCCGATCTTCCGGCATGGCCGCCCGGCGGGGGTGCGCGGCATCATCTTCGATATCAGTGACCGGAAAGAAGCGGAGATCGAGCTCTGTCAGGCCATGGAAGCTGCCGAGGCGAGCAGCCGCGCGAAGGGCGAGTTCCTGGCCAACATGAGCCACGAAATCCGCACGCCGATGAATGTCATCATCGGCATTTCCGGCTTGCTGCTCGATACCCGGTTGAGCCCTGAGCAGCGCAAGCATGTCGAGATGGCCCAGGAGGCGGGCGATCTACTGCTCTCCTTGATCAATGACATCCTAGACATCTCGCGCATCGAAGCCGGGCAGCTCACGCTCGAGCCGACACCCCTCGACCTGTGTTCCGCGCTGCGCGAAGCCGTCGCTCTCTTCGCCCCCCAGGCACAACAGAAGGGCCTCGCCCTGGAGCTGGAGTACGATGCGGACGCTCCGCGGAGCGTGGTCGGCGACAGCGGGCGGATCCGTCAGGTCCTGACCAATCTGCTCGGAAATGCGATCAAGTTCACCGGCCAGGGCAGCGTCCGTGTCGAGGTGCATAGTGAGATGTGCTCGCCGGGCCGTGCCGATTTCCGCTTTACCGTCCGGGACACCGGCATCGGGATCGCCGAGGACAAGCTGACGGCCGTCTTCGAAAAGTTCTCCCAAGCTGACGCCTCGACGACGCGCAGGTATGGCGGCAGCGGATTGGGCCTGGCGATCTGCGCCGAGTTGGTTCGTCTGATGGGCGGAGAGATCGGCGCCGAGAGCGAACTCGGCGTGGGCTCCACCTTCTGGTTCACCCTGCCGCTCCCCTGTTCCGTCGAGGCGAAGGAGTCCCTGTGCGATCGTCCGGAGCTCTTCGCGCCCCCTGCGGCAGAGGCCCCCATCACCGCAGCCGCGGACAAGGCCCCGATCCGGGGACGCGTCTTGGTGGCGGAGGACAATCCGCTCAACCAGCGCGTGACGGTGATGATGCTCGAGAAGATCGGCTGCCGGGCGGACGTGGCCGCCAATGGCCGCGAGGCGGTCGAGATGCTCGCCATGTTCCCCTACGATCTGATTCTGATGGACTGCGAAATGCCGGTCATGGACGGCGTGGCGGCCGCTCGCGAGATCCGCGCGCTGCATGGCGAGCGCGGACAGATCCCGATCCTGGCGATTACCGCCCACACCGAGCCGGAAGAGATGGAACGGTGCCGGATGGCCGGCATGAACGATCACATCGGCAAGCCGATCACGGTCCCGGCCTTGCGGGCGGCGTTGGTCCGCTGGCTCCCTTCCCGAACAGCGCACTAATCACCTCGCGCGATTCGGCACAGCCCAATGGGCCGAAACTCGTGCGAAGCGACTTAGACCGCGTTCCGAATCTGTGTCTGCCGGCCGGCCCTCCGCCGGAGGACCATCCGGCCCCCGGTCCCGCCCCCGGATCGAGCAGCAGCGCACGGGCTGTGGAGAGCAACTCGGGATCGCCCCTTGACGCCATCCGGCTCCCTCCATGAGACTGCATCTACCTCAGGTGTCCGAGGCCTCCCCTGCTCAGGGCGTCCGGGAGCAGCCGGCGGGACGAAAGGATGACGATGCGCGCAGCCGTCAACGATCTGGCCCGGCGATGCCGGGGCCCGGCGACGATCATCGGCATCGCCTTCTTCTGGGCCGTCTGCGGGGGCTTCGCCCGACCCTGCGCCGCCCAATCCATCTACGCTCAACCGCCGCATTCCAGCCCTCGCCTCCATGTCGGTGAGGACCAGAGCAAGACCGCAGCATGGGGGCCGAACCGTGACGAGGTCGGGCTGAGCGAGCTGGTCGACCCGCGGAGCTACCGGCTAGCGCCGGGCGACGAGCTGATCCTCTCGATCGGGGGCGCGGTCGACCTGACCCTGGCGTTGCGGGTTACCGCCGACGGCATGCTGGTGGTCCCCTCGATCGGAGCCGTATCCGTCGGGAAGGCGACGCTCGCCGAGGCGCGGACGACCCTGGCGGCGGCCGCCGCGGAGGCCTACCCGCACTCCTCGATCTCGCTTGCCCTGGTCCGCCCGGGCCTCTTGCGCATCCCGGTCACCGGGCAGGTCGCCTCCCCAGGCAGCCACACGCTCCCGGCGACATCCCGACTCTGCGATTGGATCGCCCGCGCGGGGGGATTTCTCGCGAGCGCGGATGCGCGCCATGTCGAGCTGCGCCGCTCCGGGGAGACGACATGCCACGACGTGCTGGCCTGGCTCGTCGATGGACGCATCGATGGGAATCCTCGCCTGCACATTGGAGACCACATCCATGTTCCCGCGACTCGCGCCGGCTTCCGCGTGCGAGGGGTCTTCGCCCCCGACGGCGGCGCCGCGACCGCCGGCCGCCTGCTCGACCGGCCATTCCAGACAGAGAGCCGATTGATCCCCTTCCGCACCGGCGACCGGCTCGATTTCGCCCTGCGGGCGTCCGGCTGGCCGGGAGACCAGACGTGTGATCTCGGGGTCTGGCTGTTGCGCCCGGGGGAGGCGCGGCGGTGGGTCGCGCGGAAGGATCTCCCAGAGACGGCCCTGGCAGCCGCCGATGTCATCGAGATTCCCTTCTGCCACGATTGGATTGCCGTCGGCGGAGCCGTTGGCCGCCCGGGCGTCTATCCCTTCCTGCCGGGACAGCGCGCCGCCGACTACGTCTTCCTCGCGGGAGGCCCGAGTGCGATCGGACGCAGCAAGGACTGGAAGCGCTTCGATGCCCAGGGTGCGGAGATCCCGCTGGCGCCCACCGACACGCTGCTGGCGGGCGAGCGCATTTGGGTGCCGGAACGCCGATCCCACAAGATCGCCAGCCTGCTGACCCCCCTGGGCACCGTGGTGGCAGTGATCGTCTCGGTGGTGGCTCTCGCCTCGAGCAAGTGATTCCCTGCGCTTGGATCTCCACCAGGGCATTGGCTGACGCGGGCCGCAAGGGGGTCTGCGGGAACGGCCTGTCGAGAATCCCACTTGCCCGCCGGGGAACCACTCCGCGATTCTTACCTGAACATGTTCTTCACAGCTCCCCAGCTCGTAAACTGTGATGGACGTCCTTCATGCACAAGAAGCGATGTGCCAATGGGCTCATCCTCCCACTTGACAATCGTCCATACGTTCGATTCTGTGCCGGGTTCTGTCCAATCATTCTCGCGGAACCAGAACTTAGAGGTTCCTCTGTCGACCTTGTATTCCTCGGGCCCCTCACCCTCGTTCCCCGGTGTCTCTCCATAGAGGCGCAGCCGCACATTGATGATCGTGATCGTCCAGAGACCATCGGTCGGATCGAAGACGCGGTCCCAGGAATCGAAGCTCAGCGTCAGGGTCTGCACGCGGTCGGAGTCGAACATGTTCATGTGGATCCCGATCTCGTCCTGTTGCCCCCAGAAGTCGGGCATCCCGGGTTGGGAGGCATCCTCTTGGCAGAGCAAGAAGGTGAAATCAATCGCCAGCAGGCTCTCGTACTCGGCGACAGCCCGCTCAGCATATGCCATCTTGAGGTTGTGCATGACGTTCTCAGGTGAGTCGCGTAGCGCAAAGGGAGACTGATAGATCTCCACGGAATCGGTGTCACTAGCGCCATGAGGATCTGTGACGCGGAGGATAACCTGGTGTGATCCGGGCTCAGAAAACTGATGAACAGCGTTGGGGTCTCCGGTTGCCTCGGCGTCGAAAGTCCCATCCCCCTGCCAGTCCCATTGGAAGAACAGACTGCCAAACGGATCGTCCGGATCGTTCGTGCAGGCAGCATCGAACGTAATGGGGGTTCCATAGGCCCCAGTCGTAGGATCGGCGCCAATGCAAGCAGTGGGCGGCCTGTTTCCTGTCGTCAAGGTGTCGGCAATGTTGGAGAGATCCGAGTAGTTCGAGGCCTCATCGGCTGTCTTCAAGGCGAAGTAGTATGAGGTAATCGGCGTGAGGCCGCTGATCCTGACTGTGTCTGTGCTGCCCGGAGAACTGGGCGGCGGCGCATTGGGGACTGAGACGACGACCATGGACGTGTCCGCCCAGGCTGCCAGGGAATCGCTGTCCGTCGAGTATCGAATATCATACGTAGATGCCTGCCCGTCCATACCATTGTCTCCAGGGGCAGTCCATGCCAGGACTGCCGAGGAGTCGGACGTCGCCGTGACGCAAAGATCCGTCACCGCTGCCGGTGGGGATGTGTCCGGGGTCGGGCCTGAGTCGTCATCGCACGCCGAGATCGAGAAGATCAGCAACGCGAGACCGATGGCGCAGAAACCCTTAGGGATTCGCATGTGTCCCTCCACACTCTCTGAGCCCGTGCACCTGGTCAAGCGTCGGTCAGCACCAGAATACCAGCATCATGGTGTTGCCCGCCACTCTCTGCTGTTCAGCAATTGACCCGGGATTCTGAATTGGACAAGGAAAAGGGACGCTGCGGGCAAGGCTGTGTCGGATGGAAGCTTCCACCGTGGCGCGCTTTTCGGGAGGGACGGTCACTGGGATGGATATCCAATTGCCCGCTCCTTCGGCCCTCTCCGCGGGGTGGACGACCTCTCGGCCAAGGACAGTGTTGAGCGCCTCTGCTACCCTCGCGGATCGAGGACTCGCCCCATGAAAAGAACCGTGCCTGTCGGACGGTCGCAAATGACGAACAGGAAGGGCCGGTCGGCAGAGAAGTAGGGCATGATCGAAAGGTACATTTCGATGCCGGTGCCGGCAGCGGCTTCGGTCCCGTACTCGTCAACCGAGATGAAGGTCCGGTGCCACACTCCGTTGATCCAGGGCATTCCGTCGTCGGTGCCATCCATGCCTGTGAAATCGGCCCCCACGCCGAAGGCTTCCGTCATTCCCATCGCCGTCAGCGTCTCTTTGAGATCAAGCGGCGTCTCAAAGGAAAAGCGCGGCAGTTGGATGAAGATGTCGGTTGGTACGAGCTGAGCCTGGATCTCTTCCAGACGAGCTTCGTCGAACCCGGCCTCGAAGGCTGCGAATTGCCCGGAGTCGGGCAGGACGGCCAACATGGACACCTGCTCGCCGACATAGGCCAAGTCCACCGCGCGATACCCGTCGCCGCTGCAGTAGTCGAATTCGTCCATGCCCGTCATGGTCGGCACCTGAATTGTGGTGCCGTCCAGCAGCATGAAGCCTTCGTCGTGCGTGTACTCGGTTTTGAACTGCTTCAGCCAGCAAGCACGGAAGTAGATGGCGTTGGCCAGCACGAGATAGCTTCCACCGCAGAGAGCGCCTGGGGGAATCAGCTCCGGCACGCGGTCCTCGGTCTGATCGGCCATCCACTGATTGATCGCCAGGCGAGCCTGTTCGGGCTGACCGGCTAGATCAACGAGACGCATCGGCGCGCCATAGAATCGCGCCAGCGTGTCCAGATAGGCCTGCTCATAATGCCAGTCCTCATCCCCCCAGCAGCTGTTGGCAATGTTGAGTTTGAAAACGTCGGCGCCCTGATCGCGACCGCGGCTCGTCAGGCTGTCGTTCAAAGCCTGCATGGCGCTGTGGAAACCACCCTGCGGACAAGGAAAGCACAGGGCCTCGGCAATCTCCTCCTCCGTGGTACTCCGGGCCCCCGCATAGACCGTGGCAAAGGCGACCGCGATACTGTGGGGCGACACCATGAGGTTGTCGTCACCTCCGGCCAGGCGGTGGTAGAGATTGAAGGCCAACTCGTTGGTGGCCGACACGCGCTCTGCAAAGGCTTCGGGCGTCACCACGCCGTCCCCGCCGTTGTTCTTGCTGCCCACCGGATCAGCGCTTTCACAAGCGGTCAGCAGGAGCACAGACAGGCTGGCCAGTAGCAGAACGCTCGTGCTACTGAAGCGCATCGCACACCTCCAGGGCCCTCTCGCCATTCCTCGCCGACATCGCGTAACCGCCGACGGTCGTGACATCGGGTACGGTCTCGTACTTCTCAGCCTAGTAGGATGCGTAGTGCGCGTCAAGGCTTGGTCAGGTCGAGGACTGGCGCCGTGGCCCGTAGGATCTTCCTGTCTTCCCCGCCTTCTCCCGGTCCGCTCACCACCCGGGATCTCATCCCCACGTAGCACCGGGTGGTCTGAGAACTGATCCTGCAACCCGGTCCCCGGGGGGGCGGGGGGCCAAGCCCCATCTTCCATGCAGCATGGCTGCTGTCAGTCGGTCAACCCGACCTTTCAGCGCCTTCGTGGCGCGCCTTTCGGGATGGATAGGCCGATCGGCGGCCGAGAGTGCAGCTCACGACCTAGGCCGATTCCAGGGAGTTAGGACACTAGGGCGAGGATCGAACAAGTGCGAACCAGGGGGGCTGGTTCTTGCGTATGAGGTAGAGCGAGGGGCATTGCCTCGATGTCTCGGCAGCAAGACGTCGATGCTCCTCGCAGTCGTGGAATTGTGAGAAGGGCGGAGGGTGCGCTCTGAGTGCCGGAGCTCCTGCTGCCGGCCCTTGCCGCAGTGGGGCCACCTTTCTGGCACCGGACGTCGATTGTGTTACCCGCAGAAGGCGTGCGGGAGGGGGATGGCGGATGATCGCAATCCTGAAGTGGACGCTGGGATCAACTCTGCTCTTGCTTGCGGCGATGGTGGGAATCGTCGGCGGAATGGCGGCCTTTCTTGGCCTGGCGTTTGTTCTCACCGATCCCGTGGCACTGGGGATCGGCGCAGTGGTGGCCGGCGGGCTTGTAACGGGTGGCTTGGCGCACCTGTTGGGACGGTGGTTCGCAAGGAATCATCGGCGGTGTCTCACCGTCTCGCTGGGATCGCTCACGGCGCTTCTGCTCACGGTTGCAGGCGTGGTCTTTCTGTTCCGGTCCCCTGGATTCGACGAGCCGAACCCAGTCGATCGCAGCTGGGTCCGGTTCGAGTCACTGACGACCGGAAGTCGTCTCGCGTGCCGGGTCTTTTCGGCCCGCACAGCGGTCCCGCGTGGTGCGGTGATTTTCGTGCACGGTGGCCCTGGTGCGAATGCAGTAACGAATGATCCAATCGCTGCCGCGCTGTCCCCTCTCGCCGACGCAGGATTCGACGTCTGTCTGTACGATCAGATCGGCTGTGGTCTGTCGGCACGCCTGGCCAATCCCGAAGACTACACCGCGGCTCGACAAGTGGTTGATCTGGAAATCCTGCGACAACGTCTAGGCTGGGAACGGCCAGTGCTGATCGGTGAGTCCTGGGGAGCACAGCTGATCGCCCGGTATGCGGCAAAGTATCCGCAGGAGATCTCGGCCGCCGTACTTGTGTCACCGGGGCCCCTTCGCCTGGCAGACTGGGCCAACCGCGAAAGGGGAAGCGCCCGCGACCGCATTACCGACGACCAAGAGCGCGCGTTCAACGATGTCCTCGATGCTCGCTTCGTCGCAGCGATGTTGCTGCTACGTGTCAATCCGCAAGCCGCATTCCGTTTTCTGCCGGAAGCTGAAGCCGAGCGGTATGGAGCCGCCCTCCTGACGGCCCTCTCGCCGGGGGCGGTCTGCAACCCGGACGTTCTGTCAGCCCACTCCGAGCCATTCCTCAATCTCTGCGTCGCTCAGATGATTAGACTCAGCCTGAAGAACGAGTTGTCGGATCATCTCGACGGATTGGTGGCGGCTCAGTTTCCCGTGTTGGTGCTTCGTGGCGACTGCGATTATGCGAACGAAGGTATCGCGGCTGACTACGTAGATGCGTTTCCCGATGCCAAGCTGGTGGCGGTTGCCGGCGCGGGACACTTCCTGCTGCTGGAGAAGCCTGAATCGTTTCTTACTGAAGTCAGAAGGTTTCTTGCTCATCAGGAATGAGCGGCGAGATGCGGTCTGCCTCTCTGGTCTCTGAGGCTCAGTCTCGCTCGCCGGCAAGCACTACTGCGGTTTGCACCAGCGCGTGCGCCGCCTGTGGGTCCCGAAACCTCCATCGCCCTGCAATCCCGGAAGTTGTCTAGGAGTAGCGACAGCCGCGAATGGCCTGTTACAGTTCTCACTTGCCAATCGGGGAGCCGCTCCGCGAGCTTCTCGGCTCACGATCCCCGTTAACTCTCGCGGATACCAGTATACCAGCATCATGGCTTGGCTCGCCACTCTGCTCTGCGCAATCACTGGAGTCCTCCGATCCCGAGCATCCTGTCCGTCCCAAGAACTCCATCGCCCTTCAACTACCGGAGTTGGGCCAGACGGAGAACCAGCGCGATGGACGGACTTGAGTGGGCGGCGTGCCCGCTGTTGTTTCCGCCCGAGTTCCCCCTCCCCCCCCTCGCCCCCCCGAAACGGGCGACGGGCGAGGGCGCGGCCCTCGTGAAAAACTCGGCCCCGACAGCAGCGTTGATCTGGCCGATCTAGTCGACGATTAGGGCGGCGGACGGACTGATTCTCGGGACGGACACCCGATGGACCCCTGACCTGGCTCGGGAGATCACGCGATGGAGTTCTGGCGGACTACGGTTGCCGATGCCTCTCCATCTGCCCGTCCTCAGACATGTCTTGATTTCCGGGAAGCACTGGTATAAAACGCTGTACGGGATCGTCAGTGCTGATAGGATCGAGTGTAGCGTCTAACTAATCCTGTCCGTGATTTCCCCGATCAATTGGTTGACATGTTCTCCATTCCGAAACTGGACAAGATGAGGGAATGGAGGGACGTCATGGCATTCTGGAGTCGAGGGAAGAGGCAGGCGCTGATTGTTGAGCCCGCGGATGCGGGCCAGGCTCAGAAGACCAGGAAGGCGGTCACGCCCTCGATATGCACTGCCTCGAGCCTCGGGAAGCCCACGCCGTCCATCGTGGGGCCGTGATCGAGATTCCTGAGGTTGTCGGTCTTCACCATCACTACGAACGCATTGCGGCCTGAAGTCGCGACGCCCCACTCATCGGGTCCCTGTCTTCGTAGTCGGACCACACCTCTCCCCACCTCAGACAGGTACAGCTCCACCGCCCACCCGTCTCATCACCCCAGCCAACCTATTTGGCTGCGCCTGCCACGGCAACTCGGCGATCATCGCCGCACCAGCCCACGCGAGAGCGACGGATGGATTTTTCGGGACGGACAGGTTAGGTCACCCGCCTCTGCCGCCACCCCTGCCCCATCGCGTCACAACTCGGGCACACAAAACCCCGCGGCCAACGCAGCTTCCGATGCAGCTGATGCACGCGTCCGCTTCGCGGAACATCAGAACGAACTCGCGCACTGCTACCTAATTGAACTATATCCCCCCAACAAGCCGCTTTTCGTAAGAACAATCTGCCACACTTGATTATGTCTTGCACGGAAAGAACCTGCACTCGATAGGAGAAAGTACTCCCACATCCTGCAAAACCGTTCGCCGTAGTCGTGTATAATTCGATCCCAGCCTTCGGCAAAGTTCTTGTACCACGCCATCAACGTCTTATCGTAATCGCTGCCGAAATTATGTAGGTCCTCAATAACGAATAGACCCTCGACGGCTTTACTCAATTGGGCGATGGAAGGGAGCATCCCGTTCGGAAAAATATACTTGTGCGTCCATGCATCGGTGCTTCTTACAGAACGGATCTCACCAATTGTCTGAAGAAGGAGGATTCCATCGTCCTCTAAGCATCTAGCAGCTATCTGGAAATACTCCCTGTAATTCCTGTAGCCGACGTGCTCGATCATTCCTACGCTGACTAGTCTATCGAACTTCTCGTTCAGATTCCTATAATCGGTCAGTCTGAATTCGACGGGTAAACCTCTGCAAAGTTCATGGCCGAGTTCAATCTGCTCCTTGGATACCGTAATACCTACCACTCGCACACCATACTTCTCGGCGGCATACTTAGCGAAGGCCCCCCAGCCGCAGCCGATATCGAGAACTGTCATTCCGGGTTGGAGATCCAGTTTCCTGCAAATCAGCTCGAGCTTGCTCTCCTGTGCTTCGTCGAGAGTATCGGCGTCTTTCCAATAGGCGCAACTGTAATTCATGCGCTGATCGAGCATAGTGCGGAAAAGCTCGTTGCCGAGGTCATAGTGTCTTTGGCCGACTTGAAACGACCGGTGACGCGCTTGTATGTTTGTCAGCCAGAATCCGGCAAGCTGCAGGGCGACTCTGCAATTCCGGCGTACTTTCCTCTGCAAGTCCGCTCTTACGAGACGAAAGACCAACTCATCGACTTTCCCGACGTCCCACCAGCCGTCCATGTACGATTCGCCGATACCGAGTTCCACCTCCGAGATTGCACGTTTGTAGAAGCGTTCGTCGTGCACTTGGATATCCCAGGGGTTCTTGCCGTCTATTTCGACTCCAGCAAGGTCCAATAATGTTCTGAGCAGTGTTTCATAACGTGGATGGGTCATTGCTCAGGCTCCTTTCCTTGCTTGTGCGACGACAGTAGAAGAGCGATGGCTTGAGTTGTCCCGTCATGAATGCAAGCAGGCTTTCGCTGCTCAGGAGTCGGACTGCTTGATTGCTCTCGAGAGGCGGCATCTGATGAAACGCGTCTCTTGCGATTCTCTAGAGCATTCGACGTATGAGTAGTGAAGCAATCGTTTGCCTGGTGAGGCGCATAGGGGGTTAGATCCGAGGAATCGGTGCGATCGAGGCTGCGATGCGCCATCGAAGGCTCCTGAACACCAGCCAAGACGTAGGCCCGTCGGGGTATTCGGCCGATGCGGGGCCGGTCGCGGCGCCGGTGGGGCTGGTAGCGTAAGCTACCGCGGGATCTGATGGCTGTCAAGGGGAGTTCGTTGTGGGTCCCAAGAACTCCATCGCCCTTCAACTACGGAAGTTGCTCTGGACTGAGAAGCGGCCAACGCCATCCTTGACCCAGTTGGGCAAAGCGGGATGTGGCCTGCTGATGGGGCCCGCGGGACGGACAGCTGGCGGCGCGATGGCGGCGGGAGCATAATCAGATCCGACCCCACAGTTCTCTAGGCTACCGACCGGCCAGCACCGGAGGCCATCCGGCCCGTTCCTGTGGCCTTGGCGGTGTAAGTTTGAACGTGGTACGAAGAGTGGGGTGTGGGTCCCGAAAACTCCAATCGGCCACCAAACGCTGGAGTTGCCTCAATCGAATCATCAGTTGAATCGACGGGCTTAGGACGCCTCTCGTCCCGAGTCCCCCCCCCTGCCCTCGCCCCCCCCGAGACGGGCGAGGGGCGAGGGTCGCGCACCGACCTCCTCGCCCCAGCCGGGCAAGGCACTATGAGGGCAGCGGATACGTTTTCCGGAGGGGGCAGGTCGGTGCGTATGGTAGCCTGAGGTTGCCGACGCGGGAACGGTGGGTGGCGGTGCCAGTCGATGTTGTGGTCTGCGTACGGTGTTACCGACGCTGAGGGTGGGATCATGCCAACCTATGAATTTGCCTGCAAGAAATGCGGAAAGAAGTTCGCAGTAATGATGTCGATCGGCGAGCGCGAGTCGAAACGGATCCGCTGCCCGAAGTGCAACAGCCTTCGGGTCGTGTCGCGGGTGTCCACATTCTGCGCGGTGACATCTAAGAAGAGCTGAGTGCCAAAAGCCCGGTCGCCGCGCCGAGCAAGCGGCACGCGTATTCCCTGCGCTTCATCGACGGGCTTGACTCGTTTCTTGCCAAGGCCGTGCCCCGACTTCGCCCCCCCCCTCCCCCCCCCGAGACGGGCGAGGGGCGAGGGCCGGGCGCTGTCGGGCGCGCCAGGTGAGGCAAGCGTCGGTAGGTGGAGCCTGGCCCCTCCGACCACCCGTCGTCTGATGCCTCCATCTGCCCTGCACCTCCCTCGCGAAGCATGCGGTCGCTACCACAAACCGCTGGCGGAACGATGCCGGAGTTCTACTCGTCTCGTCTAAGCAGAAATACAACACGAGGTCGGCTCCCCTGACTGCCAGCAAGAATGACGGCCCACAGCCGCGCACCGCAGTGATGGCAATCAACGGGAACCCTTTCCTCCGGCGGGAAGGAACTGGGCACCTCGTGATCTTCAACGGGTATCAAGTGGCACCAAGGACACTTATCGAGCCAATAGTCCATATGCCCTACCAGACTCTTGCTCCCGCGAGGCACGTGGCCGCAGGTGATTGTATTCTCCGGACCCTGTACATCCCGAGAACTCGATCGGCCTGTTGTTCCTAGAGTTGTCTAGCGGGCGCGTTCGCACACACTGAGCTGTCAGAGGTCCCGCTTGCCTCCGAAGCAACTGCGCCACGATCCTCACATCTCAGCTTCCCGGTCCGCAGTCGAGCAACACCAGGATACCAGCATCATGGCTTGGTTCGCCACGCCGTTCAGCTTCTCAGGCTGCGGCCCCGAGCTCCCGCCCCCTCCCCTCACCCCCCGAGACGGTGGTGAGCGTCAACCACTTCGGCCTTAAGAACGGGGAGCGCGGAGAACTTGGGGCGGTCCGGCGAGGAACCCGTGGGTTGGCGGCGTTGACTGCGAATCGAGAGCCGAGACCAGAGAACCCGACCCGACCCACTCCCTCGCAACTATCTGCCCCCGTGCGGGATATGCGCGGGTTCGTCGGCCCCCGGCACCGGCCCATCCGTCACCCACTCACGCCGCCTGCGGAGCCCCCACCTCCCCTCACCTCCCCGAGACGAGTACGAACCTGTACCCGTGTGGGTAACGGTCGCATGCTCCGCCAATCAGGCTTCAAGAGTTGTGGGTCCCGAAAGCGGCATCGCCCTTCAACCGCTGGAGTTGCTCCGGTCCGAGAATCAGCCGAATCGATGGGCTTGACACCCGCTGCACCAGGTATGCCTCCCGCCCCGCGTTCGCCCCCCCCACCTCGCCCCCCCCGAGACGGGCGAGGGGCGAGGGCGCGGCCCTCCTGAAAAACCCGGCCCCGACAGCAGCGTTGATCTGGCCGATCTAGTCCACGATTAGGGCGGTGGACGGATTCTCGGGATGGACACGTATACTTCCTGGCTCTCCCGAGAACCTTGTCAATAGCATTCTGCTAGCATTCTCCTAGCCACCCGAGTCAGAATCGAGATCTACCTCAGAATCGAGTCCAGTGCACCTGTCAGGGAGACTCCACGTGCCGGGATCCTCACACGACTTCACCCGTCTCCTCGATCGCGCAACCGCGGGCGACCCGACCGCTGCTCGCGAACTGCTCCCCCTCATTTACATGCAGCTTCGCGCCTGCGCAGCCCAGATGATGGCCGCCGAGCGCCCCGATCACACACTCCAGCCAACAGCACTCGTTCACGAGGCGTATCTCAGGCTCGTCGGTCAAGGTGACACAACCTGGGAGACCCGGGCCCATTTCTACGTTGCCGCCGCCGAATCGATGAGACGAATCCTTATCGAGCACGGCCGAAAGCGGGGTCGCCAGAAACGGGGTGGCGACTGGAAGCGCATCACCCTCGACTCGGTCAACCTGGCCGGAAAAGACACCCCCATCGAAGAAATCCTGTCCGTCGACGAGGCGATTCAGCGCATAGAGGAGCGAGACGAGAGAATGGCAAGGATCGTCCGGCTCCGATTCTTCGCGGGGTTGAGCGTCCACGAGACGGCGGCCCTTCTTGGTGTGACTGACCGAACGGTTCGCCGCGAATGGGCACTCGCACGTGCATGGCTCTACCGGAATCTCGCCGAGGATCGTTAACGGAGGTAGGAGCATGCCTGGATACACTTGGGATCGGGTGAAACAGATCTTCAACGACGCACTTTCCCAGCCGGCAGAGCAGCGCTCGAGCTATGTCGCACGCGCTTGCCACGGAGACGACCGTCTCTGCGCAGAGGTTGAAGCTCTCCTCCAGGCCCACGAGAATGTGGGGAGCTTCCTCGACGAACCAACGCAAACCACAGCAACAGAAGCCAGCTCCTCCCTCACTGACGGGCCCGGCACCAAGATCGGTCGCTACAAACTCCTCCAACTCATTGGCGAAGGCGGCTTCGGCTCAGTGTACATGGCGGAGCAAGACCAGCCGGTGCGCCGCCGCGTGGCGCTGAAAATCATCAAGCTGGGCATGGACACGAAGCAGGTCATCGCCCGCTTCGAGGCCGAACGTCAAGCACTGGCCATGATGGAGCATCCGAATATCGCCAGAGTGTTCGACGCTGGTGCCACCAAGACCGGCCGCCCCTACTTCGTAATGGAGCTGGTCAAGGGCATTCCCATCACCAAGTACTGCGATACCAACCGGTTGAGCACCCGCGAGCGCCTCGGTTTGTTCATGAGAGTGTGCGGTGCAGTGCAGCACGCGCATCAGAGAGGGATCATCCATCGTGACATCAAGCCGTCGAACGTGATGGTGACGCTGCACGACGGGGAGCCGGTGCCTAAGGTGATCGACTTCGGGATCTCGAAGGCCACCCACCAGCGTCTGACAGAGAAGACCCTGTTCACGCAGTACGGCCAGTTCATCGGCACGCCAGCGTACATGAGTCCTGAGCAGGCGGAGATGAGCGGTCTGGACGTCGATACACGTAGCGACATCTACTCGCTCGGTGTCTTGCTGTACGAATTACTCACCGGCACGACACCGTTCGATGTCGAGGCTTTACGTCAGGCGGGCTACGGGGAGGTTCAGCGAATTATCCGCGAGGAGGAGCCTCCGAAACCATCGACACGTCTCAGCACGCTCGGCGGTAGTCTCACAGACGTCGCGAAACATCGCAGAACCGATCCGGGCGGGTTGACGCGATTGGTGCGCGGGGATCTTGACTGGATGGTGATGAAGGCGCTCGAGAAGGATCGGACTCGGCGGTACGCCTCGGCATCTGGATTCGCGGACGACATCAATCGACACCTTCAAGACGAACCAGTGCTGGCCAGCCCTCCCAGCGTAGCCTATCGGGCACGGAAGTTCGTCAAGCGGAACCGAGTTGCGGTAGCGGCAGGTTCGCTGGTAGCAGCGGCGGTCGTGTTGGGACTCGTAGTCTCGACGATCGGATTCGTGCAGGCCAACCGTGAGCGCGATCGAGCAATGGAAGCCGAGCAACATGCCAAACGGCAGGCGTTCCTTGCCAACATAGCCGCTGCGGACGCGGCCTTGTCCACGAACGAGATCTCGGCAGTCCGACGGCACCTCACCGCGGTACCGCACGAATTCCGCAACTGGGAATGGCACAACCTCGATGCCGAGACCGAAGGCAGCCTGGATGTCTTGCGGGGACATGAGGGCAGAGTCTTTGGCGTGGCGTTCAGCCCGGACGGCAGATACCTGGCATCAGGATCGCAGGACAAAACCGTCCGTCTATGGGATGCGTCTACGCTCGAGGAGCTTGCCGTCCTGCAAGGACATGAAGACGTGGTCACGTCAGTGGCATTCAGCTCCGATGGCAACCACTTGGCCTCTGCATCGTGCGACAAGACCGTACGCCTCTGGGACATCTCCTCCGGGGAAATGCTGGCAATCATGAGGGGGCACGAGGACGAGATCCTATATGTGGCGGTCAGCCCGGATGGAACGCGGTTGGCGACAGCGGGATCCCAAGACCAGACTGTACGCCTGTGGGACACGTCCACCGGCGAGGAGCTGGCCGTCTTGTTGGGGCACGGGAATCGCATCTTCTCTGTTGCCTTCAGTCCGGACGGTACGCTACTGGCCTCGACATCCCAATACGAAGGCGCCGTGCGCATCTGGGACGTGGCCAGCGGTGAAGAGCTGCGCGCTTTGCCCGGGAGTATGGGCGCTGTGTTTTCTGTGGTATTCAGCCCGGATGGCAAGCTCCTGGCGGGGGCGGCGTTGATAGATGCGACCGTACGTGTGTGGGATGCCTCTACTTTCGAAGAGCTGGCCGTGTTGCATGGGCACAGAGACGCTGTGAATTCGGTGGCATTCAGCCCGGACGGTAAGCTCCTGGCGTCCGCGTCGGAGGACAGAACCGTGCGCCTGTGGGACGCGTCGACCGGCCAGGAACTAGACGTTCTCCGAGGGCACGAAGGACACGTTGAGTCGGTCGCTTTCAGCCCGGATGGCACCCGCCTGGTATCGGGATCGCGAGACAACACTCTGCGTGTCTGGGACGCAACCGCCAGCAGGTTGACGATTCTGAGAGGGCACGCCAACCATTATGAGTGCTATGAGGCGGTGGCCTTCAGCCCGGACGGCACCCGCCTGGCAGCGATCAACGGATCCGACCACAGCGCCGACAACGCGGCCCACATCTGGGACACAGCGACTGGCGAGGAGCTGGCCGTCCTCACGGGACATGGGAATTGGAGCCAGTCCATTGCCTTCGATCCGACCGGCGCGCGCTTGGCGACGCCGGCGGATGGCAAGACTATCCGTGTCTGGGACGGCAACACCGGCGAATGCCTGCTGGTCCTGAAAGGACATGACGAGGGCGTCAAGTCTCTTGCCTTCAGCCCAGACGGCAAGTGGTTGGCCTCGGCCTCGTCCGACGAGACAGTACGTATTTGGGATGCGTCGACCGGTGAAGAACTGCGGGTTCTGCGAGTGCCCAAGGGCTCGGATTGGCCGATCGTGGCATTCAGCCCGGACGGTGGCCGCCTTGCGTTGTCATCGTATGACAAGACCGTCCGTATATGGGACACGTCCACCGGCGAAGAGCTGCTTGTTCTTCGGCATCAGGCCCGGCTCATGACGGTGACCTTTAGCCCGGACGGCACGCGCTTGGCATCCGCGCCAATGGACGACCATTCGATCCGCCTCTGGGATGCGTCCAGTGGAAGAGAAGTGGCCGTTCTCCATGGGCATGAACACTACGTCTTGTCTCTGGCATTCAGCCCGGACGGCAGCCGCCTTGCGTCAGCATCGCGTGACAAGACCGTGCGCATCTGGGATGCGAACACCGGGGAACACCTGCGTGTTCTCCGAGGACATCAGGGGCTTGTCACCTCTGTCGCGTTCGACACCGACGGCAAGCGCCTGGTCTCGGCGTCTCGGGACGGGACCGTGCACATCTGGCACACGGAGCCATTCCGGATCCGAGATCAGAGGCGTCAGGCCATTCTCGCGGCGCGACCAACCGTGGAACCTATCGTCGAGAGGCTCTGGAAGCGGCCTATTGATGCAAAGTCGATAGCCCGGCAGCTTCGTGAGAACACTTCACTAACTGATGTGCAGCTTCGGGTGGCGTTGGACTTGCTGCTCCACACATCGGCCCAGTTCCAAGAACATGTCAACGATCTTCTTGCACGCATGATGTTTGCCGACAATGTCGTGGCAGCTTTGGAGATCGACGACTCGCTTGACCCGGGCCTCCGCTACAAGGCGGTCAAGAGGGTTCGGGCGATAGGTGACGAGGGGCTGCGGCTCAACCGTGACAGCTGGAACTTGGTTCGCTCTCCCGGCGGCGATCCCGAATCCTATGAAATCGCGTTGCGGGGAGCCGAGGCGGCCGTCGCCGCTGAACCGGAGAACTTCGTCTTCTTGAGCACGCTTGGCATGGCCCAGTATCGGAATCGGTTGTATGACGAAGCCAATGCAACGCTCGCCCGCGCTGATCAGCTGCGACGTCAACAAGGGCAAGAGAGCGTCCCGCGCGATGCGGCTGGCATGACCATGGCGCTCCTCAGACTTGGGCGAATCAAGGAGGCGCAGCTCAGTTACAGCCTACTAGAAGACATAATGAGCGACCCGGAGACGTGGTGGGTATACACGGTGGATGAACCCGCGCTGTTCGAAGAATGCAGGCAATTGCTGGGACGGGCTGATGTCCTGAGCGAACCGTTGGAACAAACCAAGGATGGGGCGCGATAGTCGACACTAGCCCTAATGGGTCAATAGTCTACGCTACTTTCTCCAGGGCGACGAGCAAGGCTCCATAGCGATCCTCGATCTGACGGGAG
>JAGMBO010000082.1 GCA_023129715.1 Candidatus Eiseniibacteriota bacterium | reverse complement strand
CCGCAGGGATCCACAACTCGCTCTGCCGCTTCTTGCGGTGCTTCCCCATGGCCATCGGAGTCCTCCTCCCATCAAATCCTGCTGACCCCGAGGATAACTCCGCCTACAATCCAATCAACTCAACAAGACCCGATAGGGCACTTTTGCCACGGGCTGCTAGCTGCGCTTCCGCAGGATCCCAGGCCGTGCTGCAAGGGGCGAAGCCCATTCCCGCCGCAAGATCACCGTTGCCCAGTCATCCGCAGCATACAGGCCCGTCGGGTGGCAGCCGTGAGCGGCGAAGGCCGCTTCCAACTCGGCGCGGTCTTCCACCCGCACGCCGGAGGCGATCAGCGTGCCCCCCGGTTGCAGGTGGGTAGCGATGCGGGAGGCCAAGGCCAGCAGGGGGTTGAGCAGCAGATTGGCCAGCACGAGTTCGAACCGCGCGCGGGGACGCAGCGCGGCGAGCGTGCCGGTGAAGACATGCACCTGCTCCGCCAGCTGGTTCAGGCGCGCATTGTGCTGGGCGGCGGCAGCGGCCAAGGGATCGTTGTCGAACGCGATCACCGGACGGGCGCCGAATTGGGCTGCGCGCAGGGCGAGCACGCCGGTGCCGGTACCGACATCGAGTGCCCTTGGCTCCACAGTCGCTGGCTCCGCAGTGCCTCGCTCCGCGGTCCTCGCCGCCCAAGCCTCGATCGCCTGCAGACATCCGCGGGTCGTGGCATGTGTTCCGACGCCGAAGGCGGCGCCCGGTTCGATGATCAGGGACTCGGCTGCATCGCGCGGCAGGCTGTCCCGATCCCATGGCGGGGCAATCCACAGGTGTGGGGTCACCTGGGTTGCCCGCCATGTCCGGCGCGACTCGCCCGCCCAGTCGTGCCAGGGTTTGTGCTCCACCGCGACGGTCGTTCGGGAGAGCACGCCGAGGCTCGCGTCCGGTGGCAGAAAACGTTTCAGCGCGGATAGGATCGCTTCCCGGCCCGGGACCTCGGCGGCCAGGAAGTAACCGGTCACCTCACAGTGCGCGGTGTCCCTTGCCGGGTGCGCGATCCAATCGGCGCCCGGTTCGGCAGGGACCGGCTGGGAGGTTCCCGCGGCTCCCAGCTCGATCAAGGCGAGTTCGGCTGCCTCGCCGAGTGGGGACTCGATCTCCAGGCGCACCTCGGTGTAGCTGCGATCCATGCTAGTCCCGGTACCTGATCTCGACGCGCTCGATCACGGCGCCCTGCTCGATCGCCTGCATGACTTCGGCGCCGGCGATCAACCGACCGAAGATCGTGTACCGGCCATCCAGATGGGGCTGATCGGAGAGGGTCAGGAAGAACTGGCTGCCACCGGTGTCCTTGCCTGAAAGCGCCATGCCGAGGGTGCCGGGGTGGTAGGAGGCGGCGTTGATCTCACAGCGGATCGCGTGGCCGGGTCCGCCCCAGCCATCCCCGCGCGGGCAGCCGTCCTGGATGACGAAGTCGGGCACCACGCGGTGCCAATTCCCTCCGTCGAAGTAGCCGCGCTCGGCAAGGCGAACGAAGTTGAGCACGGTCAGGGGGGCGAGATCCGCGCTTAGCCGGATGCGCAGCTCGCCATCCCCGGTGACCAGGATCGCCTGGTCGACGCGCGACGCCTCCGCGAGCGCCTGCCGGTAGTCGGCCAGGGTGCGTCCCGTTTCCTGGGGGCCGAGCCTCACCGGCCGGCGCGGACAGCTCGCACAGCCGGAGGGTCCCGCCCGCAGGGCCGCCTCCCGGCCCGCCTCCCGCAAGGCAGTGATCGCCGCGTGACGCACGAGACGGTCCGGGTCGTGGCGCGCGATCTCGAGCAACGCGGCCTCGCCCTCATGTGCGGCACCGGTGGCGAGCAACGCGGCGTGCAGATCGACGGCGGCCAGGCGCACGTCGATCGACGGGTCGTAGGCGAGGGGTTCCGCGGCGGTCAACAGCGGCGCCCACCGCGATCCGGCGGTGGGCTGGGGTGCGTCTTGGTCGAGACCCTCGACCTGTTCCGCCAGCGCGGAGACGACCAATGCGCGCAGGATCTCATCGCGATGGGTGAGCAACGGATCGAGCCGCGCGCACAAGGCCTCCAGTGTGTCGCTCGCCTCGGACTGCGCGGCAACCCACGGGGCGACGACGCCCTTGGCGACGCGCGGATCGTCGTCGAGGGCGGCGCGCATCATCGCGAGCAGGAGCGGACGCAGCGCCGCGTCGCTGCCCGCCGCGCGCCAGAGGGCACCCGCAGCTTCCGCCGCCGCGTAGCGCACCGGCCAGGCGTCGTCGGCCTGACCCAGCTCGACCAGATGCACGGCCTGCTCCAGCCAGCCCGCCTCGGTGGCCGCCGCGGCGACGGCGCCCAGGGCGCTCGCCCGCTCCCAGATCGCCGGCGTGGTCGTGGCCTCTTCAAGCGCCTCGAGCAGCGCGGGGGCCTCAAGGATCGCGCCCGCGGCTTGGATCGCGGCAATCCGCACGTGTGGGTGCGGGTCGCGCAGGGCCTCCTGCAGCGCCAGGACCGAGCCCGCCTTGCTGCCGGTCAGCAGTCGCCCGAGGGCACGGATCGCCTCGGTGCGCTCGCGTGCATCGGCCGCGTCGAGTCCCGCCTCGAGCACCGGACGCGCGCGACGGCGGTCGGCCGCATCGTCGCCGAATCCTCCCAGCGCCCGCAGGGCCTGTAGCCGCACACGCAGATCGAGGTCGCCGGCGAGCACGAGGAGGCGCTCCAGGGCGGTCTCACGTTCTCCTGCCGAGAGCCGTCCGCCGGGGGCGACCGGCGTGCGGCCCGATGGTGGAGCGCCGAGGCTGCGCATCAGGGCATGGGCGGCCCGCCAGCGAGTCTCGACATCCGTGGCGTGAGTCAACTCGAGGATCCGTTCGAGATGCTGCGTCCGGCTGCCCTTCCAGACCGCCAGCAACGCGTCCTGGACGACGCGGGGATCGGGGTCGTGCAGAGCGGCGCGCATCGCCGCGGGGTGGGGATCGGGGCCGCACCGGCCGAGACCCGCGGCGGCGGCGGCGCGGACGGTCGCGTCCCGTTCGTTGCCCCGCGCCAGAAGTCCGGCGAGACCCGCGCCGGCGCGGGGCGTTTGCAGCAATCCTAGGGCGAAAGCGGCCGCGCGCCGTACCTCGGCGACCGGGTCGCTGGTCAGAAGACGGATGATCGCCTCTTCGGCCTGCTGCGTGTACTCGGCCGGCTCCGGTGGAGCGGCAATTCGACCCGCCGCCAGGCAGGCGCGGGCGCGGGTCTCCGGCCGAGCGGAGGCGAAGTAGGCCCGCAGCGCCGACGGCGCCTCGCGCCGGTCCTCGATGCTCAAGATGCGCGCCGCATCCCATTGGGGTGACGACTGCGGCGGGGCCTCCGACCGAGCGAAGACGAGTGAGGCGGGCAGCATTGCGGTGCCTGCCAGGAGGACGAGGAATCCGACCAGTGGGGCGAGGAATGCGGTGGTCGGCAGCGCGGCGGCGAGGAGTCGGCGCCCCCCTCGAGGGCATGTTCCTGCGGGCAGGCTCCCGCGGAAGGCAGGTGGGTCTTGGCCAGGGTGGGGCGCATGCATGGAACCTCCACATGGAATCGGGATCAACTGGCACGCCGCTGGCATGGATCCCTCTGGTCGGCCCATGGGGACGCTGCGGCGACAGGGCCCGGCTCGTTGGGGTATCCTAATGGGTGGCCCGGCCAGTGGATAGCGGGATCCACGCCGCTGGGCGTGGTCTCAGGCGGAGGGTTCCGGATGGCTAATCCCATGGAAACAAGGCGCTTACCACGGCACGGCTTGACGGTCTGCTGTACGAAATCGTACAATTGGGTCACATTCATGCGGTATCCCAGGTCTTGGCGGCACCGCTGTCGGTCGTAGAGCGGAGAGGGGCATGCGCGTTCGGGTTCTTCTAATCCTTATCTTTCAAATGAGTTGCGCAGCGGCAGCGCTCGCCGAGCGTGGCTATCAGGAAGATGTGCGGGCCGTCGCGGGCTGCTCGGGGATGGCGGAGAGCCGGGAGCTCGGTTGTGAGATCGTCGAATGCACGGGCTATGCAACTGCCGCCGACTGGGCCGATGAAGTCCAGGTGCGGTTCCTGCTGCCCGCCGCTCCCCATGGTGGGCCGTGGGCCCTTCAGTACGTCGCCTTCTTTCTCAGTGGCAGCGGCGAGCACCGCGTCCTCATCCGTAGCTCGGGCGTCTCATCCTCGACTCCGCCCGGCACTCTGCTCAGTGACGACGTCGTCTTTGCGCCGGGTTACCAGGATTGGCCGCCGAGCGACTGGACCTATGTCACTCTCGCCGGGGCCACGCCGCCCTACCCGGAAACCCTGATCATCGACGCCGGCGAGGCGGTGACCCTGGGTGTGGCTCTCGCGCTGGGCGATCGTATCGGCTTGGTTGCGGCGGAGCAGACCCCGGGAGTGGGATGGGGCCACCACGCCGGCGCATGGCATGCCGATAGCGATGACCACTCACTCGCGCCGGCGATCCGCATCGGCTTGGCCGATCTGGGCAGCAGCGACGCCGAGTCGGATACATGGGGCATCATCAAGGGGCTGTTCAAGTAGCGGACGGTTCCAGCGCGCGCCCTGGCGCACATCGAGCAGTTTGTGGCCCTCTGAGGGACAGAAGAGGGTCACCACGCGAGCGCGGTTTCCGAAGGAAACCGCGCTCTTCCATTGTGGCCTCGTTTCCGCGATCCTGTGCCTCACGTTGGTGGCCGCCGAATGGCCCGGGGCGATCGGTCGCCGGGTCGGCGGCCGGGGATGGATGGACGAGGGAGCCCGTCGATGAACCCACTCGGCATCCACGTTCAGGAACACCGCCTGAAGAACGGCCTCGTCGTGCTCCTGCTGGAGAGCCACGATGCGCCGGTCGTGTGTGTCTCCGTCTGGTATCGGGTCGGCTCGCGCCACGATCCCCCGGGCAAGAGCGGGATCGCGCATCTGCTCGAACACATGCTCTTCAAGGGCACGCCGCGCCATCCGCGCGGCGCGTATGATCAAATCCTCCACCGGCTCGGCGCCGCCGCCAATGCCTCGACCGGCTTCGACCGCACCAACTACTATGTCCTGCTGGGCAGTGATCGCTATGCCATTGCCCTCGATCTCGAGGCCGATCGGATGCGCAACGCACTGCTCGCGCCCGAGGATTTCACCGATGAGCTGCGCGTCGTCGTCAATGAACTCGCCCAGGCGGATGACGATCCCGCCTCCGCGCTCCACGACCAGGTGCAGCGGGCCGCCTTCCCGAACCACCCCTACGGACATCCGGTGATCGGTTGGCGCGACGAAGTCGCCGCCATAACCCCCGATGACCTGCGCGCCTTCTACGATCGCCACTATCAACCGGGCAATGCGTTTCTCGTCGTGGCGGGTGACTTCCGTCCCGACCAGATGTTGGCCGACATCGAAGAGACCTTCGGGGCATTGGCGCCGGGAGCACCGCCGGCGGAGGCCGTTGCACCGCAGGCCCCGCAGACGAGCGAGCGGCGCGTCGACGTGCGCCGGGCGGGAGAGCACGAACTGCTCCTGATCGGTTTCCGCGCGCCGTCGCGGAGTGATCCGGCTAGCCATGTGCACGATGTCCTCGCCCAGATCCTCGGCCGCGGGCGCACCTCACGGCTCTACCGGGCACTCGTCGAGTCGGGTCTGGCGGTGCAGGCGTCGGCGGCCAATCAGGCGATCGGCCGGGATCCCTTTCTCTTCATGATCGAGATCGAGTTGGCGCGCGGCGCCGATGCCGCCCGCATCGAGGCGATCCTCGAGCGGGAGATCGAGACGCTGCAGCGCGGCGAGTTCCGCGACGAGGAGCTCGCCCGCGCCCGCAAGCGCGCCCGGGCCGGATTCGTGCTGCGCGGGGATCGCGTCAGCGCGCGGGCGTTCCTGGCCGGCGAGTGCGAGGCGGTCGCCGGCTGGCGCTTCCTCGATGAGTACCTCGAGCGCATCAACGCGGTCACACCCGAGGTGCTCAGCGAGGCGGCCGGTCGGACGCTGGTGCGGGCGGGCCGTACATGGGGGCATTTCCAGCCGCGCAACAACGGCCATGATGCCGGGGAATCGACGCAACCGCCGGTGGGGCATCCAGCCGAGCAGGAGGGATAAGGACAAGGAAGAGAGCGGGGAAGAGAGCGGGAGAGGAGTCGGGGGAGGCGGCAGGGAGGAGCGAGTGAGCGAATGTAAGCGCGACGAGCCATCTCGGGCGGCGCCGATCGCCGAGCGCGTGCAGGAGATGCAGCTCGCCAACGGGGCCCGGATCTTTCTGCTCGAGGACCACACTCATCCGGCGACCGACCTGCTCGGGCTTTTCAGCGGCGGCCTCTCTCTAGAAGCGCCCGGGGAGAGCGGCCTGGCCGATCTGACGCTCGGCCTGCTCGATCGCGGTACGCGTCAGCGTAGCGAGCGCCAACTCTCGGAGGCGCTCGAGTCGAATGGCGCCGAACTCGACTACCGCCTGATGCGTGAGGCGGCGGTGGTGCATGCCCGCTGTCTAAGCGAGGATCTCTCGCTCGTACTCGAGATCGTCGGTGAGACCCTCTGCGCGGCGAGTTTTCCCGAAGACCAGATCCGCCTGGTCAAAGAGCAGGCCTTAGTCGGTCTGCACGAGATCGCCTACGACACCTATGAGCAGGCCTCGCGCCGGGCGACCGCGATGCTGCTCGGGGCGGAGCACCCCTACGCGCGCGAGCCGCTCGGGCGGGCGGAGGTAGTGACCAAGCTCACCCGCTCCGACCTGGTTTCGTATCGCGATCGGGCTCTGCGGGGCTCGCGGCTACTCTTCGCCCTGGTGGGAGACTTCGATCCGCAGGTGGCGCGCGGCGAGTTGGAGCGGCACCTGGGTGCCTTGCCGGGAGAGGAGGAGCCCTGCGAGGTTCCGCCTGATCCTGCCATACAGTCGCCGACCAGCGCCAAGGGCTGGCGCCGCGAGCATGTTCCGATCGCGGACAAGGGCCAGGTCGATCTGGTCTTCGTGGGGCCGGGCATTCCCCGCACCCGTCCCGGATTCGAGGCCTATGGCATGGCCAACTTCCTGCTGGGCGGCTCCTTCGTCAGCCGGCTCAACCAGAGCTTGCGCGACGAAGCGGGCCTGACCTATGGGGCGCATTCGGCGATCGTTTCAGGCTTGGCGCCCGGCTACTGGTTCGCCTCGCTGAGTGTCGATCCCGCCGACGTCGAGGCGGCCGTCGCCCGCGTGCGCGACGTGTTGCACCGCTTCGTCGATGAGGGGGTGACCGAGCAGGAACTCGAGGAAGCCAAGGCGCACCTGACCGGCACATTCCCGCTGCAATTGGAGACCGCGCGCGCGGTGGCCGCCATCTTCCTCGATGGTGTGCGCTTCGGCCGCGGCCGCGACTACATCGATCGCTACCGCGAGCGGGTCGCCGCCTTGACGCGTAAGCAGGTCACCGCGGCCGGCCGCGAGTTGATTGATCCGGAGCGGATCGTGCTGGCCAGTGCGGGGAGTCTGGTGACGTAGGACGGCGGCGAGCCGGATGAGACGGTTTACGACCCGGTCCATTCTACTGCCAAACGACCCATACCGGCGGGGGTCTAGGGCCGCTGCAAGTCTGACAACGTCTGAAACTCGCGCTCGGCTGAGTACCTTGACTATACAGGCCGACGGGCGGACGTCGATTGGGGTCCCCGATGAACCCCCTCATGATCAGGGGGTGTCCGGCTCGATGCACCTCCAACCACATCGAGTCCGACGGGATCTTGTGAAGCATAGTCATCGGCGGAACGCGCACTTGACAACCAGTTGCCGAAGTGGCACGATCCGCCCTTGTACGAGCTTGTTCCCCGAGTCGTACTCGTCACAAATGGGGGGCACACCAATGCGCAGAATCTCACTCCTGTTCGTATGGGTCTCCACCGCAATACTCATCACAGCGCCGCACTTGGTTCACGCCGGCGACATGTTTGGCGAGTACGTCACCTACGACGTCGGCGATTCACCGTATTCCATTACGATCGCAGAGCTGGATGGAGACGAAGGCTACGACCTGGCCGTAGCAAACGGCGGCAGCGATTACATTTCGATATTGTTCAATCAAGGGGATGGCACCTTCGGGAGTCAGGTCCAGATTGTCACCGGATTTCCATATGACGTCGCGAGCGGTAATCTGGATGGGGACTGGGATCAAGACTTGGCTGTGACCAATGCGGCCGGCGACTACGTTTCGATCTTGCACAATAACGGGGACGGTACTTTCGCGGAACAGGTTACCTATCCTACCGACTACCCGGTCGACGTAACGGTCGGCCACTTGAACGGTGACGGAGCTCTGGACCTGGTCTTCTCGGATTGGGCCAGCGACAGCATTTCGGTCATGCTGAATAACGGAGATGGGACGTATGCGCCCGAAGTGACCTACCCGGCGGGGGACGGTCCTGACGAGATCGCAGTCGCGGAGCTGAACGGCGACGGAGTCATGGACGTGGTTGTGACGAATCACTGGAGCGAGAACATCATGGTGTTCTTCAACACCGGAGCTGGCACCCTTGCGTATCAGGGGGCGTATGTCGTTGGTGGGCGGCCAGTTTGCGTCGCAATCGCAGACCTTGACGGCGATGAGGACGGGGACCTGGCGGTCGCGTGTCACAACAGCGATGCGGTGGTGATCCTCTTGAACAACGGGAACGGCACCTTCGCTCCAGGCGTTCCGTATTCCGCGGGAGATGGTCCCGTTCCGATTGCGATTGGAGACTTGGACGGCGATGAGCACTTGGACCTGGTTGTGGGATGCTATTTCAGCGGCGAAGTTTCGATTCTCCTGAACAATGGAAACGGTACCTTTGCCCCGCGCGATCCCTATCCCGCCGGAAATGGGCCGCATGATGTGTCAATTGAGGATCTGGACGGCGACGGGGATTCCGACCTAGCCGTGGTCGACTGCGTGAGCGGCCAGGTATCGATCTTGCTCAACCAGTCGAGTGCGACCTCAGTGGGGCCAGGCGTGCCGACACCTTCCGTGGCGACGATGCTCGCGGCGCGACCGAGCCCTGTTAGCGGTCCCGGGGTCATCAGTTTTGATCTGCTACGGGACGGTCACGTGAGCCTTCGCGTCTTCGATGTGGGAGGTCGGGAGGTGGGGAGTCTGTTCGAGGGCTCTCTAGACGCTGGGCGGCATGACATCCCGTTCGCTGTAAATGGACTGAAGTCGGGTCGGTACTTCTGTCGTCTCCGGACGGCCTCTGAGACGATCGCCCGGAGTCTGGTCGTCGTGGACTGACAGAGCCGGGATCTTCTGCACTTCGTCGATCACGGTGAGTCTGCCGGTCCATCGTTCTCGCAAGAGGACAGGCCTTGCGGTGTACTCTGCAAATGTGTTGGTCTCGAGGAGATCGATGAGAGTTTCCGGCCCGGTCAGGAAGTAATGGATCAAACCGCAGAGGCAGGGCTCGACGGGGGATGACACGCGAAATCCTCCGCCCCGACTGGCGAAAGCGCCTCTCGGCGCGGCAGCCTACAGCTGCACCAGCGCATACCGCGCCAGGAAGATCGCGCCGAGCACGTAGATCAGCACCGGTACCTCGCGGCCGCGCCCGGCGAGCAGCTTGATCAGCGGATAGGAGATCAGGCCGAGGGCGAGTCCGTCGGCGATGCTGTAGGTGAGCGGGATGCCGAGAATGATCAGCAACGCCGGCAGCGCCTCGCCGAAGTCGTCCCAGGGGATCTGGCGGACGCTGCCCATCATCAGGCAGCCGACCCCCAGCAGCGCCGGTGCGGTGATCGGGCTGTAGAAGCCCCCTTGCCAGGCGAACGTCGCCCCGATCATCTCGGCGAGTGGATAGCAGAAGACTGCCGCGAGGAAGAGCAGACCGGTGGCCACATTGGCGAGCCCTGTGCGCGCGCCGGCGGCGACACCCGCAGCGCTCTCGATGTAAGAGGTCACCGCCGAGGTACCGAGCGCCGCCCCGGCGACCGTGCCGGTCGCGTCGGCATACAGCGCGCGCGTCGCGCGCGGCATCCGCCCGTTGCGCAGGAAACCACCCGCTTCTCCGATGCCGATGAAGGTGCCGATCGAGTCGAAGACATCCATGAACAGGAAGACGATGATGACGACGAGTCCATCGGCGGTCAGCAGCCCGGCAAAGGAAAGCTTCAGAAAAGTTGGTTCGATCGAGGGAGGACGATCGAGGATCCCATGGTAGCGCGTCACCCCGATGGCCAACGCGAAGAGTGTCGTCCCCAGAATGCCCCACAGGATCGCTCCGCGCACGCGGCGCGCCATCAAGGCGCCGACCAGCACCAGCCCAACCAAGGTGGTCCAGACCGCCGGGTTGAGCGGATCTCCCATGGAGACCGGCACCGGCCCGGCGGGCTTGCTCACGATCCCGCCATTGACCAGTCCCATGAAGGCGATGAAGACTCCGATGCCGACCGCAATCGCGCGCTTGAGCGCATCGGGCATGCCGTCGATCACCATCTGGCGGATCTTGAAAAACGTCAGCAGGAAGAACACCAGACCTGAAACGAGCGTTGCCGCGAGACCCTGTTGCCAGGTAATCAACCCGGCGGCGACGAAAGAGGCAAAGACGGCGTTCTCGCCCATGCCCGGCGCGAGGGCGATCGGATAGTTGGCGATCAGACCCATGAAGATCGTGGCGACCCCGGCGGCGATGCAGGTCGCCACCATGACCGCCCCGAAATCCATGAACTCCGCCCCGGAATCCTCGAGCCCGACTCCGCCCAGGATGACCGGGTTGACGAAGATGATGTAGGCCATCGTGATGAACGTGGTGACCCCGGCGAGCACCTCGGTGCGGATCGAGGCGTTCTGGGCGCGCAGCTTGAAAAGTCGCTCCAGTAGATCCATGCGACCTCCCTGTCGCTGCGGGACCTATTCGAGCAGGCGCAGCTGGTTGCCGTCCCGCTCGTCGATGATGATCTTGCGCGTCTGCGGCAAGAAGCGCTCGAGCGCCTCGAGGTAGAGCCTGACTTCGGTGATCTCGCGGGCCTGATCCGCCTCGGCGAGCAGCTTCAGGAACTTGGCCGTCGCCCCCTGGGCCTGGTTGACCGTCTCGGCGCGATAGCTCTCGGCTTCCTGCACGATGCGATTGGCCATCGCCCGCGAGCGGGGCAGCAAATCTTTGCGGTACCCGTCGGCTTGGTTGATCATCCTGGCCTTCTCGGTCTTGGCGGTGGCCACGTCGTTGAAGGCCTCGATCACATTGGCCGGCGGGACGACCTCGCCGATGTTGACGGTCACGAGTTGCAGACCCGCATCGAGGGCATCGAGCATCTCCTGGGTCTGCCGGCGGGTTTCTTCCTGGACCCGGATCTTGCCGGCGGTGAGCAAGTCATCGACCGACATCGTGGCGATCAGCTTGGTGAGCACCGCCTCGCTCGCGCGGCGCACGAGGAAATCGGCTTCCACCGGGCCGACGCGGAAGAGATAGGCGACCGGATCGCTGATCACATACTTGATCGTCAGTGTCAGGTTGATGATGTTGGTGTCCCCGGTGATCCACTCCGCCTCCTGGGGAGTAGGGGGGATCCCGCGCACCGCGTCGACGAGCTTATAGCCCACCGGCATGGTGCGCACTTCCGCGGTGCGCATCGCGATGGTTCGATCGATCGGCCAGGGCAGGGTGAAGAGGATGCCTGCCGGAACGACGTGGGCGACGCGTCCGAAGCGCAGAACGACACCCTGTTCGTCTTCCCGGATGACCTTGATGCCGGTGCCTGCCCACTCGATCAGGAACAGCGCGACGATGGCGAGCAGAACGTTGCGCGGACCTGCGAATCGGCGGATCCGTGTCCGGAAACTCGTCCGCGACTCCGGCATCTCCTTGGCCGGCACCTCGCCGATCATCGATCTGTTCTCCTGTCGCTTCCCATCGTTCGACATTCCGTCGCCACGCCGTCTCGTCCTCGAGCGATCATCTGCCATCACCCCCCAGCCGTGGCTGCTTGAGCAGGTAGAGCAGGCGTGAGTTCGAGGGGAGGACGATAGTCGCATCGCTGTCGATGAAGCTCTCGTAGGCCTCGAGGGTCTTGACGAACTCGTAGAACTCCGGGTCCTGCGAGTAGGCTCTTGCATAGATGCGCGCCGCCTCGGCGTCCGCTTCTCCCCGGATCTCCTGGGCCCGGCGCTCGGCCTCGGCGAGGATGCGCGCCTGCGCGAGGTCGGCCTCGGCGCGCACCTTCTCGGCCTCCTCCTCGCCCTCCGAGCGGTACTGGCGGGCGATGCGCTCGCGCTCGGCCTCCATGCGCCGGAAGACCGCCTGACGGTTCTCCTCGGGGAAGTTGAGCCGCTTGATCCGGATCGCGCGCACACCGATGCCGTAGCCCTCGCTCGCCTTCGCCGCCGCCCGCTCGGTGATCAAAGTGACGATCTCATCGACCCGCACGGTCGTCTCATCGGTCGAGAGCAGCACGGAGAGTTCGTGCGAACCGAGGGCCGAGCCGACCTCGGAGCGGATGATGTCCTCGAGCTGTGCCTCGGCGGTGGTGCGGTCGACGACCGTCACGAGGAACTTCAGCGGATCCTCCACCTCCCAGGCGGCGAAGGGGTCGATCAGGACGTTCTTCTTGTCCAACGTCAGGTACTCCGCCTCGGGGGAATCGAGGATCCGCAGGCGCTTGTCGATGCGCACCAGGGTCTCGAAGGGCGCCGGCAGCTTCCAGCCCAGGCCGGGCGTGCTCAGGATCCGCACCGGGTCGCCGAAGAAGAGCACGATCGCATACTCGGTCTCCTGGACCTCGAAGGTGCAGGAGAAGAGCAGCCCGAGGGCGACGGCGATCAGGATCACAATGACAAGCGTGCGTCTCATCGGTTTCTCTCCTGGAGACGTTCAAGTTTTTCGCGCCACGTTTCTCCGGATTCATCCGCGGGCGTCGTCTCCGGCGCCTGGGGCATCCGCGCGGCGGGGGTGCGCTGCCACACGCCGGAGGGCTCCGGCCAGGGCTGAACCCCGCGCGTGCCCTGCTGCGTGACCCAGAGGTCGAGGGGGAGATCGACTAGGGGGATGATCACCCGCGTGCGCGGCAGCAGCCGGCCGGCGGCGTCGAGATACATGCGCAGGCGTGAAATGCCGCGCGCTGCACGGGTCGCCTCCTCGAGGGCGGCGAAGCGGTGCGCCGCGCCCCGGGCGCGCGCAATCGCGAGATCCTTGTCTCCCAGGGCCTTCGCGTTTCGCTTGTGCGACTGGCCGCGGGCGGAGGCGATCATCCAGTTGTGATAGCTCTCCGCCTGGTGCACGAAGCGGTCATGGTCCTCCATGGCGCTGGCCACGTCACGAAAGGCGAAGTGCACCTCGGGCGGCGCGTGGACGTCGATGAAGTCAGCGCGCACGATCTCGATGCCCGCGTTGACGCGGGCGAGATCCTGGCGCAGCGTCTCGGCGACCTCGAGCTCCAAGGCTTGCCGGTGTTTGACGAGCACACTGTCGGTGCATTGCTCGCTCATCACCCGGCGCAGGGCGAACTCACTGAAGGCGGTTACCAGTTGGTCGGCGTCGTCGATCCCAAAGCGAACGATGTAGGGATCCGCGATGCGGTATTGGATGCTGTAGCGGATCGACAGCAGCGTCTCCTCTCCCGTCGCCACCTCGGCTTCCTTGGCCAGGGTTCGCGCGGTCGGGCCGCCGCGGTAGGCACTGAAGGTCGTCGAGGCGGTCTCGCCGGGACGGAAGCCGCGATCGATCGAGCGGATGCGCAGCGGCTGTTCCTTGGTGAAGGTGGCGAAGGGGTAGGGCCAGTGGAATACGAGGCCCGCTTCGGTGACCGTGCGCGTGACCCGGCCGAAGCTGAGCACCCAGCCGACCTCGCCCGGATTGACGACCGCGCAACCGGTCAGCAGGTAGAGCAGCAGAATCCCGAGCGTGACGATCGCGCGGGCGGCGCGCCCGGTGAGATCGATCCGCAGGGGTCGGCCGAGCTTGCGCAGGCGCTCGCGCCAGGTTCCTAGCAAGCCGATCCGGATGAAACTGCGCCAGAGGAGCGCCAGTAGAACCAGGCCGGCGAGGATCTGGATCCAGGCGGGGACGATCTCGGCACTGCTTCCCACGACGGCCGCCGCGTCGATGCCGCTCGAAGCGTAGATGCTGTTGATCAGCAGACCGGCCAGGAGACTGACCAGGGCGATCGCCAGCAAGTAGGTCACCACCGCCCGCCGGCCGAGCACCTTCTGCAGCACGGCTACCCCGGCGGCATTCGTCGCCGGCCCGGCGAGCAGAAAGACGAGCGCGGCGCCCGGATTGAGGCCCTTCATGATCAGGGCGGCGACGATCGGCGTCGAACCGGTGGCGCAGACGTACAGCGGGATCCCGATCACCAGCATGAGCAGCATCGAGGGCAGTCCACTCAGCAGCGGCGTGTCCAGGGCGCCGACGGGGACCACCGCCGCAATCAATCCGGTGAGGATCATCCCAATGAACAGGTAGGGACTGATGTCGTCGAGCAGGTCGACGTAGGCGACATCGATGATCTCGCGCAGCATCCGCCCCGGCCGGCGCCAGGGGGAGGGGGGGAAAGCGGCAACCTCGGGGGGCCTTGGACCCGCGGGCTCGGCGGACTCGGATGGCCGGCGCGATTCGGTGTGGTTGACGGCCACGCCGGCGACGACGGCGGTGACGAAGGCGGCGATCGGCCGCACAACGGTCATCAGCGGATCGAGAAGCGCGTAGGTAATGCTGATCGAGTCGACGCCGGTCTCGGGCGTTGAGATCAGGAAGGAGACGGTCGCCCCCTTACTCGCTCCGCTGCGGCGCAGGGCGACCGCGGTCGGCAGGACCGAGCAGGAGCAGAGTGGCAGCGGCACGCCCGCCAGCGAGGCGAGCACCACGGAACGCAGGTTGGCCTTGCCGAAGGTCGCCGCGAGCCAGCGCGCCGGCACGAGGATTCGTAGTGCCCCGGCCAGGAAGAAGCCCATCAGGAGATAGGGAGCGATGCGGATGTAGAAGGCGATCGTCTCGCGCACGAAGTCGACGAGGAAGTACACCGCTCGGGCTCCTTGCTCCAGCCTGGGTTCCGCGCTCTGGCTTCGGTTCTGGCCCGGGCTCCGTGCTCCGGCCTCGGTTCCGTGCTCCGGCCTCGGCTCCTTGCTCCACCCTCGGTCCCGTGCTCCGGCCCAGCCTCTCCGCGCCAGTGCCGGCCGGGGCGCCCCCGCCACTACCCGGCCCGACGATGCAGAATACGCTCTCCCCCGAGGGTAGGCAACCCCATCCCCGTGGGGCTGGCGTGGCGGAGCCGGCGCGGCTCGCAGGCCATCGCCGCATCCCCCAGGGCACGACGACCTGTGCGCAACCCCGGCGCGCTGTGCGGCGCGAGGGCGCGACGTGGGGCGAGGGCGCAAGGGCGCGAGGGTGCGAGGGCGCGACGTGGGGCGAGGGCGCAAGGGCGCGAGGGTGCGAGGGCGCGACATGGGGCGAGGGCGCGAGGGCGCGAGGGTGCGAGGGTGCGAGGGCGCGACATGGGGCGAGGGCGCGAGGGTGCGAGGTGGGGCGGTGTGAACGCGGATCGATCACCCGCCGTCGCCGCTACCGCGACTTCCGCCTTTCCTGGGGTTTTGCTGTGCTATACTGGCGTGCGCAGGGGAGAAGACGGATCATGTTGAACAGTCCAGCGCTGGTCCTCAACCGAGGTTGGTATCCCATCGGGACGACCACCGTCCGCGATGCGATCTGCCTCGTCTTTCGCGAGGCAGCCAAGGCGCTCGATCACCAGGACTGCTCGATCCACGACTTCGACTCCTGGACATCGCTGAGCGTGGCGCGCGGCGAACCCTGCATCCGGACCGTGCGCCTCAGCATCCGCATTCCTGAAGTGATCATTCTGACGCGCTACGATGCGATTCCCCACCACCGAGTGCCTTTTTCGCGGCGCAACATCTACAAGCGCGATCGCTATCGCTGCCAGTACTGTGGGGCACGGCCGCCGGTGGCCGAGTTGACCGTCGACCATGTCGTTCCGCGATCGATGGGCGGGCGTTCGACCTGGAAGAACTGCGTGCTTGCCTGTCTGCGCTGCAATCGCCGCAAGGCGAGCCGGACACTGAGCGATGCCAGGCTCCGCCTGCGGGTCAGTCCCCGCGAACCCCACTGGAGTCCCTGCATTTCGATCCCGGTTGCCAAGCGCCGCGCATCTTGGGAGCAGTTTGTCTCTGAGAAGTACTGGAACGTGGAACTCGATGAGTAGGCGGCTATCGCTCGGCTTTCCCCGATCCCTTCACATGCAGTCGGATCCGTAGCGCGCGGCCGGTCGGGCTCTCGGACTGCTGCAGCAGGCCGGCGACCGGGCCGGCATAGACCAGGCGCCCGCCGGCCTTCCCGGGCCCGGGGCCGAGGTCGATGACCCAGTCGGCGGCGGCGATGAAGTCGAGATGGTGCTCGACGGCGATGACCGCGTGACCGCGGCCCAGCAGGGCCCGCAGCGCGCCGAGCAGGCGGCTCACGTCTCGGCCATGCAGTCCGGTGGTCGGTTCGTCGAAGAGAAACAGATGACGCTCGTCGCGGGCGCCGTTGGCGAGAAAGGCGGCGATCTTCAGCCGCTGCGCCTCCCCGCCGCTCAGTGTGTTCGTGCTCTGTCCGAGAGTGATGTAGCCGAGGCCGACATTGCGCAGCGGGGCGAGCCGCTCGACCACCCGGGGCTCCGGGGCGAAGAACTCAGTGGCCTCATCGACGGTCAGTTTCAGGATCTCATCGATGTTCTTGCCACGCCAGGTGACCGCGAGCACCTCGGGGCGGAAGCGCTGGCCCCCGCAAGTCTCACAAACGACCTCGACATCTGGCAGGAAGAACATCTCGAGGGTTTGTAGTCCCATGCCGCGACAGGCCTCGCACCGCCCGCCGGGGGTATTGAACGAGAAGGCACCCGCATCCAGCGATCGCTGCCGGGCGAGCAGGGTGCCCGCGAGCGCCTTGCGTATCTCGCCGTAGGCCTTGACGAACGAGATCGGGTTCGATCGGCTGGAGCGGCCGAGGAGATCCTGACCGACCAGGTGGGCTTCGGTGATCCGCTGCAGGCCTGAGATCTCGCCGACCTCTCCGACGCCCTCCACCGTCCGTCCCTGGCGTCGCAGCCAGTTGCGGTAGAGGATCTCGTCGAGGAGTGTCGACTTGCCCGAGCCCGAGACGCCGGTGATCACGACGAGACCCCCGAGGGGAACCGAGAGCCTCGCAATCTTCAGGTTGTGCTCGCGTGCGTCGCGGATCTCGAGCCGTGGGCCCGGGGCGGCGCGGCCACCCTCGGCCACAAGTGCGCGGCCGGTGCCCGCCGCGGCGGAGGATTTACTCCGCGCCGCGGAACGCGCATCATCCCCTGCCGTGCCCCCGCCGCGCCCTTGGCGCTGAGCCAGCCAGGCTCGGACGGCCTCGGCGCTCCAGGGACTGCTCAGCCGCGGTTCGCGCTGGCGGCGGGCGCGCCCCTGCTTCCCACGGCGGCGGTAGTCGAGCGGCGGTGCGGCTCCGGGTGGGACGGCACGGAAGTAGTCGGGTTCCTTCTGCAGGAAGCTGGCGACATCACCTTCGTAGACCAGGTGTCCCCCGTTGCGCCCTCCCCCGGGGCCGAGAACGATCAGGTGATCCGCACCGGCGATGATCTCCGGATCATGCTCGACGACGACCACCGTGTTGCCCATCGCCGCCATGCGGCGCAGCACGCCGAGCATGCGCTCGGTGTCGGTGGCGTGCAGTCCGACGGTCGGTTCGTCGAGGATGAAGAGCGTTTCGGTCAGCGTGTTGCCCTGCGCGGCGGCAATGCGAATGCGCTGGGTCTCGCCGCCACTCAGTGTTCTCCCGGTGCGGCCCAGCGTCAGGTAGCCGACCCCGACTTCCTCGAGACAGACGAGCCGGGCGCGAATGCTCTCGAGCACCGCACGCACCTTGCGGTGCTCCTGGGGGGTCAGCTTCAGTTCGTCCAGGAAACCGCGCAGCGCCTCGATCGTGAGCTCGTGCAACTCATGGATGTTCTTTTCCCCCAAGGTCGCCGCCAAGGCGGCCGGCTTCAGGCGCGAACCCCGGCAGGTCGGGCAGGGGGCGTAGCCGCGGAAGCGAGCAATAAAGATGCGCACATGCATCTTGTAGCGCTTGCGCTCGAGTGCTTCGAAGAAGCCTTCCACTCCGGGGAAGTCCTCGTCGCCGCGGAAGATCCAGTCCCGCTGCTCCGGGGAGAGCCTTTCGAAGGGGAGGTCGGTGGGGATCTCCAGCGCGCGCGCCGCGCGTAGTAGGCGGCGGTACCAGCCGCGGGCGGAGGGTACGCCAAAGGGCACGACGGCATGATTGCGCAAGTTCTTGCGTGGATCGGGGACGACCTTGTCCCGATCGACCGTGATGATCCGCCCGAATCCCTGGCAGGTTGGACAGGCACCGAGGGGGCTGTTCGAGGAGAAAAGCGCGGGCGTGGGTTCCTGCGCCGGCGCGCCGCATTGCGTACAGGCAAGCCCGCCCCGCAGGACTTTTCCCGCTCCGCCCTCCAGCGGCTGCAGACGGCAGCTACGCTGGCCCTGGTGCCAGGCCGTCTCGAACGCCTCGGCGATGCGTCCGCGGCGGGCCTGGCCGACGATGATACGGTCGATCACCAGGCCGAGCGGCCGTCGGCCTGCACGCCGGGCCGACGGTCCCGCCAGCCAGTCGTCGATCTCGACCACGCGGTCGCCGGCAAGCAGGCGCGTGTAGCCCTGGGCGCGCAGGCGCTCGATCCCGGCGCGATCGGGACGTGGGGTCAGCGGGGCGACGATTGCCAGCCGAGTGCCCCGTTCCCATGCGCGAACGGCCGCGACGGCGTCATCGATCCCGGTGCGCACGACCTCACCCCCGCACTCCAGGCAGTGGAGGCATCCAGCGTGGGCGAGCAGCAGGCGCAGGTAGTCGCTCAGTTCGGTGACGCTACCCACCGTCGAGCGGGCGTTCTTAATGCTGACTCGTTGCTTCAGTGCGATCGGGGGCTGGATGAATCCGATCTGGTCGACATTCGGGCGCTCGAGCCGTTCGAGGAACTGCCGCGCGTAGGCGCTAAGGCACTCGACGAAGCGGCGCTGGCCTTCCGCATAGAGGATGTCGAAGGCGAGGGTCGACTTGCCTGACCCCGAGACACCCGTGATCGCAGTGATCTTCCCGAGCGGAATCGAGCAGTCGATGCCCTGCAGGTTATGCATCCGCGCCCCGCGGATCACGGTCGCCGCCGGACGGCGGGGCGCCTGGTCGGCCTCCGCGGAGCGCCTACGCGAGGAGCTTTTCTTGCCGCCACCTGCCATGAACCACCTTGCCGGGCACCTGAGGCGTGCCGTTTTTAAACGAGAATCGGGCAACCTCGAAGCCTAGCACCCGCGGCGCCGCGGCGACAACGGCCGCGACGGAACGTATGCGCCGGGGGGTATGTGAACCGCGCGGTCCGGTCTGAGGGTGCCGATTCCGTGAATCGAGACCACACCTGCGAGGAAACGCCACAGTCGGAGCGGGCGTCGCCCCAGCATGCTCAATCGACGCAATAGACTGATAGGAAGCGTATTGCGGGGTCCGGGGCCGGCTGGCACGCGATCTGTATGGGGGGGCGAGTGAGAACAGCGCGTGACGATTTCGTTCCCTCACCGCGCCGTCGGCGCCGCGAGGGGAGGGGAAGGAGGAGACGATGAAGCACTGGATGATGGGATGGATGGGCATCCTCCTCGCTGCGGTGATCGTGGGCGGATGCAGCGAGTCGACCGCCCCCGAGACCGGCGCTCAGGGACAGGATCCTCAGGCGCCGATCCTTCCGCCGGCAGAGGTGATGCAATTCGACCTCGCCTTCTTCGGCCCGCCGGCGGTTGCCGGGGCGCAGGTGCAGGAAAGCGAGATGGCCGGAGAGCCCTGCTCGCAGCGCAACTGGTTCAATGCCGCGCTGCGCGTGGCAGCCATCGATCTGATCGTGGCGGTCGGGATCGCCCCGCCGGCGACCGCCTTCGCCGCGGCGGTTCACACCTTCCCCAGCTATCTCGGGGATCTGACCTGGCTGTGGATCTATACCTGGATCGACGCGGAAGGCCACGAGATGCAGGTGCGCTTGCAGGGCCGGATCCTAGAGGATGACGATGCCGTTGCCTGGGAGCTGCGGGTGAACAGCGAGGCATCGGCGCCTCCCCTCGACAACGCGCTCTGGTTCCAGGGTGAATCGCCCATCGGCTACGGTGAGGGCTACTGGATCATCAACGACATCTCGGTTTCGCCGACGTCGCCGGCCGTGCGGCTCGACTTCAACCATGCTTCCGACGAGGAGGGTGAGCTGCTGTTCGAGAATATCTATGCGGGCGATGAGGGACTCGGTGACACGCTGCGCTTCCACGAGCTGGGCAGCCTCTGTACGCTGGAGTTCTACGATGCGAGCGCGGACGAGGAGGCGGTCATCATCTGGCATGAGGAAGATGGGGGCGGCAGCCTGGAGTGCCCCGACTACAACGGTGGCGAGCCGGCCTGTTGGACGGCTGAACATTGCGACTGCGAGTGCCCGGAGATCGCGCCCAGCTAAGGGCGCTCCACAATCAGGCCAAGGAGAGCCCGGGATCGGTTGTCCCGGGCTCTCGGTGTTCGGGCGTCGATGGCCGCAGCCTCAGAGCGCGCCCGGTTCGCCCCGATCTTCGCAGCCGGAGTCGGCCTGCGGCTCTAGACGAGTCGCCGCAGCGACCTCTGGTGGTGCCGCGACCTCTGGTGGATCCCCTCGGGAGCCTGGTAGAATGGATGATCGGTCCTTACGCAGACCGATCGGTGCGGACCTCTTTGGGCGGGAAGGCCACTCCATGGTTTCGATGAATGGATGGTGCGACCGGTGCGGTGGGGATGCAGGCGGGCGAGCCGCGCGGCGGAGACGCCCGTGGGGGAGACTCTGGTTGCTCGTTCTGGCCGGGCTGCTGTGTGTGTCCTGTGCGGGCGAGCGCCCGGCCCGAGCGCCACGCCCCTGGAACGTCCTGCTCATCACGCTCGACACCTGCCGCTCCGATGTTCTCGGATGTTATCGGGGTCGCTTCGCCGCGGTGACCCCCGCCGTCGATAGCCTGGCCGCCAAGGGTGTGCTGTTCGAGCGAGCCTATTGCCAGGCGCCCAGCACGCTGCCCTCGCATGCATCGATCCTGACGGGATTCAGTCCGCTGACCCACGGCATCAACGACAACGGCGTCTACTTCCTGGGACCGGAATTCGAGACCCTGGCCGAGACGCTCAAGGAGCATGGCTACCAGACGGCCGCTTTTGTCTCCGCCTACGTGCTGGACGACCGCTACGGCCTCGCCCAAGGCTTCGATGTCTACGATGACGAGATGGAAGATCCGCTGCGCCCAGGCGAAGCGCCGAGTTTTCCCGAGGGCACCGATCCGCAGATCGCCTGGTGGGTCTCGCGATTTTTTCAGCCCTATCAGCGAACGGCCGATCGGGTCGGCGCCCGGGCCATCGACTGGCTGCGAACGGCGGGATCGGCGCCTTTTTTTCTGTGGGCGCATTTCTTCGATCCGCATCAGCCCTATACGCCTCCGGAGGCATGGCTGGATCGCTATGCGGAGGGCTATGATGGGTTTGCCAACGGCAGTGGCCCGGAGTTCCTGGCGGCAATGCGCGCGGCCAAGGCCGACCGCGGCGATCTCTATCACATGTGGGCCCGCTACAGCGCCGAGGTTGCGTTCGCGGACTACTGGGTGGGTAGACTGCTGGAGGTTCTCGACGAATCCGACCTCTGGGAGAACACGATTGTCGTCTTGGTGGGTGACCATGGCGAGGGATTCGGTGAGCATGGCCTGTTCTTCGAGCACAACTCACTGCTCTACGAAGAGCTCGTGCGCGTTCCCTTGCTGGTCCATGTGCCCGGGAATGGATCTGCGGGCAGGCGAGTCGCGGCTGCCGTGCGCACGATCGACATCTTTCCCACAATCCTCTCATCCGTAGGCATCGCACCATCCGACTCCCTGGAGGGCCGATCGCTCATCGAACTCATGCATGGCCGCGAGGAGGCGGAGCGCTGTAGCTATTTCCAGGCGCTTTGTGGTCGCCAGGCGCTGCCTGCCCGGGAGGAGCTGCGCGGCCTACAGGCAGGGCGCTGGAAGTTGATCCGCACGACAAGCCATGCAGATGGGGAATCGACCACCGAGCTCTACGACCTGGCGAACGATCCCGATGAGAGGAATGATCTGGCATCCTCCGTGGACAGTGTCATGCAGCAGCTCGACGAGCGGTTGCGTGATCTGGTCGAGAGTGCCGCCGGTTCCGGTGACACCGATCATTCCCTCCAGCTCGATGAGGAATCCCGCGAGAGACTGCGCAGTCTGGGCTATATCCGCTAGCCTGCGGGACACGCATGCCGCAGGTGCTGTTCCAGCATGACAGGTGTGCTAGGATCCGGCTCATGGCACGGGCGCAGAGGCCGAAATGCTATCCAGCGGCTGGGCAGCCGGCATCCCGCCCACCCCGCTGGTTTTCCCTACTCACGGTGGCGGCCCTCCTCTTGACCTGCTTGCTCGGTGTCCTTCTCGGCCTGCGCACGATTACCTCCAGCGACCTCGGCTATCACCTTGCCTATGGGGAGCGATTCTGGGAACGGGGGGAATTGGTCGACCACAATCCCTTCCTTTACACGCTTCCCTCCCCCGATCTGGAACCGGCGCAGCGGTCCACCCCGGGGCCCGGCTGCTGGTACGATCAGCAGGGCTTTTATCGCTTTCCGAATGCCAACTGGCTGAGCCAAGTCATCCTGGCCGCCGTCCATCGCGCGGCAGGCCTCCCCGGTCTCGGACTGCTGCGCCTGGTCCTCGCCTGCGGAGTTCTCGGCCTCTCTCTGCTGACCATGCGTCGCCTAGGGGTATCGTGGCTGGGTGCCTCACTAGGACTGATCTTGCTCGCCTTGGTCGTCCAGGTGCGGTTTGAACTGCGGCCGGAGCTCTTCGGATATCTGATCTTGGCCGCCCAGATCAGCCTGCTGGCCAGAACCGCGGCGGCGGGTGTCGATGGCGGGATTCTCTCTTGGCGGGCCATTGCCGGCCTGATTGGCCTGCAGTGGCTGTACGTCAATCTGCACAGCTACTTCCTGCTCGGCTTGGCGCTGACGGTCGCCTGCCTCGTGGGACACCTGGGATTCCGTGTGGGGTGGGGAGGGGACGCGGCCCGCGCGCCTGAGGTCAGGGCCGGCCTGCGGACTGCCGCGCAACGCCTGGGGCTATTGCTTGCCCTGCAGGTCGGGGTCTGTTTTCTCAATCCCTGGTCCTGGCGTCTCGCCATTCTGCCGATCCAAACACTGCTCTTTCTCGGGCAGCATGACATTCTCGGCGGTTCGAGCGCTGCCGCTCATCCCTGGGCGTTGATCCAGGAGTTCAAGAGCACCCCGCTTCATCCTAGTGACCTGAGACTGGACGCGCCCCTGCGCCTGCTCGCGTTTGTTCCTGTCCTGATTCTGGCGCTGGGGGGAATAGTCGGTGCTCTGGTGCGCAGGCGCTGGGCGCTGCTACTTCTCCTGACAGGCATGGTGTTCGTCTCCGTCTCAGCGGTCAGGAACATGAGCGTCGGTGCGCTCGTTTTGGCAACCCTTGGGCTGGCCGGGACCTGGATGTGGGGCGCGACAGCATGGGTGCGCGTGTCGCCGCGAATGCGCACCGCCATCGCGGCATCGATCGCCGTCCTGCTGATCATCACGACAACGCATCTGGCCGTGGCGGTCGTCGGACAAGGCTTCTACACCGCCGAGGGGGCACGTCCCCGCTTCGGCTTGGGTATCTCCCGGCTGGCGCTGCCCGTGGGTGCAGCAGAGTGGCTCAGCGCACACCCCCTGCAGGGGCGGCTATGGACGGACTTCGACAGCTCCTCGACGATCCACTTCCTCGTGCATCCCCGTCCTGATGTGCCGATCCTGACGAATACGTGGGCCTATCCTCCGGACACCATGCAGCGGGTGCGGCAAGCGATGGAGACGCCACGCAGGTTTGCGCGGGCCGTCGCCGAATACGAGGTGAGTGCGGTGCTCGTGCGCACTGACATGATCCCCCGGCTCTTCGGGCCGGGCATGATCGGCGGGGAGTGGTTGCTGGTGCATTTGGAAGGGTTCTTCGCTCTCTTCGTGCGCGCCGACGGTCCCGATGGTGACCTTGCCCGCGCGAGTGTGGTTCGCCGGGAGTCCCTCGACGTGCCGAAGCTCATCCAGGCAGCCCGCGGCTGGGATCCGGTCCAGAAGACTGCTCTGCACTTGGCCGGTTTCGGCTTGCTGCGGCTCAACTGGAGTCCCGAAGCGGCGGCCTGCTTTCGCGCCGCGCTGGAGTGCGATCGCGGAGACTACAAGCTCTGGTACCTGCTCGGAATGGCGCTCCATCGCGCCGCGCAGGTGTCTGCGGGTGAAGCGGCCGGTCCGGGCGCGGCGCCGGGAATCGAGGCGGCCGACCGGCGGCAGGCGCTGCGCGCCGAGGCGGCGGATGCATACCGCCACGCGCTGGAGATCCGCCACGACTTCCTGGCCGCCCGGCGGGCACTGCTCGAACTGCAGCGCATGCCCGATCAAGCGCCGTAGGTCGACAGGCGTTTGAGCCGCGCCACGTCGATGATTCGCCGCCGGACGTCGAACCTGCTGGAGAGTGTGTAGACAAGTGGAATGCATCGCCCAGAAGGAGTGAACATCGCGGTGAGCGATTCATCTCGCAGGAAGCCCCGCCCAAGTTCCAATCCTGTCTCTGAGCGGCTGGTCGCGGAGCTGCCGCCGGCGCTCGAGCATGTCCCGGCGATCCTCGCGCGCTTGGATCTGCGCCCGGCGGTGTTCCTCGACTTCGATGGCACGCTGGCGCCGATCGTGTCGCGACCAGAGGATGCCTGCCTTCCCGCCGAGAGCCGGGAGCAGCTGAGGCGCTTGGCCGAGCATGTGCCGGTCGGCATTCTAAGTGGGCGAGAACTCGCGGATGTTCGCCGGCGCGTTGGTCTGGAGACGTTGCAGTACGCCGGGAGTCATGGCTTCGAATTCGCGGCAGCCGATGGAGTCTGTCACGATCATCCGGAAGCGACGGCCTATCTTCCTCTCTTGGACGCCGCCGAACAGGAGTTGCGACGATGCCTTGCCCCCCTGCAAGGTGTGATCATCGAACGCAAGCGTTTCTCGCTGGCTGTGCATGTCCGCTTGGCAGGCTCCGAGGAGACCGCCGCCGCCGCGCGCGCTGTTGTCCAGGTGCTCGACCGTCACCGCGGGTTGCGCTGTACGCGGGGTCGCAAGGTCTATGACCTCCAGCCCGGCATCGATTGGCATAAGGGGCGAGCGCTTCTGCGAATGCTCGCGCAGATCAATGCCGGCGGCGGCAGTCCCCGACGCGCGCTCTACATCGGGGATGATGTCACCGATGAGGACGCATTTCGCATCCTGGCAGGCCGCGGCGTAGCGGTTGTAGTGCGCGACGGGCTGCTGCATACTACTGCCGAATACGTGCTGGGCGATCCGCGTGAGGTCTGCCTATTCTTGGCAACCTTCAATCACCTTCTCGCGCAGGCAGGGAATCGGATGCGATAGTGCTGGGTGGGGTGAGGAGGATGGGGGACGGCGCAGACAATGCAGGCAATGCAGGCAATGCAGAAAGCGCGGACAATACAGGCAATACAGGCAGGACAGGCGATGTAGACAATGCCGGCAATGCGGACACTACGGGCAACGCAGACAATGCCCTGATAGCTGGCGCAGCTGTACGGAGACTCATGGAGGCGCACGACGATGCGTGACAGACCTTCGGCCAATCACGATCGCGCGTTGTTCTGGATGCTGCTCTGCTTCGGTTCGCTCTGGGGCGCGGGCGAGGCGCTGGTCGGCGGCCTGCTCCATCTCGTTCTTCCGCCGACCTACGCCGGTCGCGTAATGTTGCTCTTTGCCGGCGGCTTGTGCACGATCGCGGTGCGCGCGACGGGGCGCTCCTGGGCGCCGCTGGCGCTGGCCTCCGTCGCCGCCCCGTTGAAGCTCTGCTCGGCGGCGATCTATGGGATGCCGGTCGCCGTGCCGATGGTCATGACCCCCTTCTTCTCGATTCTCTCCCAGGGCGCTGCCTTCGCCCTGATCGCCCGCTGGCTGCTCGCCCGATCCGCGCTCACGCCCGCGCGCTTCGCGCTCTTCGGCTCGCTGGCCGGCGGGCTGCAGACCCTGCTTTTCATGATCCTGGCGGTCGCCGCCAGCCGGTGGCTCTATCCGCCCCCGAGTGTGATCGAGAGCCTTGGGATGGCCTACCCCGCTTGGACGCTCTCGCCGGCCGGATGGTTGGGGCTCCTCGGTTCGCTCGGCCCGATGGCGGTCCTGTTCGGTGGGGTGGCCGCGCTCGTGGCCGGCCTGGTTCCGCTGGGGGGCGTGCGTCGCTGGCGGCCGCTCTACCTAGGTGCAGGGACGATGCTGTGTCTGGTCCTTTCCTTGCTGAGTTACTGGCTGGTCTAGTCGATCGGCGCGCCGCAGCGGTTCTCGTCACCGGGGGCATCGGGGTCGGGAAGAGCCGTGCGTGCCGGCAGGCCGCCGATTCCCTGCAGCGGCGCGGAATGCGCGTCGGAGGGATCGTCGCTCTCCGCGTGGTGGCGGCGGGCGAGACGATCGGCTATGACGTCGTTGATGTGGCATCCGGGGGCCACCGGCCGCTGGCGCGCCGCGATTCGTTCGGGGATCAGGCCGGTCGCTCGGCCCAATGGATTGGTGAGCGCGCGCCCGCGAACAGCACCGGTCACCCGTCCGGATGCGGTGCCGGTCGTCCGCCTGCGCCCGGAAGCGGTGTCGGTCGTCCGCCTGCCGGTCACGTCGGTCGCTTTTCCATGATGCCCGGCGGTCTCGCGTTGGCCCGCCAAGCACTGGGGAGCGCCGCGGAGAGCGCCCGCATCGTTTTCGTCGATGAGATCGGCCCCTGGGAACTCCAGGGCGGCGGGTTGGCCGAGCCGCTGCGTCGCCTGCTCGGCCGGCCGGTGATCCTCACTCTGGTCGTGCGCCCGGCGCTTGTCGATCGCGTCGCCCGCGCCTTTGCCCTCCCGGGTCATCGGCTCTGGCGGATTCCCGAAGCGGGCGACTCTAGAACTCCCACGCCAGCCCGAGCTGGAACCGCCAGGCGCTGCCCTCGTCGTCGATTGGGTCCTTGATGCCGACCTCTCCTCCGCCGGGCAGTTGGTAGGTCACGTTGACCGCGTCCCAGTTGATCAGATCGAGACGCGTGTTGAAGTCGATGACCAGGCGGTGCGTCACGTTGTAGAGCAGACCGATGCCGAGGCCGGCCATGCCGCCGGAGGTCTCACTGTCATACCGCTCGGTGTCGAGATTGAAGACCGCTCCGCCGAGCGCGCCGTAGACATAGGGGCGCGCGCGCTCCTGCGGCAGGAACCGCCAGTGGGCTTCTAACGCGACCGTGTTGTAGAAGGCCTCGACCGCATCCCGGGTGGTTTCGTGGCGGGCGGAACCGAGGGTCAGTCGAAGACAGAAGGAGGGCACGAAGGTGTACCCGAGATAGAGGGTGCAGCCGCCGCCGGTCTCGTCGAGCCAGATGTCATTCAGATCGACCTCTTCGCTCGGATCTTCCGCGCCGATCACGTTCGTCTGAAACTGGAGTCCCAGCGAGAAGCCGCGGTCCTGGGCCCAGGCCCCTTCGGTCCCGGCGGCGCTGGGTTCCGCGAGGGGGAGGCTGCCGATCAGGATCGCGGCGAAGGCAACCAGGAGCGCATGGACCGGCCGGGTGACCCTCCCGCGAACTGCTCGTCCCGCGTTTGCGGGCCTGCTCATGATCTCTTCAGGGGGTCTCTCGCTTGTGCTTGTGCGCGTGCTCATGATCCCTCCGTGCGCCGGAACTCTAGTCGTCCGGCGCTTCTGTTGCCCGCGTCGCGCGCGGGTCCAGTCCATAGGCCTGGATCTTCTTGTGCAGGTTGCTGCGTTCGATGCCGAGCCATTGCGCCGCCTGCGAGATGTTCCCGCCGGTGCGCTCGAGGCAGGCGCTAATGCAGCGGCGTTCGAAATCCCGGCGCGCCTGAACGAGCCCGCCCGCCGCCCGAAGCTCCTCGGGCGTCAGCGCAGCCTCGCTGGGAGTCGGGTCATCCGTGGCGGCACGGCTTTCCCGGGTGCCACGTCCCGGCGCAGCGCGCGCGCGGGGGGGGCGGGGATCAAGCCGCTGCACGTCGTCGGCGGTGATCGTCGGTCCCTCACCGAGGATCGCGAGCCGCTCGATCAGGTTCTGCAGCTCGCGGATGTTCCCCGGCCAGGCGCGCGTCTCGAGGAGGGCGAGGGTCTCGGGCGCCAGGCTCTTGCGCGGCAGATCGTTCTCCAGCGCGTAGAGCTCGAGGAAGTGATGGGCCAAGCGCGGGATGTCCTCGCGGCGCGCCGCGAGCGGCGGGACCTCGAGGGGCACGACATGGAGGCGGAAGAAGAGATCTTCGCGGAAGCGCCCCGCGGCGACCTCCGCCTGAAGATCCTTGTTCGTCGCGGCGATTACGCGCACTTCGATACGGACGACATGGGAGTCGCCGACGCGCTCGATCTCCTTTTCCTGCAGCGCGCGCAAGACCTTCGACTGCACCCGCAGACTCATGTCCCCGATCTCATCGAGAAAGAGCGTGCCCCCGTCGGCGAGCAGGAACTTGCCGTCACGGCTGCGGTCGGCGCCGGTGTAGGCGCCGCGAACACAGCCGAAGAGCTCGGTCTCGATCAGCTCTTCGGGGATGGCCGCGCAGTTGACCTTGATGAATGGCCCCCCGGCGCGACGGCTCTGCTCGTGGATCAAGCGGGCGACGAGCTCCTTGCCGCTGCCGCTCTCGCCGGTGATCAGAACCGTGGCCATTGTCGGGGCGACCTTGGCGACTTGCCCGCGCAAGGCCTCGATTGCCGGACCGGTGCCGACCATCACCCGGCGCTGCGCCTCGTCACGCCGGTAGCGGTCGACCTGCTCGCCGAGGCTGGTCATCTGGAACACATTGCGCACGGCGATCAGAACGCGGTCCCGTGAGAGCGGTTTCTCGAGGAAATCGAAGGCTCCCAGACGCGTCGCCTCGACTGCGGCCGAGACGGTGGCGTGTCCCGAGATCATGATCACACCACATTCAGAATGCTGGGCGCGGATCTGTTTCAAGGTCTCGATCCCATCCTGTCCCGGCAAGCGGATGTCGAGAAGGGCGACCTCGCTCGGCGCCTCGGCGAGCAACGAGAGTGCCTCTTCGCCCGAGGCCGCCTCACGCACCGCGTAGCCGGCCCCGCGCAGGATCATCGCCAGTGTGCGGCGGATGTTCTTCTCATCGTCGACGATCAGGATGCGCGGCTTCATCGCTCTCCTCCGCGGTCCGGGCTGGAGGCCCGCTCATCCGGTGCTGCCCGAGTCGTACCGTGATCGGGATCGTTCTCCTCGGGAGCCGCCTCCGGGAATGTGATCGTGAAGACTGCGCCGCCCCCTTCCCGATCGTGAACGGCAAGCTTGCCGCCATGCGCGGCGATCGTCGCCTCGGCGATCGCCAGACCGAGTCCCATGCCCCCGGACTTCGTTGTGAAGTCGGGTTCGAAAATCCGCCGGCGATCGGCGGCGGGCACGCCGGGTCCCCGGTCGGCGATCGCGATGGTCAGGTTCCCCGCCTGGTCGCGACCGCTGGAGATCGCGATCGGGTCTGGACACCCGACGGTCTCCTGAGCTTCGTGGGCGTTGTTGATCAGGTTGATCAGGGCGCGATGGATCTGTTCGCGGTCACAGCGCAGGTGGGCGCGGGTGACGCCGGGATCCGCCGGGGAAGCCGGCGGCGAGAGACACACGCGCTCGGCGCCATAGAGCCCGGTAATCTCGGTGAGGACTTCATCGAGGGCGACGCGGCTCATCTGCGGCTCGGGCAGGCGGGCGAACTGGGAGAAACTCGTCACCAGATTACGCAGGGCGGTGACCTCCTCCTCGATGATCCCGGTGCCTTCCTCGACCAGCGCGCGGTATTCGGGATCGTCGCCGCGATAGGCGTCGCGAGTCTGTTGCGCGGCGAGCTGGATCGGCGTCAGGGGGTTCTTGATCTCGTGGGCCAGACTACGGGCCATCTGGCGCCAGGCGGCGAGCTTTTCCAGACGCAGGAGTTGCTGCTGCTGCGAGTGCAGGCGCGCGACCATGCCATTGAAGTCGGTCACCAGGCGCCCCATGTCTCCGCGCGTCGTCGCGCTGACCCGGGTCTGTAGGTCCCCGCTGGCGACCGCCCGAATGCCGTGAGCCAGCGCGGTGACCGGACGGGCGAGACGCGAGGCGAGCAAGAGTCCGCCCAAGAGAACGAGCACGAGGATCGCACCGTAGACGAGCACGAAGGTGCCCACCAGACTGCGCACGACCGCCCCACGCTCGCGCCGCAGCGTCTCGATCAGTCGGATGTTGCCGGTCATCAGCTTGGCGCGGCGCTCCAACTCGGCGGGCAGCGGGTGCACGATCCAGGCGGCCGGTTCTCCCGCGCGGACCACGCGGGTGGCCCAGACGGGGCGGCCTCCCAGTTCGATGGGTTGCGGAGGGACGATGATCTGGGGCCCCGCCACGTCCGGATCGGGAGGCACGGCGTTGGCGGCGATGGCGGCGAGCGAGGCCTGCTCGCGCCCATCGAGGGCGGCGATCTCCCGGGTGGTGAGCGTATCGCCCCCGGCGCCCGAGAGGATCTCCGCGGTGACTCGGTCCGCATCCTGCCGCAGCAACTCACGGGTCGAGGCGAGGCCCGCGCTGGCACCCTCGGTGATCTCGGGAGCGAGGATCGGGTTGAGCACGCGCGCGATCAGCGCGTGGGTCATCCAAGCCGCGGGCAACGCCGGAAGGAGGGCGACGAGGATCAGGACCCCGATCAGCTGTAGCCGCAGGCGGTTCATGGCGCCTCTCCGAGGGTGTCCGCGCGGAAGGCGCGGGAAGTCTGCTCGCTGATCCAGGCCTCATCCGGTTCGCTGCCCAGCAGGCGGCGCACCAGGGTGCCGATGCCGACCGAGCGCTCCTGGCGGTTTTCGCGCCCGCCGGCCCGATTGGTGCCGAAGAGCGCATGGACGCGCTCGATCTCTGCGGGCGCCAGCGGGTGGATCGCCAGGCGGGTCTGCAAACGGACGACCTGCCGGGGATCGACGTCGCGCAGGGGCAAGACCGGCAAGGGGCCGAGGTGCGCGAGCAGGGTGGCGAGCTCATCGAGCGACTGCGCCCGCAGGTCGAGAAACGGGGTGCGCACTAGAAAAGCCTCGGCAAGCAGATCGGGTTCGACGCGGACTTGGATGCGCGTCTCGGCGAGTTCCCCGCCGGCGGCGTCCTGCAGGCTGAAGGCGATCACGAGCGCCGATGGCAATCCACTGGCAATCGTCTCGCGCGAGCGGGCGTCGGGAAGCCCAGTGGTGTGCAGCGTGCAGACCAGCAGAGTGTCGCGGCGCGCCGGTTCCACGGCCAGAATAGCGGCGTCTCCAGCGGGTGCGTTCCCGCCAGCCGAGGCGAACCGGCTTCCCATGAGCAGGACCATGAAAACCGCGGCGCGTACCTCCCTCCGCCGCGGCCACCGCGCGCGCCGGCCCGGTCCCCATATGCGCGCGCCGTGCCCCATGGCTAGAAGCTCCACCCGATGGAGCCGTTGATGTGAAACGCCTCGTCCACCGGGGAGGGGGTTACCGGCCGGCCGATGTCGAGACCGAAGCGCCCGATCCAAGGCACACGCAGGCGGAATCCATAGCCGACACTGGCGGCGCCCGCCGCGAGGTCGGGGCGCCCATGGTTCCATCCCAGGCCATAGTCGAGGAAGACGATCCCGGTCAGGAGAGGATCGTCGGGCGGGCCGATCCAGGCGGCGCGCAGTTCTGCCGAGGCGACGGCGAACTGCAGGCTCCCGTCGGCCGGCGAGAGCGATTGGTTCGGGAAGCCACGCACGGTGTAGAGGCCCCCGAGGTAGTAGCGCTGGAAGAAGGGCGCCGCCTGAGAGACCGCACCGAGGCGTGTGCGCACAGCGATCCCGGCGCGCTCGAGCAAGGGCGCATAGGCTCGCAGGTCCCACTCGGCGCGCTGGAAATCCCCCGCCTCGCCGACGATCGCCTCTCCCATGAGATGTCCCCATACGCCGCGCCGGCGCACGCCGGTAGACTCGCGGGTGTCGAGGCCCAGGGCCAGGCCGAAGCGCCCTTGAGTCCGCGCCGCGAGGCTCGCTTGCACGCCGGGTGGCAGCTCGGCGAACGGGAGGTTGTCGCCGCTCTCGAGATCCTCGGCATCTTGGGCCTGGTAGACTTCCGCCGAGGAGTCGGGTTCGAGCTTCTCGTAGCTGGCCCACGCGGTCAGTGCCACATGCCGGGTCACGGGTCGGCCCAGCGCGAGATCGATGCCGCTGGCGCCGACGCGATGAGAGATCTCGGCATCGCGATGGAAGTAGATCCGATTCTGGCTCTCGGCACGCAGGGCGAGTTCCCAGAAGCAACGGGGGTCGGTCAGCGAAGGGCGGCGGTGGGTGAGGACGAGACCCTGCAGGCGGAAGCCGAAGCGCGCGCTCAAGTCGAAATGCTCGCCATGCCCGGAGAGATTGTCGAGGTTGAGCTGCACCGGAATCAGGTACCAACCGGAGAGGTCCTCATAGCCGACGCCGAGTCGCAGGCTCGGGCGGCTCTCGGAGACGTCGAAGACGACGATCAGATGCCCCGGCGCGCTGCCCGGGCGCGTGTGGACGGAGACTTCCTGGAAGAGGTGGGACTGGCGCAGCCGCTCGGCGGCGGCCTGAATGAGATGCGCCGAGGCGGGGCCTCCTTCCCGCAGTTCCGCAACCACGATCGCATCTCCGGCGGGCGTGCGCGTATTCCCACGCACTTCGATCTGCTCGATGATCGGCTGCCAAGCCGGCGGGGATGGGGAGGATGACCGGGCGGGGGCGGACTGCGCGAGGACCGGCGGGATGGCCGGCCGGTCTCCGGCCGGAGCAGCCAAGAGACGCTCAGCGCCGGCGGTCGCGGCCTGCCCCGAGCCGGCGGCCAAGAGCAGCCCTACGAGCACCCGCAGGCTCGAACGTCTTCGCCATGATCTTCCGGAACCTGTCACCCGGCACCTCCAGTCCGCGCGGCCGCGACCCGAGCTGCGGGGGCTCGAGCCTGTCACTCGGCTCTTGGTGCAAGTCTTGTTCCAATTCGACAAGGCGGGCTCCCGAGAAGGATCAGTTCAGTAACTATCTGCCACAAACATGGATACGGGCCTCTCCGCCCGGCCAAGCGGGCTGCCTTACCCGGCCGGCCGACGGGAGAATACACGGGTGTGTGAATTTTCGCCACAGGGAACGTCCATCTTTGACACAGCCGGAGCCTCTTGGGAATTGACACCGATCCGCCGATCTACCCAACATCAACGTACAGTCCGCCCCCATAGGAGTGAGGAAGTCATGACTGATGATCAGCGTCCCTGTTTCGACACCCCCGTGCTGCGCCTCTTCGAGCGCGCCCAGAAGGCCTACGGTCGCATCGACAATCTGCCCGCCTTCCTCGATCTGCTCGCCGAGACGCTGATCAAGATGCTCGAGGAGATGGACCCGGTGCAGACGGAGGCGCCGCACCTGTGGGCCGCGGCGGGACTGATCTCCCGCGATACTCGCGAGGGCGTCTTTCGTCCCCTGCGCCTGAAGGGACGACCCGATCCCGACGAGCTACAGAGCTTCGTTCAGCACGTCGGCCCCGGGGACTCGCAGCACCCGACGGGGTTGATGGGATGGAGCGCCGCCCGGCGCAAGGTCGCCCTGCGCAGCGGCGCGGAGTGGCGCGTGGCCGACCGTGACGACGAGAAGGACCGTTGGCTGCCGCTGCGTCCCGCCACCGAGCTCGAGATCGGTGCGATGGAGCAGGCGGCGATCGCCGCCTACCCGAGCGCGCAGGCGCAGCTCGCGGTGCCGGTGCTCGACCCGGAGATCCGCGGCCAGGCGCGTCCGCGCCAGGCAATCGGGATCCTGACGATCGAGAGCGACGAACTCCTGGGGGGGCGCTTCTGCGAGTTCCTGATCGCCTTTGCCGGAGCGATCGGCCATCCCTTCGTCGCCGCGCTGCGCACGCGCGACTTGGGCCGCCTGTCCCGGCGCCTCGCGCGGCCCCTCTCGCGCGGCATCCTCGCGCGGAGTTTGCTCGATGCAACCTTGCCCTACCTTCCCCGCGGCGAGCGGCGTGGATGGGTGGCGTTGCGTGACTTCCGCAGCGCCGGCCGCATGGTGGTCGAGACCTTGACCGGCCGGGGTCTCGATGAAGAACTTCTCACCCGCTACCACGCCGGCCAGCTCGTCTTCGGACCCGCCGATGGGCTCTGGGGACAAGCGCTGCGGACCTGCCGCATCCAGTACGTTCCCGACATCCCGCGCCGCCCGCAGACGATCCACCGGCCGCTCTGGTCCGACAGCCACTGCGCCCTGGTGATCCCACTGATCAGCGGTGACGGTAAGGAGTGCCTCGGCCTGCTCGGACTGGAGAGCGGTGAGACCTCCTATGCCTTCTCGACCCAAGACCAGAACTTCTTCGAGACCGCCGCCGCCTTGGGCGCCGTCGCCGTGGCGGCGATCCGTGAGCCCCATCTCGAATACGCCGATGCGGTCCGCCTGCCCGCGCTGCTCCAGCGCATGAAATGCGAGGACCTCAGTGCTCTGCCCGACGATCAGATCGTTCGGGTCAACGCCATCTGCCGGGCGTTGATCAAGCACGGCTTCGTCTTCCAGAAGGCCGCCGAGGAAGCCCGTCTCTCGGTGCACGTGCTGCGCGAGTACACCTCGCGCTCCCCGCGCGTCATCGATGTCGCCGCGCTGCGGACCCTCGCCGCCCGCCAGGAGGAGATGCTGCGCGTTGCATCGGGTCGCGAAGCATGGGAGATTCACGACGTATCGTGAGATCGGTGGGTTTGGGCCTCTCGGAGGCGGGCATGTACACGGCGGGTTCGCAGGCGGCGCTGCATGTCTGCGAGATCTACACGAGCATCATGGGGGAATCGACCTACGCGGGTTGGCCGGCGATCATCGTGCGCCTGGCCGGCTGTCCGCTGCGCTGCACCTGGTGCGACAGCCCACATGCCTATCGCAATGGCGAGGAAGTCCCGCTCGGCGAGATCCTCCAGCGCATCGAGACCGGCGGCCTCCGGCTCGTCCTGTTGACCGGCGGTGAACCGCTGGCCCAAGCCGGTTCCCGTCATCTGGTGAGCCAGCTTCTCCGGCTGGGCTACAAGGTGGTCATCGAGAGCGGCGGGGGCGTTTCGATCCAGGGTGTCGACCCGCGCGCCTGTATTGTCCTCGACATCAAGTGTCCCACCTCCGGCATGCAGGACCGCCAGGTGTGGGAGAATCTCGACTGCCTCAAGCCTGAAGACGAGGTGAAGTTCGTCATTGCCTCCCGCGGAGACTACGAGTGGGCACGGGATTTCCTGCGGCGCACCGATCTCGCCGAGCGGCAGGTGGTGCACTTCTCTCCGGTCGAACCGGGCTGGGAGGAACGACAGGCAGACGGGGAACGCGAAGCGCATGCTGAGCGCAAGACGCATGGGGATCGCGAGGCGGGCGGTGAGCGCAAGGCGGACGGGAAACGCGAAGCGGATGCTGAGCGCAAACCGGATGGTGAGCTCGGGGCAGACGGTCAGCACGAGGCGCCAGGTCGGGCGGGGGAGCAGAGCACCGACGAATTGAAGCCGCGTGCTCCCGCGAGCGAGGCGGGAGGCGGGGGCGGCGATCGTGGCGGGCTGCGACTCGCTGTGCCCACCCAGCCTCCCGGCGTGACCCGGCGGGCGTTGGCCGAGTGGATCCTCGCCGACCGGCTTCCGGTAAGACTCAATCTGCAATTGCATGCCTGGATCTGGGGCGCCGGGACACGCGGCGTCTAGATGGTTCTTACGAATCCCGAACTTGCAGGGCCCGCTCGCCCCATTGGGCTGTGCCGAATCGCGCGAGGCGACCTAGGCGATCGGGAGTAGGGGACACTCGGAGTAGGGGACACTCAATGACTGCAGGGTACCGGCCCCCCGGGGTCGCCGACCGGGGAACGGCGATCGTGTTGCTCAGCGGTGGGCTCGACTCGGCAACCGTGCTGGCGATCGCTCACGCCGAGGGGTGGGCATGCCGGGCGCTGACGCTGCGCTACGGCCAGCGCCACAGCCGCGAGATCGAGGCGGCCAAGCGTCTGGCGCGGGCGATGGATCTGCCTGAGCACCGGCGCGTCAGTCTCGATCTCGCTGCCTGGGGCGGCTCGTCGCTGACCGGGGACGGGGAGGTGCCGCATGGTGGGGTCACGGCGGAAGCGATTCCCTCGACCTACGTGCCGGCGCGCAATACGGTGCTGCTCTCTCTCGCCCTGGCGTGGGCCGAGGCGATCGGCGCGCAGGCGATCTTTCTCGGAGTCAGCGCAGTCGACTACTCGGGCTATCCCGATTGCCGGCCGGAATTCATCGCCGCCTTCCAACAGCTTGCCAACGTTGCGACCAAGGTGGGCCTGGCCGGGCGGGCGCCCGTCTTGCGTGCCCCCTTGATCAACAAGAGCAAAGCGGAGACCATCCGGTGGGGCGCCGCTCTGGGCGTGGACTACGCGCTCACCTGGAGCTGCTACGATCCCACGCCGGCCGGCCGCCCCTGTGGGGACTGCGACAGCTGCCGGCTGCGCGCGAAGGGATTTGCTGACGCCGGAATGGTCGATCCCCTCGTTTCTGCCGACTAGCACGAGTCGCCAATGGCGATTGGTGTGAGCGGGCGCCTCCCGGCGGTGCGCCGCTTCGCTCGCCGGCCGGCGGAATCGCCGGCCGCATCGATGCCACGGGGTCCGGGAATGGCGGGGTAAAACACCATGCCCTATGAACTGACACGCGCCTTCGAATTCAGTGCGGCCCACACGCTCCCCGAATCGGGAGAGGGCCACAAGTGCCGTGCGATGCACGGACACAACTACATCCTGGAAGTCGTCGTGCGCGGCGAGGCCGATCCCCAGACCGGATGGGTCGTCGATTTCGGCGAGATCAAGCGTGCCGTGGCGCCGATTCTCGATCAGCTCGACCATCAGACACTCAACGAAGTGCCCGGCCTGGAGAATGCCACTTCGGAACTCGTTGCCCGCTGGATCTACGAGCGCCTGTCCCCCGTGCTGCCGGGACTCGCGCGAGTCACGGTGGCCGAGACACCCGCTGCACGCTGCACCTACTGGAGCGATGAGTGACCTCGACCGAGTTGGAGGAACCGGGGTCTCTCGAACGGAGCGGCAGCGTCACGGCCGAGTTGATCGAACGGGCGCGCCGGGAACTCGGCCCCGATGCCGTGCTCGCAGAACCGGCTCGGCTGCTGCCCTACGAGTCCGACGCCTGCTCCCCCCTCCGCCGTCGGCCGGCATTGGTGCTCGCTCCCGCCGATAGTCAGGCCGCCGAGACGGCGGTCGAGTTACTCCACGAGGCGGGCGTGCCCTGGACGCCGCGCGGAGCCGGCACCGGACTCGGCGGCGGGGCCCTGGCGCCGGAAGGCGGAGCGGTTCTCTCCGTGGCGCGCCTGCGCCGGATCCCTTGGATCGATGCTTCCGGCCGCCGGGCGCGGGTCACGGCCGGGGTCATCAATCAGGCGCTCAATGACCGGCTGGCGCCACTGGGATTGTGCTTTGCCCCCGATCCGGCGAGCCGCGCGGTCGCGACGGTGGGAGGCAACATCGCCGCGAATGCCGCCGGACCATGCGCGTTGCGCGGGGCGGCCAGCGCCGATCACACCCTCGGTCTGCAGGTGATTCTTGGCGATGGCACCCGGTTCGAACTCGGGGGCGCCGAGGAGACGATGGCGGGCTACGACTTGGTGGGTTTCTTCACCGGCTCGCGGGGAACCCTCGGGTTGATCACCGAGGCGGTCGTGCGTCTGAGTCCCCGGCCGGAGAAGAGCACCGCGCTCGTCGCCGTTTTCGCCTCGCCGGCCATCGCCGCACGGGCCGTGCCGGCGCTCTTGCGTGCCGATGTCGATCCGGCGGTCATCGAGATCGTCACCGCCGATGCCTGGGAAGTGTGCGGGGCGATGTTCACGCGGGAGCTGCCGTCGGGCGTGACGCCCGCTGGGGGAGCGCTGCTCTTGGTGGCCATCGCAGACGGGGAGGCTTCGATCGAGGCCCATGGGCGCGAGATCGAGGCGCTGCTCGCGAAGGCGGGGGCCCAACGGGTCGATGTCATCGAAGACCCGTCGGCGCAGACGCGTTTGTGGCGCGCGCGCCGCCGGGTGCTCGCCTCCCTGGGCCGGGGTGCTCGTGCGGTCCTCGCGCCCGACCTGGTCGTGCCCCCCTCCGCGCTCGCCGAGCTGGCGACCGCAATCGCGGCCCTCGCGGAACGCGAGGGAGTGGGAATCATCGGTCTTTTCCCTTCGGGTGACGGCGGGCTGCATCCGGTGGTTTTCTGCGAGCAAGAGGAGCAGGGGCAGTCGCCCCGCTTGGAGCGGGTCGCCGAGGCGATGCTCACCCTCGCACTGGAGGCCGGGGGGGGGCTGACCGGAGAACACGGGGTCGGGCTGGCCCGGCGGGCCGCGCTGCGCCGAATCTGCACCGACTACGAGATCGGCCTGATGAGTCAGCTCCGGCGGATCTTCGACCCCTGGGACGAAGTCAACCCCGGCAAGATCCTGCCCTCCGTGTTGCCCGGGGAACAGAGTTCCTTGGTTGCGTCCGCCGAGGCGCGGCAGGCTACGGATGAACCGCATGCCGAGGAGAGCCCTGGCGAGACCCCGCGCCCCGCGCGCAGGCCAAACTCCGCCGAACGCGAGATTGCCGCGATCATCCGCGACGCGGCGGACAGCTGGACGCCGCTCGTGCCCTTCGGCGCCGGCACGCTGAGAGTCGCGCCCGGGCAGGGGACCCGGTTGCACCTGGAACGCCTGCGGCAGATCGTTCGTTACGAGCCGGGGGATCGCTGCATCACGGTGCAGGCCGGCGTGACGCCGGCCGAGATCGATGCCCTCCTTGCGCGCGCAGACCAGCGCATTGCCTGGGAGGCCCCCGATCCGATGCGCGCCACGATCGGGGGCGTCGTGGCGGCCGGCTACTGGTCCTCGCGCACGCAGAGCTTCCATCATCCAAAGCACTCGGTCCTCGGGCTGCGCGCGGTGACGGGAGCGGGGGAGGTGGTCTCCCACGGCGGCCGCGTGTTGCGCAACGCGACTGCCTACGATCTCGGCAAGCTGCTGGTCGGCTCGCAGGGCACCCTGGCGGTGCTGACCGAGTTGACCCTGCGCACCTTCCCGCGTCCTCGCCGTCAGGGCGCATTGATGGTCACGGGAGAGGGGCCGCGGCTGCTCGCAATTGCCGCCTCGCTCTCCACCGATCGACGCGGCTGGGCCGTGATCGATCTGCTTGTCTCGCCGGAGGAGGAGGCCCTGCTGGTTGGCTTCGAGGGGCGGACCAAGGAGGAGATCGATGCGCTGCGCCGGGCCGCCGAGCTACTGATCGCTCAGGAAGACCGCACCGGCGCCGGTGGTCACGCGCCGGTGGTCCGGTGCCTCGAGGACGAAGAGGCGCGCGCCGCGTTCCGGCGGGCGGCGCACTGGATGGCACCCGAGCGGGCAGCCCTGCAGGTGCGCTTGGTCGCCGCGCCGGGGGAAATGGCGCAGCTTGCCGGGCGGGTGATGGCGCTCTGCGCGGGAGATGGCGCGCGCGCCTGGGAGTATCGGATGCAGGCGCATCCCGGCATCGGACTCCTGCGCGTCGGCTTCGCGGCCGGCTACCGGGAGCCGAGCCTGAGGCGCCTGTTGCTCGCATTGGCGGAAGAGGTGCGGAAGGCGCGCGGGTATCGGGCGCTCGAGCGGGCGCCCGAGCCGCAGTGGTGGGGTTGGGATCCCTGGGGGACGGCGAGGGATCTGCGCAATCGCATGCGCCGGATCAAACTCGCCTTCGATCCGCGCAATGTCTTCTGCCCCGATTTCATGGATCCTTGATCTAACCGGCAGAGTTGCCTCAAGTCGTTCGATGAGAGACGGGTCGTGGAGCGGAGGGCAGCGATGATCTCGCATGGATTGCGCAACTGCATCCAGTGCGGTTACTGCCTCGAGGCGTGCCCCACTTACCGCGAGACCTGCGAGGAGAGCCTCTCTCCGCGCGGGCGAGTCGCGCTCCTGCGCTGCCTGACCGGATCTCCGCCCTTCTCGGAAAACGCGGTGACCGCCGACCCGGCCGCGTGCGATCCGCAACTTGCCAGGGCCTTGGATCTCTGCCTGGTGTGCGGTGCCTGTCAGCCGGCCTGCCCCTCGGGGGTCGTCGTCCCGCAGCTGCTCTCGTCTGCCCGCGATGGCCTCGCCGGCGCGCACCGGCGCGGACGGCGAGCCCGCATCGTGCTCAGCGGACTGCTGGGGTTGCTGCATCATCGGCGTCTCCTCAGTCTGGCGTTGCGCAGCGTGCGGCTCGCCTGCCGCCTGCGGATTGCCCGGATGCTCGTGCGCCTCTTCACCCCCCGCGCGCACCGCGCCCACTTCCTCGACCTGGCGGCTTCGCTTGAGCATCCTGCCTCCCAATGGCGGCCGGCGATCAGCGGCGGAGCGCGGGCGAAGACGGCGGATACGGGTGGGTTGGGTGCGGCTGAGGGGACGATTCCCGGCGGGGCGCGGGCGAAGACGACGGATACGGGTGGGTCGGGTGCGGCGGAAGGGACGACGACGGTGGGGCGTAGGCATGGGGGTGAGGCGGTTTTCGTTTTCCGTGGATGCGTTACCCCGGTGCTGTTTCCCGATGTGCTGAGCGCGCTGGAGTCGGTGCTCTCCCGACTCGGGGATGCCGTGCATTCGCCCGCTGGCCAGACCTGCTGCGGCGCGCTGCACATTCACTTCGGCGATCTCGACGGGGCTCGCCGTTTGGCGCGCCGCAACATTCGAGTCTTCGAAGAGGCGGGCGAGGGACCAATCGTGGCCGAGTCGGCGGGATGTGGCGCGGCGCTGAAGTCCTACGGAGAGCTGCTGGCGGGTGATCCGGAATTCGCCGACCGGGCACGCCGTTTCGCCGCGCGGGTGCAGGATGTGAGTGAACGGTTGGCGGACAGCGCCTCAATGCCGACCGCAGGCGCGGCAGTCGGAGACGCGATGCGTCCTGGCCGGGAGTCCGCGCCTCAAGGGTCCGAGGACTCGGACCGGTTGCGAGTCGTTCTGCAGAGTCCCTGTCATCTGCGTAATCTCCAGGGACTGGAGCGCGCGCCGGGTGCGATCCTCGATGCGTTGCCGCGGATCGAGCGGGTTGCCGCGGACGAGGAAGATCTCTGCTGCGGAGCGGCCGGCATCTACAACCTGCTGCAACCGGACATGGCGGCCCGTCTCGGAGAGCGCAAGGCGACAGCGCTGGCCGCCAGTGGAGCGGAGATCGCCGTGACGAGCGACCCGGGTTGCCGCCTGCAACTCGCCGGTCGCCTGCGCCGGCGCGGACTGCAGTGTGTGCATCTCGTCGAGCTTGCCGATGAGCTCCGGCCCTGAGAGGGAGGTACGATGGAAGCAGATGGGAGGGAAGGCCGCGTGGACGCGGATCCGGCCGACACGCGCGACGTGATGCTCGAGTTCTCGATGACCCCCCTCGACAAGGGCGCAGCGGTCTCGCGCTATGTCAGCCGCAGCCTCGAGATCATCGATCGCTCAGGCGTGCCCTACCGCCTCAATCCCATGGGCACCATTCTCGAAGGCACCTGGGATGAGGTTCTCGGCCTGGTCACGCAGTGCTTCGAGCGGATGCGCGCCGACTGCGAGCGGATCAGTGTGGCGATCAAGGTCGATCATCGCCGGGGGCGCTCGGGCCGGCTGACGAGCAAGATCGAATCGGTCGAGCGGCACGTCGGCCGCAAGTTGCAGCGCTGACGGGCGGGAGCGATGAGGATGCGCGGTGCGGTGGACATCGGGGCGTCCCGGTCACCGGCGATTCCGTGCGGTGCGAGGCGGTCCATCCGGACACGAGAAGGGCGGCCACTTTCGTGACCGCCCCCAGCCCTTGGGGTCACCCAGGAACCTCACGCGCAAACCCTTTAGTTCCAGGCGAAGGCTACACCCTGGTGTATGTCCCCGTGGCCAGCTCAATCGGAGGCCTGCTCTCGGACGTCATGTCCTGGCCAGTCAGGGAACCCGCGGAAGCTCATCCAGAGGGGTTCATTCCCCCCGATGCCCGACTCGGCAGCGTGATGGCTTCGCCACGGTAGGGCTCCCATGGTTGCGTCCCGCCCAGTTCCATTGGGCAGACACAAGAAACCACAACCCCAAACCAGGGTAAGGATACCACACAAATTCCGCGATGTCCAGCCTATTAGGTTTCCTTCCACTGTAGTCTTACAGGATCCAGCGGATCGAGGATTGATGACTCGCGGCGCCATCTTGTTGCGGCAAGTGAGGTTCCAGCACTTCTGGCACCCTGCGTGAACGCATCCGGATGTGCCCGGACCGGCGGCCCGCCTCCTCGCGGCCCTGCAGGTGGCGCGCGAGCTGGCTTGTCTTGTTCGCCGCATCGAGGGATGAGCGATCGGACGCTACGGCAGTAAGGTTGTGTTTGTTACCGGCGTGTTGCTGGACGCCCCGTGGGCCTTCCTGCTAGCCTCGTCGCGTGGGAGAGCGGCAGTGGCACACGCGAATCGTGCTTGTCCTGATTGCCTGCGGGGTTGCGGTGCGACTCCTGCAGATCATCAGCGCGCAGGGCCTGCTCATCGACGATGCCTACATCACGCTGCGCTATGCCCGCAATCTGATGCTGGGTCGGGGGATGGTCTACAATCCCGGAGAACCTATTCTCGGGGCTCCGCCGCTCTACGTCCTCCTCACCGGATTGCTCTGGAAACTCGATCAGCTCCTTCTCGGCCCCGCGGGTGAGCGGATCGGTTATCTGGTCACCGCCTTCAATCTCGCCTTGATGGTCGCCGTGGCCGGCATGCTCGGCCGGCATCTACGCGATCGTCTCGGTCAGCTCGGCTTGCTTCCGGTTCTGCTCTACGCGCTCTACCTACCCTTCACCGACAACACCACCGCCGGGATGGAGACGACGCTTCTGCTCTTCCTGCTGGTCGCCTCGCTGCCGCTGTTGGCGCGCGGTCGGCTGGTGGCGGCCTCCATCGTGATGGGACTCAGTGTCCTCGTGCGCCCCGAGGGCTTGCTCTGGATCGCGGCGGTGATCGTCACCCGCCGCCGGCGAGGGGAGGGGAATTGGGGTCGGCTGCTCGGGCCCCTGGTCGCGATCGGGCTCGCCTGGGGCGTGTTTGCTTGGCTCTACTTCGGCACGCCCGTGCCGCACAATGCCGCCGCCAAGAGTGGCTGGAACGTCTCGCTCTGGGGACGCGAGGGGCTGCTGCCCTATGTGTGGGCCCTCTTTCGCCAGCAGACGCTCCTGCCCCGGGGTGTCGCGGCCACTTCGAGCCTGTGGCTCGATCTGCTCGTGGCGGCCGAGGCGCTCGTCGTCGCCGGGCTTCTCGCCGTCGGGCTGCGCCGCCTCTGGCGACGCCGCAGTCTCGATCTGGTCTGGGGTCTCTTCTTCCTTGCCCATCTGCTCTTCTTCATCGCCGGCCGCGGCGCGCTCGAACCGAGCTGGTATAACATCCCGCCGGGCCTCTCGGTGATCATCGTTGCGAGCTATGGCCTGGCCGCGCTCTTGCCGTGGCGATGGTGCGAGTGGCCAGCGGCGCGGCGAGCGGCGCTCGGGCGGGTCATCCTGCTGGGTGCGTTGGCCCTGGTGGTGGCGGCCGGGTCGCTGCGCGCCTGGGTGCGGATCCGCGGCAAGTACTACGGGCAGATGGAGACCGGCTACGGGCGCACCGGGCGCTTCCTGGCGCGCGAGGCGGTCGGGAAGCGCTCGCTGGTCAACGAGATCGGCTACATCGGCTATCTCGCCGATCACTACATCTACGACATGGCCGGCATCGTCACCGATGAGATCCTGGCGATGCGCAAGGCGAATCCCGCGGATATCGATGTTCCCGAGTTGGCGGAACACTTCGCGCCCGACTTCATTGTCGTCACGCGCGGACGCAGACGCGCCGATTTGGTCGAAGCCATGGATGCCGGTCGTGGGCCGCGCTACCGCCTAGTGCTCTCGGCACCCCCCTGCTACACGTTCGAACGTAGTGGGTCAGAGGATGCTAACGATTCTCGCGTCCTGCTGGGCGACTAATGAGTGGCGGGCCGCCAGCACTCGTCATGGCGCGCGATGGCACAAGCCCAGCGCGTGACAGTCGGGGACGCCAGTCCCCGATGAGGAGAAGAGTGTTACCTATGTCCTCGGACTAATCCGTTCGCCTTCTCCCCGGCCGCTCCCACGTTCGCTCGTATGCACCCCGAAGTGCCAAGCTGTGCCCCACCGACCCCCGCGTCTACTTCTTACGTGTCGGCACTGCGAACAGAGCAAACAACGCAGAGAGCACGAATAGAACAAACAGGCTCCGAGACTCGGGCAGAAAGCCCAGGCATCCCAGGAAACCGAGAAAGCCCAAAAACCCAAGTCTGTTCATGTGTGCTCCTCCCAATGCTACTCTGTCTCTAGGTGCGGTCTGGCCAACGAGCGCACTCAAGCTTCGGCGGCCTCCGCCGATAGCGTGCCGTGTTTGGTTCGGCTCAGGCTTGCTTTTCCGGGACGAAGCAGCGCACATGGCCGACCACGTAAGCCGCGGACAACCGCGCATCACGTAGCGCAGCATTGATGCGGTTGACATACTCTGCCTTCGGGTTGCCCTCGGTGGTCACCGGGTCTGTGTAGACCAGAGCACGTTGCTCTTGGTTGGCCTGCAACACAGGCAAATCCCGCTTGACATAACTCCCACTATGAACCCCCTCAAATCCATCCAGGGATTCTTCATCTGCATCCGAAATCTGAAACAGCACCCCCTCCACCTCGTCATCTGCGGACTTGACAACGTTTGCGTAGCCACGCATCGAAATGATCCAGCGGAAGCCCCTGAGAGTAGCGACGCCGAGTTTCTTGCTCTCGGGACAACGCCGTTGCATCTGCGCGTTCTGCATGTTCGATCCGTACGCGAAGTAGAGTTTCATATGTCGTGCCGAACGACCTGGCTCACCGACAGCAATGCCCCGGAGCGGATCTGCTGTCCGGTGGAGCGCCTTGTCAGGCCTTTTTCAAGATCACTGTCTTGTTGAACGTCACTTTCGGTCCTACGTCAAGCTTGAATCCAGCGTCTTGGGCGTTTCTGATGGTTTCCAGAAAGGCCGACTTTGATACATGAAATGGTGGCTCCACTACAAGAACTTGTCCGCCCCGCTGCAAGGTGGATTCCAGTTCCTCGAAAAACCCTCCTTGGTTGGGAAGCTCGTGAATCACATAAAAGGCCAAAGCAAAATCAACCTTTTCTGATAAGCCGATTCTATTCTCTTTGCACCTATGCAGTGTGATACGTTTCTCCAGTTCCGTCTTATGAATTCTATGTCTGAGTTTCTGAAGCATTCCTTCCTGCATATCGGCAGCAATAACCCGGCCGGATTTGCCAACCATTTGTGCAATGGCAACAGTGAAATAGCCCGAACCACAACCGAAATCTAGGACCGTCATTCCCTCTCTAATGTAAGGGCTGAGTATTTTCCGGGGGTTCTGTACCCATCTTCGGAACCTGTTGTCAAGCCTGCCTGCTCTTTCAACCGAGCATACCCGATTCTTCCTATTGTCCATTTTGTCGTTTTTCATTTCAGGGGCTAACTAGTGGTTCTCTTGACTTCAGTGATCCCATGGTCTTCGCGGCCCGCCCCCTACCCGGTCAAGTCTTTCAGCGGCGACAAGTCGAGCCAATTCGGCATCGTCGGGGGCACGTGAACTGGTACAGGATAACTCAGTTGCGCATCTCTGCGCCAGAAAGAACCTGGGCGGGTCAGGGCCGCAGCAGCATACGCAGCGCATCGGCGAGGCGCTGGTAGTCCTCGAGACGATTGTAGATCTGCGCCGAGATGCGCAGCAGACGCAGGCGCGGCTGCGGCCAGCGAAAGACCGGCACGACGATGCGGTAGTGATCGAAGAGGAGACGCTCCAGCGGATCGTCCACGGGGGGCACCGCGCGCGGGGCGTGATCCTCCTCCGCCGCAGCTTGCACACGCCGCGGCGGGGTCGTGGCGGCGGCCGGCACCCCGCCGGCAGCCGCAGCTTGCCCGGTGCCCGCGGCCGGCACCTCGCCTGCTGTCGCCGCCTGGCCGTCGCCCGCGGCGGCTTCTTCGGCCCAGGGCAGCGGGATCGCGGCCAGCGAGCCGAGCAGTTCCTCGGGGCAGGGGGGGGCGATATCGAGCGCCGCACAGAGAAGGCGCCGTCCCTCGCAGACGAGCGCATGATTGTGCGCCTGCAACTCGGGCCACCCCCCGGGCAACAGGTCTCCCATGAAGTCGAGGGCGGCCGGCAGGGCGAGGGCGCCGCTCGGATCGTGCGTGCCGGTCCAATCGAACTCGAGGCGGAAGCGCGGGCGGTCGCGCCGGCGTGCGTTTGCCCCATGGCTGATCACCAGCGGGCGCAGCGCCGCTTGCCGGTCGGCCCGCACATAGAGGAACCCGACGCCCTTGGGCGCGCAGATCCACTTATGACAGTTGCCGGCATAGAACGCGCAGCCCAGCTCGGCAATCGAGACCGGCAGCATCCCGGGCGCATGGGCGCCATCGACCAGTGTCGTGATCCCGCGGCCCTCGAGTTCCCGCACGATCGCACCCACCGGCATGACCAGGCCGGTCGGGCTGGTCACATGATCGAGCAGGGCCAAGCGCGTGCGCGCGGTGACGCCCGCGAGGAACGCCGCCGCCAACTCCTCTGCCGAGGAGGCCGGAAAGGGCAGGGCGGCCACGACGATTCGCGCTCCGCGCCGCTGGGCGACGAACTCGAGTGCCGTGCGGCAGGCGTTGTACTCGTGGTCGCTGGTCAGGATCTCGTCGCCCGGATCGATGGGCAGCGCGCGCAGCACCGTATTGACCGCGATGGTCACGTTGGGCAGCAGGGCGAGATCATCCGCCGCGACGCCGACAAAGCGCCCCAGGGTCTCGCGGGCCGCATCCAACCGCCCGTCCAGTTCACGCCCGAAGAAGCCGACCGGGTTGCGCTCCATCCGCCGGCGCCACTCATCTTGCACAGCGAGCACCGGAATCGGGCAGGCGCCGAAGGAACCGTGATTCAAGTGGGTGATGTCCCGATCGAGGAGCCAGTGATCGATGAAGGGATTCATTGCTTCTCCGCCGGAACTGAATCGCTTCGCGCGATTCGGCACAGTCCAGTGGGGTGAGATTCGTGCATAGCCATTCAGCGCGTCTCGCGCACCAGGCGATCGACATGTTCGCGCCGGCCGAAGAGGATCACCCCGTCTCCGGGATGGAGCACGGACGCGTGCGTCGGGAAGGCGAAGCGATGGTCACCGGTCTCGGTGGCGCGTTCGATCAGGATGATCTGGACGCCATGGTCCTGGCGCAGCCTCAGCTCGGCTAGCTTGCGGTTGCAGAGATGCGGCGGGGCCTCCATCTGAGCCAGCACGTAGCCACCGACCGTCTCCCAGGTGCGCAGCTTGGCCGCCGAGCTGAGCCGTGTCGAGAGCGAACCGACGAGGTCGACTTTGAGGATTTCCTTGTTGTAGGCGCGGATCACATCGGCGCGGCGGATCGTTCCGATCGGGACCATCGAATCACCGGCCGGGAGGACGGGCAGTTCCTCGAAGCTGCCCTTGCCGAACTGCTGCATGGCGCAGTCGAGCGTATCGTCCTCACGGACATGAATCACCGGGCTCGCCTGGATGTCCTCCGCGATTGCCACGCGGCGCAGTTCCTCGAGGTGGGGGAGCGTGCGGCGCAGATCGTCGACACTGACGACCCCGACCAAGCCGCCGCTGTCGTCGACGGTGAAAAACTCGTAGTGGGGAGACTCGACCATGTGGCGGTAGAGCTCGTCCAGGCCCGCCGAGCGCGGCACCGTCTCGACATCGCGGCGCAGGATGTCGCCCACCTTGAGCTGGCGCAGGACATTGATCTCTTGTCCGGCCTGCAAGTCGATGCCGCGGCGCATCAGCTTGATCGTGTAGATCGACTCGCGCCGCAGGCGCTGGGCGACGAGCGTGCTCAGAATGCAGGAGACCATCACGCCGAGGATCACCCGGTAATCGCCGGTCATCTCGAAGATGATCAAGATCGCGGTAATCGGCGCATGCGTCGCGGCGGCGACCACCGCCCCCATCCCGACCACCGCATAGGCGCCGGGGGAGGCCATGGCAAAGGGGAAGACGTGCTGGGCGAGGTGGCCGATCAGACCGCCCAGGGCGGCGCCCATGAAGAGCGAGGGGGCAAAGATCCCGCCCGATCCGCCTGAGCCGAGGGTGAAGCTGGTGGCCACCAGCTTGGCGATCAGCACGGCGGCGAGAATCCCCAATCCCAACCGGACGTTGAGGGCGGCGGAGATCGTGTCATAGCCGACCCCCATCACCTCCGGGAGAATCAGCGCCAGGCCGCCGATGCCGATCCCGCCGATCACCGGCTGCAGGAATGCCGGGATGCGCTTCATCCGGTCGAAGGTTTCCTCGAACCAGTCCAGCGTTTGAACGAAGCCGACCGCCACAACCCCGGCCGTGAGTCCCAGGATGGCGTAGGTGATCATCTCGGCGGGATTGACCAGGGCATACTCGGGGATCTCGAAGGCGGGGATGTCCCCGAGAAAGGTGCGTGCGATCACCGTGGCGGCGACGGAGCTGATCACCACGGCGCCGAAGGCGCGCGGGCCGAACTCACCGATGATCACCTCGGCGGCGAAGAAGGCGGCGGCAATCGGCGCGTTGAAGGTCGCCGCGATCCCGGCCGCGGCGCCGCAGCCGACGCAGGTGCGAATGCGCCGCGTCGAGAGGTGCAGGAGCTGCCCGATGCTCGAGCCGATGGCCGATCCGATCTGGACGATCGGTCCCTCGCGGCCGACCGAACCTCCGGTGGCAATGCAGATCGCCGAGGCGAACGATTTCGCCACCGCGACGATGGGCCGGATGACGCCGCCCATGCGCGCCACCGCGTTCATCACCTCGGGGACCCCATGGCCTTTGGCCTCCGGGGCGAGGAACTTGACGATCAATCCGACCAGCAGTCCACCGGCGGCGGGCACCAGCATGCGCCAGTACCAGGGGGAACGGACGATCTTCTCGAGCGGCGTGCCGCCCGGACCCCAGGCCAGATCTTGGACGGCGCCGATCAACCAGCGGAAGAAGACCGCCCCGAAGCCTCCGGCGATTCCGATCACTAGGGCGAGCAGGATCAGCGTCGTGCGGTCGCCGAGATTCAAGCGCATCCGGCGCAGGGACGCCGGTGTACGTCCCGCGGAGGACGTTTCTCCGGCGGGGAGATCGGTCGGAGGGGAGCAGCGCGAACCGCCACCGCTCATGCTAGGCCTCCGCGCGCGTGAGATCCTCGAGCAGGGCGCCGGTCAGTTCCCAGAGTTTGGCCACCGACTCGATTCCGACGCGCTCGTCGGGTGAATGGGCGCCGGTGATGTCGGCGCCGTAGGAAATGATATCGAGATCGGGGTACTTATCGGTGAAGAGACCGCATTCCAGCCCGGCATGGATCGCCCCCACGCGCCCCTCCTTGCCGAAGAGCCGCTGGTAGATCGCCTTGGCCCGCGCGAGCAGCGGTGATTTCAGATTCGGTTGCCAGCCCGGGTAGCCGGCATGCAGCTCGATCTCCGCACCGCCGAGCAGCGCGACGGCGCGCAGTTGTGCCTGGGCGGCGGTCAACGCGGGCGCCAGCGACGAGCGCGTGGCACAGATGATCCGATAGCCCTCGCCGAGATCCTCGAGCACGCCGACGTTGTTGGAGGTCTCCACCAGCGTGGGGATGGCGACACTCATCGCCAGCACGCCTTGGGGCAGCGCATCGATCATGCGCAGGAGACGCAGGCTCTCGGCGGCGCCGGTGAAGCGGGTGCCTTCGGGGGCGGGCTTCAGTTCCATGGCGAAGCCCGGATCGGTCTCCGCGAGCTGCGCCCGCACGCGCTCGGCTTCCCGCTCGATCGCCCGGCGGGCCGTCTCGGCTTGGCCCTCGGCGAGAAAGACCTCGGCGTGCCCCTCCCGCGGAATCGCATTGCGTTTGCTTCCGCTCGAGAGGGCGCCGAGCATCAATGCGCCCGCGGGAAGGTCATCGGCCGCCGCGAGCAGTAGGCGCGCGAGGATCTTGATGCTGTTGCCGCGGTTCTTGTGGATGTCGGTTCCCGAGTGGCCCCCTTGCAGGCCCTGGACCGTGAGGCGCATCACCGAGCCCGCCGGCGGGGTCGTGCGCGGAGCCTGCCAGAGAATCCGCGCGTCGCGTCCGCCGGCACAGCCGACGGTGAAGACACCGATCTCTTCGGAGTCGAGATTGATCATGTAGCGGGCGCGCAGGAAGCCGGGCTCGATCCCGAAGGCGCCGGTCAGGCCCGTCTCCTCGTCGATGGTGAAGAGCAGCTCGAGCGGGCCATGAACCGCATCGGGCGCATCGAGAAACGCCAGCGCGGCGGCGACGCCGATCCCATTGTCGGCTCCCAGCGTTGTTCCCTCGGCGCGCACATCGCCGCTGTCGACGACCATGCGAATCGGGTCGCGCGTGAAGTCATGGTCCACATCGCTATTCTTCTCGCAGACCATGTCCGCATGTGATTGGATCGCCACCGGTGGCGCATCCTCGCAGCCCTTGCTCGCCGGGACACGGATCAGCAGGTTGCCGACGCGATCGCGCTCGGTCTCACAACCGTGATCGGCGCCCACCTGGGCGATCCAGGTGATCGCCGCCTCTTCGTGCTTCGAGCAGCGCGGGATCTTGCCCAGGTCGACGAAGTAACGCCACAGCGGTTGGGGCTCGAGTCGAGCGACCTCACTCATCGGGGTGCTTCCTTTCCTCCGGAGATCTCCGTTTCTCCAGGGATCTCCACTTCTCCGGAGATCTCCGTTTCTCCAGGGATCTCCACTTCTCCGGAGATCTCCGTTCCTCCAGGGATCTCCACTTCTCCGGAGATCTCCGTTCCTCCAGGGATCTGTACTTCTCCGGAGATCTTCGCTCCTCCGGGAACCTCCGATCTTCTCAGAGGTCCCGGTTTCCTGCGTGCCGCCACGGCTGGGGGGCCGTGACGGCGAGACATCGATCCGAATCGCGGACGGCGCGGGGACCGATCAGGCGACGGTGATCTCTTCGTTCAAGTAAACGTCCTGAATCGCATTGAGCAGCGCGACCCCCTCGGCCATCGGCTTCTGGAACGCCTTGCGTCCCGAGATCAGCCCCATCCCGCCGGCGCGCTTGTTGATCACCGCCGTGCGCACCGCCTGGGCCAGATCATTCTTGCCCGAGGCGCCGCCCGAATTGATCAGGCCGACACGACCCATGTAGTTGTTGATCACCTGCACACGGGTCAGATCGATCGGGTGCTTCGAGCTCAGCTTGGAGTACATCTCATCGCGGTACTTGCCGAAGCTCTCCTTGCCGGCGTTCAGCGCCGCATAGCCCCCGTCTTGGGTCGGTTGCTTCTGCTTGATGATGTCGGCCTGGATGGTTGCGCCGAGATGATTCGCCTGTCCGGTCAGATCTGCGCTGGAGTGATGGTCGACGCCGCCGACCTTGAAGGCTGGGTTGCGCAGGTAGCACCAGAGCACCGTTGTCATGCCCAACTCGTGGGCGATCTGGAAGGCCTCGCTGATCTCGATGATTTGGCCGTTCGATTCCTGGGAGCCGAAATAGATCGTAGCGCCGACGGCGACGGCGCCCAGGTCGTAGGCCTGTTCCACCTGGGCGAAGAGGATCTGGTCGAACTTATTCGGATAGGTCAGCAGCTCGTTGTGGTTGATCTTGACGATGAATGGGATCCGATGGGCGTACTTGCGCGCCACCGAGCCCAGCACGCCGAGCGTCGAGGCGACGCCGCTACACCCGCCCTCGATTGCCAGGCGCACGATGTTCTCGGGATCGAAGTAGATCGGATTGGGGGCGAAGCTGGCGCCCGCGGAGTGCTCGATGGCCTGATCGACCGGCAGGAACGAGACGTAGCCGGTGCCGGCCAGCCGCCCATGCGAGCAGAGGGCCTGCAGGTTGCGCAGGACCTGCGGCGAGCGATCGCTGCCCGCCCAGATACGCTCGACAAAGTCGGGTCCGGGGAGATGGAGCTGATCTTTCGAGACCGTTTGGCACTTGTGCTTCAGCAGACTGTCGGCCTCGTTGCCGAGAAGTTCCACGATGGAATCTAGCGCTCTCATGGCGGTTCTCCTTCCCTGTTCGCGAACCCCCGAGGTTGACAAAACCGGCTCAGTCTAGCCTACGGTTCGGGGCGTCGCAACCGCGCCCCGCTCAAACGTGGTCGGCACGCACCCCGCGGGATTCCGGCGGCAACGCCTCCTGCTCGAGCGGCCGGAAGATACACCACTGCCCGGGCGTGGCGCGCAAGTGAGCGCCGAGCTGGTCGGCGGCCTGTTGGGCGAGGATCACCGCCGCCAGCCGCGAAGGGGTTGTGTTGCGTTCGCCGGCGCCTGAGTCGATCCTGCGCTGCGCCGCCCGGCGGGCCGGGCCCGGCCATAGGGGAGTTCCGATCGAGACGCGCTGGCTGAGGAAGCCCGTGCGCCGGGCGAAGACGGGCAGAATCGGGCGTCCGCTCAGCAAGGCCAGGCGGGCCGCTCCGGGGGCGATTCGCACCTGCCGTCCCAGGAGCTCGACCGAGAGCCCGCGGTGGAAGGTCCCGCCATCCAGGGGCAGCGCGACCAGATCACCCTGGTGCAGGGCCGATGCGAGTGGTCGCATCGATGCCCCGGGGGAGATCGAGGTCAACCCCCAGCGACGCTTGTGTCGCCTGAGTGTTTCGGAGACGAGCGGGTGGAACTGGGTCTCGGCCGGGGCGACGACGCCACGGCCAAGCAGCGGCCCAAGAGCGGCCAGCAATTCCCAGTTGCCGGTGTGCGCGCCGGCGAGGATGAACCCCGCCCGCCCGGCGGCGAGTTCGCGCAGATGTTCCGCGCCCCGCCATTCCCAGCGGGCGGCGATGGCCTCGGCCGAGAGTCCCTGAGCTTGGATGAACTCGACGACGAAGCTTCCGAAGGCGTGATAGGTCGCCGCCACCGGTGGCGAGGCGCACAGGCGGTCGAGGCCCAGCCAGGCGAGATTGCGCGCCACGGTGCGTGCCTCACGTGGTGCGGCGAGGCGTCGCAGGTCGCCCAGCGCGCGCCCCCAGCGCGCAGCCCGCTCCGGCCCCAGACGCTGCATCCCACGCCCGAGGCGGTTGAGCAGCTCGGTGCCGGCGGCCGATGGTTGCGCGCTCACGCTGCGGTGGCCTCGGTCATGATGCCCCTCCCGTGCCTCCTGCGCGGTGTTCCAACTGCGCGAGGAACCAGCGTTCGATCCGTCGTCGATGGAGTAGGTAGAGCCCCACGAGCACCAGCGTTGCCGCCAAGAGGACGGCCCACCCGGCCAGCGGCAAGCGCTCGGCCGTCGCGCCGATCCAGGCGGCGATCAAGTGGCCCGGGAGACGTGCCAGGATGATGATCAGGAGCATCCATAGCAGGGGCAGGGGACTCAAGCCCACCGCGAAGCAGGCGAGATCGTCTGGGAGGAAGGGGAGCAGGAAGAAGAGGAAGAAAAAGAGGGGGCCCCGCTGCGCGGCCCAGACGTCGATGCGGGCAAGCGCGCCGGGTGGCACCATGCGCTCGATCAGGGGACGGCCGAGCCAACGCGCCAGGCCGAGGGCGATCGTGCTGCCGATGCCGACCCCGACGACCGTATAGAGCGTTCCGAGCCAGGGCCCGAAGAAGAACCCGCTGGCGACTGCGAGCAGATGTCCCGGGATCGGTGCGGCGACGACCTGAGCCACCTGAAGCGCGATCAGCGCGACAGGCGCCCAGGCGCCTTGACGGTCGAGAAAGGTCTGCAAGGTCTGTCGGTCGCGGAAGAGATCGACAAGCGCCGGACCCAAGTGCGTGGCGAGAGCGATCAGGATGAGGAGAGCAGCCACGATCAACCCGGCGGCCAGCCAGAGTCTGCCCCGAGCTCTCGGTGGTGCGTTCACTGCCTTCCTCCAACGCGCCGGCAGCTTCTCCTCCTTCGGCCGGCGGGCTCCTTCGGCTGGCGAGCTCCTTCGGCCGGCGAGCTTCTGCGGCCGGCGAGCTTCTGCGGCCGGCGAGCTTCTGCGGCCGGCCGGCTTCTTGGGGCCGGGGGGCTCCTGGGGCTGGACCCGCACCGCCCAGCTTAGGTCTGATTGTGGCGGCCAGGGCAGGACGCGTCCAGACGATCGTTGCCATGATCCTATCGTGCTGTATGACAATACATTAGTGGATATCGCCGCCGCAATCATCTAGGGACAGTCATCTAGGAGCTTGCCCGAAAGCGGGAAGAGGCGTATGGTTGTTAGATTCATCTAACAAGTGCCGATCTCTTCCGGATGGGATGTCGATGGAGAGTCGTCAGAAAGATACATCCCGCAAGGCAAGCGCCGAGCGGACGGGATCACGTGGCGGACCCAGGTCCGGCGGTGATCGCCCCCACTCGAGTCCGCGGCCCAGTGACGGACTGAGCGAGACGCTCGAGGACTACCTCGAGATCATTCTCGCCCTTGCGGCCGAGCAGCCCGAGGTCCGGGTGCGGGACATCGCCCGCGCCAAGGCGGTCCGCATGCCGACCGTCACCTGGGCGCTGCGCGCGTTGGCCGAGAAGGGACTCGTGGAGCACGAGGCGCGCGAGTTGGTCGAGTTGACGCCCGAGGGGGCGGCCATCGCCACTCGAGTTGCTGCCCGTCACAGCCTGCTGCAGCGGTTTCTCGCCGAGATCCTCGGCGTGGCCGGCGAGACCGCCGAGCAGGACGCGTGTCGTATGGAACACCATCTCTCGCCGCACACCCTCGAGCGCCTGGCCGCCTTTGTCGAGTACATCCAGACCTGTCCCGGGGTGGAGGAGAGTTTCTTGGAGCGCTTCCGCACGCATTTCGGGCGCGCGGGCATGCCGGGGACGCATTGCCCCGATGCGCCCGAGGGGCTCCCGCCGCAGAGCGGCGTCGCGTTGCACTGTGGTGAGCAGGGACTTACCTTTCTCCCAGCACTCCCCGCCGGCGCCCGCGGATTGATCGCGCGTCTCTGGGGAGACCAGGCCTCACGGTTCGACTTGATGCGCCGCGGGCTGCTGCCGGGCGTGGCGGTCGAGGTGGTGGGTGGGGGGGGGCAGGGAAACGCAACCATCATCCGGGTCCAAGGGCGTGAGCTCGCGCTGCCGCCGCAACAGGCGGCGGCGATCCTGCTGACCCCGGCCGGTGAGAACGAGGGCGGTGGCGATGCGACGCAATGAGCACCCCTTCCTGCCGGTGGGCCCCATCTCCCTCGACCGGCTGCTTCCCTGCCAGGGGGCGAAGATCGTCACGCTCGGCGGCAGCCAGGTGCTGCGCGACCGGCTGCGGAGCCTGGGCCTGCGCGAAGGCGCAGAGGTCGTGATGGTCAAGCAGGCGCCGCTCGCTGATCCGGTCGAGTATCGTGTTCTCGGAGGCCACATCACCTTGCGGCGCGAGGAGGCGCGTGCGATCCAGGTCGACGAGGTGGTCTGGATGCCGGGCGGCTTCCGTCATGCTCCCGGCCGGCGTCATGCCGGGCACTGGCATGGGCGCTGCGCCTCGGCCGAGCCGGCCGAGGCGGCCGAGCCGGGGGCCGCCGGAGGGGCGGGACGCCGTTGGGGCTGGGCCCGCGGCCGGGGCTGGTGGCGTCGGGGACGCGGCCGGCGGAGCGGATCCTAGATGCAGCCGGTCACCCGCACGATCCGTGTCGCCCTGGCGGGCAATCCCAACTCAGGCAAGACCAGCGTCTTCAATCTGCTCACCGGCCTGCACCACCAGGTCGGCAACTGGCCTGGGGTGACGGTCGAGCGCAAGTCCGGGGCGGTGACCTATGGGGGCTATCGCTTCGAGTTCGTTGATCTGCCCGGGATCTACTCGCTGACGGCCTACTCGATCGAGGAACGCATCGCCCGCGAGTACATCATCGATGAGTTGCCCGATGTCGTCATCGACGTCGTCGACAGCGGCAATCTCGAGCGCAATCTCTACTTGACCACACAGCTGCTCGAGATGGGCGTCGATGTGATCGTCGACCTCAACATGTGGGACGAGTTCAGCGCCTCCGGTGCGCGTCTCGATCGCGGGCGTTTGGAAACATTGCTCGGCACACCGGTCGTCACCACGGTCGCGCATCGGGGTGAGGGTAAGCAAGCGCTGCTCGAGGCGGTCATCCGCCTGAGCGAGAACCGCAGCGCCCGCCATCGCCACGTGCCGATCTCCTTCGGCACGCACTTGGAAGAGGTCGTCGCCGATCTCACCACCCGCATCGCTGCCGCAGGTGGGGAACGTCTCGGGGTCCCGGCGCGCTACCTGGCAACCAAGCTCCTCGAAGGCGACCCGCACATCGTCGAGATCTTGCACAACCGCGTGCCCGCGGCCCGCGCGATCCTGGCGGCGATCGATGATCTCCGGCAACGCGTCGAACAAGCGGCGGGGCAGGAGCCCTCGCGCACGATCATGGAAGGGCGCTATGGCTTCATCAGCGGACTGCTGCGCGAGGTGTTCGTCTCGCAGACGGTCGACCGCATGGAGTTCTCGAGCCAGCTCGACCGGGTCTTGACTCACCGCATCTTCGGTCTGCCGATCTTCTTTGCCTTCATGTGGTTGCTCTTCAACGGCACCTTCACTCTGGGGGCCTATCCCCAGACGGTGATCGCCTGGCTGGTCGAACACCTGGCCGGAAGTGCGCAGGCCGCCCTGCCCGCGGGGCTCATTCGCGAGGCGCTGGTCGACGGCGTCATCTCCGGGGTCGGCTCGGTGGCGATCTTCATGCCCAACATCATGCTGCTCTTCCTGGGGATCTCGATTCTCGAAGATTCGGGCTACATGGCGCGCGCGGCCTTCATCATGGACCGCGTCATGCACCTACTCGGCCTGCACGGCAAGTCGTTCATCCCGATGTTGATGGGCTTCGGTTGCACCGTGCCGGCGATCATGGCGACGCGCACGCTGGAGAGTCGCCGCGACCGGATCTTGACCTCGCTGGTCTTGTCGCACATGTCGTGCAGCGCGCGGCTGCCGGTCTACATCCTCTTTGCCGGCGCCTTCTTTGAACGTCAGGCGGGCAATGTGATCATGCTCGTCTACCTCTTCGGCATCCTGGTAGCGCTCCTCATCGGCCGGCTCTTCAGCCGCACCCTCTTCCGGCACGAGGCGGCGCCGTTCGTCATGGAGCTGCCGCCCTACCGCTGGCCGACGGGGTGGGGACTGCTCTTCCACGTGTGGGAACGCTCGCGCCACTATCTGAAGAAGATGGGAGGCGTGATCCTGATCGCCTCGCTGGTGCTCTGGGTGATGAGTGTCTTTCCGCGCGCCCCGCAGCCCGGGCCTTTCGTGAGCAGGGGCGAAGCGGTCGTGGTGACCGGCGCGCAGGAAGACGCGGTTGCAGTGCAGAGCATCTCGGCGGATGGGGCCGCCGTGGCTGGGGTGTCTGCGGAGGAGGCAGCAGCAGAACGCCGACAGGCGGCGGCCTCGATCGAGTACTCGATCATGGGACGCCTCGGTAAGGCGATCGAACCGGTCTTGCGCCCGCTCGGATTCGATTGGCAGCTCGGGGTGTCCTTGATCACCGGTTTCGTGGCCAAGGAAGTCGTGGTCTCCTCCCTGGCGGTCATCTATCAGATCGGTCAGGAAGATGACGAGGAGATCGACGCCGGCCTGACCTCGGCGCTACGGGATCCCAAGAACGGAATCAGCCCGCTCGTCGCACTCGCCTACATGGCCTTCGTCCTGCTCTATACGCCGTGCATCGTCGCGATCCTGACCATCCGCCGCGAGATCGGCACGCGCTGGATGTGGTTCGACGTCGGCTATCAGCTCGCGCTCGCCTGGTTGGTCGCCTTCGCCATCTATCAGGGGGGGCAACTCATCGGTTTGGGATGAGTTGCTCCCGCGTCCCGAAACCGAGCGAGGCGGCCCATACCTCCCGTGTAGCCCGCCGGTCCAGCTACCCTTCGAGAACCCCGCGCCCACGGCTCATAGTCCGACGACCAGGGGCGATTGTCACATCCGGCGCGACAGCCCCCCTCGCGGGTCGCCATGGCGCCAGCGGGGCATCTGGGAGCAGGCGACACCCGGCGTCGGTGGTGATGCCGCGCCTGTGGCACCGTCCTTGCTACGGGCCACACAGTGAGGGGCGGGATGTCTCGCGTGCCACCGGGCGGAAGAGCCGGAGATCGGCCCGGAGCAGTGGTATACTATAAGATAGATGGCTGCTGCCCGGAGCGCAGCCCTCTGAGGCTAGTGAACAGGGGAGAAATGGATATGCGTTGGGATAGCGGTGTATATCCAAGCGCTTCGGATCTCGGCCGGACGCGTGGGGAGGGACCAGCGAGGTGATCGGTACGCACCTACGAGACAGACGATCGAGTGATGCGCGGCAGGACGAACGGGCCCCGGCTGCCCGCCGCGTCGCGGTGCTCGCGGCCTGCCTGCTGGTCGCGGTCCTGATCGTCTTTCCCCGGGCGGGTGCGGAGCAACACCGGGTCTTCCTCGATGGCGTCTTTCCCGATTGGGAAGGAACGGCAGCCGTGCATGTCGACCCCGCCGGAGATGGGGGCCCGAGCGGCATCGACCTCCAGTCGATCTGGATCGTGGATGACGCCGAGCGGCTCTATCTGCGCTTCGAGGTGACGACCGATCTGATCCTGCAATCGGACAACAGCCTCTCGCTCTACCTCGACACCGACAACGACCCGGCCACCGGGCTGCTGCTCTACCCGGTGGGGGCCGAGCTGCGCTGGGATTTCGGTTCGCGCAGCGGCGTCTTCTTCTACGACGGCGGTTGGGAGCAGATCGCCTGGGCCGATGCCGGCTTCCTCTCCGGTCCGACCCACAGCTGGTCGGGATTCGAGATTGCCCTCGAACGCTCCGCCGTTCCCGCCGCCGGCTTCCCGCTCTTCAGCGGGGATACGATCCAGGTCATGTTTCACGATTGGGAGGGTGGTGGGGACTGGGCGCCCGATGCCGGTAATGCGATTTCCTATGTTTTCGACGTCGGCAGCGTGGCACCGATCGACTCGCTGGTGCTCGAGCCCGAGGTGAGTGGGGCCTGCCGACTGGTGACGTATAACGTGCACTTCGACGATCTCTTCGACCCCGGCAAGCAGCCCTCCTTCGGGCGTGTGCTGCAGGCAATCGATCCCGCTGTGATCGCCTTCCAAGAGATCTACGATCACAGCGCGAGCCAGACACGGCTGGTCATCGAGAACTACCTGGGTGGCGATTGGGAAGCAGTCCAGATCAACGACTTGGTGCTCCTGACGCGCTCGACGATTCTCGACTCCTGGGCGCTCGCCGGGAATCGGGCGGGGGCGCACTTGATCACGCCGATCGGCGACTGGGAGCATGACCTCCTGATCATCAATGCCCACTTGAGCTGCTGTGACAACGATCCCGCGCGCCAGGAGCAGGTCGATGCGATCATGGCCTTCGTGCGCGATGCGCGCACCCCCGGAGGCCTGCTCGACCTGACCAGCGAGAACCCGATCGTGATCACCGGGGACATGAACTTCGTTGGTCTCTTCCGGCAGCTTGAGACGCTGTTGACGGGCGACATCGAGGACGAGGCGACCTATGGCCCCGACTTCGCCCCCGACTGGGATGAGACCGATTTCTTCGATCAAGTACCCCGCCAGCCGACCAATGCCCTGGGGTACACCTGGTACAACGAGTGGAGCAGCTACTGGCCGGGGCGGCTCGACTTCATCATCTACTCCGACAGCAATACGCAGTGTCCGAAAGACCTGGTCCTGCAGACAGAGCGGATGTCGGCATCCTATCTGTCGACCTACGGTCTGCAGGCTTACGATACCGGCAATGCGTCGGACCACTTGCCCCACTTCGCCGATCTCCTGCCGGCGAGCCAGGGCCTTGTCGACGAGCTACCCGCGCTGCGCCGCGGCTGGCAGCTCGCGCTGGCGGGAGCCAGTCCGGCGCGGGGAGAGGTGCGGCTTGTCCTGACGATCCCGTCGCCTGTCGCGGAGGGTGGCGTCGCGGTATCAAGCGCGCGAGTCGAATTCTCCGTCCAAGATGCGACCGGTCGCCTGATCCGCCGGCTCGATCCGATCACCGAGCCTGCCGGAACCTATCCGGTCCTCTGGGATGGAACCGACCGCCACGGGCGCACGGTCTCCTCGGGTGTGTACTGGGTCAGGGCGCGGACCCCGGGTGGGTCGCTCGCCGCGCGCGCTTTGCTACTCAGATAGCAACTCGGCCACCTTCGCCGCCAGCGTTTCCCCCCGCGCCCCGCCACCGGCGGCGATCACGCGCCCTCGCGGTCGAGCAGCACCGGGAAGGGAATCGCCGGTACGTTGAAGAGCTTGACCAGGGGCGAGTCCCAGCCGTCGCCCGTGTAGATCTGCGGCCAGCCCATGCCCTTCTTGGCGAGCCAGTTGCGCAAGTCCTCCACCGGCATCGGCGCGAAGCGATCGAGCGAGATTCCGAGGATCACTAGATCCTGCTCGGGATAGCCCGCCCGCAGCGCGACCAGAGTGGGGACCTCGGCGACACAGGGCCCGCACCAGGTGGCCCAGAAGTCGAGCAGTACGACCGTGCCGCGCAGATCGTCGAGCCGCCAGTCGCGCCCATCGATGTCGGTGGCGACGAAGCCGGGCACGCCCTCGACGAGCAGGTTGACCTCGTTGATCGTGTACATGAAGCGGCCGAGGTTCTCCCGGGTGAAGGGGCAGCGCGACTGCAGCTCGGTCAGCAGGGGGCGCAGGCGCTCGATGTCGCGCCCCGTGCACTCGGCGGTGATCTCGATCGCCTCGGCCAGCGCCTCACAGCCGCCGGGGGTCTCCGGGTAGCGGACGGCGACGGCGCGCAGATTGCTGATCGCCTGCTCGCAAGCCTCGCCCGGCATGCTGGCCACATCGCCGGTGAGCCGCCCATACCAATCGGCGCGCACCTTCCAGAGATCCGCCGTCGCTGCGCCGAGGCTGTCGGGGAAGCGGGCGAGGATCTGATCGGCTGTTGCCACCAGCTCCTCTCGGCCGACCGTCCAAGGCAGTTGGCCGATGTCGGCGAGCATCGTCTGCGCCTCGAGTCGATGGAGAAGGGGCGGATAGTCCGAGGCGTCCTCCGGCTGAGCCTGGGCGAAGCGTTCGAGTGCAGCCAGCCGCCGCCCGATGACTTCGAGGCGCATCCGATCGACGCGCGGCTGGGCGTAGATCCGTCCGGCCGCGTAGGCGCGGCGGTAGAGTCCGGTGTAGAACGCACTCAGCGAGTCGAGTGTCGGGAAGAGCGGTTCTTGCTCGGGGGGAACCTCGCGCAGCGCGTCGGCCAGCGCTGTCCGGGCCGCCTCGCGGTTGGCTTCCATGCCGGCACGCAACGCCTCCCACTGCGCCGACGTTTGCAGCGCTTCGAGATCCGGGTCGCTCTCGGCATCGTGTGGGCTGGCGTAGCCGAGGTCGACCGCCCGCCGCAGGGCGGTCAGCGCCTCGGTGTCGTTTCCGGTGCGGGCATAGGCGCAGGCCATGTGATAGGGAGCCATGGGACTGTCGGGAACCCGCTCCGCCAGGCGCTCGAAGTGCGCCAAGGCCCCCGTGAGGTTGTCGGCATCAAGCGTCGCGTAGCCCGCCGCCGTCTCGGCGCGGAACGCCTCGATCATCCCCCGGTCGGGAAGCTCGAGGAGGGGGGGCTTGCTCTTGCGGTCCTCCGCAGGCGCCCAGCGCCAGCGCGAGAGTGACCAGCAGTGCGGCCGGCCGGACCCAGCCGCTGCGGTTGTCGGATGTCCTGGAGGGGTTGGGGAGCGGAGATCCTGTCGTCATCGCCATTCTCCTTGAGGTTTTCCTTGGGATTGAAAATCGGGGATGGCCGCACGCATCCGTGCGGCTCTCCCCGGCGAGGGATCCTGGGGGTGATCGGTCCGTTTGGCAAGGCCTTACATCTTGTCGGGCCAGGCAAGCGGACCTGCCGATGCATGACTATCGGCCGCCTACCGTGCCGTTTACCTCAGAGGTGGCCCCAATCATCCTATCCGTTTCCAGGCTGGATCCCCCGGCTCTTCCATAATGATCCGACCCCGAGCCGGTTCCTCCTCCTGGAGTCTGATAGGGCAGGTGTAGTCTGATAGAGGAGGCAAGACCACCAGCCAAGCACAACATTCAGTCTGGATTCTTGGCATTCTTCAATTGCCCGAAGATTTCTCTTGAACTTAAATCAATAATCATAGTAGTTATTGTTACTGAAATTGGAGGACGCAGTGACCATCACAAGGAAGTCGCATCAGCGGGATCTGATTCTCGCGGAGCTACGGGCGGTCAACTGCCATCCCACGGCTATGGAGCTGTACGAGATGGTTCGCCGCCGGCTGCCCCGGATCAGTCTGGGGACGGTCTACCGCAACCTGGATCTTCTTGCGCGTCACGGGCTCATCCAGAAGCTGGAGTCGGGGGGCTCGCAAGCCCGATTCGACGGAAACCCAGACCGCCATTTCCACGTGCGTTGTGTGTGCTGCGGAGAGGTTGCTGACCTACCCGACGCCCCCCAGGATCCCTGGGGGGGAAGGATCAGAAGTCTCAGCGGCCACGAGATACTCGGCCTGCGGGTGGAGTATGTCGGCATCTGCTCGGCCTGTGCGGAGCAGGTTGGGCCGGAGCGGCGCGCTCGGTTGACGCGGGAATGGGGTCAGTAGAAATCCACTTGGCGAGGTCCGGCAGTACCGGTCCGGCCGGGGAAAGGAAAACGATCATGTCCAGTCTAGTCACTGCCGAAGCACCCGATTTCAAGGCTCAAGCGGTAATGGCGGATGATTCCTTTGCGGAACTGGAGCTGTCGAGCTATCGCGGCAAGTACGTGGTTCTGTTCTTCTACCCACTCGACTTCACCTTTGTCTGTCCGTCGGAGATCATTGCTTTCGACAAGGCTCTCGAGAAGTTCAGGTCCAGGAATGCCGAGGTCATCGGGGTCTCGGTGGACTCTCACTTCACCCATCTTGCCTGGAAGAATACCCCGGTAGATAGGGGCGGTATCGGCTCCGTTGGGTACCCGCTGGTGGCCGATCTGGACAAGAGCATCTCGCGCGCCTACGGCGTTCTGGCCGACGAGGCGGTTGCGCTGCGCGGCCTGTTCCTGATCGACAAGAAGGGCGTGGTGCGTCACCAGCTGGTCAACGATCTCTCGTTGGGGCGCAGCGTCGATGAGGCCCTGCGCATGCTGGATGCTCTGCAGTTCACCGAGAAGCATGGTGAGGTCTGCCCGGCCAACTGGCATGCGGGGGATGATGCCATGAAGCCGACCGCGGCGGGTGTCGCCGACTACCTGGCCAAGCACGCCCAGTAGCCCCGGCGCTGGGCGGCGCAGTGCACCGCGCGCGCATACTGCAACCTGCACGGACTATGGAAGGGCTAGGCACATGCTGACCGACAAGATGCAAGATGCACTCAATGAGCAAATCAACGCTGAGATCTACTCGGCCTATCTCTACTACGCTATGGAGGCTTACTTCCAATCACAGGGCCTGAGTGGTTGCGCCCACTGGATGCAGTGGCAGGCCATCGAAGAGATGAGCCATGGCCACAAGTTCGTGAGCTTCGTCAACGAGCGCGGTGGACGGGTCAAGCTCGCGCCGATTGCCGGTCCGCCGACCGAGTGGGATTCCCCACTGGCCGCCTTCGAGGCGGCCTACCAGCACGAGGTCAAGGTCAGTGCGTTGATCAACAAGCTAGTAGACCTTGCCCAGGCGGAACGTGATCATGCCACGCATAACTTCCTGCAGTGGTTCGTGGGCGAGCAGGTCGAGGAAGAAGCGTCGGCGGGCGGGGTCGTGCAGAAGTTGAAGCTTGCTGCAGCCTCCCCCGGTGGCCTGTTCATGGTGGACCGGGAACTCGGTCAGCGGCCGATCAGCCTACCCCCCGAGTTGACTGGCGGAGGAAAGCAATGACGGCCGCCTCCGGCCTCTACTAGGAGAACGCCATGCAGAAGTACGAGTGCGAAGCGTGTGGTTATGTCTACGATCCCGCAGCGGGCGACCCTGATTCGGGGATCGCGCCGGGGACGGCGTTTGGCGACATCCCGGATGACTGGGTCTGTCCGCTGTGTGGCGTGGGCAAGGACATGTTCAAGCCGGTGGAGTAGCCTGGCCGCGCGCGCCGAAGATCCCGTGGTGGGCCGGAGGCCGCGAGTCGGGCCGGCCGGCTACCGCAAGCCGTGCTGGAGGAGAGCGTATGCCTGAGTTGCCGGAACTCCTGCTCAGACGCGAGGCGTGGTCGCGATTGATCATGGGCAATCACGCCCTGGTGCGGGCGATGGTCGAGTCGGGGGTCCGCGTGGTCACAACCTACCCCGGCTCGCCGACTCCCGAGATCGCCGCGGCGCTCACCACGATCCCGGCCGACCAGCGACCCTACTACTTCGAGTACTCGACGAACGAGAAGGTTGCTACGGAAGTGGCCGTCGGGGCGTCACTCAACGGGCATCTGTCTACGGTCTTCTTCAAGTCGGTAGGGCTCAACGTTGCGGCGGACACGCTGATCCAGCTCAGCATGATGGAGATGATCGGTGGCCTGGTGATCATCCTGGGTGATGATCCGGGAGCCAACTCGTCGCAGAACGAGCAGGACAACCGTCATTTTGCGCGCATGTCATACATCCCGATGCTGGAGCCGGGAACTCCCCGCGAGGCCTACGAGATGTTCTGTCAGGCGGCGGAGCTCTCGCGACGTTACCGGTCGCCGGTTTTCCTGCGGCTGACGACCCACGTCTGTCACGCCAAGGAGGTCGTCACCTTCGGACCATCTGCGCCGCGGGAACCGGACTGGACCCCCCGTTTTGCTGCGGAGAACGGGCCCTATGTTCCCATCGCGCAGACCGTTTTCCCGTTGAAGCGTAGCGCATTGGCCCAGTTGGAGGAGTTTGCGCGTGAGTTCGCCGCGGCGGCTTTCTGCGCCGAGTTCGCGCCCGATGGCTGCCAGGCAATCGGCGGCCGGCGTCTGGGGGTTATCGCCACCGGACTGCCGGCGATGGCTGTCCGCGAGAACCTCGTCGAGGCGGGGCAGGCGGTCGATTTGCTCAAGCTCGGCGGCACTTATCCCTTGCCGGTCGAGCGGATCCTGGCCTTCCTGAATGCCCACGACGAGGTTCTCCTGGTGGAGGAGCTGGACCGTGTGCTGGAGACCGAGATCAAGGCGTTGGCCTGGGATCGCGGGGTCGGCTGTCGCTTGCACGCGCGCGTGGATCGCGAAGACCTGATGGGTGAGCTCGCCCCGCCCCGCACCTGGAAACTGCTCGGCGACGCTTGGCCGGAACTGTTCCCGGCCCAGGCGGGACCGCTCGGCGATGTTCCGGATGAAGCCGATGTGGCCAATGTGGCCCCGCGCTTGCCGCAGCTATGCCCGGGATGCGGACATCGCTCCGCGTTCCATGCCGTCCGCCAGGCGATCACCGACGACACCATCACGGTGGCCGATATCGGATGCCACTCGATGGGATTCATGCCGCCCTACAACATGGGGCAGGTGCTGCTCTGCATGGGGCATTCAACCGCCACCGCTTCGGGATTGGCAATCGGCAACCGGCAACGCAAGGTGATCGCTTTCATTGGTGACTCCACTTTGTTCCATGCCGGCTTGCCGGGTCTGGTCAATGCGGCGATGCAGAAGCACAACATCGTCTTGGTTTTGCTCGAGAATGGCACCACGGCCATGACCGGCCACCAGCCCCGCCCGGGATCGGGTGAGGTGGGCGAGCGGATTGTCCTGCCCGAGATGCTTTCCGCATTAGGCGTAGAGTTCATTCGCGATGGGGATGCCTACAATCAGGCGCAGCTGATCGCCAATCTCAAGGAGGCTATGGAGTATCCCGGATTCGCGGTGGTGATTGCCCGCCATCCCTGCATGCTGAAGTTCACTCGCGAGCAGCGAGTCAAGCGCGCCGATTTCCACATGCCGCAGGTGCAGGTCGATCAAGCCGTGTGCGAGCAATTGCGAACCTGTGTGGCCGAGTTCGCCTGTCCATCGTTCGTGGCGCATGCGGATGGGACGGTGACCGTGCACGGGGACCTGTGCATCGGAGACGGGTCCTGTATGCAAACCTGCTCAGTGGGAGCCATCAGGCGACCACCCGCGCAGAGTGGCCGGGGGAAGCGATGAACATCTACCTCTGTGGAGTCGGCGGGCAGGGCATCGGTCTCCTCTCGACGGTGCTGGCGCGGGCCTGCCTGGCAGCGGGATATCCTGTTCGGGGCTGCGACACACACGGCTTGGCACAGCGCCATGGTTCGGTCTCCTCGCATCTGCGTCTGGGGGGGGACGCATTCACGCCACTTGTCTCTCCAGGGCGCGCGCATTTGGTGGTTGCCCTAGAACGGCTCGAGGCGCTGCGCGCGGCCAAGCGGATGCTCGCACCGGGCGGCACTTTGGTCTACTACGACACCGTCTATCAGCCGATCCATGTGCGCATGGGCCAGGCTACCTATCCGACGCCGGAGGACCTGGCGGCCGCGGTGGCTACCCGGCGGGCGCACCTGGAGCGTGTCTTCTGCGACGACCTCCCCGATTCCCGGATGCAGAATGTGGCCCTGCTTGGGCGTCTGTCCGGGCTGGGAATCATACCGAACGTCACGCCCCAGCTTTTCGAGCGGGCGCTTGACGACGTGGTGCCTGAACGGGCCCGCAAGGCGAATCGGGCCGTGTACCGCCAGGTGGCTGCGGGGTAGATCGGAGGATCAGGCGTGGTCAACGCCAACACGACGAGCACCGCCGGGGCGAGCACCGCCGGGGCGAGCAGTGTCGGGACGAGCAGCGCCGGGACGAGCAACGCTGGGACGAGCAACGCCGGAATCTCACCCGGAGGGCGGATCAGCGGGATGCCGCCCGAAGAATGGATTAGCGGCATCACTGCCGCGGGACGCCCGCGGGTGGTGATCGTGGGTGCCGGATTCGGGGGGTTGTGGGCTGCTCAGGCCCTGCGCAACGCTCCGGTCGAGGTCCTGCTTCTCGATCGCAACAACTACCATGTCTTCCTGCCGTTGCTCTATCAGGTCGGGGCCGCGGAGTTGGAGCCCGAGGAGATTGCGGCCCCGGTGCGCAGCATCGTGCGCAGTATGCACAGCGTTCACTTCGCGCTCTGTGAGGTGCAGGCGGTCGACCTGAACCGTCGGATCGTGCACTGCGGCGAATTTCAGGTTGCATACGACTACCTTATCGTGGCTCCCGGCAGTGTGACCCGCTTCCTCGGAGTACCGGGTGCTGAGCGCTTTGGCCATCCGCTCAAGTCCCTGACCGAGGGGGTTGCACTGCGCAGTCACATCCTGCGCCGCTTCGAAGAAGCCGTCAACTTGGTCGACCGGGACGCGCGACGCCGCAAGCTCGCCTTCGTGATCGTTGGTGGGGGGGCGACCGGCGTGGAGTACGCCGGGGCCTTATCCGAGCTGGTTCGCGGGCCTTTAGCCAGTGACTTCCCCCGCCTGGATCTACGGGATGTGTCCATTCGACTGGTCGAGGCGGGCTCCGGCCTGTTGCCCGGCATGTCACCAAAGCTATCCCGCTATGCCTGGCGCCAGCTGCAGAAGAAGGGCATCACCGTCTGTCTGAACAAGCGAGTAACGCGAGTAACCGCTGAATCTGTGGAATTGGAAGAGGATGAAGTCATCCCCACCGAGACCGTAGTCTGGGCGAGTGGGGTGCGGGGAGATGATTGCATCGCGAACTGGGGTCTGCCAGTAAGCAAGCTGGGCTGGGTCACAGTAGAACCTACCCTACAAGTCCCGGGTCACTCGCGCGTCTATGTGGTCGGCGATCTAGCGCTGTTCGAGCAAGAGGGTCGGCGCTTACCGCTGACTGCCCCGGTTGCCACTCAGCAGGGGCGCCATGCCGCCCGAAACATACTGCGCTCTGTTGCCGGCACCGCTCCGCTGACCTTCCGCTACCGTGACCTGGGATCGATGGTCACCATCGGGCGCAATGCCGCCGTGGCCCATGTGGCCGGACGGGACTTCACCGGTTTTCCGGCCTGGCTCCTTTGGCTGACTGTGCACATCTTCCGGCTCATCGGTTTTCGCAATCGTCTCCAGGTGCTGATCAACTGGGCCTGGGACTACATCTTCCACGAGCGGGCGGTGCGCTTGATCATGCCTTGGGGACTCAAGTAGGGCGGCGCGGCCGGTGCCGTGCACGCGCTCGTCAATCTGATCCGGCATCGGTTCGAATCGCAAGCCAGTCGTGCATCCGGCGCAGATTCTCGGATAGGTTCCAACGTCCATTGGCAAATGACCCGTAGTCGGCGCCGCCCATGGCCGAGGCGAAACGCACCGAGTTGGCATAGAACAGCCATTGGGCCACCCACATCTTCTCAATGTTCTCATCAAACGGACTGCCGCCTTGGGCCGGGCCGCTGGCCAGTCCGTGCTCCCAGGCTTGTTGCAGGATGCCAGTGGCAGTCAGGGTCATCGCATTGGTCTCGGCGATGGTGTGTGCGGTACGCGCAAACAGGGGCGCGATCCAGCTCGTACTATGGCAGGTCCCGCAGATCCGCTGCATGCGTCCGCTGCGCGCAGTCATCTCGACCTCATCGATCAGGAACTCGGATGCCGGCTCCCCGGTCAATTCGGTAGGCAGGGGGAGGCCGGCGCGATTGCGGATGATCGTCGTGTTGGCCGATCGCGGATGCGGGTGGGCGTAAGGCAGTCCGAAGAGACGCCAGGCGGATCGATCGTTCATGCGGTGGGTGCGCGCCGCGGCAATCTCCCCATCTCCGGTCACCAGCAGACTGACATGACAGGTAGCGCAGGTGGGCGCACTGAAGTGCTCTCCCGGAATCCAGGGCACCGCCGTGAAATCCCACTCAGCGTGTTCGGCGGCATAGAGGTTCCCATGCTTGCTGACCCCATAGACCTTATAGGCGGGAACATCGGGGCCCTTGTGGCACTGGGCGCAGGTGGCCGGCTTGCGCGCCATGGCGATGGAAAAGCGATGACGTGTGTGGCAGGAGCTACAGCAACCGCGGCTACCGTCGGGATTGATGCGACCCACGCCTTGACTGGGCCACCCGTTGAGGCGCGGGAACTCCATGGTTCCCAGCTCGGTGTCGCGTGTCTCGCTGCCGGTCACCGTTACCCGGGTTCCATGGCAGTAGAAGCACCCCTCAGCGTAGGTGGTGTCGCTGGGTGGTTGGGTTTCAAGGGTGGATCCATGGAGCCGCTGTAGGCCGCTCCCCGATTCGACGAGCTGCATGTAGAGGGCGTTTTCGGCCAGATTGGGATAGGCGTAGCTCATCAGATTCTGTGCGTACTGCTCTACTTCCGCGGGGTGGCAGACGGCACAATCACGCGGGGTTACAACCACGTGAATCGCGTAACCATTGTGCTCGAAGGCATCGCTGTGCCCGTCAGTAAGCTGGCCATGGCATTCCGCGCAACCAACACTCACCGTAGCTAGGTGGGTTGGCACGACGTCTGCGGAAACACGCCGTTCCTGGGGGGGCAGCGTGCGGGCGCGCGCCACGGTGGCGGTTGCGTGGCGGCTGCGCTGCCAGTCGCTGACGATACCCGGCGTGACCGACATGTGGCAGTCGATGCAAGTGGCGGTATCGTCACTGATGAGATCGTTCGCGTCCTCCGCGGCAACCGACGAGTACCCGTTCCGGCTAAGCGGTGCCAGCGCCAGGATCAATGCGGCGATGCACAGCTTCTCCAGGATGGTGATCATGCGGCTGGTCCGGTAGCGCCTTGACCGATCCATGGTATGCCCTCCTTGGTACGGCAGCGCCCACTGTCACGACCGGGCCCGAGCTACGGGGACCGCACCGCGACGGCTCAGGGACGCTAGCCCGAGGAGCCATTATGGCATGGATGGTGATCCCATGGGATTAGAAGAACGCGGCGAAGAGCATGGGCATCGAGCAGGCGGTAACCGCCTTACGGTCGCATGGGGGATTCCCTATGTTGAGCGGCTGATCGGAAGTATCCACAGGAATTGTTGGCCCTCAATCCCCCGCCAACTGTCGATCCAGGGCCTGCGCGTCGTGGACGGGCAGCTGGCAGGCATAGTCGCGACAAGGGATATCGGCCACCCCCCGCGCCCGGTCAATGCCTGCACCGCCGACATGTACAAGTTGTCCAGATCGGGGCGTTCCTCGCGGTCGACCTTGATCGCCACGAAGTGCTCGTTGAGGATGGTGGCAATATCCTCGTTCTCGAATGACTCGTGGGCCATCACGTGGCACCAGTGGCAGGTGGAATAGCCGATCGAGAGGAAGATCGGTTTGTCCTCGGCGCGCGCCTTGGCGAGGGCCTCTGGGCCCCAGGGATACCAGGCCACCGGATTGTGCGCATGCTGCAGGAGGTAAGGATTCTTCTCATCGATCAGGCGGTTGGTGTGTGTCGCTTCGTTTGACACGGTTTCTGCCTCCGCGAAGGCGCTCGCTGCGCTCAAGAAGCAAGCGACGAACAATGGTGCGACTGCGCGCATCGCACCTGGGATAACGCCCACCGCGTCCAGGATGCCGCCGCGCGACGGGCGAGCCCCAGTTGGTCGGTGGGCGGTTTGGGTGGCAAGTCCGTCCGTTCTGAGTACTCCATTGCGTCTACGTTCGGCCGTTACTGTGGCGGCCAAAATGGGCTGAGGTTGTCCGGTCAGTGGGCACCCCGCCCGGACACCTCCGGCGCGGGAATACCGGGTAGTAGGTCAATAGTTCCCATCCGAGAAGCGGAAACGGGTTACGGCCAATCGCTGTAACCTGTTTCCGCCAACTTGGCGGGGATCCTCAGCGAAACCCACAGCAGAAACCTCACGCGAGAGCCCGAGGTGGTTTCGCTAACCTTCACGACCCGGGGCACCGCGCTATTCTCCTGCTCCTTTCCACGGCTCGCCAGGTAGCCTTGAGACCAACTCGCTGTGCACGAGCTCCGCGGCGGTCACGGGGTCGTAGGAGATGTCGGGCGAGATGAGGGGCTGGATGTCTTCTAGGAAGGCGACGTTCTTGAGCTTCGTCGCGAGGTTCGCCTCGAACTCGGCGCGCGAGACGGTCCGGCCATCGTGATCCATGTAGCGGTTGAAGCAACCGACTATCCGATCGCTAGCGGTTCCGCCGGACTGAAGGGCGATCCAAAGGTCATAGAGGTCGCGTCCTTTCTTGCGCTGGTAGAGCGCGCGCATCTTGGTTCCGAGTAGTTCGTCGAAGTGATATACCGGTAGTTCGGTTGTTCCGCTGAACCACGGGTTGTCGACTGCGAACGGATGTCGCGCGATTGCCAGAACGGAGAAGTGCTCCCGCGTATTGATCTCGATCTTCAACCGCATGGTCGACACTGGGGGAAAGGTCGTCTCGAAGCGGTAGACCAACGTGAAACGTCCCTCGCCCTGCTTCCACCTCGGACTGCCGAGCCACGTGTCGAGAGCTTCTCGGATGGCGTCGACTAGCTCGCCGATGGGGCCGGCGTGGCGTTGAACGAGGTCGATGTCCTCCGAGTATCGCCTGGATGCGGCGAGGAATAGCTTGTGCAGGGCGGTACCTCCACGGAGGACGGCTTGGGCGGCTACGATCTCTCGCTTGAACATGGCGACCAGCGCGCGGGAGAGCACCAGGTCCTGCTCGACTTGCTCGTTGGACGGCCACGGAGCGTGGGTGCGCCATGCGGTGATGTTCGCGCGCGGAATCAAACGTCGACCTCCAGCTCGGCATTTGGCTGGACGCGCCATCGCCTATCGATCTCGACGTCCGCCGGCTCTCCGGGACGCAGCCGGATGGCGCGCGGTTTCCGTGCCTCGAGCCACTTCGCAAGTGGACCAGCGAGGTCGCCTTCGCCGACCGCATCAAGCAAGTACCCGAGGCGCTGGGTGTGCGGAAGCCTCACAAGGTGCGCGATGCTGACGAGTGCCTGGGGGTCCATGCGCTCAGCCAGCTCGGCAAGGACGGTTGCCGCGTTGCTCAAATGTCCGGCACCGGCCTGGTAGCGGACCAGGTCAAACGCGGTGGCCTCGGGGGTGGCGACCCACATGGTCCCCGTCTCGGTCTGCTTCTCCGTCACCGGCATTTGCTCGACCTTGTTGTTCATCGAGAACCGGATGGTGACCTTGCCGGCACGCATCTCGCGGGTCGGTTTGCTGGTCACCACCTGAAACACCATGGGCTGCTGATGGGAGGCCCCATGGATGGCCGCCGCGCTGAGCAGCCCGACGTAGTAGGGCTGATCGAGGTGGCGCATCAGCTCGTCGATGAACCAGCTCGCAGGTGGCGAACCGGCGGATCGATACTCCGGAGGGACAACGACGTAGAATCCACGCCGGGGAGAGGCGATCCGCCCTTGCTCCTTCAGTCTTCGCAGGGCGGTCTGGGTGGCTACAAAGGAGCGTTCGGTTTCGGATTCCGCCTGGGCGCGCGTGAAGGTGTAGCGGCCACGTGCCTGGAGCTGTTCTACCCAGACCGACATGGCGGGCCTCGATGGCATCTGGCTGATCCTCCTCGCGAATGTAGTCAAATCACTAGCAGAAACTAGCGTTCTTAGCTAATTTCCGCAAGCAAAAAGCAGGATGTGCTGTTCCTGCTGGCCGATCGCAGGAACATCCTCGCGGGGCCGGTTGGCCCGGGGCTGTTGATAGGCGGACATGCCGTGGTCGACATGGTTCTCGAGGGATTCGCCGATACCAACCGGCTCTTCGAGCATTGACGATGAGGGAGCGCAGGCGGCTGGTCCGGACCTTCTTCGAGAACCTCAGGGGCCACGGATCGTTATCAGAGCGGGGAGCTCCGGATAGAGTAACTCCCAATGCCACACTCACGAAGCGCTGGGAGATCCTTCGAGAGCTTAGCGGGGGTTCTCTACGACGTCCGACAGAGAGAGCGCGGAAAGCCAGAACTGGTCCTACTGACCTTCACGACCCGCGGCACCGCGCTCGTCCCGGCCAAAACTGCCAGGAGGCGCGGCCGGGCACCGGTCCTGAGAGCGGTGGTGGGAGCCTGAGACCGGCTTGGTCTGGAAGGGCCCAGATGCAGCTAGTCCGTTCCCCATCAGACGCTGCGGGGCTCGACTGGACAGGCCGTCTTCCCAGCATGTGTGGGGCAGCAGTGGATTGCCGGCGCTCGACACGCTGGACCACCACGGCATTGCGCACCCCCACACTGCGGTCTTCAATCCTCAGGACCGTTCCTGAACGCTGCCTTGAGGCGGCCCCAGCTGGTGTCCTGCGTGGCGGGCGGTAGGCTGCATCCCACACTCGTCCAGCCGATCAAGACCCCACAGGGGTTGTATTCTGGAAGACAGGGCGAAATGTCGGCGATGGAGAAAACGCCCTCCGTTGTCGGATCCTCCTCGCAGGGCGGCGGATCGCAGAAGAGGGGATCGGAGTAGACTTGCTCCCCGATGAAAGCGATCGTTCCCTCTCCTCCCATGCATGCCGAATCCACTAGGCAGCACTCGAGTTCGACGGTTGATCCTTCCTCGACCTCGATCTGGTCGAGGTAATCTCGACCGCAGTTGCCCCAGATTACCGTGTTGCGCATCGTGATGGAAGATCCGTTGCGACACGCAACGCCGGCAGAGAAGAGGGGGGACCAGTTGACCGCAATGATGCTCGAGGTAATCGTTGCCGATGAACCATAGCAGTCGATCGCCCCCCACTTGTTGCCCGTCAACGTGCAGCGATCGATGTTCAAAGAGGAGCTGGAGAAACAACCGATCCCTACGTCCAGGTTCCCTCTAATGATGCACTCGCGGAGTGCCACCGAGGACGCGGAGCAGTAGATCCCTCCCACAGCACCGCCCGGTGCGTTGTTCTCAACGATGCATCGCTCCAGCAAGGGCTCAGATGCAACACACAACATGCCGGCCCCAGTTCCAGGAGTCGGGAACATCTCCGTACGATTTCCCGCGATGCGGCAATCCACGATCCAGGGCGCGGATTCCTCGCCACAGTAGAGCCCTGCTCCACGGGTTGCCTGATTGTCGGTGAGAATGCACATCGCGATCGTCGGCGAAGAACCGTAACGGCAAGCGATGCCTCCACCGAGCCCGTCGTAGGATGCGTTGGTGATCGTGATTCCCCGCAGGACAGCATCCCGGGTCTCGCCGGAATCGAATCGGAATCCTCGCCCCTCCCGATCACAATCCACAATGCACAACTCGGGATTATCGCTGACCGACCGCAGCACGATGCCCTTGCCGCGGAAGCTAATGTGGCGATTCCCTTCACCTTGGAACGTCCCATCGGCCAAGAGGATCGTGTCTCCGCTCGCTGAGGCATCAATTGCATCCTGGATCGTCACGTAATCGCCCGTGCCGTCCGGCAGCACGGAGTAGGTTTCGCCGCCGGCCCATGGTGACAGGCAGACGAGGATGACGAACGCGCTCACGCAGATACGGGGCTTCACTGTGTCGCGTCTTCGCCCTGAATCCAAGAGGTGCCCTCCTGCGCTTGATCAGACGCGTGGCAGACTTGTTCGCCGCCGATCCTACGGGTTGTCAGGTAGTATGGCTCTGCGTTGTTCCTTATCCTAGTGCGTCATCACCACCTTGTGAATCACATGCGTGCCCGAGGCTCCGTCAGTCAGCTTTACGAAGTATAGACCCCGGGGGACCCTTGAGCCATCGGTCCTGAGGCCGTTCCACTCGACTGTCGACGTTCCCTTCGCCAACTGACTCTCCTGGCTCCAGACCAGCCTCCCCTCCGGCGAGAACACCGATACCTCCACGAGGGCCGGGACCGGAAGAGTGATTTGAAACGCTACGCGGCCGGCCGACGGTGTTGGACTCGGGACGATACTGAGGCGCGCTGGGCGGTCGCCTGCATCCGAAACCTCGGTTGGGATCTCTACGCTACTGTAGCGCAGGCGGCTGGTCCGGACCTTCTTTGAGAACCTCAGGGGCCATGGACCATCTCAGAGCGGGGAGCTGCGGATAAGGAAACTCCCAATGCCGCCATCACGCAGCACTGGGCGTTCTTCCGAGATCATAGCGGGGGTCCGTTACGACGTCCAACAGAACGGGCGCGGCGGAAAGCCGGAGCTGGTTCTGCTGACGTTCACGACTCAGGGCACCGCACTCGTCCCGGCCAAGGCCGTCCGGGGGCGCCGCCGGGCGCCAGTCCCGAGGGCGGCGGTGGGAGCCTGAGGCTGGGGTGATCCCGCCGCAGTTGGATCGAGAGGCCTCAGATTTCGCTCCAGAGCGCCGATCGTGCCCACTTTCGGGCCAGGATCCTGCCGACTCATCGGTCGATCACCAGCGGCTCGCTTGTGCGATCAAGAGGTGCTGAGAGTGCGGTACAGGCTGCCCGCCAGGCGGGAGCCGATCTCCCGGCTCCAACGCTTGCCGAGCGAGGTGATGCAGTGCCAGCCGGCAGCCTCAAGCCTCGGCAAGGGCGCGCCTCTGAAGCTCCGCGTCGGCCCTGTATGCCCGCCACCGGAGTCCAGGCCTCCGTGGCCAGCGCGAAAGTCGTTTCGTCTGAAACACATGCGGGGCTACAATGAAATGGCCCAGGTTTCGAGGAGCGGTCGAATTCTCCTTCGGGCCGGGCAGGCAGCAATGTGTGACATCCCTTGGCGTTCCTACAGTGGGCCTCTCGGTGCCGGGGAGAGCATGCACAGGCGAAAAGCCATCCAGCCGACCCTCTTCGCTGTGCTGGTCCTCTGCCTATGCTCCTGCTCTAGAGATTCCTCGCCGACCGGCCCATTGCCCCCTCAGGTGCTGCGAGTGCAGCCCGACGGGTTGGGCGATGTGCCCACCATCCAAGCCGCGATCGACTCCCTGGAGGACGGAGGGGTTATCGAGCTGGACGACGGCACTTTCGCCGGCGACGGTAATCGGGACCTCGACTTCGGCGGCAAGGCGCTCACGATCTGCTCGCGCAGTGGGGATCCTGATTTCTGCACGATCGACTGCGCCGCGGACACACTGGACCCCCACCGGGGGTTTCGCTTCCATAGCGGGGAGGGCCCGGGCTCCGTCCTGGAAGCGGTCACGATCACGCGTGGCTGCATGGATTTCGGTGGGGCGATCTACTGCGATAGCTCCTCATCGCCGAGCATCGTGGGCTGCGTCTTTCGGCTCAACGTGGCAGCAGTCTCAGGCGGTGCAGTGCTGTGTTTTCGTGGGGCCTCGCCATCGTTCGTGGAGTGTGTGTTCGACTCGAATCGGGCCGAGCTATTCGGAGGAGCTGTCTACACCCCCTACGCATCGCCTTCCTTCCGGGACTGTATGTTCGAGGGCGGGCACGCCCGGCTTGGGGCAGGGTTCGCAACGTATGGCAACTGCTACTCGCGCATCAGCGGTTGCCGCTTCACGCACCACTGGGCTCAGTTTGGCGGCGCCGTCTACTGCCGCGACGCAGGGATGATCATTGAGCACTGCACGTTTCGGGAGAATGGCTCGCGATGGTGCGGAGCCGGGATCTACTGCTATTGGGACGCCTACCCCCTAATCGACCATTGCACGTTCATCCGCAATGCTTCGATCTGTGGAGCGAGCATCAGTTCAGATGGCGGAAGTCACATTCAGGTGATTCACTGCACACTGTATGCGAATTCGGGGAAGCGCGGTGCGGGGGTCGAGTGTGATGTGTGGGGAACCGCGATCATCCAAGATACAATCATCGCTGGAAGCACATGGGGCATGGCGGTCCACTGCCGCGACGAGGGGAGCAGGATCTATCTGCAGCGCTGCGACCTCTATGGCAATGACGGGGGAGACTGGGTGGGCTGCGCTGAATCGCAGCTTGGCCATGACGGCAATGTCTCGGTCGATCCGATGTTCTGCGACCCGGCCCAGGGGGTCTTCACGCTGCGACCAGAATCCCCGTGCGCGAGCGGAGTCGATGGAGACGACGCAATGGGTGCGTGGGGTTTGGGATGCGAATGATGGCAGGGCTCACAGGGCAGGGGATTCGTTGGTGGCCGTGCATGCTCACATGCCTGTCTCTGCTTGGGGGAGCCCCGGAGTTGAGCCATGGCCAGGCCACTTCGCCGTCGGACTCGTGCTCGCTGTCGGACGATGGCTGGTGGGCGGGCTTCGGCATTCCGGGTCTCGCGGGCGCGGGATGTGCCAAGGAGTATGGAACGGCGCACGCCTTCACGATCTACCATGACCGGCTGATCGTGGTTGGAGATTTCGCGTGGGCCGGAGGCGAGCCGGCGGTCGATGTCGCGCAGTGGGATGGCGCGAGCTGGAGCCCGCTGGATCTCGGGAACTCGGGCTATGCGAGGACTGCGATCGTCTACGACGACTGTCTGATCGTAGGAGGCCCGTTCGGCTACAGAGGCACCGAGCCGGCCAACTGCATAGCGCGGTGGGATGGGACGTAAGCGGTTAGCAAACCCCACCCCGGCTAGATCGGAGGAGCGTCGCGCGCCAGGGCCGTCGCGATGCCTTCAGAGGAGCAGGATCGCGGAAGCAGGCACTCGAGGGCTTCGACGCTGGTTGCCCGCGGGAGTTCACGGAAGACGTAGCATAGGTACTGGAACGGTTCGAGCCCCTGCGCCTTGGCCGTCTCGATCAAGCTATAGAGATTCGCTCCGGCCTCGGCTCCTCGCACCGTGTCAGAAAACAACCAGTTCCGGCGTCCAAGACAGAATGGGCGAATCGCATTCTCCACCAAGTTGTTGTCGATCTCCAGGCGGCCGTCTTCCAGATACCGGATCAAGTACTTCCACCGATCCGAAAGATACATCAGTGCCCGGCCGGTGAGACTCCGCG
>JAGMBO010000081.1 GCA_023129715.1 Candidatus Eiseniibacteriota bacterium | reverse complement strand
ATGAACTTCCCGCACACGACACTAGATCACTTCGCGGGCCGTATGTGGGCGCGCACTCCCGCGAAGCGCATCTCCGCGCGGCGGGCACATCCCGCCGATCCCATCGTGTCCACTCGCCCCGCGCACGTTCGAGACTCGCGCAAAGCCACTTAGAGGCGCGCCTTGCGGACAGTCAAGTAGGGCCGGCGCCTTGCGACCAGCGCACCGAGGGCCAGCACTCCCCAGAGGAACACTGCACCCAAGTGCGTGAGGTCGATCAGAAAGACCGCCTCCGGACTGAAGAATAGGTCGGGGCGGTTCTTCAGGACCCGAAGCATGCCGCTGACGGCGACGATGATCACCGCGGCAATGCGCAGGGCTCCCCATGCCGTGATCCGCAGTTCCATGTGCCATCGTCGGAAGAACGATACCGTGAAGTAGAAGAGCAACGCGACGAATAGGGCGGCGGCGACATAGTGGATGGTGTGCGTGACGTAGTACTGGGCCAGCCAGCCCATGCCGGGAATATCGGCTAGATAGTAGCGCTTGAAGATCGGCATCTGTCCGAATCCGGTGACCGCCAGGACGGCGACGCAGAGGCCGAAGAGCACGCGCAGGCCGCGTGGAAGCACGCTACGGGTCATCCTTCGATCCCTCCGTGTGATGAATCGGTGCTGTCCGGATCGGACGCACGCGCGGTGCGCGGCTTGGCGGTCGGGTGCTGGTCGTGTTCGGCCTCATGGATCAGGTGGCTTCCCGCCTTGAGCAGTCCCGCCGCGGTCCCGGCGACTGGCGCGAGCAGGAAGGCCCAGGTGAGATTCTCCGCCGTCTCCATGCTGTTCGCGGCCGGGCCGAGGCCCGGTCGGCCGGGACCCTTCGTGATCGCCTCGTTCAGCAGGCCGAAGGGAACCGGGGAGACATACAGTGTGCCGGTGCCGCCGTTCTCGGTCTCCCCATAGATGAATCCACCCATCTCATCGGCGAGCTCGTGGGCGAGCGCGACCATCTCTTTCCGGGGACCGATGGTCTGCACTTCCATCGGACAGCTCTCGATACAGGCAGGAATTTCGCCCTGATCGATCCGGTCATAGCAGCGGTCACACTTGTACATCACACCGTTGCCGGCGAAGCTCGGCAGGATCTTCCGATACAAGCCGACCCCGGTCTGCCGCTCGGGAATGTTCCAGGGGCAGACGCTCTTGCACTTGGATCCTCCCAGGCAGATGTCGGCATCGATGCGCACGATTCCATTGCTCTGCTTGCGGGCGGCGCCCCAGGGACAGAGATTGGCGCAGGGCGGATTGAAGCAGTGCAGGCAGCGCCGCGGGATGTTGATCTCGTGGGTCTCGCCCCGATACTCCACCGTGGCCGATTGAATATAGAGCCACGTGTAGGGAGTGAGCCGGTCGTCGACTTCGCGCTTGTCCGACCATTCGGCGACCTTGACCCGGGCGGGGTACATCTTGGGATAGGGGTGCTCGGGTTCCGGGTGCTTCCAGGCGTTGGTCTCCTTGCAGGCGGCGACGCAGGCGCCGCAGGCGATGCACTTGCTGAGATCCAGCACGGTGACCAGTTCCTCTTCATCGCGAGGGCTGGCGTGGGCCGCGGGCATCGCGGCCGAGGCACTGGCGGCGCCGGCCAAGCCGAGCGCCTGGAGGAATCGTCGGCGCGAGGTGGGACGTTCCGGGGGGGACGGCTGGTTGTCCTGGCTCTTCATCCATGCCTCCCATCGTATTCCGAGTAGGCCGCGCTGCTCCTCCGGCCAGTGATGGAAACAGCTCAAGGGGCTGTGCCCACGACGCGCGTGTGAAGGGCGCAGGCGCCAGCGGCTCCGGACCGCCGGTCACTGCCCTGGCTACCGATGACGGAGAATATCATAAGATTACGTTCCGATCATTGCCCCCCGGAGGGGTGGGCGGTACTGATCCGTCGAGCATGGTCGATGGGTCAGGGGTCGCATTCGTCGCATCGGTGTCCCCTCTGTGGCGCCCGCTGCCGGCATTCGCTCACTCCGCACAGGGCGCGCCGGTCCGTGGATGGCATTCGGAATGGCCAGGCGCCCGCGCGAGGCTTGGTTCGTGGGGCGGTCTCCGCGTCTCTATCTCCTTCAGTTCCCGACATGTTGCGCGGAAACCGCGCCCGGGCGTTCCCCGCGTACGCCATTCGTTCAAGCAACTGAAGTCCAGGCGTAGGCTCCGCGCGAACAACGGCATGCTTTCTGCCTGCTGGTGGATAGACATGCCATGGACATCGACAGGACGCGGGCTCGCCTGAGGAGGTGCCGCCCGGGTTGCGCGACCGCAGGGGGGAAGAAACGCTGCGGTATTGGCCGGCATGTCAGGGCCCGCTCCCGGGGCGCACATCCATTGGGGGCGGGCCTGTTCTGTGCGGGACCCCCCCCGACCAGAGGCCGAGTCGCTGCAAACAGCCCGCGGGGCGCGAGCGCGGAGCGCTACGACCGAGTCGGGAAGCGTTCGTGGATCGTCTTGCCCGACCAGACGAGACGGAAGTCGAACTTCCCCATCCCGGGGTGGCTCACCGAAGGGCAGACGCGGTTCTCACAGTCGAGCACTGTGCAGAGCCGGCAGGTCACACCGCACTCGACCGGTGGATTGGTGAAGCTCTGTGCATAGACAAGGCGGTGGGCGTCGCTCGCCGGTACGCCGAGGGTCAGGCTGTACACCAGCGGCGCGCTGCCGAACTGCAACGCCGGCGCGCGCACACAGCGGCTGACGCAGAAGAAGGTCCGGCCGGCGAGATCGGGGAAGGTGCTGTACTGCCGGAATGTCCCGCCGGCGGAGGCGAGCAGGCTGCGCGCCGACGCCCAACGCCCGCAGACCCGCATGTAGAGCGGAGCGAACTCGAGGCCGGAGAAGCTGCTGCGCTTGAGCACCACCCCACGCCAGTCCATCTTGATGAAGTGCACCGGCAGGCCCGCATCGAGGTGACTGATGCGGTTGGCCACGGTCTCGAAGGAGACATCGAGCAGGACAGCGATTCGATCGATGTCGTAATCGTGCGACTCGGCGAGACGGAGGAATCGGTCGCTGGGTAGCGTGAAAAAGCCGGTGGCCCAGCGTCCGGCGAGGGAGCGGAAGATCAACCAGACGATATCCTGCTCGAGTTGGCTGCGCTCGGGATCGTTGGCCGCAACTTCGGGGAAGTTCTCTTCTACCCAGTCGCCGGCAAAGGCCTCGACCTCTCGTGAGGCATCGGTACCCAGGATGTGTAAGAGCCGCAGCTGTCCCATCACCCGGCCCAGCTCGAAGGGATATTGCTCGGGGTGAACGCGGGTCGAGATCGTAGCGCGCTTGGTGTCTTTCAGGGAGAGCAGCCAGCGAATCCCTTCCCAGCGCCCGCGGCCGCTACGTGGCGAGGATGGGGCCACGCGGTCGACCCTGACCCCTTCCTGTTCGAGCATGCTCTGCAAGGCTTCCAACGGAGAGGCGTGTCGCTTGCGTTCCTCGGTGTGGGCGCGGCGGATGTCGCGCTCGACCTCGAGGGTCAGGTGACGCATGCGCGCATCCTGCTGAAAGGCCTCGACGGCTGCCTGGACGAGCGACTCGCGGGCAGCGTCGGTATGGGCCATGGCGAGCTGGGAGCACTTCGAACGATACGAACGGACTTCCTGGGCCAGCTTGAGAAAGGTGCGCGCCAAGGCGTTGTCGCCGGCGGTCGCGCCCAGGAGCCGCGCGTGTTCCTGCTCGCTGAGATCGAGGCCACCCTCGACAAGCTCGGCGATCCGCTCCTGCAGTTTCAGCTCGGACTCATCGAGCTGGCGCCGCCAGTGCTGGACCATCGCCGCGGTGATCCCCTGCGTCTCGAGCGCGGCGCTGAGGATGCGGCGCATCATCGACCGGCTGGGCACGCGCCTTAGGTTGAGATAGGTGGAGAGGTTCGAGGGGGCCAGGTTGGCGGCGGCGGCCAGGTCTTTCTGGTGGCGCTCGGTCTGCAGCAGATGGGCCTGGAGCCCGCGGGCAATGTTGCGCCACTCCTCCGGCGTGATCTCCTCGGGGATCGCCTCGAGTTCTCTGGGATGGCCATCGGACATCTCGACCTCCTGCTTGGCCGGGTGGTTTCTCCGACGCTCATCGGAGGTGAGGCGGATCGAGCCAGGCGGACCAGGCGCCGCAGGTGGTCCCGGCGATCCGGGCGGACCAGGCGCCGCAGGTGGTCCCGGCGATCCGGCTGGCCCATGCCGCCCCCGCGGAATCAGCCCGGGCCAATGACTCCGCCGAGATATAAGTTGTCATAATCACGCGGTGATATGCAAGTATTATCTCCATAGGGGGTGAGAATTCGTGATAACCTCATATCACTCTCAATATGTTGTAGATACGGCAATATCAGCAATGTCGATAGTCCTGGATATGCATGATCCCAAATCGATATCATGGGTGTGCGGGAAGTTGAGGACGGGGTTATCACCGACTGAGAATTCGGTGCGAAGCGGGGCAGAGCAGGGCCAAGACGAGGGAGGATGCGTCGATGAAAGGGCTCAACTGGGACAGTTTCCGGGTGCAGGCCGAACGGACGATCTGCAAGAACTGTGAGTGCGGCAATGGACGGCCGTGGCGTGGGAACGCGACCTGTCTCCAGTCCTGGCTTCGGTTCCACTCCTCACGGGGTATCATTCTTACGTGCAGCGCTTCCCGGGCTGGCAGGCGGCCGGCTCGAATGGAAGACAGCTTGATGTCTGAGGGCAGCCGGGTCGACCGCCTCGCCCCAGAACATATCTGACCGGCCCACGAGCGCCGGTCGACGGTGAGGGGCCGAGACCCTCGGCCCGCCTCCGGCGTCCGTCCTCGCCTCCGGGCTCATCGACGGCCGCACCTGTTTCATGCGCCGGACCAGCTTCCCCTTCGGGTCGCGCACGCCGTTTCGGGGCTGCGCGCCGGCCATCCAGGGTTCGCCGGCTTCCGTTTCGGGGCCTGCCTCTTCCCAACTCCCGCTCACCGATGCACGAGCGCACGCCCACCCGATCGAATCCGCCGGCCGTTGACACCCAGCCATGCAGCCTCCTAAGGTCGAGCCGACCGAGGATCGGCTCGGCGATCCATACCCCGACGAGGAGAGGTGATGAACGCATGCTGGATCGATATCGGCATCGGGCTGCGGGGCAGGGTAAAGCTGGGCACCGCGGGCTGGCTGCTCGCCGTGCTCTTGATGACGGCCCTGCCGGGATGCTCGGGATCACGGGAGTCCGCGGGATCGGCAGCGCCCGGGAAACCCAATATCGTCCTGATCATCATGGACACGCTGCGCGACGACCAGCTGAGCTGTTACGGATTCCCCAAGGAGACCTCTCCCGAGTTCGATCGCTTCGCCCGCGAGGGCGTCCAGTTCGTTCATGTAGTTGCTCAGTGTAGCTGGACCCGGCCATCGATCGGCTCAATGCTGACATCGCGCTACCCGTGCACCCTGGGCCTCTATGACGAGGAACTCCAGATCCTCCCCGATCGCTTCGTCACCCTGGCGGAGGCTCTCCGGCAAAACGGCTATCGCACGCTCGGGATCACCGCCAATCCCCACATCAATGTCAGCTATAACTTCCATCAGGGTTTCGATCACTACGTCGACAGCCATGTCGTCTTCGGGTGGATGCCGGTGGATAGCGGGCAGGTCAGCAAGAAGACCCACCGGTTGAAGTCGGCTCCGCAGATCTTTCGCGAGGTGCTCGACTTCGCCGCCGCCGCCGGCCAAGGGCCGACCTACGTCCAGCTCAATGTGATGGAGATGCACGAGTACCGCGAGAAGAAGGAGAGGTCACTGATTCGCCGCGAGTTTTCGGTGTTCTTCCCGGAGGAGCCCAACAAGCATTACCTGCAATCCCTGCGGCAGCTCTCCAGTGATGTCGCCGGTTTCATTGCCGAGCTATGCGCGCTGCCGGGATGGGAGAACACGCTCTTCGTACTGACCAGCGACCATGGTCAGGGTCTCGACAGTCATCCGAATGTCTGGCATGCGCAATCCCACGGCGACTACCTTTATGAATCTCAGGTGATGGTTCCGATGATCTTCTACCATCCCGGATCGACCCTGCCCGCGCAGGTCATCGACCGACACGTGCGCCTGCTGGACATGATGCCCACGATTCTCGATTACGTAGACGCCGCTCTTCCCGACAGCCTGACGGGCATCTCGCTGATGCCCCTAATTAACGATCCAGAGGTGCCGATGGACCTTCCCGACTACTTCGTCACCGAGACCCTCTTCCAGGAAGTGGAGAAGCTCGGTGTCTACGCCGGCGAATGGAAGTACTTCGACAACCGTGACTATGAGAGTCCGAAGCGCGGGGTGCGCGATCAGGGCGTCAACCGCCATGAGCTGCAACGCTTCGGGGTGACCGAGGACGGCAGGCAGACGGATGAAATCGCGAACCATCCCGAGACCGCCGAGCGCTTGCGTGCCCACCTCGCGGCGTGGGAGGCGTGCTATCCACGCGTTGCGCCGAGGGGGCGCGAGGAACCGATCTCGGAGCGCGAGCGCGAACAGCTGCGATCGATCGGGTACTTGCGGTAGACGCCGCGCGGCCCGTTTCTCGGTGTCATCCAAATGCCGGATCGCGTTGCTGGCGGCTCAACGACGAGATCGGTGCCAACCTCAATACTGGTTTCGTCCCACGGCCCATTCTCGGGCGCGCGACGCGATCCATCTGGCAAGCCGTTCGCTGGGCAGCAAGCCGTGAGATGCGAACGCGATGTCGTAGTCGGTGAGTAGAGCAGATCCCTGGAACGTCATTCGGCCGACCGATAGGGTGCTTCTCTGGGCGATTCCATCCGCCCCCATGGAGAGGTAGAGGCCGAGAACAAGTGTCCGCTCACAGCGCGCTGCCACCCGAAGGATGGCAGGGACACCCTCGGTGATGAAGGATTGGCCGACCTCCACGAAGGCGAACTCGAAGTGGGGGATACCAGTATGAGCACAGACGTAGGCACCAACACGCAGGCATACCGATTCCCAAGTAGGCTCGAAGAGCGGGTCACCATGCGCCAGCAGCACGATTCCCTCGGATTGAGGTTTCTCGGATAGCCCGCGCAATCTGTCCAGCATGATCTCCCCAAGTACCGAACCGTAGTCGAGCGTTGGACCGAGGGTAATCCGCGTGTCTGTCGATACCAGCTCGATCCCTTCCTCCCGAAGCTGGTCTCGCTTCTCCTGGTCACTGTAGAGACCGAGGATCGTCGGTAGGTCGCTGACGGAATGGCCCGAGGGGGCAATGAAGATGGGGATCACATAGATTCCCCGCACTCCCAGCAGCTCCATATCTGTGACAACGGTCTCGATCGTCGGCTCGGCGAATTCCATCATGGCCACGCGAATGGTGACGAAGGGATTGTCTCCCGCCTCGTTGAGTAGCGCCTGGACTTCGCGCTCAAGGGCCAGAACCGGTTCATTCCATTGAGGCGCTGGTGACCCATGGGCAGCAAGGATCAGGCCGAGCTTCTCCTCGGCATCCACGGCGGTGGGGTGAGATATCGCAACCATGGCTACCAGCACAACGATCATGGCTACCCGGTACATGTTCTTCCCCCTGTCTGATTCCGCCTCGCGGCGGGTCGGGTTGCAGTCGTCCCCATCGGGCGGGGGCGAGGAAGCCGAGCAGAATAGCCGATGGAATGCTCCCAGGACAAGGCGGAAACCGTATCTGAAGGCGGGCCGTGAGGCAGCGGTTCCGGATCTCGGGAGACGTGTCCTTCCCCGGGGAGCCGGGTAATCACCTGTGTGCATAAGGATCTGGCTCACCCGCGGCGCTTGCGTCGACGCCGCAACCTAGCCGGGGTGCGGCCGGTGCGACCAGGACGCCCACCTTCTGGACCTCGCCCGCCCGGCTACGCTTCAGCGGGATCCCGTCCAGGTAGATGCAGTGATGGTTTCCTCTCAGACATCGCGCGCCATCCGGTGCATTCATCGTCACGCAGCCACTCACGGCGCCACGCCCCAGCATGACTCGATACCCGATCTACCGCGCTTTCCTCAAGTAGAAGTACAAGTGCGCATACTGAAACGAGCCGCCTCTGGTCGCGTATCTCGCTCGCCAGGTCTCTTGTGAGAATCCGGTTTCTGCTTCCTTGTAAAGTTCCATCCACGCTTCCAGGGACACCTCGTTGGCCGCCTTGCGGAGATACCGGATCTGCTTCTCCTTGGAGATGATCTCCCACGCCGAGACTAGCTCGTCGGCCTCTTCATCGCCAAACATGCTGTGCAATGCTGATTCGTCTTCGCCTTCCTCTCCCGAATACTCCCCCGGCGCTCTCTCCTGCCCAAATGCCGACTTGGGCCAGGAGTCCACTGAGATGACGCCGAGGAAGCCTAACCCCCGGCGCTTCAAGACCCGATACATCTGACTGATAGCCAGTGCCGTATCGCGCTTGCTCAAATGGCACATCGAGTAGTGTTCGTACACATAGTCAAAGGTCTCGTCCTCAAAGGGAATACAGCGCATATCACCTGTGCGCAGATGTAAGTCCATGCCCCACTGCTCGGAGAATCGCCTTGCTTTGTCCAGTTGTTCATCCGAGGTGTCAATGCCCCATGCCTCGAACCCGTGTCGCTGGAACAGAGCGAGCGGTGGAACCGGGCCGCCTGCCCCGCAGTCCAAGATCTTGCCCCGCCGGGACACTCCTTCTTGACGATGTTGCCCATTGATGAAACTCAAGAAGGCATACACTGGTACTGCGTTGGTCCGCAGAATCACGTTCTTCACCACAACTCCTTCAATAGATGATCCGGATGGTCGCGATTCCTATTCGCCATCAACACCTTATGGCGTGCATGGTGGCGTTGAGCGCCGGGGTGGCCTGGCACACAGCCGGCGCTCGTTCATCCGCCGGCGCAGGCAAGGGAGTGATGACCGGCGCGGGCCCGCCAGGGGCGGGGTGGGCGCGCCCGGGGCGTCGCGGGCCGGGCCGGCTGTTCCAGCACGCTATTGCGCAGCGTAGCTCAACTGGCCGCGTTCACATAGGCACCTCCGGCCAGTCTGGGCGCCGTCACGCTGGCCTGCAAGGATGCCGCGAGCCGGACATCTTGAGCGAACCCCTGATTGATCAACTCCTTCCCGGAGCCACATGAGGACAAGGCCTCCAGCAGCTGGGATTCAGCACTGCGAAAGGCAACCTGAGCGGCGGTGGCTTCCGGGGACCGGCTGCCGGGTAGATGGGCAAGTACGGCTCCTGCACCGAGCCAGTCTTCTAGCAGGGTGCTGAAAAAGCCTGC
>JAGMBO010000080.1 GCA_023129715.1 Candidatus Eiseniibacteriota bacterium | reverse complement strand
GTTATTCCTGGGACACGACACTAGCGAATCACGACAAAAGGCATCGAATGCGTCTCGTCACCACAGCGCAGGCGGGCATAATAAATGCCGGCTGGGAGCGGCTCACCGTCAGAGTGTGGAAGCGGCCAGCGCAGCACTGCTCCAGGGTCAGCCGATCTGATCCCCAGCCTCCGTCCGGCTGGATCGATGATCTCGAGATGGATTCGGGAGGCGCGCCCCCACTCATGGTCCAGGCTCAAGTAGACGACGTCGCGGGTCGGATTCGGCCAAACGCGCACCACCTGGAGCGCGGGATCGCCGCTCGCCGCCGCCGTAGGTGCGTTCAGGGCCAGAGGCAAGAAGATCCGCCCCGTGCCCAGCTTGCCGAGATAGGGCTCGTTCCCGGGAATCCCGTTGATCGGCTCGACCCCCGCCTCCACGCGCGCAGCCACCTCGTCCCGCGGCAAGCCCGGCTCCAGGGCGAGGATCAAGGCCGCCTCTCCGGCGACAAAGGGGGCGGCAAAGGAGCAGCCGCTGCCGATTCCCCATTCTCCGCCGGGATAGGCGCTGCGCACACCCACGCCCGGCGCCGAGACGACGACCTGCTCATGATAGTCGGCGAAGGTCGCCTTGATATCGAGTGAGTCGAGCGCGGTGATCATGAACGCGCGGTCGTCGGCGGCTGGATAGTAGGGCGGTTCCTCGCGTCCTTCGTTCCCTGCACCTGCGGTAACCACTGCGCCAAGAACGTTGGCCAGCTCGAGGTGCCGCGTGATCGTCTCGACCGGCACCGGCGTGCCGAAGCTCATGTTGAGCACATCGGCCCCACGCCCGAGCGCGTAAAGGAGACCTTGGACAATGGTGAAAAGATCGCCGCGGCCTTCATCGTCGAGAACCCGGATCGGCAGGATCGTCGCCTCCGGGGCCACGAGCGCAACGATGCCCGCCACCATACTGCCGTGCCCATGCCCCTCGTCGATCAGGCCGTCGTCGTCGTCGTCCTGACCATTCGCCTCTTCCCAGGGGTCGGGGTCCTGGTCGACGAAGTCGAAGCCGCCGAAAGAGAGCTTGCCCTGAAAAGCCTCGTGCGTGGGATCGACGCCCGTATCGAGAACGGCGACCACGATGCCCGTCCCGGTACTTGCGGAGTGTGCTTCCTCGAGGCCGATGCGGTCGGTCAAGGTCTGATCCTGGTAGTCGTCCCAGGTGCCTCCTACCGCGGCGATCACCATCTGGCGCACACACTCGGGCTTCTGCAGATAGTAGTTGGGCTCGGCCACGACCACCGCCGAGTCTCCGCTCATCTGCGCGGCGAGTCCCTCGAGGTTCTCGACGCCTGGAGCCGCCACGAGATAGAGATCGTTTTCGGGCAGGGCGAATAGGGTAGTCGTTCCCCAGCGAGCGTTGAACTCGTGGATCGGTGCATCGGACTGAAGGGTCACACAGACCTGTTCGGGGATGAAGTCACTCCCGCCGACGGCTCCGGCGGGATACAGAAGCGCCACGAGAAACACCAAGAAGAACAGAGCGGTCAGTGAAGCGCACACGGCATTGCGCCTCGGGGTAGAAATTCTCGCCGGTGATGCGCTCATGGTTTCATCACCTGTTCGTGGCACTGCGCCGACCGTCGAGGCGGCGCCCGGCATCTCAAAGCCTAGGAAAACTCTATCCCGTTTCTGGCCCGGCTGTCAAGCCGTTCAGACGTTAATGCAGCAGCGCAATCCGCTTTGCTGCAAGGATCTCCCCCGCTCGCGCGCAGATCACCAGGTAGATGCCCGCGGCGGCACGACGACCATCCTGACGGCGCCCGTCCCAGTGAACGACGGGCATTGCGCCATCGCGTCCGCTGAACGTAAAGGAGCGCACGCGCCGACCGTCGATGGCAACGATGTCTAGGCGCAGAACCTGCAGCGCCGATGAGGCCGCGTCACCTCGCCGCCCATGAGCAGCGCTCTCGGAAAGCGAATGCTCCTCCCCCGCCAGGGTAAAGGTGAAGGTGCGAGCCGGATTGCCCCCCAGGGCAAGTGCCAGGCCGTCTCTGGCGTAGCCGCGGTTGCCGTCACCGCAGTTGCCGTCGCCCGGATCGATTGCTGCCGCCCCGGGGAGGCCGTACAAGTAGCCCTTCCCGGCGGTACCGTGGCCCCAGGCTCCGGTTACCCAATCGGGGCGACTGTCGCCCGTGAAGCTCTCTACACCGGCATGGGCCATTCCGGAAACGCTGTAACCATACTGATCATCTGGTTGCTCGCCGGAGAACCAGACGAAATCGGCCGGATCCGGAGGGTTGCCCCCCGGAGACATCACCACCCGTCCGGTGTCCTGACCCCCGCCGTCGTCTCCGGGCGCGCCGATGACGAAGTGTCCGAAACCACTGCCGGTCACATCGCCGCACCCGGCAACGCTCCACCCGAGGTTCTCCTCTTGGCTCGAGCCGGTGATCAGAAGATCGGGCGTTGCCGAGATCGGTGTCCCGCCATAGAAGAGATAGGCGCCTCCGGCGTCGACCAGGCCAGCCGCATTGAGATAAGGCGCACCAACCAGGAGGTCGTCGATCCCATCACCGTTGACATCACCTCCACCGGCGACGGCACTACCGAACTGGTCTCCGGCGCCATCGCCGATGTAGCTCCAGTCGGCCAGCGTATCCGGGATGGCGCCACCCGAGAAGAGAAACGCCGCACCTTGCCAGAAGTGCGCCGTACTCACCCGCGGCGCGCCGACCAGGAGATCGTCACCGGGAAGGCCGTCGACATTCCCCGGGCCCGCCATCACCGAGCCGAAGCGATCCCCTTCCGCGGCGCCATTGAGAACCAGATCCGCCGTTCCATCCGGAGGATCACCTCCGAAATAGACGTAGACCGTTCCATTGGCAGTGCGCGGTGCCCCGACTGCGAAGTCGGCAAGCAGGTCGCCGTTGAGGTCACCGGCACCACTGACGGCGCGGCCGAAATAGGCCCCCGCCGCCGGCCCTACCAAAGTCAGCGCCGGGAGCGTGCCCATCGGCTCGCCGCCGAGGAAGAGATAGGCCTTGCCGGCATTCGCCCCCGCCTCGGAATCCCGAAAGGCACCGACCAGGAGATCGTCATGGCCATCGCCATCGACATCCCCCGCCCAGGCGACCTCGGATCCAAAGAAGCTGCCCGCCATGCCGATCAGCTCGACATCGGGATCAGCAGCAGGAGTGCCGCGGCCGAAATAGATGTAGACCTTTCCCGCGTTCTCGCCTCCCTCGTCGTTGGTGCTCGCACCAATGGCGAGGTCGGCCAGGCCATCGTTGTTGGCGTCACCGCCGATGGCCAAGGCGATCCCGAACTGCTCGCCCGGGGATGGGCCCTCCCAGTCTGCCAGCAGATCGACCTGCGATCCGGCCATCGAGGCGGAGCAGAGCAACGTTGTCAGAAGCAGCCCGATGCATCGCATGTCAGGCAGAACCTCCTACCTAGGAAATCGGAAACAGACTGGCCGGCGGCCATGCGGCCGCCGGCCTTGAACTCACCTACTTCAGACCGATGCCCCGCAGCGCCTTGGCAACCGTGCGCGGGAGCTTCTTGGTGTGTCCCTCGGCCTTCCCGAACGGTCCCGGAACATCCCCGCAGTCGAGGATCTCGACTTGGGCCTGCGCGTGGACCGCGCCAGCGGAATCAGCAGCCGTCGCCTCCAGAACCAAGGTCCCCGGAGGCGTGCCCATCGGGACGACAAAGCGCACCTCGCGGGCGATCTCCTCGCCGGCGGCTAGGTGGAAGGTCCCCTCGAAGGGACCGAAGACCATATCGGCGAAGGTCAGAGTCACCGAGAAGGTCACTTCCTCGTCCTGATCCCCGACATTCTCCAGCGAGAAGAAGAACTGGACCGCGTCCCCGGGGCACGCCTCGGTCGGCTCGAAGCCCATCTCCAGCTCCAGCAGGGCCGAGGCCTGAGCCGGCACGAGAAGCAACCCGCATAGGGCCAGTGCGAGACCTGCATACGTCTTCATTCCTGCACCTCCTCTGCAACATCCTGTGAAATGCCGTCCTCGAGATGCGTTCTGCGCATCCATTATAGACGACGCATACGGAAGGGCGGGTAATACGCCTTGGCCCCGGTTTTTTTCCCGGAAGCGCGGCGATGGCGAGGGGCACGTCTCGAGGCAGCGGATTCGGCAGCGCCTGGCGGCGGCGCCGACTCAGGTATTCGCGCGCGATCGATGGGCATCGACGATCCCGCGCAACGCACGGATATGCTCGGGCGTCGTCCCGCAGCAGCCGCCGATGATGCCGACACGGGCGGCGATCAGCTCTTTGGCCCGCGCCGCCATAAACTCGGGCGTCTCCGGATAGACCAAATGATCGCCCTCCATCCGAGGCAGCCCGGCATTCGACTGGATGATCAGCGGGCGCTCGGTGTGCGCCCGGAACTCGCGGGCGATCGCCACCATACCCTCGATCCCATTGCCGCAGTTCGATCCGAGCACATCGGCTCCGGCGGCCGTCAGCCCCTCGACCGCCTGGGCGACGGTGACCCCCATGATCGTGAAGAACCCCCGGGGCGTGGCATCGAAGGTCATCGTGGCAGCGACGGCAAGATCGGGCGCGATGCGCTTGGCCGCCTCGACGGCCAGACGCGCCTCGACTAGATCGGTCATCGTCTCGACGCAGATCAGGTCGACTCCAGCCTCGACGATCGCGGTCAGCTGGCGCCGGAAGGCCGCGGCGATCTCATCGGGGTCGGTATCGCCATAGGGCTTCAGCGTGCAGCCGGTCGGCCCGCAGGAGGCGGATACGTAGGCATCTTCGCCCACCGCGCGGCGCACCGCCGCGATTGCATTGTGATTGATCTCTTCGGTTCGATCGGCAAGGCCATATTGGGCGAGTTTCAGCGGCGAACCGCCGAAGGTGTTGGTCTCAACGATGTCCGCGCCCGCTGCGTGATAAGCTTGAGCGATCTGCTCCAAGACCTCCGGCCGCTCGAGATTGAATGCCTCCGGACAGCCCCCCGCGGCGAGGCCATGTTCCATCAGCATCGTTCCCATGGCCCCATCGCCCACGAGGATCTCGCCGCGGCTCAGTCTGACGAGCAGGTTATCCATCAGCCAACCAGCGCCTTGACCCGGTCGATCGCATTGGCGCCATCGAAGGCGTAGGCGTCGGCGCCGATCTGGCGGGCGAAGTCCTCTGAGAGCGGGGCGCCGCCGATGACCGTCCGCACCTTGCCCTTCAGTCCCTTCTCCTCGAGCAGGCCAATGACTTGCTTCATCACCGGCATCGTCGTGGTCAAGAGCGCCGACATCCCGATCACCTGTGCGCCCGACTCCTCGGCAGCGGTGACGAAGCGATCGGGAGTGACATCCTTGCCGAGATCGATCACCTCGAAGCCCGCTCCGCGCAGCATGATGCCGACCAAGTTCTTGCCGATGTCGTGCAGATCCCCCTGGACCGTGCCGATGACAACCTTGCCGGAGGTCGGGATCCCCTCCTTGATCAGCAGGGGCCGCAACTCGTCCATGCCGGCGTACATCGCCCTGGCCGCAAGTAGTACATCGGGCAGGAAGATCTCGTGATCGCGGAACTGCTCACCGATCACATTCATGCCGCCGATGAGCCCCTGATCGAGGATCTGCTGCGGCGCAAGGCCCTCGGCGATCGCCTGACGGGTCAGCTCACCGACGCGTTCTTCCTCACCGCGCTGCAGCTCGGCGGAGATCTGCTCGAGAATACTCATGCGGTTCCCTTTCCTGAATCACCTCGCGGCGGTTTCCGGCTGGGACTTCTACGCTCTCCCACCGGAACCCGATTCTAGCACCTTTCGGATCCGCTCGCGGCAGCCGTGCGTGCGGCAGTCGGCGCAGAAGGGATAGCGATCGGCAAAGCGGTGAATCTCGGGGCGGCCGCCGACGACCACGCCCGATACCGACTTGAGCGGCTCCATCAGCATGCTCGGGCGCAGGGTGATGCCGATTCGCTCGGGTTTCAGCGCGGCGAAGAGCGCCCGCTGGCCGCTGATGTTCCAGCCGCAATAGCCGGGGCTGTAGCGCAGGCATGCCAGCGGCACCGGAGTTCCCGGCCCCCCGCGAGCCACTGCATCGCGAACCCCCGCATCGCGAACCACCGTATCGCGAACACCCGCATCGCGAACGCCCGCATCGCGCCCCCCCGGGGACTCGCCTGCCTCAATCCTGCGCGCCTCGAGCTGCTCGCGATAATGCCGCGCGACCGCCTCCCCGGCGCGGTCGGCCCCCTCCGAGGCCGCCGCATCGAGCAATATCGCCAGGGGAAACTCGTGGCCGGCGAAAAGCTCGTCGAGTGCGCGGTGAACCCCCGCGCCGATCGTCGCGGCGAAGAGCGCGAGGTGCGCGGCGCGCGGGAAGATCTCGCCCAGCGGCGTCTCGGGGGCATTGTGCCCATCGCCCTGGTAGAGCGCGGCGAATTGATCGGTTGAGATCTCGGCCAGCAGCCCGCGCGGCGCGGCATGCCGACGGAAGAGCCTCCGCGCCTCCTCGACCAGCCCGGCCCAGCGGCCTGCACTGCGCGCCCCCGCGATCCCGCCCGGGCCGAGCGCGGCGGCAATCGCCTCCAGCGGGGCCGAGACCACCTCGATGTCGATCTCGACCTCGTGCGGAGTCAACGCGTTCTTCTCCGGCCCGATCATCGACACCCGCTCCTCTGTCGGTCGTCCGGGTCGATCATGCGATCGCCAGCGGTCACTCCGCCTCCTCAGTGCGTGCCGGCAGCGCATCGAGCCCGTGCCGGTGGGCTTCCGTCTCCATCCGGCGCGTCAACTCCGCCTTGGCCGACGCGGAGAGACGCGAGGGCCGGTAGGCGGCGATTCTCCGCTCGACTTCCCCGTGGGCGCGCTCGCCCAATGTGCGCCCGCCCTCTTCCAACCAGCGGGCGCGATTGGCCCGGTCGATCACCGGCCCGGGGATGTAGTGCTCCTCGCGCAGATAGCGGCGGGTGTGTTTCGAGATCAAGAGATGCCCTTCGGCGAGGAGTTCCTCGAACCGGGGCAGTGCGGGGAAGTCCTCGCGCGCCTCGATGCCGCGGACCATACGCAGCGTCATACCGCAGATCTCGTTGTCGAGAACCAGCTTCTCGAGACTCTGGCAGCTCTCGAAGTCGAGCATGCCGGGCCCGGAGATGCTGTTGATCCCCGCGAGCGCGGCCAGGGTGGCGCCCATCGCCGTTTCCAGTCCCGCCTGGGCATCCAGGAGCTTGGCGTCACTGAGACCGATGTAGGCCTGGGTCGGCATGCCGAGGACCTTGCCGATCTCGCTGTAGGCGCAGTCGATCATCTGTGTCTCGATCGCCCCCATCGGGGTCGTCTCGTAGCGCACGTCGAAAGCCGCCGGTGAGCCACCGTAGAGCACCGGCGTGCCGGGGCGCGCAAGCTGGCTCAAGACAACGCCGCTGAGGGTCTCGGCCGTGTGCTGGACCAGGCTGCCCACCAAGGTGACCGGCGCCATGAATCCGGAGAGGGGCATCGAGACGTACTCGACCGGGATCCCCGCCGCGGCGCAGTCGAGCAGGTTCTGGCTGGTCACCTCGCTCCAGCGCAGCGGGGCGGTTGGGCAGCAGGAGAAGAGCGTCAGCGGCTTGGCTGCCAGCTCCCCCTCCGATCCCCGCACGGCGAGCTGCATGTCCTTCATCACCTGGAACGACTCGATCGTGAAGGCGCCGGTTACCACCGGCTTCTCGCCGAAGAGCAGGCTCAAGTAAAGCCGGTAACTATCCTGCAACGGCCCGGGCACATCGGCCGGGATGAACGCTGTGCTCTGCGCCGCCAAGTGGGGCAGCCCGGCCACCAGCTTCACATACCGGATGTAGTCTTGCGTCGTGGGCCTACGCATCTTGCCGGTCGCGTAGTCGAGGATGTTGATCGCCGCCGATCCGGGCGTGAAGTAGACACGATCGCCGGCGAAGTCGTGGGTCTCCTCACCGAACACATCGTAGAGCCTGAATTCCGCCGGAGCGCTTGCCAGCGCACGATCGATCATCCCCTGGGTGAACCAGACATGCTGCTTCCCCTCGTCCACCCGGGCGCCATGGTCGCCAAGCAGCGCGCGGGCGTTGGCATTGTGGATCTCCATGCCCAGGCGGCAGAGGATCTCGCGTCCTTCGGCGATGATCCGCTCGATCATCCGCTCATCGAGAAAGCGCAGCGCAGGTCTCACCGTTCGACTCCTCTCTGGTGGTTGATTCTCCCGTCCCCGCGGCCTCTGCTCAGGCCGCTGTCCGCAACCCGCCCGCAGGCCGCGGCTTCTCCCGCATGCGTTCGCGGGCACGCGTGCAGGAACGCTCTTCAGTGTCAACTCATTGGATATAGCCCAGCGATCTCAATCGCTCCAACTCTTCCTCGGTCGGGCCCTGCTCCTGTTCCCGTCCCGTGCGGCGATCCTGGTGGGTCTCCCAATAGCGATCGATCGTCTCGCGCAGCGGCCGTGCCAGCGCGCTGTCCTCCACGGCCGGCGCGTCGCGGAACCCGCTCGCCTCGATATCGAAGACCCGCATGTCCGAGGACGATGGTCCGACCGCCTTGTAGGGCCCCGAAAACTCCGCGACCCACGGCCGCTGGTAGCGGGGATCGACGAAGGTGATCGCTCCCCTGGAGGGATAGCGCTCGGCGAGCGTGCCGAACTCATCGCGGGTCGTCAAGAGATCGAGCGCCGGCGGGGCGCCCGATCCCAGATGCAGCACGAAGTCGTAGAGCCGGCGCAGCGTGAGGATCTCGTTGTTGCGTTCGCGGCACACGCCGGGACCACGGATGAAGAGCGGCACATGAAGGAGGCGCTGATCGAGGCCGTACTCGTGTCCGATGCGGCCTTCCTCGCCAAGTTCCTCACCATGGTCAGAGGTGACAATCACGATCGTCTCCTCGCCGAACCGCTCGGGAATCCAATCGAGTAGTCGAGCCAGGTGCCGGTCGATCCAGCGCAGCTCCGCGTCATAGAGATCGTTCAAGTACCGTGCGCGTTCATCGGGCAGCTCGTCCCACAGGAGCGTCAGGCGGCGGTGTTTGGTGTAGCGGGAGAAGGTGTTCAGCGGCCGGATCTCGAGGTCGTCGAGCGCTTGCGGCGGCGGTGTGTAGGGAGAGTGGGCGTCGAGGTAGTTGACATAAAGGAAGAGCGGGACCTCCGCGGCGGGAACGGCACGCATGACCAGATCGGTGACCTCGCGCGCGTCGACATAGGGCACCCGCCAGGTCAGCGCTTCACTGAGCCGCGCGAGCATGGGAATCAGGCGATCGCCGACCGCCCCGAGCGTGCGTTCGAAACCCTGGTGGGCGGGCGCCAGAACGCGATGGAAGCCGATCGCGACCCCCGGCATCGCGAGTTGGTTGGCGGTTACCGCCAGGCAGCCGTAGCCACGCTGGGCGAGCAGGGCCGGCAGCCAGGCGAGCCCGTCGACGGGCAGGGTCTTGAACTTGCGGTGCCGGCGGTTGTAGTGCGCGCCATGCCGGGAGACGGTGCGTCCAGAGAATATCGATGCGTGCGCCGGCGTGGTCCACCCGGCCGGCGAGACGGCGCGGGTGGCGATCCACCCCTCTTCAGCCCACCGCTCGAGCGCCGGCATCGTGTTGCGGAAGTAGCCGTAGCGCTGGAGATGATCGGCGCGCACGGTATCGAGAACGATTAGGACGATCGTCGGCCCGGCGCCCTCGACTGCAGCCTGGCCGTTGCCCTCGACTGCAATCTGGCCGTTGCCCGCAACTGTCGCCTGAACGTCGCTCGCCATCGCAACCTGCGCACCGCCCTCACCGTGCGCCACTCCGGATCCTACTCCGGATGCCCCAGTTACCTGCTCACCGACCGCTACGGTATCCGCTGCCGTCATCACCCCCGCAGCCCGCAGCGCTCGGGGCTCACCGTAGCGCGCCGAGGCCACACAGAAGACAACCACCAGAGCAGTCGCAACCGCGGGCGGAATGCAGGCAAGCAGGCGCCGCAGGCCCGCGTGCCGGATGCGGACCAGCAACAAGCCGAGCAGTCCGAGGATCAGCAGGCCGAGCGCATCGAGGCCTCGCCCGGACCGCTCCAGGGCGGTGAGAACGAGAATGCTGGTCGCCAGCCCCGCCATCGTGGGGAGATAGAGCCCCACCGCCATGATGCGGCGCGGGAGCCAGGCATGGTCCGCAACCCGTCGCAGCCAAAGGCGCAGCAGGATCCAGGTACCCGCGGCGGCGGCCAGGCCGGCGATCAGCGCCTCCACGTGGGTGAAGCGGGACGGGAAGACCATCCGCACGGGGACTGCTGCCGCGGCCAAGACGGCCGCGAGCAGGAGGACGCTCTCGGTGCGTGCCGGAAACATGCGCGGCAGCCGGGAGATGAGCACGCCGAAGAGCAAGGCGAACGTGCCGAGCAAGGCCGCGGCGAGCGCGTCGGTCAGCAGGAGGCCGAGGAAGTTGCGCGGGCTACCGATGAATGTGTCCGGGTGAAGCACGTGTCCGACGAGACGCAGATTGACGATCACATCGATCGTCCACACACCAGCCAGCGCCGTCAGGTAGACGGCGGCAATGAAGGCCGGCGGTCGGAGGCGTTCCCGGAGCGGTGTCTCACCGATGCTCAACGTGTAGGATCCTCCTGGCGGCGAATGATCCCGGTGATCAGTACGGCCGAGACAGCGGCGGCAGCGGGGCGGACGCTCCTGCGAGACCGCCGGCTACTGCCCGGGCCGATAGTACTCCATCGCCTCCGGCATCAGCTCACGCATGTTCCGGATGCGCGTCTCATCCGCCGGGTGCGTGCTGAGGAACTCGGGCGGCGCCGCACTCTGCTTCTGTGCCACCATGCGCTCCCAGAAGGAGATCGCCACCCGGGGATCGTAGCCCGCCATCGCCATGAAGATCAGGCCGAGGTGATCGGCTTCCGACTCGTGCAGCCGACTGTAGGGCAGCAGGACACCGACTTGGGCCCCGATGCCGTAGGCGGCCATGAAGAGTCCGCGCGTCTCCTCGGGCTTGTTCTCCAGGGCCTTGTCCAGGGCCAGGCCCCCGAGCTGGGCGACGAGCCCATGGCTCATCCGCTCATTGCCGTGTCGGGCAATGGCATGGGCCACCTCGTGCCCGACGACGACCGCCAGTCCGGCATTGTCCTGGGCGACCGGAAGCAGGCCGGTGTAGACGACCACCTTTCCGCCCGGCATGCACCAGGCGTTGACCTGATCGTCTTCGATCAGGCTGAACTCCCAGCGGTAGCCGTTGAGCGCCTCCGATTCCCCGCGCTCCCGGTAGAACTGCTCGACGGCCTGCTGGATGTTGCGCCCCACGCGCCTGACCATCGCGGTCGCCTCGCGATCCCGGCTCAACTCGTGTGCGGAGAGAAACTCCTCGTATTGCTGAAGACTGAGACTGTTGATCTGCGATTCGGGGATCAGATTGAGCTGCCGGCGTCCGGTTAGCGGGACGGTCGAGCAGGTACATGCGAGCAGGGTGATCAGAAGCAGGCCAAGGATCGGTCCCCCATTGCTTCGGGATCGCAATTGGACACTCATCTTTCTCCTCTCTGCACAGACCATATCCTCTCCGCAGACCATTTCCTCTGCGCCGGACCACAATCCGCTGCCCTGATCGCCACCCCGCATTCCGTGCCGGCCCTACTCTCCATGCCGTGCCGCGTGAACCCGAATGTAGAACACCTGGTCACGATAGGCCACCTTGGCCAGACGGCCCGTGCGGACCAAGTCTTCGACCAGCGACCAGGAAGCCCCCACTCGCGCCAGGAGTGCGCGAACCGCGGCCGCCCGCATCGGATGGACAGCCGTGATGCGGAGCAGCTCCTCGGTGGGTGCACCCCATCCACCAAAGGAGTCGCCTTCATCACCCGTCAGGAGCTCCACCGACGCCACCTGTTCACCCAGGATCTGATAGGCACGATTCAGTTCCGCCGCGCCCGGGGGGGCGACCCAGCTTTCCACCGGAGGACGCGTCGGAATCGCCAGATACGCGTGGCGGGGACTGATCTCAGCGAGGAAACCCGCCACGGCGGCGATGTCTTCAGCCCCGTCGTTGCATCCACCAACTAGCATCGTCTCGGTGACGAGTTTCCCCTCGTATTCCCGCGCGAATCGGCGGATGCCCTCGAGGATCCGATCCAGCTGCAGACCACGATGCGGCCGATTGACCTTCCGCCAGCCGACTTCGGAAACACTGTCGACCTTCACGGAAACCCAGTCGGCCGGCATCAGCGCAGCGCGCACCGCGCGATCCGCAAACAGCGAACCATTGGTGATCACCGCAATCCTGGGGGGTCTCGCTTGCAGTCCCTCGATGAGCCGGTCCAGATGCAGATCCAGCGTCGGCTCTCCATCGGGGACCACGGTGACATAGTCGACTGCAGCCCCGCCACCCGGCGCATCCGCCAAGCGCTGGTCAACCTCTCGCAGCAAGACGGCGGGATCGTAGAAGGAGCATCGCTGGTCGCGTTGCTCGGTCGTGCGTCCCACTTGGCAGTAGGCGCAGGCATAGGAACAGGTCTTGGGGGGAATGTTGTTGATCCCGAGACTCTGCCCCAGCCGCCGGGAGGGAACCGGACCAAAAACAACCTCGGGTGTCTGTGCTCCCATGCGGTCTGCCCTCACTGTTCTAGGCGCGACCTAGATAGGCCTCCAACCGGTCGAAGGCCAGATCGATCGTCTCGAGGGGTACACAGAAGGAGAGCCGCAGGTGGCTCTCTCCCGTGGGACCGAAGGCGATTCCCGGGGTAGCCGAGACCTTGGCCTCCCGGAGAAGCCGTTTGCAGAATGCGATCGAATCCTCTCCGCCGGATGCCAGAATCCGCGGGAACATCAGATAGGATCCCCCGGGACGTTGGTAGCCGAAGTCATCCGGGAGGCGATCGAGCCGGGCACACATCCGATCGCGGGCTTTCCGGTAGTGCGCCTGGAAATCGGCCACACAGTCCTGCGGACCGCGCAAGGCCGCGAGCGCGGCGTATTGCGAGACTGTCGGTGCACAGATGGCGAATGGAATGTGGGCCTTGGTGATCTGCGGGATCCAATCGGCATCCGCGTGCAGATAGCCGATCCGCCAGCCGGTCATCGCGTAGGTCTTGGTAAACGTGAAGCAGCTGATCGCGTGGCGGCGCATCTCGGGAAGCGAGGCGATGCTGAAGTGGCGATGGTCGTCATAGACGAAGTACTCGTAGGCCTCATCGGTGATCACCACGAGATTGTGTTCGCGGGCGATGGCAGCCACTTGCCGCAAGGTCTCCTCACCGAAAACGGTTCCGCTCGGATTGCTCGGAGAGCAGTAGAGGATCGCCTTGGTGCGCGGGGTGATCGCCTCACGCATCCGATCGAGGTCGAGCGCGAAGCCCCGTTCTTCGAGTGTCGGGACGAGCACCGGCTTGGCGGAGGCCATGATCACCTGGCGGATGTGCGTCGAGTAGGTCGGGCTCGGAAGGAGGACCTCATCTCCGGGGTCGACGGCGGCCATGATCGCCGCCGCGAGCCCCTCGATCGCCCCGACGGTCACGATGATCTCCTCCGGAGTGGCATTGATCCCATTGTCACGGGCCAGTTTCTCGGCAATCGCCTCGCGCAGCGCCGGCAGGCCGCCCGTCGGCGAGTAGCCCCCCACCCGTCCGTCCCGGATCGCCGCCACCGCGGCCTCGCGGATATGCTCCGGAGTGTCGCTCGTAGGCTTGGCCCATGAGAGGAAGGCCACGTCCTCGATCATGCCGGCCAGGCGGGTCATCTCGTGGATGGCCGACTTGCCGATTCGCGCAACGCGCGCCGAGACTAGTTGTTGCCCGGCCGCAAACTCTGTCTCGTCCATCCCCCTCCTCCTTTCCCAGCATCGATTGCGAACCACCAACCCCTCAGCCTACAGAGGAACACCGCTCCCCGCAAATGGGGATCCGGATCCACCGCTGGAGATCTCCACGCAACCGGGTCTATACAAAGTGAGGCAGATTGCCTAGGGTGGAGGGTCGGGTTCACGGACAGTCACTGCTCGGCTCTTCACTGCCGGTCAACCGTGCCATGCTTTGCGGGACCGGCGCTTACTGGCCAGCGGTGCATCAGCAAGGAGGCATCAACCATGCCAGGCAGTGGACGCGGAGCCGGTGGCGGCCGCGGTGGGCGGGCCGGCCGCGGTGGGACTCCCCGCGGTGGCGGACGCATGGGCGGTCCGGGACGTGGAGGCGGCTTGGGCAAGGGGCGCAGCGGCGGACGCGGACTAGGAGACGGCCGCGGCGGCGGACGCGGACTGAATGCCCAGCAGGGTCCCGGCAGGGGCGGTATCGAGGCCGACTGCGCCTGTCCGCAGTGCGGATTCCGCGAGCGTCATGTCGTCGGCCGTCCGTGCGTCCAGCGCAAGTGCCCCAAGTGCGGGCACCGGATGATGCGCAAGGAGGGAGAGCCCGAAGGCCGCGATCAAGTGACGGACTGAGAGCCGAGCGTCTTGTGGGATCCGCGGCTGCCCCCGGCAGCTCAGTAGGAATCGCCTCAGCAGAAGCCGCTCTCGAGCGGGTATCCGGCATCGATCCAGGCGCCGATGTTACCTTCCAGGCGATAGTAGATGGGGGTTCCACGGCCCCCGCCGTGATGCAAAAGGAGGATCGCAAGGGTGCCATGGGCACCATGGGCACCGTGGGCGCAATGGGGTTGCGCCAGAATGCTCACATGGCGCCCCCCCCCCTGGAAGAGGCCGCCGCCAAGATCGATGTCGAGCGGCCTACTGCACTTCAATCGGCTCGGCCGGTTCCTCAGCGGGCGCCGCATCCGACTCAGCGCTCTTCCCGGCTTCTCCCGCAGACCCGCTCTCCGGAGCAACTGCGGGTTCTCCCGACATCTCCTGCTTCGCCAGTAAGGCCGCGACATCCGGTGGGAGGGCGAAGACGCTGTCGGGGATCTCGACGTTGTACCAGAGCGAATCGGTGGTGAAGAGCATCTCCTGTATGCCCATGATCACTTGCCGCACGTGGTGGGGCGAGAGGACGCCCTCCGCTTCCCGGTAGTCACTCAGGTAGGTCTCGACCGGAATGACGCCCATGTCGGTCTTGACCTTCATCTCCGACTTGACCAACAGGCCGCTCTCGACGTCATAGCAGTGGGTCTCCGGCTGGCCATCGACCGGCGTCAACAGGATCCGGTAACAGGGTTTCCCGTCAACCGTATCGATCGCCGTCGTCTCGACCTCGGGATAGAGCTCGCGCCATTTCAGATTGCCGTGGAACATCGCCTCGCGGCGAGCGACCGCCTTCTCCTCGCCCTTCTTGACCTTGGGTCCGGTCATCATCGACCGCTCCCAATAGACCTCTCCATCACCTCCCGACTCCATCGTGCCGAGCCCCTCGGACTCCATTGCCACGTACATCCTTGCCGGCGCCGCCGAGTAGGAGATGGTGCTCGCCTTCAGCCCCATCTGAGGCATCTCCATGGTGCCCGTGCTCTTGTTGTTGTACAGCCGCTCGAAGGCCGCCCGCCCGCCCATCACCTCGATGGAGCGATCGATGATCTCCTCCGCCGACGGCAGGTCCGTCTCCTGAGCTTGAAGCGGTGCACTGACCAGCAAGAGCAACACGAAGACGACCGGACCCAGGACTCCGGAAACCCTCACTGCGGCATCACCGGCCGGGCGTAGACTCGCCGCCCGCGCCACCCAACGCATCGCCACCGCTTCCCAAGTCTTCATCTCCGATCCCTCCCTGAGATCCCGCGAACTGCGCCCGTCGCGCACCACCTCACCGTCGCGCACCACCTCACCGCCGCTCACCACTTCACCGCCGGTGCATGCCAACCATCGCCGGGCATGTCCGGTCCATCGCGAAGCCTATTCCATTCCGGCGCCCAACACACCACCCTCCCGAATCCAGGCCAGGGCCGCATCGAGCGCGGGATCGCTCCCTCCGAGGAGCGCCTCGCGTTCCGGGGGACACATCTCATCGGGAATCATCCCGGCCCCTTCGAGCGCCTCGCCCCCCTCGGAGATATAGTTGGCGATGGCATACTGGAACCCATCGCCGTTCGGCAGTTTCTCGATCAACGAGGGCAGCGCCGCCCCGGCGGTCGGCGTTCCAAAGGTGCGCACACGGCCCAGATCCTTCAAGCCCCCCGCGAGGATCTCAGATGTCGAGGCGGAGAGCCCGTCGATCAGCACGGCCACCGGGCCCGCATAGGTCTGCGGCCGCGGGGTGACCGTGAACTTGATCTCTCCCCCGCGCGTGTACATCGTCCCCAACCGCAGGCCCTGCTCTTCGATCAGCCAGCCCGCCATGCCCATGGCCATCACCCCGATGCCCCCGATATTGCCGCGCAAGTCGATGATCACTCCCGGCGCATCCATGAACGCGGTCATGGCCTCATTGAAGGCGCTCATCACCCGGCCGGGATCGAGAAAGAAGTTGAAGGCAATGTAGCCGACGCCCTCGGCGAGGCGCTCGGTTTCGATCCAGACATACTGCTTCGGCAGATTGCCGAGGCCGATGCGGTTGCCCTTGGGGACCACCAAGGGGACGCGCCGCTCGACCGAGCGGTCCTCACCATCGCGGAAGAGGACGCCCAGAGAGTCTCCGGCATCTCCGGCCAAGCGGGAGAGGACGGCACGGGCCATGATGAGATCGCGCGTCGTCTTGCCGGCGAACTCCTCGCCGAGGGCCGCCAGTCTGGCGCGCATCTCGAAATCACCGACCTCCAGAACCTCCCACCCGGGCCGCACACCGCGTTCCTCAGCGGGCGAACCGGGCTCCACCGAGGTAACCAGCGCCTGGCCGCCGACCACGCGCACGCCGATGCCGGCAGTGCCATCCCGGGGACCACCCTCGATCGCCTGATCGACGTCCTCATAGAGACTGGCGGGAATGATGCCGAAGTGGGACTGGTCCAGTTCGGCGATCATCTGCTTCATCACCCCCCGGGCGGCGGGCATCGTCTCGGCCGCGGCGACCTTCGGCAGCAGGCTGTCGTGAACCGCCTGCCAGTCGAGGCCGCCCAGATCCGGGTCCCAGTGCTTGTCACGAATCGTGTCCCAAACCTGCTCGAAGGACTCGACGTTCAGCTGGGATTGCTCGCTGGTCAGCGGAGCCACTCGGGGATGAGGCGCGCATCCGGCGATCGCGACGACGCCGGCGAGGAGGATCGTACCCCAGATGGCAAGGCACCGAGTGATTCCCTCCCCGCGCAGGTGGTGTGGGCAGAGTCCCTGGTTCGCTGAGTCCATACGATCACCCCATCTCGTTGGTCAGAAGAGCATGCCGGATGGATCGACCCTCGTCGATCCCCCAGAACCGCGGCCGCCGGATCGCACTTGGGAGACGGGCCATGGGCACACCCTCGATCACGCGGTGCTGGCGGCGGCGATCCATGCGCGAAGTAAACAGGGGAATGGCGGGGATTGCCACCCCTAAGCCAGATAGCCGAGCAAGAAGAGCGGCCGGTTGATTCCGTCAGTCCTGTCGCTGTGGGTGAATATCAGTTTCCGATCGAGTGTCACACCCTTGAACTGCTCACGGCCCTTCCCATGGCCGCCGATTTCAATCGCCAGTTTCTCTCCATCATGATCAAGGAGGTAGTCCGGCGTCTTCTTGCCACGCGTGCTCTTCAGGTAGGAGAATGACATTCCCGCCTGCCTCATAGCTTCCGCGAAGAAGTCCTCTCGGAGTCCGCCAATCGCGTCGGTGAAGTCTTGATACAGGAGGCGGAATGGCAGGCTCATAAGAACCTTCGGTTCCTTCAGCACATTGGTTCCTGCCGGGAATGCACGCTGCAATACGAAGGCCGTTTCCAGCAACCCGACATACTGCTCGGCCTTGTACTTCGTGATTCCCAGAATGCGCGACAGAGAGCTGTAGTTGATTCCATCGATAGCGGAACGGCCAATGAACCGCATCAGCTTCTGTATCACCTCGAGTTCATCCGTGTGCAACCTGGCCACCTTGGGGATGTCTCTCGTGATGATGGTGTTCAGGATGTTCTCGAGAAGAGGAAGCACGTCAGGCTCATCGATCGCGAAGGGCATCAATCCCCCCCGCAGGTAGGCATCAAACCGGAAGCCTGCTCGCAGATGCTCCGGCTCCCACTGCTTGTCGAGGAGTTGACCCAGCGTGATTCGGGAAACCCGTTCGTTGTATCGAAAGGCGAGGTATTCGCGGAAGGAGAACGGAAGAAGACGTGCCAATCGAGCCCTGCGAGAGAGATCATGGGCGGACTGGTGAAGCGAGAGCGCCATTGAACTGGTGAAGCGGACCTGAACATCGAGGAAGTCGTAGAGCTTTTTCAGGGTGCCGTCGATTCCCGGAAGGTAGTGGACTTCGTCAAGCAGGAAGGTGCTATACCCATAATCCTCCGACAGCCTCCGGACCAATTCGAATACGTCTGTCTCCGGCGCAACGGTGTCCAGGGAGAGGTAGAAGGTACGGTCGTTCAGGGCTGCCAGCTGCTTCAGGAGAACCGTCTTCCCCACCCCGCGGGGACCGACAATGCCCACGAAGTGCTTACCCCTCGGGCTGATCAGCTGATCAAAGAGGAACCGTTTCTCGCTGTAGTTCGCGGCATCCTGAACTGCCAGATGATGCAGATCTATCGCTTCTGATATCCGCATTCCCTCCTCCCCCCCCCCTCTTCTCTTCGGCAAGCTATTGTGCGAAATGACTGTCATCTTGTCAAATGGTTTTACGAAATGAGATCGCCTAGAGGACTCAAGCGGGACTCAAAGGTAGCGCTGGCGGATGCTCTGGCTGTCAAGGCGGCGCCGGCGGATGCTCTCGCTGTCCGGGGCCGAGGCCACATCTACCTTGATTTCATGGGACTTACGGCGACGGTCGGGCGAGTCCGCCCCATTGCCACCTCGAAGTCGTGGGCGGTCAGATTATGATGATACTACCGCAGAAGGATCAACGGACGGCAGAGCACATGCTCACCGGCCCGGACGTTCAAGAAGTAGATTCCACTGGCCACCTGCCGCCCCGCAGCGTCCCGGCCATCCCATCGGAACCCGGTGACGCCACCGGGCAATCGTCCCGAATGGAGTTGCCTCACATACCGGCCGGCCGGATCGATGATCGCGAAGCTGGCCACGCTGCTCGCGGCCAGGGTGAGTTCGATGTGCACTCGCCCGACAAACGGATTGGGCGCCATCGTCAAGGAGATCACCGGTCGTGGCCCCGGCACGCCCCTCACCAAGGAGAACGCGTCGCCGGTATCGAAGGCGACATCGTCGATCCAGAAGCCCGCCTCATTGACATACCCGTCGGAGCCGAAGGCGATGCGGAAAGCGATCTCATCCGAGATGAACCCGGTTAGATCGAAGACCGTCCCCTCCCAGCCACCGCTCGAACCCGACCATCCGTTCTCGAACCCGAGGCCGCCGAGGGCGACCGAGTTGTAGCCATTGAGCGGTGTGATCGCCTCCCAGTCTGCGCCGGCGGCATCCCACGCCTCCACGGTCGCGCCGTCGAAGTTCGGCTCCGTCTCGACCCAATAGTGGAAGCTCAAGTGAAGCTCGGCGGCGCCGGAGAAGTCGTAGCTGGGACTGGTCAGATAGCCGAAGACGAGATCTTCATAGTTCGCATCCATCCCCACGCCCCAGCATTTCTGTCCGCTGAAACCGGCAGCGGGTCCGCCGGCGGTCGGAGTCCCCCACGACCAGATCGGCTCGGCCGTGAATCCCCCGCCATCGGCCTCGAAGTCGGCGGTCGCCGCGGGAAGCTGAGGGAAGAGCCCATAGTCGACGCGCCGCGGGTCGGCCACCGCGACGGTGGCGAAGTCGGCGCCATGGCCGGAGACGCTGTCCACGAGGAAGGCATAGATGCGCCCGACGGGGAAACCGGGAATCGACCAGTCGCCCTCGACATCCGAGGTTGCGCCCGGGAGGGGGACATTCTGCGGTGTGATTCGCGCACCCGCCAGGTTGGTTGCGCCATCCGCGGCCAGAACGGTCCCCCCGATGGTCACCGTCGGCAGGGCCGACAGCTCAAGATCGACCTGCGTCGTCTCTCCGGCGGTCACGGAGACGAACTCGGAGCTGGTGGCGTAGAAGAAGCTCTCGTAGGTCAGCTCATAGTCATCGACGAGCAGGGGCAGGAAGTACTGGCCCGCGGCATCGGTTTGGGCGATCGCCCCCGTCTCCACCACCGTCACCTGCACCTCAGCGAGCGGCGCCCCGCCCGACTCGGTGATCGTGCCGGCAACGGCGCCGATCCCGGTCTGGGCCAACGTCCATGCGGCGGTCAGGTCTGGGCGGGGACCGATCTGACCACCGGGCCCCTGCGGCGTCCCGGTGGCGACGAGAACGTCACGCGCCAGGCGCGCATTGATGGGGATCCCAAAAGCCGCCTTGCTCATCCCCTGCAAGGCCGCCACGGCGCCGGCGACGATCGGGGAGGCGCTCGATGTCCCGCCGAAGCCCGCCGTGTACCACTCGGTCTCGGCGCCTCCCTGCAAGCTGCCGTAGCCGCAGGTCGTCACCGCGGCACCCCACCCATGGAGGTCGACGCGCGAGCCGTAATTGGTGAACCAGGCCGGATCGAGATTCTCTCCGTTCGAGGCGCCGCAGATGATCGCGCCCGAATCCCGCACGTTCCGATCGAAGAGGCCCTGATAGACGGGGCTGTCGAGGTCTTGTTCCCCGTTGCCCGCCGCCTCGCAAACGATCCGCCCGGTCGCGGTCGCCAATTGGATGGCGTCGAAGTTGTCTTGCCAGAACTCAATGCATACGTAGCCAAACTGGCCTTCGCCCGTCGCGTTGGGCCCGGGTGCATGAAGTTCGATCAAGACGATGTCGCCGACATCGAGATTGGCGGCGGCGGTGTTGATCGCATCGGCGGTCGAGAGCTCGGCGATCGAGACGCCACCGACTTCCGTTTCATAGGCGATGCCGGTCACGCCATAGGCATTGCTGATGCCACGGATCTCACCGATCACCGCGGTGCCGTGGTTGCGCCAGCTGATGTCGTCGATCGCTCCGCCGGCCGTGAAGAACGGCGCCGGAAGGTCCTCGTGCTCCCAGAGCCAGGCGCCTTCGATATCGAGGACTTTCACCGTCTGGCCCCGCCCACCGGGCTGCGCCCAGACGCCCTCCGCATCCACGCCCGTCGGGGCCGGGTCGAGGTATCCCTGCAGGCCGGTGAAGTCAGGGGTGCGAGGCGCCCGGAGCGGAGCCGTGTGGCCCAGGCCGATAGGCCCCAAGGTTGGAGGATGATCAGGAACCAACGCGGGCGCGCGGAGAGCGCAGGCTGCGTCGGTGAAGGCGTCGAAGCCCAGAGCTGCCGGCACCGCCCGTGGCTCGAGAAAGGCCAGCGCCACCGCCGGGTCGGCGAGCAAGTCGGCAAGCAGCGCGAGCAATTCCGACTGTGCGAGCGGGCGCGCGGGCACGATGCGCGCATAGCGGTCGAGATTGGGCATCGCCCGTCGGGTGCGACTCTCGGCCAAGGCGCGTTCGGCCGCCAGCGCCTCGGGCGGTCGAGAGAAATGGCGTTCCAGGTGATATCCGACACCCCGGCGCACGAGAAGGCCCTCGAGCCGTTGCGTGGCTCCGGAATAGGGCGCAAGCCGCCCGTCACGGACCGCGAGTCCGCTCGAGTCGACGAACTTGACGATGATCCGCCCGGTGGGCGCAGGGGTCTGCAGATGAAGGAGATGATCAGTGGAGCGCACCGGTGCCGCGCCGGCATCCCCCGGGTCACTCATGCCGGCCGGGCGGGCCCCGACCAGAGGAGGGAGCACCAACAGGCCCAGGAGCAGAGCGAGTAGAATTGTCCCATGCCGCTGCCCGATCATCTGAAGTCTCTCCTTTGATGTCAGTTACAGGATCGGATGTCGCGGGCCGACTGGTTTGGATGGGCGTCGGCCTCCGCCCAGAACATCGAAGCGATCTCTACGATTATACCACGATTTCCATATCAGCTAAGCTGAATAACGACAACGCATTGCGGGGCAGGTTGGCTGGGGGGGGGGATGTTCGGAGGGATCGTAAGCGTCACCCGGGGCCCGCGGGGGAGAGGGTCGGGGGAATCGCAGGCGCCCCCAGGGCCCCGCGGCGGCTAAGGGCCGGGAGGACCGTGAGCGCCCCACGGGGCCCGCGGCGGCCAAAGGCCGGGGGATCGCAAGCGCCCCCGGGGCCCGCGGCGGCGGATGCAGGGGAAGTAATGTCCCTGGTTCTCCTGTTCGGCGAGGCCCTTGCGTGCCCCCGGCCCCCGCTCCGGGATGCGGCACCGACCGGGCAAAGACCCCCCGCTGGACCGGCCGTCCCAGTCCTCCCTGGGACGGCCAGTGGAAGCCTAGCCGGCTGCCCCTGGGGAGAAATCGTCTGCAAAGCCACGCTCGCGGTCTGAGAGGAAGGCGATCACCAGAGTCGCCACTACTAGTATAGGAACGCTGGCGGTGAAATGCACGGGGCAGCGGGGGGGGCGCCGGAACCGACGATCCTCGCGGGGTTATCAAGCCTGGCCGGCAGCGGTTGCCGGGCAGCACCGGCTTCCGGTAGACTGCCGCCGAAGTTTCGCCAGGCACGGATTCACCGGGTCACCGGCCCCAGAGGCGCACAGCGCCGGCCGGACCCAGGGATCCGGAGCCCAGACATCGAGAAGGAGGCTTACGCATGAGGACGATCCTGATGGCATTCCTGGCACTTGCCGCCGCCGGCGCAGCCTTGGCCGATGAGAAGGTCACGACCGGTGAGCCAGTCATGGAAGCCACGACCACAACGGAGGAGAGCGCCACGGTGAAAGACACGGCCATCGAGCAGATCGACGCACAGATCGCCCAGGCGGAGATCGACAAGAGCAAGAAGTCTTGGCGTACCTCCCTGCCAAAACCGACTGCCGTCGAGTTCGATCCGGAGCACGAGTACTACGTACGGATCGAGACCAACAAGGGCCCGTTGGTCATCAAGTTCATGCCCGGCGTCGCGCCGATGCACGTCACAAGCTTTATCTATCTCACGCGCCTGGGCTTCTACGACGGCGTGGGCTTCCACCGGGTGATCTCGCGCTTCATGGCCCAGGGGGGATGTCCGCTCGGAACGGGCACCGGTGGTCCGGGCTACAAGTATGCAGGGGAGTTCGACCGCAAGGTCAAGCACGACCGGCCGGGGCTCCTCTCGATGGCGAATGCCGGACCGGACACCGACGGCAGCCAGTTCTTCCTCACCTTCGTGCCGACACCCCATCTCGATGGCAAGCACACGATCTTCGGTGAGGTCGTCGAGGGCACGGAGACGTTGAGCGCGATCGAGGCGGTCGGCAGCCGCAGCGGAAAGACCTCTGAGAACATCGTCATGGAAAAGGCGACGATCGAGGTCAAGTAGACAACCCACTCCCGGTCACGCGCACTCGTTCTCGCAGCGGGGGGTCTGTGGCTTACTCGTCGCTCGCCGCGGATCCCCCGAGCGCTGCCGCGATCTCGTCCATGTTCTTGGGGCCTACGCCCCGCGCGATCGCGATGCGGGCCGACTTGGCCAGGCAGGCATCGGTCAGGCCTTCCCGGTAGGAAATCATGGCGATATTGTAGTGCAAGCGGCCCGACTCGGGATATTGCGCACCAATGTCGCAAATCCAATCGATCCAGCTCTGCTCCTGGTCCCAGGCCTTCGCGATCGTACAGCTTCCCTTGATCCCCGAGGAAACCGAGGGAAGCGTCGGGTAGAGCTGCACCAGTGACTTCCAGAGCGCGAGCGCCTCGTCCCAGTCGCGCCTGAACTGCTCCTGGTACTTCGCCGTCAGCGTCAGCGCCTTGGTCGCCTCCCGGCTGCGATGCTCGGGATCCAGAACCATGATCCGATCGAGCAACTCGTGGGCGTCCGCCTCTCGCATGCGGTAGATGTACTGCTCCAGGACGGTGAGCAGGTGGGTGATCGAGTTGGGATTCGCCTCCAGCTCCGCCTCGAGCGGCGGGAGAGGATCGATCCACTCGCGCAGGCCGTCCGCGTCGGCAAGGAATGACTTCACACTGCGGAAACCGAGCACCCGGCCGAGTTCCTCACCGCCCGGCTTGATGAAGATCACCACGGGCAGGCCCAGGATGGGATAGCGCTGCCGCAACTCATTCGCTTCGGGACGGTCCGAGGCAACCTTGACTGCAATCAACCCCTCTCCCAGCGTGGCGCCCGCGGGAGTCTCCCAAAGCTCTTCGTCCATCTCCTTGCATTGCATGCAATGGGCGGCATGGACATCGACCATCAGGAGCTTGTCCTCACGCCCGGCCTGCTCCAGGGCCTCGAGGAAGGTCATCTCCGCCCAGAAAATACCCTCGGCCGCCGCATCCGGCGCCCCGCTCACAAGCGCTGCCAAGACGAAAAGGAAGACCGCACCTGCGGGCCGGCTGAATCTCGTCCGTGTCATGCTGGCATGCCCCCTTCCAAGGAACCGGTGTCTCTCTCTTACCCGCCTACCACCGATCCTCTCCCGACAGCAGGCCCTCGAGACGATCGTGATGGACCATGCAGGTCAAGGCTTTCAGGCGGATGAAGTCTCCATCGTAGAAGTAGTAGCCCTTGAAAGCACCCAAGCGCGAACTGCGATTGCTGTCCTTGGCGAGGAACCAGTCACGCCCGCCGTGGGGCAGGAACCCGACGAGATGAACCCCATGATCGTCGGAGGTCGTGCCGTTGACGATCCGCAGCTCCCGACTGGATTGATCGATGTATGCGGCCGGGATGTCCCAGCTCGGAATGATCGCGGCATCTTCCATGCCGTCGACGCCCGGCTCACTGGTATCGCCACCGCAGGTGACCGTGTAACCGCTCGCGACGGCCGAGCGGATGACACTGTAGAACCGATCGAGCGGCAGGTTGAGATAGTCCTCGTTGCGGCGCCAGTTGTCATGGACATCGAGCATGATCCATTGGCCGAACGGCTCAGCCATCGTCGAGACGATATTGACGTATTCGTCCATGTCGAGGTCGAGCACGGTTGCCAGAAAGGCCTCGGGTGTGTAGGTCCGGCCTTCGAAGATGAACGTCTCGGGGGGGCGGGCCCAGGTAGCTGTCGAGGATCGTCCGGACGATCGCGATCACCTTCTCCTCGTCCCAGAAATCGGTCTCCTCGACGTGCTCCAGGTAGGCCCGCACCGCCGCAGTCATCTCCGTGTGGTCGTGCCGTTCCCCCTTCGCCGGGAGGCCGAAATAGGCTTCGGCGGGCACGCCGCCGTACTGCCGGAAGATCTCGCGCGTCCCCTGATCCTGAGAGCCCGAGCCGAAGTTGGCATGACCGTACTGCTGCACGTAGCGACGCACCTTCTCGACGAATTCCCAGTAGACGACCCACATCTCCGAGAGTTTGATCTCGCGCCCGGTGCGGCGGAAGGCCTCGGACTCGAAGAAGGAGACCGAACAGAAGGCCCAGCATGTCCTCGTCTTGTACTGGGGCTGGGGCGGGAAATGAAACGCCGGGGCGAACGCCTCCGGGCTCGAAGGTTTTTCAACGGCGCTCCAGTCCAGTCGCAATGACTGCCGGTCCTCGCGTTCGCGCTTGGCCTCCGCGTCATAGCGCTCATCGGCCAGCCCACGCAGCGAGTCCCGCTCGGCCTGGCGGGCTCGGTGTTCGGCCTTGAGCTCCTCGATCACCGGGTAGCGATAGGCGGGCTTGTAGGTCGCCGGGGTGCCGCTCTCCGGCAGCCTGGCCTCTGCCTGAGCCGATGAATGCTCATCGGGCCGTGGATCATCACCCGCCCCCATGGCCGCGGACCCAGCAAGCAGAGTCAGGAGCACCCCGCAGGCCAGGAGCAGACCGCGCCGACTGCCTCCCCAGGAAACGCCCATGCGCGACACTCGCAGCCGCGCGGCGTTCTTCGCCACGGATGACCAGCGATGCCCTTGTCCGGTCTCTGCACCCATTTCTGCGCCCATCTCTTCGCCCCCCTGTTGCCCGGCCGGCGGGACGCCATGTCCGGAGAGGATACCAAGCCGCTGCGGGCAACTCATCCCCGGCAATCGCCGGGTGGCTCGCACTCGACGTGTTGCTCTTTGCATCAGTGGCCGCCGCCCTGAGCGCCTGACGCTCGTCCCGCGCCTGTTGATCACGGCCGTGCTGATCGCGCCGCGGACTGGGAGCTCTGGCAATTCTAGCAGGGAGATATTGCAGACGGTGTCTGCAGAATCGACCCTCGCGCAGATCGCGTCTCGTTTCCCGCTCCCGTGGTCCGCCCACATCCGCCCGCTCGCGGTGTAGAACGAGCAGGCCCGTCGGTTCTACGAAACCGAGGTTCTCCCCGCCGGTTGGTTCGTGCGTCAGCTCGACCGGGAGATCAGGCTTTCGTCCGTGGACAGGTTCGCAGGCAGTCGGCGACCAGCCGCGCCATCGATTCCCCCGCCGAGCCTTCTTCGTCGTAGACGGCAGCGGCGCCGTCGTCGGCAAGATCACGCGCGAAACGATGATATCGCGCGCGCACGATGACCGGGACATGCGGCGCCGTCGCGCGGGAAAGGCGCAGGATCGATTGGGCGGAACCATGGTCGGGAACCGTGACCACCAGTGCCTGGGCGCTCTTCAAGCCGGCATGGTCGAGGATCTCGCGAAAGGTGGCATCGCCGATCAGAACGGGTAGGCCGCGCTGGCGGGTCAGCTCGGCCGCCCTTGGATTGGCATCGATGATACAGACGGGAACCTGGTCATGATGGAGTCGTTCGGCGACCTGCTGCCCGGCTGGTCCGTACCCGACCACAAGAACATGATCGCGCAGCGCCGGAGCCTCTCCCGGCGCCGTCTCGGAGCGCTCCGCGCCGCCTGGCTGCCGCGAAGCCAACGGAGCCCGATCGAGCAGCGCCCCCAGACGGTATCCCAGCGGCAACAGGAAAGGCGTAGCGAGCAGAGCCCCCACGGTGGCCAGCAGGAGCACCTCCATGACCTGGGCGGGCAGCAGCCCGTAGCCGCCGGCAACCTGGAGCAAGACAAAGCCGAATTCCCCGATCTGGCAGAGTGCCAGGCCGGCGGCGATCGCATGACGCAGCGGAAGACGCAGAAACCGCAGGATCGCAGCGATGATGATCGCCTTGACGGCGAGAACTCCCAGCAGGACCCCGGGCAGAATCGCCGCGTGGCGGGTGAACCAGGCCAGCTCGGCGAGCATCCCGACGCCGGCAAAGAAAAGCGCGACGAAGAGCGCCCGCAACGCACCGACGTCCGCGCGGATCTGGGTCGCGAAGGGCGATTCGGCCAGAACCAGGCCGGCGACGAGAGCCCCCAGCGCCGGGCTCAGGCCGATCTCATGGGCGACCCACGTCGTCCCCAGACAGATGACGACCGCCCAGAGAATCGCAAGCTCGCGGTTGCGGGTCAGCACCACCTGGGTCAGGAAGCGCGGCAGTACGAAGCGTCCGGCCAGCAAGAGCACGCCAATCAGCCCGAGACCCGCCGCCAGGGCGAGGACGATGTCCAGCAGGAGTTCTTCAAGGCCCCCCTGCCCCCCGAGCAAGGTGACCAACAAGACGAGCGGGACCACGGCGATGTCCTGGACGAGCAAGATCCCGAGCGCGCTGCGGCCGGGCACGGTCTCGAGTTCGGTACGATCCCGCAGCAGACGCAGCACCGAGGCGGTACTGCTGAGACAGATCACCGCTCCAATGACGATCGCGGGGCGCAGGCTCCACCCGAGGGCAAGCGCCAGGACGGAGAAGACCGTGCCGGTCACGAGCACTTGGAGCAGTCCGCCCCAGAGCACGGTCGGCCCCAGGCGCCGGAGGCGGGGCAGCGAGAACTCCAGGCCGATGCTGAAGAGCAGCAGGGCGACCCCCAGTTCGGCCACCGGAGCCACATTGGCCGTCTCGACGAGGCCGAAGCCTCCGGGACCGAGCAGCAACCCCGCCAGCAGGTAGCCGATCAGAGCGCTGAAACCGAGCCGCTCGGAGATCGTCCCGAGCAGCGCGGCCAGCGCGAGTAGGCCGGTCAGCTCGAGAAGAAACGTCCAGATTTCCATGTCCCCTCCGCGAACCTGGCTTGCCGGATCCAGGGCCGCCGGTCTCCCACGATCGTCAAAGCTTCTTCAGACACTCGCCGGCGGCGATGTGCAACGGATCCCAGACCGGCGAGAAGGGAGGCGCGTAGCACAGATCGAGCTGCGCCAAGTCGGCCGCGGTCATCCCACGCTGCAGACCCGCCGCGACCACATCGATCCGGCCGACGACCTGGTCGGCCCCGACGGCCTGCGCGCCAAGCAAGCGCCCACTGCCGCGCTCGGCGACCAGACGCAGGTGCAGTGGCCGGGCTCCGGGATATGCGCCCGCGCGGGAGCCGGCGCGCACTTGGACGGCGACGGCATCGATCCCTTCGGCCTGCGCCTCAGCGGGCGTCAGCCCGGTGGAAGCGACCTCGAGATCGAAAACTTTGAAACACCAGGAGGCGAGAACTCCGGGGAATTCGGCTTCCTCGCCCCCGATGTTCGCTCCGGCCACGCGACCCTGCTTGTTGGCGACATCCCCATAGGGAAAGTAGCCCGCCTTCCCGGTGATCCGATGGGTCGCCTCGGCGCAGTCGCCGGCGGAGAAGACCTGCTCATGGTTGGTGCGCTGCCGGCGATCCGTGGCCACCGCCCCCGTTGCCCCGAGCCGGATCCCGGCCTGCCCGGCGAGGGCCGTGTTCGGACGAATCCCGAGAGCGACGAGCACCAGATCGGCGTCGAAGGCGCCCCGATTGCTCTCGATGCGCAGACCCCGACTGGAGGACTCGATCGCGGCAACCTCCGCCTCAGGGACGAAGGTCACGCCACACCGCTCCAACTCCTCCAGAACGAGGGTGGCGAGCTCAGGGCCGAGGCGCCGGGCGGGCAAGGTACCCCGATAGAGAATCGTCGTCTCGAGCTCGAGTTCCCGGAAGGCCTCGGCCATCTCCATGGCGATCAGGCCGGCGCCCAGGATGACCGCCCGGCGCGGCCTGCGCTCGCGCACGAAGCGCTCGATCTCGATCGCGTCGGATAGGTCCTTCAACGAGAAGACCCCTTCGGCGTCCCCACCGGGCGCCTCGAGCCGGCGTGAAGAGGCCCCGGTCGTGTAGGCCACATAATCATAGGGCCACCGGCGACCGCCGGTATCGGTCGCCATGCCCGCGGCCAGATCGAGGGTCTCGATCCCGGTTCGCAGATGAACGTCGATTCCCGATTGGGCGAACTTCTCGGGCGAGCGGGCGATCAGGCGCTCGGCGGTCGGGATCCGGCCGGCGATGAAGTAGGGCGTGGGGCAGGCGGCATAGGAAACGTGCGGCCCCTGATCGAACATCTGAACATCCAGGTTCCGATCGACGCGCTTCGCCTTGGCCGCAACACTGGGACCGGCGGCCCCACCTCCGATGACGACGAGTCGCTTCACAGCTCCCTCCCTGCCGAATGTCCCGGCGGAGCCGCGCCGGGCCGTCCCCCTAGAGATCGCGCGCTCCTCGTGTGCCGGGAGCGTTCCAACCCACGGCGCTTCGCCCCGGAAGTCTCCCCCCGGGAGCATCCGGAACCATTGACGTCGATGGAGGGAATCTACCAATGGTAGCGGGGAGAGAAAAACGAAGAAGGGCCGGCGGCAATGCCGGCCCCTCAAACACGACCCGGGTGGGCGCGCGATCCCTTAGGAGCGCTCCCCCGGAAAAACGACCCGGTCGATCACATGGATCACCCCGTTCTTGCAGACGATATCGTGGGCCACGATGCGGGCTTCGTCGATCCGCACTCCTTCCTCGTCGGTCTTGACCTCTAGCTCCTGTCCATAGAGGGTCTTGGCCGTTTCGACCTTGGCGACATCCCCGGCCATCACCTTCCCGGGAACCACATGATAGGCGAGCACCTCCGCCAGCCGCTTCTTATCGGCGAGTAGTGACTCGACCGTGCCCGGCGGGAGCTTGGCGAAGGCCTCATCGCTCGGGGCGAAGAGGGTGAAGGGCCCCTCCCCCCTCAGAACCTCGGCAAGACCCGCCGCCTCGACGGCCGCCATCAGGGTCGCGAACGAACCCTCGTGCGCGGTGCGCTCGAGGATCCCCAGCTTCTCCATCTCCATCCCGGCATCAGCCTGCTGCATGTCTCCGATCTTAGCGGCGCCGCAGCCCCCCGCCTGGGCACGCGTGCAGCCGGTCGCGGTTGCCTGCGTACAACCCGCCGCCCCAGCATGCGAGCAGCCGGCCGGGGTGGCACTCGCCGAGCATGTCGATGAGCTCGACTTCGAGCAGCCCGAGGCCTGCGGGCTCTTCTCCGAAGAAACCTTGCTGCAACACTGGGCATCGGCGCCGGTCGCAACGCCCGCAATAATCAGTGCGGCGACGGCCAGTGCAGCCACGAATGCTTTTCTCATCGGGTGTTCCTCCCCCTGGTATGGCTCGAGTGGTTGTCTGAGAATCGAGTGCTTCAGGCTCGGTATCGGCTCTTGAACCAGGATTCCGCCCTCCGGTTCCCGTTCCCGGCGGCCGAGAGCAAAGAGGGTGGGAAAATGCGCGGAGCTGCAAGCTGGTGGCGCTTACACGTTGATCAGAATGAGCGCGAGCATGGTGAGCCCGATCGCCAAGTGATCGCGGGCCCGCAGGCGCTCCCTGAAGACGAGGGCCCCGGCCAGATAGAGGATCACGATGCTGCCGGCGCCGAAGGCGGGAAAGACGACCGATGCGGGCATGCCTTCGAGCGCCTGGATGAGAAAGAAAGAGGAGAAGAGATTTGGGATCCCGACGAGCAGTCCAATCGCGACATCGCGCGCCGTCACAGCTCGCCGCTTCGCCACTGTCGCCACACCGCTTGCCAACAGGGCGACACCGAAAGTCGTCAACAGGAAGACCGGCCGGTGCTCGAGGAGGCCATGCTGTTGGAACACCTTGTTGCTGAACTCGGCGAGACCGCCGATCAGGAAAAGCAACAGCAATGCCGGGCGGACTGCCTGCCGCCATTGTCCTGCCCGCGGCCAATTGGTCAAACCGATCGCGGCCAGGGCGAGCAGGATACCGATCCACTGCAATAGCGTTGGATACTCGCGCCAGAAGAGCAGTGAAAGCGACATCGGAACGAAGACGCCCAGCTTGATGAAAGTGCCGGCCAATCCGATGCCATGGTGGCGGATCGAGATCTGATAGAATATGAATGAGAGGAAGAAGACGCCGCCAGCGACGAGCCCGACCAGAACGGCCCACAGCGAGGCCGCCGAGGGCGCCAGCTTTCCCCCATCCCCACCCAGGGCCGCGCCGACCTCATCGAGGGCAGCGGCCGAGAGCCAGCCTTCGGCCAAGACAGTTCCGCTGCCTTTGAGCAGCAATACGCTGACGAGGCACGCGGCAAAGTAGTTCGCCGTGGTCACCGCATAGCGATTGAGATTGCGTGTTTCGCTATGGCGGAAGATCAGCGCAATCGATGCGCTGCAGAGAATCGCTAGTCCGAGTGCCCACATACCGTGCTCGAGGTGTTGGCCCTACCGGACGTGCCGGGGGCATCCCTTGGTCTGCGACCTGATCTGGATCCTGATCTGAATCTCGCCGCAAACGGACCCGCCGGGAGACTACTCCAGGACGGCCCCGGCGATCATGCATCGATCGGGGAGTTGGTGGAAGGCATTGGGGAGCTGCTGGAAGCCTTCGGGGAGTGCGGGGAAGCCTTGGGGGAATGCTGGAAGGCTTTGCGGAGTTGCTGGAAGCCCTCGGGAAGTGCTGGAAGGCCTTGCGGAGTTGCTGGAAGCCTTCGGGGAATGCGGGAAGGCCTGGGGAGCTGCTGGAAGCCTTCGGGAAGTGCGGGAAGGCCTTGGGGAGCTTCGGGATCCTCTGATAGGATGCCCCCCGTCACCCATCACCCGGGAACTCTAGCCAGAGAGGTGCCCCGTGGCTGCTCGCTCGTCGACCCGCTCCCAGCGCCGTTCCCAGCCCAGTTCGCAGCGCCGTTCGCCGGCTCGCCGGAGGACTGCGGGCCGCCCACCGTCCCGTGTGCGCCCCGCGCGCGCGGAGGACATTCTCGAGCTCAAGTACCTGCGCGCCGGCGCGCTCAGTCCCGACGGCGCCCTCTACGCCTTCCCGGTGCAGGTCGCCCGCGAAGACCGCAAGGGCTATGACGTCCACCTCCATGTCGTCGATGTCGCTGACGGACATCTCCGTCAGTTCAGCTATGGCAAGCGCGGCGACAATGCGCCCGTCTTCTCTCCCGACGGTAAGAGCATCGCCTTCGTTAGCAAGCGCGGCCGCCATCCGGGGATCCACTTGATCCCCACGGACGGCGGTGAGGCGCGCCTGCTCGTCGAGAGGGATGGCGCCTTCAGCGACCTCTCCTTCTCTCCCGACGGGCGCCACCTGTTGTGTGCCTTCCGGCCCAACGATCCGCCCGATTCCGGCGCAGAGACGGATGCCGAGACGGACGCAGAGAAGACCAAGGCCAAGAGCACCAAGGCCCCCCCCGCGGCCGCAAAGGAGGCGGAGGCGAAACATGAGCCGCCGGTCTTTCGCCACATCGATCGGCTCTTCTATAGGCTCGATGGGATGGGCTTCCTGCCCAAGGAGGAGAACCAGCTCTGGCTCTTCGACGTCGAGACGGGCGTGGGCCGCCAACTGACCCGGGGCAAGCGCGGCGCCGTGCACCCCGCCTTCTCTCCCGACGGACGGCGAATCGTCTTCGTGCGCAATATCCGCCGCGATTGCGACCTCGAGCTGGACTGGACCGATCTCTTCGTCATCCCTGCCCGCGGCGGGCGTCCACGGCGGATCCCAACGCCCCCCGGCCTCGCCTATGCCCCGCAATTCTCACCCGACGGCAAGTGGATCGCCTACCTCGGCCACGATGAGTTCGCGGCCCATTCCTATGCCAACCTGCGGGTATGGGTCGTGCCCGCGAGCGGGCGGGGCCAAGCCCGCTGCCTGGCGCGGAAGTTCGACTATCCTGCGTACGATCAGACGATCACCGATGCCGGCGGCGCGCTGGGCTTCAGCCTCAAGCCCTTCTGGAGCCCGAATGGGCGGGCATTGCACTTCATCGCCAGCCGCAACGGGTATACCGCCCTCTTCCGCGTTTCCGTGCGCGGGGGCGCACCGAAACAGATCACGCCCGACCGCATCCATCTGCAGGCCATCGCACTCTCCCGTGATACCCGCACGGCCGTGGGCATCGTCTCGACGCCCGCAATGCCTCCCGAAGTGTTCGCCTTCGATACCCGCACCGGACATCGGGAGCAACTGACGAACCTCAATCGCGACTATCGACGCTCGCGTGACCTACAGACTCCCACACGCGTGCGATTTCGCTCGACCGAGAACACACGCATCGAGGGCTGGATTCTGAAGCCCCCCGGATTCTCCGCGCGCAGGAAGTACCCCGCGATCGTCGAGGTCCATGGCGGTCCCCAGGCCCAATACGGATACAGCTTCTTTCATGAGTTCCAATGTCTCGCGGCGCAAGGCTACGTCGTGTTCTACTCCAACCCGCGAGGTTCGCGCGGCTACGGCCGGGCCTTCGCCGAGGCGATCCGCGCCGATTGGGGCAATCGAGATTTCGCCGATGTGATGGCCGGCACCGACTACCTCGCCCACCAGCCCTATGTCGATGAGAAACGCATCGGGATCACCGGCGGATCCTATGGCGGCTTCATGACCAACTGGGCGGTCGGCCACACAAGGCGCTACAAGGCGGCGGTCACGCAACGCTCGGTCGTCGATCTCGCTCCCTTCTTCGGCTCGTCGGATGTGGGGTTCATGTTCCGGCACACCTTCGGGGCCTACCCGTGGGAAGATCTGGCCGCTTATCGCCGCCAGTCACCACTCTCCTATGCCAGCAACATCCGCACCCCGTTGCTGATCATCCACTCTGAGAACGACATGCGCTGCAATATCGAGCAGGCCGAGAATCTCTTCGCCACGTTGAAAGTCCTCGGCCGACGCGTGGAATTGATCCGGTTCCCCGGGGAGCCGCACGGGCTCTCGCGTGGGGGCCGGCCCGACCGGCGGATCGTGCGCTTGCAAAGGATCATGGATTGGTTCCAACGGTATCTCTAGGTAGCCGGGCACGAGTCTCGAGCGCGCAGGCGGCGCGCGGACCGGATGCGATCGGCGCCGGGGTGCCCCCCGCTGACAAAGGGAAACCTGTGACGAAGGGAACCGGTGATGGATTTCCTCGAAACGACCTTCTACTACAACCCACTGCGTAGCTGGGCGATCGCGATCAGCATCGCCATCCTGGTGACCGTCGGTCTGCGCATCGTCCGAGAGGTCATCGAGCGGCGCTGGGCGCCGCTTGCCGAGCGCACCAAGACCCCGTTCGACGATGCCCTGGTCGCCCTCCTTCGCGAGACCAAGGCCTTCTTTCTCCTGCTGATCGGCGTCTATGCCGGCTCGCTGGCGCTCTCCCTGCCGGAGGAGACCGACCGCATCCTGGCAACGGTCGTCATCCTCGGCATGCTTCTGCAGGCCGCGGTGTGGGGGACGCGGTTGATCTCGCTGCTCGTGACCCGCTACGCGCAGGAGCGCGTGGAGGCAGATGCCTCAAGCGCGACGACGATCTCGGCGCTCGGATTCGTCGGTCGTCTGGCGCTCTGGACGACGATCCTCCTGCTGGCGCTCGATAACCTCGGGGTCGACGTCACCGCCCTGATCGCCGGCGTCGGGTTGACCGGGATCGCGGTCGCCCTCGCGTTGCAGAATATCCTCGGGGATCTCTTCGCCTCACTGACGATCGTGCTGGATAAGCCCTTCGTCGTCGGTGACTTCATCATTGTCGGCGACTTTCTCGGCACCGTCGAGCACATCGGGATCAAGACCACTCGCGTGCGCAGCCTCTCTGGTGAGCAGCTGATCTTCGCCAATGGCGATCTCCTACAGAGCCGAATTCGCAACTACAAGCGCATGTTTGAGCGGCGCGTCGTCTTCTCGGTCGGTGTCGTCTACGGCACGCCCTCCGAGAAGCTCCAGACCATTCCCCAGCGAATCCGCGCGATCATCGAGCAGCAAGAGAAGGCGCGCTTCGATCGCTGTCACTTCAAAGCCTATGGGGATTTCTCGCTCAACTTCGAGACGGTCTACTGGGTGGAAGATCCCGACTACAACTTCTACATGGACGTCCAGCAGAAGATCAATCTGGCGATCTACCGCGCCTTCGAGGAAGAGGGAATCGTCTTCGCCTATCCGACTCAGACAGTGCATCTCGTTGCGGCCGATCCGCAGCCGAGGTCGGGGCTGGAAGCGGGCAACCACTCGGAGGAGGGCCCGTAGGCGGACTCGGCAGGATAGGAAAACGTGCTTGTCAGGTGTACGCCGTCAGAGTGATGAACCCGTTCATGGACTGATTTCCGCAGATCAGGGAGCCCTGGATTCTGAGAGTATCCGGCGGTACGGACACGCCCTGGGAATCAGCGCAGCACCACCACGCTGCGGGTTTTCTTCCCCGCCGGTGTCTCCAGGCGTAGGTAGTAGATTCCTGCGGCAACGGTTTCCTTCCGGTCATCCCGACCGTCCCAGACCAATGTCTGCTCACCCGGCGTGACCCTGCGGTCCAGCAGCGTTCTCACCATCCGCCCAGTCACATCGTAGATCGCGAGATGGAGGCGGGTCGCTTGCGGGACCGCACAGGAGATCTGAGTTGTCCCCCGGAACGGATTCGGTAGGGCGGAGGCAAGGAAAACCGCCGCTGGGATCTCCATGGATTCGAGTGTCTCCACGACGACCTGCGGGTCCTCGCAGCCGATCGGCCAGGCGCCGATTAGCCCACAGCCGACCTGATTGCAGGGCGAGTAGTTCCAAAGATGGTAGTCGCCTCCGGCGAAATCACAGAACTCCGGACCGAGCGAGAAGTTGCCGTTGATTCCGTTCTGGGCGGCAATCGCCCCGACCCAATCTCCGCCCGCGTTGCCATAGAGATCGCAGCAGCTCAGGGTCACCACCCCCCCGCCGCCGACGGCGGTACCCTGTGTACCGAAGGCGATGATCACGTTCTCGAGCACCGGCAGATCCCCAAGCGCCCGGATCCCTCCGCCACCCGGTGCGGAGTTCTTGACCAACGTGCAGTTGCGCAGCGTCGGAGCCGAATTGGCTCTGCTGTTGAGAGCTCCGCCGTTCTCGTCGGCCGAGTCCGCCTCGAACGTGCAGAATGTGAACAGAGGTTGCGAACTGTCGCCGCAATAGGCCCCGCCGCCGGCGCTACTCGCCCGGTTGGCCACGAATGCACAGTTCGTCAGTTCGGGTGCCGCCGTGCCGCGGCAGAAGAGCCCGGCTCCGTCGGGGGCGCTGTTGCCCTCGAAGTGGCAGTTTTCGATCGTCGGGGCCGCATCCCCCCAGCAGGCTATCCCACCGCCACCTTGCACCGCCACGTTGCTCTCGAACGTGCAGTTGACCAGCGTGGGCGAGGTCCCGCTCGAACAGAAGACCGCGCCGCCGTATTCCGCATTGCCGTTGATCACCGTCACACCGTCGATGATCGACCGCGGCCCCTCTCCCGTGCTGAAGATGAACCCTCCGTGTACTCCCTGGCAGTCGATGATTGCACCCTGCCTTCCCCGGGTCTGCGTGCGGAGGATGATTGCCCGGCCGCGGAAGTTGATCGCCCGGTTGCCTTCGCCCTGGAAGATCCCATCACCCAGGATGACGATACCGCCCTCACCCGCGGCATCAACCGCCTCCTGGATCGTATCGTATTCACCCGACCCGTCGGGCTCGACGTAAACGATATTGCAGCCGATCGGCCAGGCGCCGATCTGCCCGCAGCCGGGGTTGTTCTCGGCCGCGCAGGGGGACTCATCGAGGAGCGTCAGATCGTCGTCGCCGAAGAAGGTCCCGCAGAAAAGTGGGTCCTCGGCGATGTTGCCGTTGGTGCCCGCTTGTGCCTCGATGCACCCGACCCAATCCCCGCCCACATTGCCATAGACATCACAGCACGTGAGGGTGGCGGTCCCAGAGTTGCAGATAATCGGGATGCCCTCATTGAAAGCCAAGATACAGTTCTCCAGAATCGCAGACCCAGCCTGTACGTATATGCCACCCGTGGTCGGGTGATCGAGGATATTGTCCGCTAGAGTGCACCTGGACAGCATCGCGGGGGTACCGTTGACATACATCGCAGCCCCGTTCTGCTCAGCATGATTCTCGTAGAAAGTGCAATCTGTCAAGGTGATCGAGATGGCGTTGGAAACCCGCAACCCGCCGCCCCAGGATCCGAGATTGCTCACGAAGATACAGCCATGCAGGATCCCAACGCTGGCATGGTACAACTCAAGCCCTCCCGCAGCATTGCCGATGAAGGTGCAGTCAGTGAGTGTGACCGAGGCGCCGTTGTCGCAGCGCATACCACTGGGATATGATTGCCGTGTGTTCTCCGATAATGTGCATCCGGTAATCACCGGGTGTGTTCCACTCCCGCTGCACATGATGCCTGTATCGCACAGAAAAAACACGCAATTGGTGATCTCCGGACTCGCCCCATCGATACAGTCGACCGCGCGGAATGCGCGGGTCACCGTGAGGCCCTCGAGAGCGGCCACCGGCCCGTCAGGGGCATAATACTGAAACCCGTCGGTGCTCGAATCTTCGCAGTCGATGATGCACGCCGCAGGATTCCCGCTTTGGGAGCGGATCGTGATATCTCGGTCCAGGCGGCGGAGCATTCGATTGCGCAGCCCGGTGAAGGTGCCGTCGTCCAGCTCGATGATGTCGCCGTCCCAGGACGCGTCGATCGCCTCCTGGATGGTCGCATAATCGCCTGTCCCCGCGGGGTTGACTAGGAAGGTGTCGGGCACGCAAGGGTCTGGGTCGCAGGTCGTGATCCAGCGGATCCATGTGCCGCCCAGGCCCGCGCAGGTCACCGAGTCCGTAATCGAACAGGCCTGACCCACGCAGCACGCCGCATCGTTCGGTCTCGGGAAACAGGCGATGCCGTAGGTTTGGAACCCCAGCGCGCCGAAGCATTCGGCGTCCGATTCCAGAGGAGGTTCGTCGGTGCTGATGAAGCCGCCGAAACCGCTGACGGGATGAATGCCGAGCGGCATCTGGACCGGTGCATCGTATGCATAGCCCAGGAAGTAGTAGACGGGCACGTAGTTTCCGCACCAGGGCGCGGAATCCGCGGTAATAAGGACGCCCGTGTTCGGATCGGGCCAACCCACGGTAGGGGTCTCATGACAGCCCCCGGTCGGGCAGCAGGGGCCCCAGTCAGAGAATCTGTAATTCCAGGGTTGATAATCCGCGAAACCGAATTCGACACCCCCGAAGGTTCGGGGTCCCAGCCAGGCGGCCAGGACGTACCAGACATCTTCGTGGAGATCGCTGCGGTTCACCTGATCAAAGGCGTTGTCGATGGCAAACCCGTCCAGATAGTGCTGGCACCAGTCTCCCGGACTGTCCGTATAAGATATCTCCGGAGGAGAGTGGAAAATGAGCACGCCGCCATCGAGAGTTTCCTGGGCTCGGGCGGCAAAGGAAGCCAAGATCATTGCCGCGAGAAGAACGGTTCCCCGTCGCATACTGGCCTCCTCGTGTCGTGTGTCAGAGTGATTGGGACACAGTCAAGATCTGAGTTAAGACACACTCCTAATATATCATAGCATGCGAGTGGAGGAGTGGACCACGCTGGAGGCCAGGAACTCGGAGTCCACCGTTAGAGAGATTCGCCGCAAGGCGTATGGTCAAGATATGTAGCCGAGCCGCAACTGTTATCCTATCCACAGGTTGAGGACGTGGTGTCGCTGCACGTTTCGGCCAATTGACTAGGTAGTTCCCGTCTCAAAACCCTGAAA
>JAGMBO010000008.1 GCA_023129715.1 Candidatus Eiseniibacteriota bacterium | reverse complement strand
AACTACGGGTCGCAGTACCAGAACTACCCCTGGATGAACTCCAACTACGGGTCGCAGAACCAGGGCTTCCCCTGGATGAACTCCAACTACGGGTCGCAGAACCAGGGCTTCCCCAGCACGAACAACTACCAGCCGTGGATGCCGAACAACTACGGCTGGTGGAATCAGAACTTTGAGAACACGTCGATGAACTACAGTAACCCGATGACGGGTTACACCAACCCCACGACGATGTGGGGCGGCCACACGGTCAATTCGATCTACGGCCGTCAGGACTACAACCCGTCTGGCTACTACCCCTATGGCCACTACGGGGATGACTACGGCGATCCCAGTCGCAGCTATGGCTCCGGCTACCCGCAGGGCGACTACAATCGGTATGGCTATCCCTACTGGGACTCCTACCGCAAGTTCGGCTACTACCCGTACCGGACGAACTACTCGAACGACTACGGCTACGGGGTGCCCTTCAACTACACGAATCGCTTCTTTGGGATGCCCCAGTACCCGCATCATGGCTATCCGCACTATGCTTATCGGACAACGCCGCGCTGGTGGAGTGAGTACCGGCCGATGCCCGGCCACGATTTCACGGTGGCTGCCTAGCCCCGCGAGAGCGCCGGGAACGCCGGAACTCAGTATCAGCCGTCATCGATCTGGAGGCTCGGGCTTCCCAGACGAACCGCCCGGCCGTCTTCGGCCATCGCGGTTCGGGGGCGTTTGCCCAGGATGACGGTGCCCGGGCAACCGGGTGACGAACAGAGGAGGCCTGCACCACTAGCGGGCCTCCTTGTCGTTGTTGGGTCCCGTTGGCCCCGGCGAACCTCGCTGGCCTGGCCTACGAGGGTCCGCTCCGCCCGCCGGTTGATTCGCGTCACGCCCTGAGCGATCCTGTCACCGCCCGTGCGTGGACATCAGAGGGGCGGAGGCGCCCCGGGCGCGCCCGCCTCGTCACACCGAAGACGATGGTGTCTCACTCATGATCACGGAGGATGGGTTCGCCGGGCGGTTATGAAGGAGGAAGATGGCAGATGGCAGGGCAAGGGGTGACCACGCATTCGGAGTCGCGCTGGGAGCAGGGGGGCGCCTTCGAGCATCTCGCCGACAGCGGGGTTGCCTATCGCAGTGATGCCCTCGTCGAGGGTGAGGAGGGGCGTCCCCTGACGGGCCCCAAGCCCATGGAGCTCCTGCTCGGCGCGGTGGGCGGCTGCACCGGTGTCGATCTGGTCTCGATTCTCATCAAGATGCGGGTGGTGGTCCGCTCGCTCCGCATCGTCGTGGAGGGCGAGCGGGCGCTCGAGCATCCCCGGGTTTTCCGGCGGGTCCACATCGACTACCGCATTGCCACCGAGCCGCACGACCTACGCAGGGTCCGGCGCGCGGTGGAGCTCTCGACGCGCAAGTACTGCGGAGCCTCGGCGACCCTCGCCTCGACCGGTACGGTGACCTACGCCCTGCACTACGGAGACGAGTGCATCGAGGGTGTGGTTCCGGGAGTGACGCCCGATGCGCGGCCCTGATCCGCAAGACGAACCCCGGGCCGTCCCGATCGAGGATGCCCTCGATCTGCACACGTTTCATCCGCGCGATGTCGCCGAGGTGGTTGCAGAGTACCTCCGCGAGGCGGCCCGCCGCGGGTTTTCCGAGGTGCGCATCATCCACGGCAAAGGCATCGGCGTGCAACGCCGAATCGTAGCCGGTGTGCTCGACCGCCATCCGGCGGTCGCCTCCTATCAACTCGCCTCCGCCGACCGCGGGCACTACGGGGCCACGGTCGTCCGCTTGCGCCCCGTGGCGGAAGACGCGCAGCCCGAGTAGGTGCAAGAGCACTGGGGCTCTCTGCGGTGCCGTCTTGCCGGCGCCATCCGCGTTCGCGCCGTGTGCCCTCAGCGGGCGATCATGAGCTGGCGCGTCTTGCTGAACGATCCCGCCCTCAGGCGGAAGAAGAACACTCCGCTCTCCACTGGCTGTCCATCATCAGTCGTTCCCGCCCAGGCGACGGAGTGAACTCCCGCCGGCCGCGGGCCGTCGAGGAGGGTCGTTACCCTGCGGCCGGCAACATCGAAGATTTCGAGGCGGACCTCGCCAGGTGAGGGCAGGTCGAAGCGGATCAGCGTCCCCGGCCGCCCCGGGTTGGGGCGATTCTGGTAGAGCGCATAGCGCTGCGGGATCCATTGACTCTCAGGTGCGCCGGCCGCTTGGTCGAGCGTGGCCTCCTCGCCTTCGTTGCCGGCGAAGTCAGTCGCCGTCACGTGGTAGTAGTCGTGTGAGGCACCACCTACATCCATTGTGCTCCCAATGGTGTAGCCGATGACCACCGCCGTTTCATCGAGGTGGTCCGTTGCCGAACCGTAGACGGTGAAGTAGTCGAAGTCGGCGGCTGCACACTCCTCCCAGGCGAGAACGTCTGGAGATTCGAGGCGCAGGCCCTCGGGCACGCCGGGGGCAAGATTGTCGACCGAGTAGCCGCTGTCGGGCAGGCAGTCGAAGGAGGTCGTCGGCTCGAGGGTGCCCGCCCGCACGAAGAAGCTCGACCAGCACGCGCCCGCGCCAATTGTCGAATCACACACGGTCGGGCAAACCGTGGTGTAGGTCTTCTCCCCGTAGGCCGGGACATCCTTGACGAAGCACCAGTCGCCTGGCGGGAAGGCCCGGTCCCCTCCGGCGGTCATCACGCGGGGTTCCCCCTCCGCGCCGCGAGCCGCGAACTCGTCGATCCGCCGCCAGAGGCTGTAATGGGTGATCGGGTAGGGAGAATCGGGGATGTCATGGAAAGAGCGTGCCCAGGTCACATAGACCTGACGTCCCTGATCGTTGCCGACATCCGTGATCCCGGTGATCGCGATCCCGCACCCGATCCCCTGGCCGCCCATCAGTCCGCAGGATGCCGTCGCGCTCGGAGATTCAATCGCAATCCGGTAGTCATTGCTGGACGCATCGCAGAAGAGCGGATCCGCTGAGATGTTGCTGGGATCGTTGAGCTCGTCGGCGAGGTAGACCGTGTAGTCTCCGTTCGTGTTGCCATAGAGATTGCAGCACGTGAGATCGGCGTCCGCGGTGACCGGAATCCCCAGCGCCATCTGAATGGCCTGACCCTCGTTGAAGGCGATGATCGTCCGCAGGACGTAGGGGTCCGCATCCTCACAGACGAACATCCCGGAGCCGGTGTTGTAGGCGATTGTACAATCCGCGATTAGCCCCTCGTCGTCGTCGGCATAGACGGTCAGACCTATGCCCAGATTCTCTGCAATCAGGCAGTCGGTCAGCGCGAAGTCCGCAGCATAGATACGCATTCCATCACCACTGCCCCCGCCGGAGTCGTTGTTTCGGATGTCGCAAGCCGTCACCGTCAGGACATCACCGCTGAACGAAACGCCGCCGCCCGAGCCTCCGGCCTCGTTATAGGCAAAGGTGCATCCGCTGATAGTATGAGATGCATCGATCAGGCGCGCCCCGCCGCCGTTGCCCAAGGCATCGTTCCTGTAGACCTCGCAGTCGGTTAGTGTCGCGGGGCTGGCGCTGCAGTAGAGACCGCCGCCATCCAACTCGGCGTCGTTGTACCTGAACGTGCACTCGAGCACCTGGGGGGCGGAGGCCTCCCGGCAGAAGAGACCGCCGCCGGACCCGGCGCTGGAGAGATTGTACCTGAACGTGCACTGGGTGATCTGGGGCGAGGCGCTGCGGCAGTGCATGCCGCCGCCGTCACCGGCCGTCGTGTTGGACTCGATCGTGCAGTTGAAGAAGACGTTACTGGAATCGGCCGCATAGCAATAGAGGCCGCCGCCGCCCGCCGTGGCGTCGTTATGGGTTATCGAACAGCTGGTCGCGGAGACGTCGCGACTGCTGCTGAGACAGATCGCCCCGCCCTTGTTGGCTTGGTTGTCATAGAAACTGCAAGTTGTGAGTGTTGCCGATGCATCACTCTCGACATACAGCCCGCCCCCATTGCTCATGGCGGTGTTGTAAAGCAGGTCGCACGTTGTCAGCGAGAGTGCCGCGGTACCCACGACGTAGACCGCGCCGCCGTTGGCCGTGCCGGTGTTGTGATCGAAGGTGCAGCCGGAGAGTTCCGGCGCGGAGCTCGTCTGGCAGCCCAGCCCCCCGCCGCGCGGCGCGGTGTTCCACGAGAAAGTGCAACCGGTCAACGCGGGAGCACTGCCCCAGGTACAGCTCAACGCGCCCCCATACTGTCCGGCCGAGTTGGTCGCAAAGGCGCAGTCGGTCAGTGTGGGGGAGCACGCGCCGCAGTAGAAGCCACCGCCATACAGGGAGGCGCCGCAGGAGGCGATCACGCAGTTGATGATCGTCGGTGAGGAGTTAAAGCAGGCAATTCCGGCCCCGATGTCCTTGTAGCCATCGTAGATCGTGACCCCTTCCAGGACGGAGTCGGATCCCTCGTAGTTCGTGAAGATGAAGCCCCGGTCGACCCCGTCGCCGGTGATCGTAACGTAGGCCGGGTCGCCGGTCTCCGAGCGGATGGTGATCGCCTTGCCCCCGTAGTCGAGATTTCGATTGCCTAGGCCGGAGAAAGTGCCGCTGGTCAGCTCGAGCGTGTCGCCGGGACTGGCGGCATCGATCCCGGCTTGGATCGTCGGATAGTCACCGCTGGTGTCGGGAGCGATGACATATGTCGTCGTCGATGCGGCCGGTGCGAGGGCGAATAGCATACACACGATGCTGATGGAACGAGGCATGGCGGGCTCCTTTCGCGTCAGGAAGCGAACTCTGCACTCGGAGATCGGCGCTTCGGGAAGACAGAAAGGAGTATATCTCAAACACGCGGCGAGAGATAGCCCCCCTGCCGCCGAGATGGAGACGTGCTGGGAACGATCGGGCTGACGCGCCGGCCGGATCATACAGAGGCGGAGCGCGGCTACTCGCTCGGCGCGAATCCTTCGATCGAGGACTCCAGGAGTTGCTTGGCGTACTTGTAGTTGTGAACGCCGTAGAGGGGGTCCTGATCTCCCGTGGCCGCGATGACGAAGCGGGCATTGAACCGCGCCTGCCGGTAGGCATCGGTCAGCGTATCCCCCGGGGTCGCGGCGTTCAGCTCGGCACTCAACTCGAGCAACAGGGCGAGGATTTCGTTGCGTGCGTCCCGCACCGTGCTCCACTCGAAATTGGTTCCGTTGGCGCCGGGGTGGCAGGCGGTGCAGCTCGCCGGATCGGCGGCGAAGGAGTGGCTTGCCTCGCCACTGCCGCTCGGGTAGTGGCACTCGGCACAGCCGTGCTCGATCACGTTGATGTGGGGAGTCGACTTGATCGGGCCGGTGATGAAGCCCTCGTAGCCGCCTGTACCCGCCAGCATCTCCGCGTGCGGTGCGTGCGGTTCGTTCGGATAGCCGGCCTCGGCGTCGGTATGGCATTGGCTGCACACATCGTCGGCGGGATCTCGCCGCAGATCGCCAGGATGGTTGCTGCCGTGCGGATCGTGGCAAGCGACGCAGGTGATCGGCAGAGATGTGTCGGGCGAGGGCGCGGCGCCGCCCTCCAGGCGGGCGATGAAGCCCCGCACCGTGTGACACTGCACACAGGTGGGATCTTCGAGATCGACGCCCGCGGGGATCGTCCCGTGAGCGCTGCCCGACCAGTCGGCGATGTAGTCGGCGCCCTGGGCGTGGGCCGCGCTCTCATACTGCGCGTGACACTTCCCGCAGCCGACCGGAACCGCTCCGGCCGTGGCGAGATAGAGTGAATCGCCCAAGCCGATCGATTCGTGTTCCGGGATCGGGACTTGACCATAGACATCCGCCATCGGGCCATGGCAGTTCTCGCATTGGACGCCTTCCAACCTGGCGACAGGGATCTCATCGAAGCCGCCATTGTGACGGGCCCAGTCCCGAGCGTCGGTATCGCCGTAGCCGACGGTGTGGCACTGCGCGCAATCTCCCGGCAGGTACTCGGCGTGCTGGTCGACCGCCGCGAAGGTGGTCGCGTGTCGACTGGCGGCCCAGGAATCGTAGTTCTCGCCGTGGCCGGTGACGCTGTGGCACTCGAGTCCGCAATAGCCGGCGCCCGTGTAGGTCGGCGTGTGCCGGGGCAGATAGGTCTCGACGGCGATCGGAGCGCTGACCACCTTGCTCTCATCGTCCGTGTTGGTGGCGACCACGCTGATCTTGACCACACTGGCCACGTCGGGTGCCTTCCAGCGGGCGTAGTAATCCTCGACGTATTGGAAGCTGCCCGCTGAAGCGGTCCAGACATATTCCTGGTTGGTGAGCTCCGGCAAGGCCCACATGCGCACTTCGCCGCCGATGGCGACCGAATCGTCGGTGAGGTAGATCTCCTCCAAGCGGATGCTTGATGCGGGGCAGACCGGGCAGGTCTCGTCTTCCTCGGCACAGCCGCCGATCAAGAGGACGGTGACCGCCAGCGCGGCCGAGAGGGCCAAGAGCGTTGCGCGCATCCGGTCGGCAATGGTTGCAGGATCGATGGGGGGATGCGAGGACCGGCGGGCGGTCGCGGGCTTCGTCTTCATCGGGCTCCCTTTTCCCCGTGCCGCCCTCCCGTGGCGGGAAGGGTCGGCGCATCCAGGTGGCGAGCGGGGACAGCGTGCCGGCCGGGCCGGGAAGGGACGCTGCTCCAGCACCCCGAGCATGCCGCATGCATGCCGCGGGCAGGCACCCATGATGCCAGTGGGGTGGGGGAGATCACAAGCCTGTGATCGCCGAATCTCGAGTCCCGGGCGCCGCCGGCTCTTGAGATTCAGGATCTGTTGCTGGAGTGGGCTCCCACGCCTGCGCTACTATGCACGCTGCGCGACGCCTGAGGTTCCCTGACTGAATGCCGGAGAGAGCCGGGAGGGGCAATCGTGACGGTCGAGGAGCGGCGTGAGCCGGGCGGCGAGGGGTTCGAGCCGGTCGATCACACGGCCGACGTCGCCCTGCGGATCTGGGCCGCTGATCTCGAGGGGCTCTTCCGCCAGGCGGCTCTCGGGCTGGTGAGCTTCCTGACCGACCCGGAGCAGGTCTCAGCGGTCGAGCGGCACGAGCTGCGGATCGAGGGGATCGATCTGGAAGAGTTGCTGGTAGCTTGGCTGGGCGAGCTGCTCTATCGCTTCGAGACCGAGCAGTTTCTGCTGGCCGACTGCCGCCGGCTGCGCATCGAGCGGCAGGGGACGGCCTATCTTCTGGAGGCCACCGTGCACGGCGAGCGTTTCGATCCCCGCCGTCACCCCGGCGGCACCGAGATCAAGGCGGCCACCTATCATGGGCTGCGGATCCTGCCCGGGGAGACGGGGGCCTACGAGGTGACGGTCGTGCTCGACACGTAGAGGCGAAGTCGGACGGACTGGCGGCGAGGCACAGGGTCGTGAAGCGGAAGGACCGTGAGGCGCACGACCGCGAGCCGCAGGAACCCGAGGCGGCCGAATCGTGAAGCCCCCGGGGTGCGCGGCGAGAGCGGAGGTGACCCATGGACAAGGGTGAGACGATTCCCTTGAAGAAGGTCACCGACTATCTCTATGAGATCCCGCGCGAGGATCCGATGCGCGTGCCGGGGCGGATCTATTGCAGCGCGGCGATGCTCGATCAGGTGCGCGGCGAGGGGGGCCTGGCCCAGGTGCGCAACGTCGCCCACCTGCCCGGGATCGTCGGCTACTCGCTGGCGATGCCCGATATTCACTGGGGCTACGGCTTCCCGATCGGTGGGGTGGCGGCCACCGATCCGGCTGCGGGTGGGGTCGTCTCGCCGGGGGGCGTCGGCTACGACATCAACTGCGGCGTGCGCGCGCTGACGACCGCACTCGAGGCCGATGAAGTGCGCGGCAAGCTCGAGCGCATGGTCCAGGCGATGTTTCGGCACATTCCGACCGGGGTGGGGAGCGCGGGGGCGATCGCCAAGGTCTCGAGCAAGGAACTCGATCGGGTCATGCGCCAAGGCGCCCGCTGGGCCGTGGGGCAGGGGTATGGACAGGCAGGCGATCTCGAGCACACCGAAGAGGGGGGTTGTCTCGAAGGGGCCGATCCCTCCGTGGTCAGCGAGCGTGCCCGCGAGCGCGGCCGCGCGCAGCTCGGCACCCTGGGATCGGGCAATCACTTCGGCGAGATCGATGTCGTCGAGGAGATCTTCCATGAAGACGCCGCGGCCGAGTTCGGCCTGCATGCCAACCAGATCGTCGTCCAGATCCACACCGGCTCGCGCGGCTTCGGCCATCAGGTCTGCGACGATTACCTGAAGGTGATGGCGCGTGCCGTGCGCCGCTATCATCTCGACCTGCCCGACCGCCAGCTCGCCTGTGCGCCGGTCGAGTCGGAGGAGGGCCGGCGCTATCTGGGGGCGATGGCCTGTGCAGCCAACTATGCTTGGGCCAACCGGCAGACGATCATGGCACTTGCCGAACGGGCCCTGCTCGAAGCGCTCGGGGCGAGTCCACGCGAACTCGGCCTGCGCCTGCTCTATGACGTCTGCCACAACATCGCCAAGCTCGAGGATCACGACGTCGATGGCGAGCAGCGGCGCCTGTGCGTCCATCGCAAGGGGGCAACGCGTGCCTATCCCCCCCGTAATGTAAAGAACCCGTGGCGAGTAGGGCAGCCGGTCCTGGTGCCGGGCGACATGGGGTCGGAGTCCTTCATCTGCGTCGGCCAGGAGGCCTCGCTGGCGGCGACCTTCGGGTCGTCCTGCCATGGGGCCGGGCGGGTGATGTCCCGGCGGGCGGCGACGCGTCGCTTCCGGGGGCGGGATCTGATCGGGGAGATGCGCCGGCAAGGCGTGCTGGTGATGGCGAAAGACCGGGGCACGGTGGCCGAAGAGATGAGTGAGGCCTACAAGAACGTCGGGGACGTCGTCGAGGTGATGCATCAGGCGGGCTTGAGTCTGAAGGTTGCCCGCCTGCGCCCGTTGGCGGTGATCAAGGGATAGTCGGCGGGATCGAGAGCCGCCGGCAGGCGAGGGATCGGTTGAAGGGAGGCACGGTGGCGGAGTCATTCAGGCCGGTGGAAGAGCAGCTCGAGATCCTGATGCGGGGCACCCGCTTCGCCGATGAGACCGCCGAGTGGGGAGAGCTGGATTCCGGGGAGCGCGGCCTCCGCGCGCAGATGCGCGAGGAGCTGCGGGCAAAGCTTAAGCTGGGACGCCCGCTGCGCGTCTATCTCGGCGTTGATCCGACGGGCACCGACCTCCACGTGGGCCACTTCGTGCCGCTGCAGAAGCTGCGCAAGTTCCAGGAACTCGGCCACCAGGTCATCTTCCTGATCGGCGACTACACGGCGACGATCGGCGACCCCAGTGGGCAGGCGAGTGAACGCCATCGCTTCAGTCACGAGGAGGTCCTCAAGCTGGCCGAGGGCTACACCGAGCAGGCCTTCCGCATCCTCGATTCCCGCAAGACCGAGGTGCGTTACAACGGGGAGTGGCTCGCCCAGCTCTCCTTTGCCGACCTGATCGAGCTGGCGAGCATCTTCCCGATGAAGCAGATCATCGCCCGGCGTGATTTTCAGCAGCGCATGGAGCGCGGCGAGTCCCTGCGCTTCCACGAGGCGCTCTATGCCTTGATGCAGGGCTATGACGCCTATGCGCTGAAATGCGACGTCCAGGTCGGTTCGTATGACCAGCACTTCAACATGCTTGCCGGCCGGGCGATCCAGGAGCACTTCGACGATCCGCCGCATGCGATGATCACCAATCCGATCATCATCGGCACCGATGGGCGCAAGATGTCGAAGTCCTACGGCAACACGATCAATATCGGCGACGACCCGGTCGACATGTTCGGCAAGACGATGCGGATCTCCGATGAGCATTTCGCCGAGTATATCGAACTGACCAGCTCGCTCTCGCCGAGCAGAGTCGACGAACTGCTCGTGCGACTCAAGGCGGGTGAGAACCCGATGGAGGTCAAGAAGGAGCTCGCCTGGAACCTGGTCAGCCAGTATCACGGGGAGACGGCTGCGGCCCAGGCGGCCGACCAGTTCCGTCAAGTCGTCCAGCAGAAGGAGGCCCCCGACGAGGTGCCCGAGGTCGAAGTTCCGGCGGAGCTGCGAGGTGCGACCTGGGTGGATCTGCTCGCGGGACTCCATCTGACCAAGTCGAAGGGCGAGGCGCGCCGGCTGATCAGCCAGGGAGGCTTCTACGTCGAGCAGGAGCCGGTGCACGACACCGATGCGGTAGCCGAGATCCCCGCCGAAGGGTTGCTCGTGCGGCTGGGCAAGCGCCGGTACTACCGACTGAGCGGTTAGATCACCTAGAGGCTGTCGGGTGTGATACTCCAACGCGGGGCGATCGCATCCGATGGCGTTGAGACGAAACGCGTCTCCAGGGTGCGCGAGGCTCGCGGGAGGTGAATCGCGAGATTCTCGCCTCGCGGCGTCTCCGCGCCTCCCGTATCGGAGGGTGCGGAGATCCATCCCGGGGGATCGGGCGACGACGATCCGCCGTCGAATCCCGCACCGGGCGCGGTCTGACGGTCGATCCCCGGGGCCAGCGATCCGGGCACGATCCCCCCGGGTCCGGCGAGCCAGAGGCCGGCGAGAAGCGCGAGGACGGCCAGTGACGCGGCCGCGTAGGTCGGCAGCGGACGTGCCAGCAGGTGGCGCAGACGCCCGCCGAGCGAGGGGGTCGCGGCGATCGCCGCCGCCGGCTCGGGCTGGTGACGCCGGAATGTCTCCAGCACGCGCTCGCGCAGGCGCATCGAGGGGATGCCTTCGACCGGTGGAGCCGCGGCGCTCAGCGTGGCTCGCAGGAGTCGCTCCTCCTCGGCGCAGGCGTCGCATTCCGCGATGTGCTGCTCGGCCTGGATGGCCTGCTCCTCATCGAGCTCGCCGGCCAGCAGGTCGACTATGATATCCCGCCACTGTTCGCAGTTCATGGTTGGACCTCCCGTGGGCGCGCCCTTCCCGGATGCTCCCGGGGGGCGGCGGAGGAATCGGCGACTCCTCGGGGTCGCCATTCTTGCAGTGCCGCCCGCAGATGCCGGACGGCGTAATGGAATCGTGACTTGGCGGTTCCCTCCGGGCACTGCAGGATCTCGCCGATCTCCGCGTAGGTCAGACCTTGCTGGGCCTTCAGGAGAAAGACGACCCGGTGGTTGCGCGAGAGTCGCTCGAGCGCCCGGCCGACGTCCTCGCTGAACGCCCGGGAGAGACGCATCCGGTCGGGAGCTTCGGCCGACGTCGCGGGAAGGCTCTCGAGGACGAGCGGTTTGCAGGGGATCGCCGCGGCGCGGGCGCGTTGCCGCCGCCAGTGGCTGTAGGCGAGGTTGGCGCAGATCCGATACATCCAGGCGCCCACCGAACCTCGGGGCTCAAAGCGGGGCGCGGCGTGCACGATGCGCACGAAGGCCTCTTGGAGCAGGTCCTCGCCTGTCTCACGCGATCCCGCGACCCGGAAGAGGAAGCGCCCGAGGCGGGGGCTCCAACGATCGAAGAGGGTGCGGAAGGCCGGTTCGCTGCCCGCCCCCACGCTCCGGAGAAGCCCGGCATCGTCGGGCTCCGCAGAGCGCGAGGTGTCGCAGGGTCTTCCCAACGACGTCTCCTCCGGGCGGGGGCGCTGCCTGTGTCCGGCGAATCTGCTCACGGCAAGACCTTAGCGAGTGCCCGGGCCGGGTGTCTGCATCGTTTCGTGCCCCCCGGCCATGCCGTCTTGTAGCTCCTGGGGAGCGAAGTTGGATGCCCCCTGACTCGATAACGCCTCGCCGTCGGGAAAGTTCGATTCTCTCGACCATTCTCGGCCCGTCCGTTGAACTGCGCTGCTATCGTGGGCGTTACATCCGCAGACAGACCGGTCGCCCCTTGCGGCGATGGGTGCTGGCGACGATGGTTGCTCGCGGCGCTGATTGCTCGTGGCGCTGATTGCTCGCGACGATGGTTGCTGGTGGCGATGGGTGCTGGCGACGATGGTTGCTCGCGGCGCGCTCCGGCGCCAATACGGGAATCCAGCATGGCCGGAGGAGACATGGTCATCGGTTCGTGGAAAACGCACTGTTCGCGGCGCGCTCCCGCGCCGGCAGGGAGGCTCGACCTGGGGTGGGCAATCGCGCTGACGGCGCTGGCCGTCTCGCTCGCCTTCAGTGCCTGCTCGCGCGGCTCGGCCGAGGCGCCGCCCGAGGTGCTCTCCTTGCGTCACCAGATCTTTTCCACGGAACGCTATCGCGAATTGGCCGATCAGTGGGAGACGCATGCCCGCGCCCATTCTCAGGACCCGTTCGTCTTCGTCGAGTGGGGCGATGCGCTACGCTACGCGGGCGAGACCGGGGCGGCCAATGAGAAATACCGACATGCCTTTGCCCTCGATTCGACCGATGCGCGCGCGATCAACGCCTATGTGCAAATGCAGTGTATGGAGCACGCCGATGGGGCCGACTGGGAGCTGTCGCATGGACGGCTGCTGCGTGCGGCGGCGACGGCGCCCGAGAATCCCGAGATCTACTACAACCTCTGGATGACCTCGATGCGCACGGGCCGTTTCGAGCAGGCAGCTTCGAGTCTCGAGCGGATGGTGGCGCTGGGCGACATCTCCAAGCCACTTTACGACTATGCCTACAACATGCTCGCGGGGGCGCCGCCGGCGGCGATCATCTTCACCAATGGCGACAATGACACCTATCCGCCCTTGGCGATTCAGGTCCTCGAGGGCGTGCGTCCCGATGTCGCGATCGTCAATCTCTCCTTGCTCAACACCAAGTGGTACATCCGCTACCTGCGCGGGAAGGGGTTGCCGATCACGCTGGGCGATGCGGAGATCGATGCGCTGAAGGCCACCAAGGACGACCTGGTCTCTGCTCAGATGCAGCGACATCTCTACGCTCAGCTCGAAGAGGCGAGTTGGCCGCGATCCATCTGCTATGCCGTAACGGTCTATGGGTCCTGCAAGATCCTGCCCGGCCGGCGCCTGCTGGAAGGACTCCTCGAGCGGATCCTCCCCGGGACAGAAGCGGCGGTGGTTGATGCAGAGCTCGACGTTGCGCGCACGCGCGAGTTGCTCGACTCGGTCTATCGACTGGACTCGATCACCGATCCGCAAATCGACTGGGAGCGCGAGATGGCGGTGGCCAAGCTCGGCACCAACTACGGCGTCTTGCTGGCCAAAGTCGGGGAAGCCCTCTCCATGGAGGAGCCGCCGCGAGACGGGGCGGCCTACTTCCAGCGCGCGGCACAGTTCCTCATCTTCCACGAAGAGCGCGAATGGCTTGCGCGCATTCTGGCACGCTGGGAAGAGCTGGATCCGGAGAACCCCCAGCTCCGGCAGCTACGCGCCCAACCGGAGAATCCCTAGGGTACCGCCTGCCTCTTGATGCGTGCGGTCCGGCATCGCGGATGGTGAATGCCTCGCATGACAGCTCTCACTCTAGCGCAACCGGATTACCCTGCGGCTGAGCGAGCGACCGTTGCCCAACTCGAGACGGGCCCAAAAGGCACCCGCGCCGGCCGGATTTCCCTGATCGTCCTGTCCGTCCCAGACCAGGCTGTGCTCACCCGCGGGAAGTCGCCCGCGGTGCAGCGTGCGGACGCGGCGCCCGGCGGAATCGACAATCACGAGCGTGGCCGGCTGCTCTGCGGCCAGGCGGAAGCCAATCCGTGCTGATTCGTTCAGCGGATTGGGGCGGACCGGCTCGAGGCGATCGACGAGTGCATTCGTACCCTGAGGCTCATCCCGATCCTCGATCCCGCTCGGCTGCGAATCGAACTGCCCAACCTGCACATTGTCGAAGAGCGGCGAGCCGTGGAAGCTCAGGGGGCCGGGCGTGCTGCGGACTTCGCACTCAACGGCAAACCGTACCGAATCCCACTCGGTCGGAACCTGCTCGGGCGTCCACAGGAACTCGGTGCAGTCCGGCGTCAGAGGCGTATAGAGGGGATCCCAGAGGACGCGCGACCATTGCGGGACGGCGCAGCCGTCGAAGTAGTGGGGGAAGTAGGTCATCCCAAAGCGGTAGTCAATGTAGCCTGCCCCATCCCCGGTGGCGAGGTGGCCGCGCACGACCGGTTGGCTCCACTGCGGGGGCAGCAGACTGGAGTGGGGCACCGGCCCGGACAAGGTCCGGACGTGGGTGCGATGTGCGATGGGATCGAAGGGAAGGGTGGGATGGAAGACGCCGTACGCGTAGCCCGAGAATCCGCACTCGGGCGGGATCCAACTCGTCCAGAGGGAATCGCCGACCAGATAGCCGAACTTCTCCGTGCCCCACTCGGGGCAGATGCCGAAGGTCCAGCCATCGGGCCCCGTCTCGAAATCGCACTCTATTGGCGGCGCCATGAGTCCGCTGCTCAGGTAGAAGTCGTCCAGGCCGAAGGCGCCCAACTCACTGTCGCGCTCGCCGTCCTCGTCGGACCAGAGGTGGTCACTGACGAATCGGATCTCGCAGGCGATTTCATAGGTCAGGACAGGGATGGCTGTGAAGTGGACTTGCTGACTGAAGAATATCGGATCTTGCGGCGTGAACCCCCACCCGTCCCGGCGGCTGACCTCTTCCTCGTCGATCAGCTCGTTGCTGATATCGAAGCATAGGAGATAGACATAGACGTAGTCGTAGTCGACCTCGGTGTCTACGAAATAGGAGAACTCCACCAAGGGACTCGACATTGGCGTGTACGTGAGGTGCGGAGATTGGGCCGTCTGGCACCAGCTATTCCCGTATCCCATGCCGGTGTAGTAGCCGGCGCAGTCGGCCTGGTCCTCGTGGATGCCGCACCAGAGCATGCCGTCGGAGCCGTTGATGATCGAATGCTGCGGATCGCCGTGAACGAGGAAGCTGTCCTCACAGACCCATCCGACGTATACATTCCAGTCATCGACATTCCCGACACTCGTCCATCCCTGCAACGTATCGCCGGTGATTGTCTCCCAGTCCCAGACCCCTCCCTCATAGGCGACCCCGGTGCCGTCGTCGCCGCCATACCAGAGGGTGTCTCCTCTGCTCGAAATCGACGATCGGCTCGCGGGGCTGTCCGGAAACGAAGCGACCACCGGATGCGTCGACGACATCAAGCCGGACTTCTCGGCAGCCACGGGCCGAACGAGGACGATCGCGACGAGCAACGCGAGCAGGGTGATCTGAACGACGGGAGTGGAAGACAACGGCGGAAAGATAGCTCTTGGGCGCATTGGCGACCTCCACGATGCAGGCGTGAGTGGTAACGGTCACGCATCATCGCCATGCGGCGGGACGAAGTGTCCAGGCCCCAGCTTCGACCATCGCACGGGATGACACACTTCCTCATGCTGTATAGGAGCTTAGCACGCCGTTGCGCTGTGATCAATACGGCGTGCTGACCGGACGGGTGCTGCGGTGGTGCCGGCTACAGGGGAGTGAACAGGCTCGGATCGACGATCTTGGACACGTGCAGAAGGGCGGGTCAGAGGTCCTTGAGCGCCCGCAGAACCTCACCCTCATTCTCTGCTTCCTGTAGCGTGCGACCTGCATCGCGGAAGGTGAATGCCTCGGCGATCTGTTTGTAAATGCGCAGGTAGAGCGTATCGTCGTAGGGCGGCGCGATGAGGACGAGAAAGATGTGGGCCAGGCCGCCGTCGAGGCAAGCGAAAGGCACTCCGGGCGTCGAGCGGGCGAAGCCGATCAGGAATTCACGCGCCTCACGGGTGCGTACGTGCGGAACGGCGACCCCATGGGCGAGCCCGGTGGTCGCCTTCCTCTCGCGGTTGATCAGATCGATGCGCAGCCGGTTGGCGTTGCCCACCCGGCCCGATTCCGCCATCAGTTCGGCGAGTTCCACGATCACTGCTTCTTTGATCGACCAGACGTAGCGTTCCCGGTCGCAGTCCCCCTCGGGCTCCGGCGGGGCGACCGTCTGGAGTTCCAGGCGGATCAGTTCGGGTCTGACCATGCGTGCCAGGTTCATGGTGTTACTCGTCTGGCCTCGATGGCCCCCGCGCAAGCGGACGGGGGCTTAGCTGAATTGATCCACCAGGCGATCGACATCGATTTCGGGGGCGCCGTCATCGAGTTCCCGGCCGCGCGCCCCCCCCATCGCCTGCAGGGTCGAGATGAACTCGGGGCGCTCCTCCTGATAGAGGATGCCGGAATAGATGTTCTGCGGGTCGGTTGCCAGCTGGTAGGCGCTGCTGGCATCGCGGCAATCGTGCTCTGCCGGGCATTCCTTGATGCTGTTGGCGATCGCATCGAAGCCGCATTTCCGGCCGAACGTCACGCAGGGAGAGAGCACCTGCAGCAGGGAAAACCCCCGGTGCTGAATGGCAGCCATGATCAGCGACTTCAGCGGCTTGACCTGGCTGCTGTAGCCGCGCGCAACGAAGGTGGCGCCATAGCAGAGCGCGAGCGCGGCAGGATTCATCGGGAACTCGACGACCCCGGCGGGCGAGGTCTTCGTCCAGATCCCATGTGGGGTTGTCGGTGAAGTCTGGCCCTTGGTCAGTCCGTAGATCCGGTTGTCGAGCATCATGTAGGTCACATCGACATTGCGGCGGGCGAGGTGGGGAAAGTGCCCGGCGCCGATCGAGAGACCGTCGCCGTCGCCGCCGACGATCAGGACGGTCAGGTGAGGACTGCCGAGCTTGACGCCCAGCGCCACCGGCAGCGCCCGGCCGTGAAGACCATGGAAACCGTAGCTCTTGACAAATCCCGGCAGGCGGCTCGAGCAGCCGATGCCTGAGACGATGGCCAGGTTGTCGGGATCGATCTCGAGATCGGCAAATGCGGCCAGCAGCGCACTCAGGACCCCGTAATCCCCGCACCCGGGGCACCAGATCGGCTTCAGACGGCCCTTGTAGTCCTTCGCGGAAGGCTTCGGCTTCGGTTCGGTCTGCGTCGTCATTGTCCCCTCCTCCTGCGGCTCAGGAGTGTTAGACATGATCGGCCAGCTCCTCGATCTTGCTCAGGACTTGATCGGGGGTGAAGGGAAGGCCGTCGTACTTGTTCAACTTCGCGGGCCTGATGCTGTAGTGGTGTGCCAGGAACTTGGCGTACTGACCGGTGAAATTCTCCTCGACGACCAGGATGCTCTTGTGCCCCTCGATGAAGGGACGGATGGTCATGTCGTTGTGCGGCAGGATCATCCGCGGGAAGATCGCCGCCGCGCTGATCCCGCGCCGCTCGGCGCGCGCAACTGCCTCGCGAACCACACCCGCGGTCGCGCCCCAGCCGATGATCCCGATGTCGCCGCGGAAGGCTTCCTCGACCGAGGAGAGCCGGCCGGCCTCGCCGTCGGTTGTGGCGTGATGGCGCTGGAGAATGCCGGCGCCCTTGAAGGCGAAGACGCCGCCGTACTTGCGATCCAGATTACGCAGCTTGCGAAAGCGCTTCCGGACCATCTCGACGCGGTTCTCGGGCTCGTGGGAGGGTCCGCCGAAGTCCCAGTGCTCCAACCCGGTGATCACGTGCGCCCCACCCGGGTCGCCCGGGATCGAACGCGGCGAGATGCCGCTCTCGGTGAAGGCGTAGCGCGCATATCCGTCGCGCCATTGCTTCAGCGGGCGGACGACATCGGCCTTGGGCGTCTGCTCGAGCATCCTCCTGGGCAGGGTCGCCCGCCGGTGGCCGAGTCCCTGCTCGGAGAGCACGATCACCGGGACCTGGTAGAACTCGGCGATCTCGAAGGCCCGGCGCATGACGTTGAAGCAATCACGGATCGAGATCGGGGCCATCACGACCCGGGGAAACTCACCGTGCCCGCCATAGACGGCCATGTTCAGATCCGATTGTTCGGTCTTGGTGGGCAGGCCGGTGCTTGGTCCGCCGCGCTGGACATCGACGACCACTACGGGAATCTCAGCCATCGCCGAGAGCCCGAGCAGCTCCGACATCAGCGAGAGCCCCGGCCCCGAGGTGGCGGTCATCGCCCGCACACCCGAGAAGGAGGCGCCGAGCACCGCGGCGAGCGAGGCGATCTCATCTTCGGCCTGATACATCGTGCCACCGACGAGGGGAAGCTCGTCGGCGAGCAGCTGCATGATCTCGGTGGCGGGCGTGATCGGATACCCGCCGTAGAAGCGGCAGCCGGCATAGAGTGCGCCCAGGGCGATCGCGTCGTTGCCGCTCATGACCATGTGGCCGTCACCGTCGATCTCGGGGATGGTGAGCGTGTCGCGCTTCTCGATGTGCTGTTCGGCATAGGTCCGCCCGGCGGTGTAGGCGGCCAAGTTCGAGGCGATGACCTTCTCGCCCTTCTGCTTGAACTGGCGGCGGATCAGATCCTCGGCATGGTCTGCGGGAAAACCGAGCAGGGCGCAGGTCACGCCCAAGGCGACGATGTTCTTGGCCCGCTTCTCACCGATTTCCTCGCCGGCGATCCGCGTCATCGGCACGACATAGATCGGGCCGCCCTTCCAATCACCGAAGCGGGCTGCCCGATCGACTGTCTCGGGCTCGCCGTCGATGATCAGGATCGCCCCACTCGAGATCATCCCCTTGCACCAGTGGTAGGCGAGATTGCTGAAGGCGATGAGCACATCGAGTTTGTCACCGGGATTGAAGACGCTATCGACACCGAAGCGGATCTGCACGTATGACTGTCCTCCCCGGACTTCCGCGGGAAAGGTCTGCGTGCTGCTGATGTGCAGATTCGCCCGGGCGGCGATGCGGGTCATCAGGTCGCCGTAGAGCAACACGCCCTCACCGGCGTCTCCGCTGATGCCCATCACGAAGTCATTGCGATTCATGGCTCGTCGGCCCCCGCTGGTTGCGGTCGCGAATCGACTTGGCCCGGCCCCCGCCGGGCCCGCTGCGCCGCGCAACGAGAAGCGCGCCAACGCAGCGCGCTCCCATCCCGATATGCAAACAGATAAGTATACCTTACTGCGTCCTCCCTGCAAGTATCTCTTCGGCTCTTCAGGCCCCGATCCCCACGGATCGAGCGTCTGGCTCGGGTTGTCGGCGAGGGCCTCGGGAGGGACGGGGCGGCCGGCCTGGGGGGAGGATCCTAGGGGTTCCGGGCGAGGAGCCCGGATGAGGGTCCCGGGGGTTCCGGGCGAGGGTTCCGGCGGAGGATCCCGGGGGTTCCGGGCGAGGAGCCCGGATGAGGGTCCCGCGGGTTCCGGGCGGACGCCCTGGGGGAGCATCTGGGGGGGCAGCGATCGGGGAGCGCGGGCCGGACACGTGGGGGCGTCGTCTTGCGGGCGGGTCTCTCGGTCAGGGGCGAGTGAAGAGCTGCACGGGATCGGGATGGTCGGGCTGCTGGTGCTGCTCGAGAGCGGCGACCATGTCGGCGAAGCTGGTCGCCTTGCCGAGGAGGGCCAGGCGTTCGTCGATCTGGGCGAGGATCTCTTCGGCCGCGCGGGCCCCGCCGCCCTGCTCGGAGGAGGGGCTGGAGGTGCCCGCGGTGTGGATCGTCTGGATGACGCCGTAGACGGTCAGATGATGGAGGTCGCGGGCGGGGACGAGACCCCCTTCGCCTCGGTCGCGATGGCGTACGACCTCGTGAAGCAGACTTCCGGAGAGCAGATCACCGACCGCGGCGCGCACCAGGCGCACCGGGATGTTGAGGCGCTGGGCGAGGGCGCTCACATTGGGTGCCGTCTCGCCGCGCGAGTGGGCCCGGCAGATCTCGGTCATGCAGCACAGTGCTGCCTTCAGTCGTTCGCGGAAGCTGGCGGTGACCGCGCCCTCCTCGCGTTGGAAGTCGTCGGCTGCCTCGCGCGCGAAGGTCAGCAGCGCGCCGAAGAGCACGATCACCCAGCTGAGCTGGATCCAGAGGAAGAGCAGCGGAATCGCCACCAGGGGCCCATAGAGGGTGCGGTACATTGTCGCCGAGCTCAGGTAGAGCCCATAGCCCCACTTGCTCGCTTCCCAGATCAGCCCCGCGATCACCGCACTCGGCAGGGCCGAGAAGAAGCCGACCCGGGTGTTGGGCATGATCCAATAGAGCATCGTCAGGCCGAGAATCGTCACGCAGGCCGGCAGGAGGCCGAAGAGGAAGTTGACCAGCCCCCCCACGGGCGCCCAGCCCTGGAGCGCGATCATGATCTCGGCATTCTGCACCGAGGCGGTCATCGTCAGGCTGAGGGCGACGAAGAAGGGACCGAGCACGGCGATGGTCGTGTAGGTCGTCAGACGCTGCGAGAGACTGCGCCCTCGCTTGATCCCCCAGATCTGATTGAAGGCATCCTCGATCGTTGCCAGGAGACCGAAGACACCACCCAACAGGAAGAGAACGCTGATTCCCTGAAAGGCCCGCGCACCCTGGAAATACTGCTCGAGGAAGCTCGAAATCTGTTCCCGAACTCCCGTGACCAGGTTCTCGAGAATGAAGCGCTGTAGCGCCGCGCGGAGTTCCTCTAAGCCCCCGAAGGCACCCAGGAGACTGAAGGCAAGCACGATCCCCGGGGCGAGTGCGAGGAGGGTGGCGAGCGTCATCGCGGCCGCGCGCAGCGGGATCTGCCCGCGCGGCAGACTGCGCCCGATGACGACCATCACGCGGAGTTGCCGCAGGCCGAAGCGCTGGAACTTCCCGTAGCGCCCGAGATCCTCTTCCCAGAGGCCCTCGCCCATGAAGCGTCCCAGACGCCGGAGACTTCCGCGCACCCGGCTCTTGCGATCCGACAGGCTCATGATTCCCGGTCGCCTCCGCTCATGGCGCGCAGCATAGCACCCCGCGACCCCCGGTCAATCGGGCTCAGCCGTCCCCTCGGGTCAATCGGGCTCAGCCGTTCCCCTCGGGTCAATCGGGCTCAGCCGTCCCCTCGGGTCAATCGGGCTCAGCCGCTCCCATCGGTCAACCGGGCTCAGCGGCTTCCCCCCGGTCAACCGAGTTCAGTCGCTCACCGCGGGCGGGCCGGGCGGATGCGCTCATCGCGTCCCCCGACTCTCGGGCCGCCCCGTCTCCGGTGTTTCGGGAGGATCGGCGCCCTTGGCCGCCTTCGCGATCGATGGTGGAAGATCACACCAGGCAAGGAATTGGCGGGCCGTGTCGCGATCGATGCCCAGCAACGTGGCCAGTTGATCGAGGGAGACGAGGTGTTTCAGGAACATCGCCAGGCCGAGGTTGACGAAGCGTTCCGGGCGGTCGCTGCGGAAGTCGGCCGGTCCGGCCGGTGGGGGCGCGTCGGGTGGGCCTGAGCCGGGGAGGACCCGGGGCTCTACGGTGATCGAGCGCACCTCCTCGGGGGGAAGGATCCCGAGATCGACGAGCCGACCCAGGACAACGGCCGGTTCGACGCCGTAGTAGAGGGCGAGATCCGCCACCCGGGGGAGCGCGAGGTCGTGCTCGGGGCGAATCTCGAAGAGCCGCAGGCTGCGCAGGAAGTGCTCGGCCGGCAGCAGGAAGGCTCGGGCGAAGAGATCGGCCCGGATCTCGCTGCGGATCAAGCGGCGATCGCCGCCATCGGGGCGATCGGGTTCGAAGAGCCGTCCGCCCCCCTTGGTGCCGGCCTCTTCTTGTGAGGCCGCCGGGCAGAACCGGTTCTCGTAGGGATCGACATCGGCAATCAGGTGGCAGTACTCGTGGGCCAGGATCAGACGTCCGGCGGGCGAACCCTCCGGGGCCAGCGCGAGCAGGGCGGGCCCCGTGTTGCCGTCGAAGAGAAAGGCGCCGGAAGGATCGTTCCCCGGCGGTTGGGTCCATTCGATGATCTTGATCCCCCGGTCGTCGAGCAACTCGCTGAGATCGTCGATTGGTCCCTCGGGGATCTCGAGGATTTCACGCTCGGCGGCGGCGAGTTCCTCGGCGCCGGTGAGGAGGTTTTCGTCGTGGTCGCCGCGGATGACCGCCGGATGCGCGGACACATCGAAGAGCACGTCGCCCTGGATCCGGTGTTCCATGTGGGCGAATCGCAGGCAGAGGTGAGCGAAGCGCGTCAGGATGCGATGTTCTTCCCCGGTCGGTTCACGCGGGGAGATGAAAGCGTCGGCCAGCGAGACGGCCTGCTCTTCCCAGGTGCTGGGCAGAGCCTCGAACTCGGTGTCCGGCTCCGCGCCGTGGACTGGCTCTGGTTCACGTTCCGTCATCTATGTCTCTGTGTTTCTGTGTCATCTGTGTCTCTGTGTCTTTGTGCCTCTGTGTCTGCTCCGTGTCTCTCCGCGGATTCTCTACCCCTTCGATCGCGACCCCTTGGATCGTGGGCCAGCATCTCGCCGCACCCGGCGGCGCAACCGCCGGCGTGCCTCGACCAGCGTCTGCACGCGCGCGGGAGCGACACGCCCCCCCGCGCGCCCGCGTTGCATCAGCGAACTCCCGACGATGAAGCCATCCGCCAGGGACCAGTAGCGCGCGAGATTCTCGGCGGTGATCCCGCTACCGACGATCCGCGGAACCCGCGCGGCGGTCCGCGCCAAGGGGCGGAGCATTTCGGGATCGGCGGGAGAGCCGGTGCGCGGACCGGTCACGATCAGGGCATCGGCGTGCGCACGCTCGACGAGATCGCGGGCGATCTCGGTTGCCTCCTGCGCCACCAGCGGGCGGGCGTGCTTGACGAGCAGGTCGGCCCAGACCTCCACTGTCGCGCCCAGGGCCGCGCGCAGGCGCAGCGTCTCGGCGGCCCGGCCGGTGATCAGACCCTGGTCGGTCAGCACTGTTCCGGCGAGGACATTGACGCGGATGAAGTCGGCCTCGGCCGCGGCGGCGATCGCCATCGCGGCCTCGGCATCCGAGCGCAGCACGTTGATTCCCAGAGGGAAGCGGCCCAGGTCGCGTACCTGCCGGGCGATGGCGGCCATCGCGGCAATCGTCTCGCGGGGCGCCGGGCCGGCGAAAAAGGGGGCATCTCCGTAGTTCTCGACCAGGATCGCGTGGATGCCTGCCTTGAGATAGGCGGTGGCATCCTCACGGGCGCGGCGCACAGCGGTGGTCATCGACCCCCCGTAACGGGGCGAGCCGGGCAGGGGGGCGAGGTGGACGACCCCGATCAGCGGTTTGTCGACTCCGAGCGCCTTCAAGGCGATTCCTCCGGTGGATGAGTCTAGCACGGCCGCCTGAGGGGTCGACACCCCAGGGGCGCTTGGGGGTCGAGACCTCGGGCGCTGCCCGGGCAGCCGGTACCCCGGGGCGCTTTGGGAGCCGGCACCCAGGAGGCGCCGGGGGGAAGCAATGAGCCGGGCTCGGGGTTCCCCCCGGGCCCGGCCGTCGAATGTAGTTGCTCGCTAGTTCACTTCGATCCGCCGCCTGCGGGCCTCATCCGCCTTGGGCAGCATGATCTCGAGCACACCATCTTTGAACGAGGCGTCGATCCCCGCAGGCTTGACATCACCCGGGAAGCGCAGCGAGCGGGTGAAGCGGCCGATGAAGCGCTCGCTGCGATGCAGCTTGCCCTCCTTGCGCTCCTCTTGCTGCTTGCGCTCACCGGAGATCGTCAGCACGTCGTTCTCGTAGCTCAGCTCGACCTGATCCTTGCTGATCCCCGGCAGATCGACCCTGACCTTGTAGTCACCAGCTTCCTCACTGACATCCAGCGCAGGCACCCAATCGCACGAGGTCGCCGGCGCGAGGCCGAGGAACTCGTCGAACAGGGTGTCCCAGCGATTGAGCGGTGAGGGAACTTCGCGATCCTGGGTCGAACGGCTCAGCGTCCTTGGTGTCCATCTGACTAACGTCATGACTCATCCCTCCTTCCTGACCGTCGCCACGGCCTCGATGGGCCGACGACGGTGATCGGCGATTCCGCCTTCTGAATCCCTTGTTTCCTCCAAGTCTTCTGTTTCCGCTTCGAGTCGCGGGAGCCTTCCGGTCTTGCCGGCGCTGGGCTCCCGCCGACACCCCTATGGATTGCAGGACCCGTGCCAAGCGTCCATCGAGGGGGAGGGGCGACGGGCTTCCGCGGTGCGGCCGGGGGTTTGGAAGCGAGCGGTCGGGGGGGGGCACAAGGCGGTAATTGGCTCGAAGGCGGACAATTACAGCATACCCGTATGGTATCCGGGCGGCAGGGCGAGAGAAGTCGGTCGGCCCGATCACCGGCGGTCGACTCGAAGTCGCAGCAGGTCGTATGTGGAGCTGCAAGAGGGCACGTTCCATAACGAAACACTATGCGTTCACATATGCAACACTACTTGTTGCGTACTAGAGATCCAGCTTGACCAGCAGTCCCACGCCGCTCTATCTTCAGGCGCTGGAATCAAGTGGGGCCAGGTCTCCTATCGTCTGGGGCAATCCGGGCCCCGTGACCAGCTGCAGGCGGCAGGCAGAGCCGTGTCGGTCAGGCTTCCGGCACTGAGCACTATGGGAGGCAGGGAGGGCGTCGCTCCATGGATCGGAATCGCAAGCCCCCGGTCGTCCTCGCCATCGGCGGCTCGGATCCCAGCGGTGGGGCGGGAATTCAGGCTGATCTGAAGACGATCCACGCTCTGGGCGGGTACGCGGTCGTGGCCCTCACCGCCGTCACGGTGCAGAACACGCAGGGGGTCCGGGAGACGCTGCCGCTCCCCGCGGGGATTGTCCGCGCCCAGATCGAGAACGTGTTCGCTGATGTCCGAGTGGGGGCGGTCAAGACCGGTATGTTGGCCAACGAAGAGATCGTCGGGCTTCTGGCGGAGACGCTGGCGGCGCACCGCCTGCCGCTGGTCGTCGATCCCGTATTGGCATCATCGGGCGGAGAGCCGCTGCTCGATGAGACCGCACTCAAGCCCCTCAAGGAGCGGCTGCTGCCCCTGGCGACTGTCTGCACGCCCAACTGGTCCGAGGCAGCCATTCTCGCGGGTCATCCGGTGGAGACGATCGAAGATGCGCAGCGGGCGGCCGAGCGCATCCGCCGCCTGGGGCCCCGGGCGGTCTTGATCAAGGGGGGGCATGCGCAGGGTGGAGCGCCGGGACGTCCCGGCGATTCCTCGGAGGCGCCCCCCGTTGTCGACCTGCTGCTCGGTGAGGAGGGATTTCAGCGCTTCGAAGCCCCCCGGATCGCGGGGCCCTCTCCGCATGGAACGGGCTGCCTCTTCGGCGCAGCGATCGCCACCGGCCTGGCCGCGGGCGCAACGCTGGAGGCCGCGGTCACGATCGCCAAGCGCTTGGTTGGGGATTCGATCACCCACAGTCTGACGATCGGACGCGGGACACCGGTCGTCGATCCCTTTCACACCCAGCCCACCTCGCTGCTGGACCCTGCCGAGGAGCGGAAGAGTCGATGAGAAACATCGGGCGCCTACACGTGATCACCGATGTCATCCACCAGGATCGCTGGAGCCACCTCGAAGTCGCCCGGATGGCCCTGGAGGGCGGCGCCGATGTGATCCAGTTCCGTGAGAAGCAGGCATCGACGCGCAAGCAGATTGAGATCGCCCGCGCCCTGACCGACCTGTGCCGGCGGGCGGGCGCATCCCTGATCGTCAACGATCGTGTCGATGTCGCCTTGGCGAGTGACGCCCATGGGGTCCACCTCGGCCGCGACGACTTCCCCGTCAGCCTCGCCCGCGAACTACTCGGTCCCGACCGGATCATCGGCGCCTCGGCGCGGACGCTCGCCGAAGCGGAGGCCGGCGCGCGGGCCGGCGCCGACTACGTCGGCCTCGGGCCGGTCTACGCGACGGCGAGCAAGGCCGACGCCGGGCCGGTGCTCGGGGCCGAGGGCGTCAAGCCCATCGTCGCTGTCCTCGAGGTTCCGATGGTCGCGATCGGAGGCATTGCCATCGAGACGGCCCCCGCGATCCTGGGGGCCGGCGTTCATGGTCTGGCGGTGATCAGTGCGGTGTCCCAAAGCGAGGAACCGGCTGCCGCCGCGCGCGCGCTGCGCGAGGCGATCGACCGGGCGCTGGGGGAGTAGCGAGATGACGGTGCGAGGCGGTCGATTGGGCGCCGGGAGAGTAGCGCGATGACGGCGCGAGGCGGTCGATTGGGCGCCGGGGGAGTAGCGAGATGACGGTGCGAGGCAGTCGATTGGGCGCTGGGAGAATAGCGAGATGACGGCCGACGGCGGCGCAGTGGATCCGCGGGTCTGGCAGGGCGAGCCGACGGTTCGCGACGTCGGGGAATTCGGCCTCATCGAGCGCTTCCGGCGGCGACTGGGATCGACGCCGGACCCGGCCACGGGGACGGGCGCGCCCGCGGGTGTGAGCACGACCACGGTTTCGGGATCATCCGCCGGTGCGAGCACGACCACGGTTTCGGGATCATCCGCCGCTGGGTCGCACGGGATCGGTGACGATGCGGCCATCTTCACTCCCGAGCCCGGATGGGATCTCCTGCTGACCTGTGACATGCAGATCGAGGGGCGCCACTTCCAACGCCGATGGCTAACCCCCCGGGAACTGGGTGCGCGGGCGGCCGCGGTCAATCTGAGCGATGTTGCCGCCATGGGGGGATTGCCCGTCGGTGCGTTGCTCTCGCTCGGGCTGCCCCCTGGCTTGCCGCTGGCGGTGCTCGATGAGTTCTTCGACGGCTTTGTCGCCGGGCTCGGCGCCCACGGCGCGGCGGTGCTGGGCGGGAACATCTCCGCCGCGGACGATCTGCTCATCGATGTCACCCTGATCGGGCGGGTCGAGCAGGGGATGGCCCTGCGCCGGGATGGGGCCCGCCCCGGAGATGTGCTTTTCGTCACCGGCGCGCCCGGACGCGCGGCGGCGGCGCTGGCAAGCCTCGATGCCGATCCCGCCGTGTGGCGCAGGCTCGCCGAGCGGCTGGAGGAGGATGCGCCGCCCGCTGAGTTGCGCGAGCGCTTCCGCCGGGCCCTCGCCGCCCCGCGGGCGCGGCTTGCCGCCGGGCGCTATCTGCTCGAGAACCGGCTGGCGACAGCGGCGATCGACACGAGCGACGGGCTGGCCGGCGACCTTCGCCATCTCTGCGACGAGAGTGGCCTGGGTGCGGTGATCGAGGAGGTCTTTCTGCCCGTCGATCCCGACCTGACCCAACTGGCCGCGCTTCTCGATCGCGACCCGCTCGCCTGGATGCTGGGCGCGAGCGATGACTACGAGCTGCTCTTCGCCGTTGCGCCCGAGTGCGCCGACTTGGTCTTCGCCATGCGGGATATCATCGGATTGCGGGTTTCCCCGGTTGGGGTATTGAGTGCCGGCCCGCCGGAGGTGACACTGCGCACGGCGGAGGGAACGCGGCGGCCACTCGCCGGGGGCTGGGACCACTTGTCGAGCCGGGAAGCTCAATGAGCTGATCGATGCGCGCATAATCCTACCCCGGTCGGCGCGGGAAGAACCATGCGCTGAACGATGCGGGCACGACCATGAGCCGGCCGGGGGCGCCGGGAGGCGCCATGAGCCGATCGAACCAGGAGGATCCATGAGCTGGGCGGGGCAGGCCAGGGAACCCGATCTTGCCGGTCTGAGCCGCGTCCGCGGGGAAGTCCGGGAGCTGGCTCCGGAACTGATTGCCCTGCGGCGACACTTCCACCGTTATCCCGAGCGCGGGTTCGAGGAAGTGCGCACCGCGGCGCGGATCGTTGAGGAGCTGCGCGCCTGCGGGGGCTATGCGATCCGCACCGAGGTCGCCAAGACCGGCATCGTGGCCGATCTCACCGGTGAGGCGGGTTCCGGACCGACCGTGATGCTGCGCGCCGACATGGACGCCCTGCGCGTCCAGGAAGAGAACCCGCACCTCGAGTATGCCTCGACCCATCCCGGCGTGATGCACGCCTGCGGCCATGACGGCCACATGGCGATGCTGCTCGGGGTCGCCAAGATCCTCGCCCGCCACCGGGATCGCATCCGGGGGCGCGTGCGGTTGATCTTCCAGCCGGCCGAGGAGAGCCCCGGGGGGGCGGAGCCGATGATCGCCGAGGGGGCCCTGCAAGATCCCCGTCCGGATGTCGCTTTCGGCCTGCATCTCTGGAGCAAGCTGCCGACCGGCTATGCGGCCACGCGGCCGGGGCCGATGATGGCCTACACCGAGGAGCTCTACTTGCGCGTGCACGGAAAGGGCGGGCATGGGGCCTATCCCCACGAGGGCGTCGACGCCATCGTGGCGGCCGCCCAACTCGTCGTCGCCTTGCAGAGCATCGTCAGCCGCAATGTCGATCCCATTCAGTCGGCGGTGCTGACGATCGGCAAGATCGCCGGCGGCTCGGTGATGAACGCGCTCGCCGAGTCGGTCACGCTCGACGGCACCCAGCGGACCTTCCTGCCCGAGATCCGCGAGCTCTGCATGCGCCGGGTTGCGGAGGTTGCCGCCGGTATCGACACGGCCCTCGGCACCTCGACCGAGGTCGAGTACGTGCCGCGCTATCCCGCCCTGGTCAACGATCCCGAGAAGACAGAGTTCGCTGCCGGGGTAGTCGAGGCGTTGCTCGGCGAGGGGCATGTGCAGCGGGATTTTCTGAGCATGGGGGGGGAAGACATGGGCTTCTACCTGCGCGAGGTGCCCGGCTGCTTCCTTTTCCTGGGGGCGGGTAATCCTGAGAAGCAGGCTGACGCCCCGCACCACAATCCGCACTTCAACTTCGATGAGGACGCCCTGCAGCTCGGGGTGGAGATCCTGCTGCGCTTGACCGAGCGTTTCGTGGGCGGTTCGTAGTAACCAGCGTGGATGAGTGGAGTCGATGTCGCCAATCAGCCCGCCGAGTTCGGGGGGCAAGGCTCGGCGCGTAGGTGGAGGAGACGATGAAACGATTCTTCGTGACTTTTCTGGCGGTGATCGTGGCGCAGATCGTCCTGGCGGTGGTCTTCTTCGGCGGGCTGATGATGTTCGCGACCATCGTGATCAGCCAGGCGGGTGATGCCGCCAAGGTCCCGCCGCGCGCCTGTCTCGTTCAGGAGATCCCTGCCGAGCTGCTCGAACACGAGCCGCTCAAGCGGATCCCGATCCCGCGGCACATGACGACCCAGACATCGATCCTTGCCAACCTCGAGCACGCGCGGGCCGACGATCGCGTCGAGAAGGTCGTGCTGAAGCTCAATGCGGCCGCGATCGGTTGGGGCAAGATGGCGGAAATCCGGCGTCGCGTGACACAGCTGCGCGAGGCGGGCAAGCCGGTCTATGCCTATGTGCCCTTCGCCGTCAATCGCACGCTCTATCTGGCCGCGGCCTGCGATTCGATTTTCATCGCGCCCGAGGGAGCGATCTGGTTCACGGGATTGATGAGCGAACGCTACTACTTGAAAGACATGTTCGAGGAAGTGGGAATCGACGTCCAGTATAGCAAGATCGATGAGTACAAGGCGGCGGTGGAAACCTATCTGCGGGACGATATGTCGGACGCGGCGCGCGAGAACGCCGAGTGGATCCTTGAGGATCTCTACGAGCAACTCGTCACGACGATCGCCGCCGACCGCGGCGTCGACCGCGCGGAGGTCGAAGGCTGGCTGGAGATCGCGCAGTTCACCCCCCAGGAGGCGGTCGATGCCGGACTGATCGACGGCGCGCTCTTCTGGGAGGATCTCGAGGCGTTGCTCGCCGGCGATGGCGGGGAGATCGAAGTGATCGAGGGACGCGACTACGCGCAGATCCCGCGCAGCTCTTTCGGCGTCCGGGGACCGAAGATCGCCGTCGTTCATGGACAGGGCATGATCACCCTCGGTGAGAGCGGCTGGGCCTTTCCCTTCGGTCTCTCGATGGGTGACGAGACGATGGTCACCGCGCTCGAGAAGGTGCTCGAGGATGACGACATCGAGGGCATCATGCTGCGCCTCGATACGCCCGGTGGCTTGAGTATCGCCAGTGATCGTATCGGTCGCATGGTCGCCCGAGTGGCGGCGGAGAAACCGCTGGTCGTCTCCTCGGTCGACCTCAATGCTTCCGGCGGCTACATGATCTCCTATCGCAGTCCGACGATCGTGGCCCTGCCGAATTCGATCGTCGGCAGCATCGGCTCATTCGCCCTGCGCCCAAACATGGCGGGCTTGATGGATAGGCTGGGGGTCGACTTCGACCGTGTCACGGTTGGGCCGCACGCGACGCTCTTCTCGGGCGTGGTGTCACTCTCGGATGAAGAGCTGCAGCGCTTCCGCGCGGTTCACCGCCGCAGCTACGAGGAGTGGATCGCGGGCGTGGCCAAGCACCGGCAGATGACGGTCGAGCGCGTCGATGATCTGGCCCGCGGCCAAGTCTATACGGGGCGGCAGGCGCTGGAAAACGGACTGATCGATGCCCTCGGTGGCTTCGATGAGGCCCTGGCGATGCTGAAGGTCCAGATGGGGCTCGCCGAGGATGCGCCGGTCACCGTGCTGCACTACCCGCAGCCGAAGGGTTTACTCGAGATGATGGCCGAGGGAGATTGGCCCGCCGCGGCCGCCTATGTCGCCGGGGGGGTGGGGCTGCGCACGGTCGAAGAGGAGCAGTTGCGGGAATCGGCGCGGTTCTGGATGACCTATCTGAAGTCGAGGGACGCACTCTACGTCCTACCCTGGAAGTTCTAGAAGACTCAGGAGAGAGGACTGAGATGCTGAAGCAAGACCAAGCCGTGCTCGTCGTCGTCGACTACCAAGGCAAGCTGCTGCCCTCGATCGCCGGACAAGAGGGGTTGCTCAGGCGCGCCGGGCGGCTGATCCGCGGGGCGCGGTTGCTCGAATTGTCGATCGTCGTGACCGAGCAGTATCCAAAGGGGGTGGGGCCGACCGAGGCGGGCATCGTCACCGCCCTGGGGGACGCCTACCGGCCGATTCAGAAGAAGACGATGTCCTGCATGGGGGTCTCGGAATTCCGCGAGGCGCTCGAGGCTACGGGCAAGCGCCAGGTGCTCCTTTGCGGGATCGAGGCCCACGTTTGTGTGCATCAGTCGGCGGCCGACCTCCTCGAGGCGGGCTATGAGGTTCATCTCATCGCCGACTGCGTCTCCTCGCGCGAGGCGCGCGACGCCGAGCATGCCGTACAGCGGGCGGCGCAGATGGGCTGCCGCATCAGCACGCACGAGATGGCGATCTTCGAGATCCTGCGCCGGTCCGATACGCCGGCGTTCAAGGAGTGGATCAAGATCATCCGTTAGCGATTGGAGTGCCGCGCCGCCGCCGGCCATCGGGTTGCCGCAGCGGTGTCAGCCATCAGGTTGCCGCAGCGGCATCAGCCGTAGGTTGCCGCAGCGGTGTCAGCCATCAGGTTGCCGCAGCGGCATCAGCCGTAGGTTGCCGCAGCGACGTCAGCTATCGGCTAGGGATTCCCGAGAACCCGTCCCCGCGTCTCATCGAACGCATCCTTGCCCGCGGCCAGCAGTGTTGCCAGCGGCAGCCGCGCGCGCGCCTGCGCGACCATCGCCTCGGCCATCGCGCGGACATCCCACTGCGCGTGCTGATCGAGGCGCAGGCGGGCGATGTGATAGAGCTCGCGGAGGTTGGTCTTGAAGATCACCCGTCGCCGGTGGGCGTTGGTCAGCGCATAGGGGGCCGCATGAGGGTGGACACGCCGGATGTCGGCATAGATGGCCTCGGCGTGGCTCCGCATTTCGGTGAACGGCTTCGTGAGCCCCAGTGAATCAAAGACCGGCGGAAGCGTGACGCCCAGATCGGGCTCGTACGGCTGCGGCAGCAGCGTCGCCATGCGATGGCGCTTGAGCTGAGCGAAGCAACTCGCGCTGACGATGAGCTCGTAGGTCAATTCGACCAGCTCGAAGACCCGCATGGGCGCCTCGTGAGCAGACAGACGCCGCAGGCTCTCGGTGATCAACGCCCGGCGACCATGCGCATCCAGGCCGGCTGCGCGCGCCGCAGCTCCCTCCCAGGAGATCCCCCCGCACCCATGGAGCAGGCCGGTCAGCAGGTGCTTCTCCGCAGCGGGGGTGACCGCGATCAGGTGCACATTTCCTGGCACACCGGCGGGTACCTTGGCGCCTGGTGTAGCGCCATCCGGGCAGAGGGCATCTCGCAACTCCGCCAGTGCCGCTGGAGTCTGCGCGCGGTAGGGAGTCGGGTCGGCGTGGCGCACGAGGGAGGGGGCGACGGACTCTACGGCGCGATGCAGCCGCTCGGCGAGCTCGCGGGCCTCGGCCAACGGATCGGCGGCGAGCCGACGGATGCTCGCCTCGACCATGCGCGCGTTGAGCGTCGCGCCGAGCTGGCCGGTCGTCGCCAGCGCGAGGAAGTAGCGTGCATCTTCCTTGGCCGCCCCCTCGAGATCGCGCCGGCCGTGGGGTTCGGCCCAGGCCTCCGGCCGGGTCTCGGCGTAGTGGCGAGCCAGGGAATCGTAGGCGCTGTGGTAGGCCTCCTGCTGTTCCTTCATCAAGGCCAGGAACGTGGCCTCGTGGGCGGTGCCGGCAATCTCGGTCGGCAGAAGCACGTCGCGTCCCAGGAGGATGTAGCGTTGGGACTTCTCCGTGTAGGAGCCGAGGCGCGCGGCTTCGAACGCCTCGACCGCCAGGCGCGAGAGACCGAGGATGTCGAAGTTGAAGACGGCGTGCTCGGCGACACTGGCATGGCCGAAGTCGAAGATGATCCTCCGGTTGGACTGGCGGGCGCGGGCGACATCGCGGCGCGCATCACGACGCAGCTCGGGGATCGGGCGGGGATCGCGGCTGATGCGGGCGTAGGCGGCGGAGAGGGTCTCGGGTGTCAGGGCATCGGTCGTCGGGGGCTCGCCGGCTGCGGTGGACTCAGGGACCTTTGCCGCCGGGCCCAAGCGGGAGATCAGCTCGCAGTCGAGGTTGTATCCGGCGAGGATGACCTCCATGGCGGGGCCACCTAGCCGAAGGCGTGGGGGCTGGCGGCCTGCAGGTTCTGAGAGATGAAGCGGAAGTCGTGCCGACGGTCTTCGATCTCGATGTTCTCCTTGCCGGCCTTGGCGGCGGCGATGATCCTTTGGAAGAGCTCGTCGTAGTCCCGCAGCTCTCCGATGCGGCGCACCGCCTGGCTGGTGGGGTCTTCGATATCGATGTAGTCGGTGATCGCGACCCGATCCATGCCGGGGGTGGTCAAGGTGCCGTCGCGGTCGCCGTCGTAGAGGTCCTGGCGCTGCAAGCCCACCTGCCACTGGGTCCGGCTGATGTAGGTCTGGATCGAGATGCTGGAGAAGTCCCCGGTGACCGTGATCGTGTGGTTGTAGTGGTACTTGGCGACCGGGTCGCCGGCAGTGTGATCGACGCCGAAGCAGCCGCTGAGCAGAAGGGGAGCTGCCAGGATCAGGATCCCCGCCGTCGGGAGCAGTCGATACATCCGGCGGGCAGGCCCACCACCGCGAACCTCGCAACCTCTCCGCATCGCCCGAACCTCCATCGATCGATCAGATCTCACCTCGGGGGAGTATCCCCGAAGCGGGGCAACGTTTCAAGGGTTGTCGAGAACGGGGGAAACGGCAAGTAGGGGCCTGGCCCGGGTGTCCCGCCCCCGGCCCGCCGGTGCTCGAGAGATGCGGGAGGACTTGGTCCCGATCGCGCGGAATGCCATACTCGCCGGAACTTCCAGCCGGGAGAGAGCCGGGCGGGCGTTACCCGCCCCGGTTCGGCCAGGCGGAGCGGAGAGCCCCCAGCGGGGTGAGCGCGAGCGGGGAGAGACCGACATGAATGCCTACCTGTTCCTGGTCATCGCACTGGTCCTCAATGCGGCCGCCAATCTGCTGATCAAGTATGCGGCCATCGCCCGGGAGGGGAGTGGATCGCCGCCGGCCGCCGGCTTGGCGGGCCTGGTGCAGACTTACGTCTCTGTTCCCTTCGTGCTTGGGGTGCTCTGCTTCGGGCTCAACCTGCTCGCCTACACCCAGGCGCTCAAGAAGCTGCCGATCTCGGCGGCCTATCCGATCATGGTCTCCGTCGGCTACCTGATGATCCTCGCCGTCTCCTGGTTCCTCTTCCATGAGCGCATGGCGCCGCCGCGCTATATCGGCGCCGGCTTCATGCTGCTGGGCCTCTGGCTGCTGGTGCGCTGAGGCTGGGGGCGCCCGGGCCGCGCACGCGGGTGAGGGGCTTCCTTGGTCATCCGGCTCCCCCGTGGCCCGGCGTTTGGGCTCGTCGCTCAACCGGCCCGGCGCTTGGGCCCGTCGCTCAACCGGCCTGGCGCTTGAGTTCGTTGCTCAACTGGCGCGGCATTGGCTTGACTCCCGAGGCGGGGTGTCGAGCGCCCACCTCCGATCGCCCTCGTGTCCCGCCTGCCGGGCAGCGCGGCGACCCCTGACCGGCATGTCTTTCTACCAGGCCGCACCCGCCGCGAGGATCGATGCTCGCCACGGTTCACACCTATGCCCTGGTCGGTGTCGAGGCAACGCCGGTACGGGTGGAAGTCGATCTGGCCGCGGGAGCCTTTCCGGGTCTCGTCCTGGTCGGTCTGCCTGATACGGCCGTGCGCGAGAGCCGCGAGCGGATCGTTGCCGCGCTGCGCAATCAGGGCCTGCGCTACCCCGATCGCAAGATCACCGTCAATCTCGCCCCGGCCGGATTGCGCAAGGCGGGGGTGAGCTTCGATCTGCCGATCGCGATCGCCCTGCTGGTCGCCTCGGGCCAGGCGCCGCCCGAGCGATTGGGGGAGCTGGTCTGGGCAGGGGAGCTCTCCCTCGAAGGACGCATCCGTTCGATCCGCGGCAGCCTCTCGATGGCGGTCAGTGAACGCAAGCGGCGCCGGCCGCGCACGCTGGTGCTCCCGCGGGGCAACGGTGCCGAGGCGGCCGCTGCCCAGGGCGTACCGGTCAGCGAGGTGGGGGCGCTGCGCGAGGTGGTGCGTCTGCTCCTCGAAGGGCCTGCAGGCTTCCGGGTCCCGGCGGTGCCCGCCGGTCGGCAGGCACTGCCTCGCCCCCCGGCGCTCGGCGCGGATCTCGCCGACGTCCGCGGACAGACCGCCGCCCGCCGGGCGCTCGAGGTGGCCGCGGCGGGCGGGCACAATCTGCTCTTCATCGGATCGCCCGGAACGGGCAAGTCGATGCTCGCCGAGCGCCTGCCGGGCATCCAGCCGCCGATGAGCCAGGAAGAACAGCTCGAGGCGACGATGGTCTACAGCGCCGCCGGGTTGCTGCCCCCCGGAAGCGGGTTGCTGGCGCAGCGGCCCTTTCGGGCGCCGCACCACACGGTCACCCGCGCCGGGATGATCGGGGGAGGAAGCCCGCCGCGTCCCGGTGAGATCAGTCTGGCCCACCGGGGTGTGCTCTTCCTCGACGAGCTGCCCGAGTTCCGCCGCGAGGTGCTCGAGGCGCTGCGCCAGCCGCTCGAGTCGGGTGCGGTCGCCATTGTGCGGGCTTCCCAGTCGGTGCGCTTCCCCTGTCGCTTCCAGATGATCGCGGCGATGAATCCCTGTCCTTGCGGCCGGCGCCTCGACCCGCGTGGCGGCTGCCGCTGCACGCCGCGGATGGTGGCGAACTACCTCGGGCGCGTGAGCGGTCCCTTGATTGATCGGATCGACCTGCACATCGAGATGGCGACGGTGCGCTTTCGCCAGATCTCACTCACGCAACCCTCCGAGGACAGTGCCACCGTGGCCGGGCGTGCGGCGGCTGCCTGGCAGCGGCAGCAGGAGAGGTTCGCCGGGCATCCGCGCGTGCGCCTGAATGCCGAGATGGGGCTGCCGGAGATCCGGGAGCACTGCTCGTTGCGGAGAAGATCGCTGGGATTGCTACGGATGGCCATGTCGCGGCTGAATCTCTCCCCGCGCGGCTATCACCGGATCCTGCGGTTGTCGCGGACGATCGCGGATTTGGGCGAGAGTGACGAGATCGAAGAGGCGCATGTCGCCGAAGCGGTGTCCTACCGGGTGCTGGATCGGGAGGAGGTGGGGTGAGGGAGGGTGACGAAGGGTGACGAAGGGTGACGAAGGGAAGCACTGCAAGTCCCCAGCGCTCGTGAGGTGACAGAAGCTCAACTCACAACGCAGGCCGCCGTGGACTGCTTGACCCAACGGTTTTCCTTAGGTATTCATGAGTACCTGAAAGTAGGCGGGAATCCTTGCTGTAAAGGTCATCTCCTCTCTTGAATAGGGGTGCACTATCGTGATGGAAGCCGCATGAAGCGCAAGCCTCTTGATGCCCTTTCCCTTTCCCTTTCCCCCATACTTCCTATCTCCAACTACGGGGCAGCCCTGGTCCGCAAGATGGACCCGGATCTGATTCTTCCTACCTGTAAGCAGATCTATTTCAAGCAGACTGTACGTCCGTGCTTCTCTCAGAACTCTATAGCCGGTCCTGGCAAGCTTGCCTCTTGCAGGATCATCGACAGAATACATTTTGTGCGCACGGTTCTCTGCAAGATATGATGCAATGATGCCCTGTGTCTCCGGCAACTTTCCATGTACCACGGCATAGTACGTCTTCTGGAACTGCTGCCACTCTTCCTGAAGATAGCGCTTGGCATCGAGAGTCTTGGCAAACACGGTAGTACCGGAAGTATCTCTATCCAGGCGATGCACGATAAACACCCGGTGTCTTGATTTCTGGTTGCCTTTCCGAACGTACTTCGTCAAGAGATAGTACGCCGTGTTCTCTTTGACTTTGTCAGTGCTCACGGTTAGAAGACCACTCGCCTTATCCACAACCAGGATATCACGATCTTCATAGAGAATAGTAAGCCCTCTGGGCTGATGCCGTTTTGGTGGGCCTCTGAAGTGGTTTTGACTGTCCCGCATGATGCTCACTCAAGATGTTCGGAGGGTCCGTCCCTTTCAGTGGCGATGCATGCGGACAGTGTATTCGCGATCATGTCTTCTCCTTTTCGTGATGCCGAACGGGATGCTGATCACCAGCGACGCGAGGCGTCGGGGGCCTGTATCGGCTTGTTGGACGGCGTTCACCTCCTACAATGCCACATCACTCACCGCTGCTCTCGTCGCGGAAGTGATTGGTCAGGATCTGATACAGCCTGCCCTCAAAGGCGGATTCAATCTCCTGAATGCTCTTCAGGCCGAAGATGCACGCGATGGCAAGCGGGTCGGCGCGATACGAAGTGTGCCCCTCGTAGAAACCGTATCGCATGATGTAGTATGGCACCATCTCTCCTATATGGATGAAGCCGAGCTTGCCAGTCAGCTCGGCCATCTTGTCTGCAGCATGATGTGGATATCGGCTGGAAAGGAAGGCCTCCTCCTCTTGGTCCAGCTCCCTCCGGATCTCAATCTCCCAGTATCCGAGGATCTCGTCATTGAAGATGGATTCCTGCCAACCCTTGTGGCCGGAGAACTTCAGATGCACATTTCTGCCGTCGTATAGGATGCCTCCTACATTGCCCGGTTCAGAGTCCTTTCCAACGGAGAGAATGACGTTGAAGACATGGAACAAGGGCTTGGCGCACTGCGGGTGAGTGAGCCCCAGCCGGCGAACCAGTCCGTCATCGCCTTGGAGTACGGACACGATGTCCTCGTCCTGGCTCATGAAACCCGCGATGGAGTACGCTCCCGGACGTCCGATTCGCGTGATTTCCGCCACTGGCACGCCTGTGATCGTCTCGGTCTGCTCCAGCTCCGCCTCAGAATGCAGACCGGTTCTGCCCAAAGCGGGGAAATCCAGCGAATCGGCTTCCAGCTGTCTTCCCTTGCCCAACCATTGATTGCTGCTGTAGTTCAGCGGCTCACCGTTCTCAACCGTGACAGGAACCAGGAAGTACCTGCCATCCAGAGTAAAGCAGGTGACGATCTCTCTGCCGTCCTCTGTGATCAACGGAGAGGGTACTCGAGGTTCTTCGGCCAGTCTGCCGGGAAAAAGCGGATACGTCTTGTTGTCGTAGGTAACTCGGTCCCCAGGCGCATCCTCACCGAGCGAGATGGCTGGGATGATCGAAGCTACGAGGAGTGCGCCGCCGAGGATCATCAGGGTCGTTCTCATCCGCATACTCCCTTGTGACACGGACCCGGGCAACCGCGCGTGAGCTCCAGGCGCGGAGGGCATGCGTGGACGGTATCTCCGTGACCCCAGTGCCGCCCACTGCCCCAGGGGCAGCATCCGAGTTAGGCTGCAGGGAACTCACTCGCCGAAGACGCCGACACAATCAGACAGACAGTGCCTACTCCTCCGACTTCGGCTTCCTTGACATCCCGGCAATGCCGCCTCCCACAACCAGCAACGAAGCCGCCGCGCACCCACCGAGGATGTGCTGGATCTGCTGGTACGCAGTGGTGCCGCTCAGCGTGTGCGACGACATGATCATAGCGAAGCCCCATATGCAGGCATTGACTATGATGATCACTGGGATAATCACTGCCCGTTCTTTCATGCCGGTTTCCCCATTCCTGTCCGTTTCCGTGCCCCGAGCCGCAGCCTAACGCTCCGGCTCAGCGGCGGCGTCAAACGCCGTCCGCTGCAACCGGTTGCTATGCCGGGGACTCACGCGACACGTCCAATCCGTGGAAGACTGGAACCGCCCGTCGCTGTCGTGCGTTCCGCGCCCCAGTACGTGCGTTTCGGCGTTCACCCCACGGTGACGATGATCTTGCCCTTATGATCGCCTGTCCCAAAGAGCCGAAACGCTTCAGGCACATCGGCGAGCTTGTACGGCCCGTCGATCACCGGTACCAGTTTGCCGGCTTCGAATAGCTCATTCATGTAGGCGAGGTCCTTGTTGGGTTTCAAGGTGACGATACGCACGTGCTTGGTGCAGATTCGCGACATTGGCGGACCCAGGACCAGGGCCTGAATCAGGCGCAATGTGTTGCCGCCGACGGTGACATAGGTGCCGTTTGGATTCAGTGCACGTGCGTAGGCAAATGGCGAACGGTTGGTCTTCACATCGAGGATCAGATCATAGCACTTGCCGCCCTTGGTGAAGTCCTCCTTGAGGCAATCAATGAGGTAGTCCGCGCCCATGGCACGCAGCATTTCCAGTTTGCCGGGCTTGTCGACCACGGTCACCTCGGTCTCGTAGAGTTTGGCCACCTGCAAGGCAAACGTACCAACGCCCCCGCCTGCCCCGTTCAGGAGCAGCTTTTGGCCGGACTGAATCCGGCCCACATCGATGAGGCCCTGCACCGCCAGCATGCCCGCCTGCGGGATGGCGGCGGCTTGCTCAAAGGTCATTCTGGTCGGTTTGTGCGCGAGGCACGCTTCCGGCGCACAGGCGTATTCTGCAAACGCACCGAAACCGCTCATACACAAATCGCCGTAGACCTCATCACCCGGCTCGAACGCTTTGACATCTTTGCCCACGGCTTCAACACGCCCAGCGATATCACCGCCAATGATCTGCACCTTCGGTGTGAAAAGACCGCTAATCATGCGATTCACGAACGGCGTGCCCTGCAGGAGGCCCCAGTCCCAATCGTTGACGGAGGCGGCGTGCACACGAACCAGGACTTCATTGGCTTTGGGCGTGGGCTTTGCCACGTCCCGCAGCTGCAGGACGTCGGGCGTGCCGTAGCGTTCCATGACAACTGCGTTCATGAGTGCGTCCCGATGCTCGTAGGCTTCCCTCATCACTCTGACTCTGCGTATACCGTTTGTGGTGTGCCAACGATGCAGAGCGGCATAACTACTGGTTCTCTTGACTCCAGTGATCCCACGGTCTCTGCGGCCCGCGCCCCCGATCCGGTCGAGACCACCAACGCTGACGGAGCGAACCAACTCGTGGCCTTTGTGGGGACGCAACGGAGGCAGGATACCTCGGTTGCGTCTCCTTGCGCCAGGGAGAACTGGGTGAGTCGGAGGCCGCCGCGTTTCTCGCGGACGGCCAGTACTCTGCTAGGCGGAGAGAGGTGGGAACCATGACATTGGGAGTGCTCCGGGCAAGTGGGAGCGCAGCCTGTCGGAATGGCGACGGCACGTCCTGGATATGCAGAGCCACGGACAACCCCGCCGGGCTGCCACCGCATCCTGCGTCTGGCGCGGACGATCGCGGATCCAGCCGAGTGCGCTGAGATCGAGGAAGCCCGTGTCGGCGAGGCGGTGGCCTACCGGGTGTTGGATCGGCGGTGAGGTGGGGTGAGGGATGAGAATACCCCGAGCTTTTGTCGGATCAGGGCAAGACGCCCCCGGCTACCCGATTGTGCTTCCCGTTTCTCCGATGAATGTTGTGTGGAGCGCTCCCATGCCATTGTGCTCGTAGAATTCGATTGCCGCGTGATTGGCGACTGCCGTGTAGGCCGTGAAGTATCCGATTGCCTTCCGCTGGAAGTAGGCTTCCGCGGCCGCGAGCAGCCGCGTAGCGATGCCCTTGCGCCGGTGGTCATTCGCTACCATGAGACCGGAGATGACGCCGACCTTCTTGATTCTGTAGAAACGGGGTTGCTCGCGCACAGCGAGAGAGGCGTAACCGACAATCGCGTCATCAACGAGGGCAATGATGGTGGCGCTGCTGTCTGATTCCATGGACTGCAGAAACCGGCCGGAGATATCAGCATCGCTCAGGTTGCCGGTGTCGAAGAACTCCCTGTGATGACCCTCATACTCCGCCAAGAAGTCTTTGCACAGCGTGAGGACGGCAGCCAGGTCATCTTCAGGTCGCAATTCACGTATTGATATCATCGTGTCTCCATCAGAGCACAACGAACGGATCGCCCATCGGACGCCAGCGTCAAGGCTGGCGCGCCGCATGGCATGCAGCCGCTGTGACAGTCAAGCCCGTCAGCAGCAGCGCTAATCAGGTGGCTGCTCATCCCCATGCTCCGTGCAAAGCAACTCCCCTACGGGAATCACGGCACCCACAGAGCAGCGCAGGAACGCATGATCATAGGCGTCCGCGAATCTCTGGATCGCCAGATCGCCGGAGCAGTGACAGGGCACGACCCAGCGCACCTCGAGCTCCTGCAGACGCGATACGGTCCCCCGGATCGAGGCGTCGCTGTCCCTGAACAGGTGAAAACCTCCAATGATGACGCGAACCTCTCGGCCAGTGACTTCCTTCGCTCGCTCCACGATGCTCAGGATGCCCGGGTGAGCGCAGCCGGTCACGACAGCCGCGCTTGAGTCAGTCGAGAGGAGCAGGGACTGCTCCTGGATGCCCGCCCGGCCCACCATCGCCCCTGTCAGCGTCGCTCCACCGCAGAGCTCAGTGGGCTGACTGACCTTGATCACCTCGGCGCCTCGGTTCCGCGCATCACTTCCAATGTCATTGGGAAAGGACTCCAGAAGGTAGACCGTCACGTCGTTGTGCACGTCGAGGAAACCAGCCAGTCCGCCGGTGTGATCGTGGTGGGCGTGGGACAGCACAACCACGTCGATGTCCTGGGGCTCAACGCCGAGTTTGGCCATGTTCCCCAGCAGAGTGGGGCTATCACCGCCGGTGTCGAAGAGGATGGTCTTTTCCAACCCCTCGACAAGACACGCGAATCCCCAGGCCGGCCCAAGCCCTTCGGCACCCCCTCGGTTGTCATAGATGACAGTCACGATCAGGTCTTCAAGATGCACGTCCATTCTCGGGCTCTCCTCGACTGCACTGCTCGGACACGCCCCAAAGGGAGGCAGCGACGCAACTAGGCATGCGACCAGGGTTGCACGCATCAGGACACTTCCTTCGATATTCCTACATCGCGGCAATCGACTCGGGCTGCATGAGCTGGTTGGCCGGCCGCCTGGATCATCAGCCGGTCAACCGCGGGGCGAGTGCATCGAGGTCGGCGAGCAACTGCTTCTTCGCGTCAGGATTCGGCAGGCCCTCGGCTATGCGACGCGACTCAGCCAGGTGTCCCCGCGCCTTGTCCTCGTTGCCGGCGACGGCCTCCGCCCGTGCCAATGCCTCGTACGCATACCCCAGATAGAACGGAAGGATATCAGGCCCCTGGCTCGCCTCCAGGCAGAGTTGCCCGTATCTCCTTGCCTCGTCTGGCAGTCCAATCGTGGCAAACACACGAGAGGCCTGCCAGTAGCCAATCGACATGTTCGTATCGGTGCAGTCTTCTCTTCCCGTCCAGTGCCACACGGAGGCAAGGCACAACTGGACGATGTCCCGGTCTTCTTGGGGCGTACGCTCTGGTTTGTCGAGGAGCCCCCAAACCCGATTGAAGCAGTCGACTGAGAAGTACTTGTGTGCCGCTTCTACGTCGAAGTCTGGCGTGTCACCCATAGATCCCCTCCGTGCCAACGGAACGCCGACCGGCGTCCTTCGTCTACGTCGTTTCAGCCACCCCCCTTGTCGTCCGAGCACTCGCGGGCGGCCCGGCCACCTACTGAGTCTCCGGAAATCATTGCTCCACGGTCCCGATCCCCGGTCCCCCTACCAGCAAGGCCTTCACTCACGGCACGCATGGCGCCTTCCCCAGCGTCGGGGGCACGGGAACTGCTCCAGGATACCTCGGTTGCGAATGCCGGTGCCAGTGGGAACCCGGCGGGCCGGCGGGGACCATGTCTGGGTCTGGTGGGCAATGCCCTGCCACGTCGGCCGATCCGCCGGGCGGGGCCATCTGCAGCGATCGACGTTCGTCTCCGGATCACTAACGAATATCTGCGCTTGCGCCGAATGATGAACCTGTGACCGTTCCCGGCCCTCGCCGGCACGGAGATGCCGAGCGCGAAACAGATCCGGGGCGATGCGCACACGGTGCCCCGTTTCCCAGGAGGATGCCATGAAGATCCCCCGGACGCTTCCCACCAGAGAGCCCCGCCGGCCCCTTCTCGACCTGGGCTTTCATCCGATGGTCGTGGGCCTGCTCGCTCTGGCTCTGGGCCTGACGCTCGTCTTCCCGGGCGCCGCGCAGGCAACGACCTACATCGTCGATCCTGGCGGCGGCGGCGACTCGCCGACGATTGGGGGCGCGGTTTCTTCGGCGAGCAACGGGGACACGATCCAGATCGCCTCTGGGACCTACACCGAATTCGTCAGCTTCACCGAAGACCTGGTCTTCATCGCTGAGGTGTTTGGGCAGGTCAACTGGCAGCCGCACAACGGGCGCACCCTCTTTGTCGACAGCGGCGCCACGCTCGAGATCTACGGCATTCGTTTCACCGGCAACGGGTCGGCGATCGAGATTTACACCCAGGAACCCTGTAAGATCTGGAACTGTACTTTCGAGAATCTCACCGCCACCGGGGGGGGACTCGGCATCTACGTCGACTCCTGCTCCATCGATGTCAATGAGTGTACCTTCTCACATCTCGAGGCCACGGGAACGCTCTATGGGGGGGCCGCGATCTACACCTACAATCCGTCCGGGACCACTTCCCGCATTGCCAACTCCACCTTCGAATATTGCACGACATTCGCGGACGGCGGAGCAATCGACGCCCGCTGCACCGGCTTGACCATCGAGAACTGTGAGTTCCGTCACTGCGACGCGCTCTATGGCGGCGCGATCTACTTCATCTGCCATGAGAGCCAGATTCGCAACTGCATCTTCGAGAACAACCATTGCGACTACCTGGGTGGCGCCATCTATGTCGCGAGCATCTCGGGCGATGAGATCGCCGACAATACCTTCCGCCTCAACACGGCCGACTCCCGTGGTGGTGCCCTGTATGCCGCCGGCGATGTCGCCGACGCAACGATCACGCGCAATCTCTTCGTCGAGAACACCGCGGCGGAGGGTGGTGCGATCTACCAGGATGATTTCGCGGATGTGATCGAATACTGCACCTTCTATGGCAATGAGGGCAGTGCGTTCGGCTCCGCAATCTACGTCTACTTCGGATCCCCCAACATCGTTCAGAACATCTTCTGCCGGCACGACGGCACGGCGGCGATCTACTGTAGCGGTACGCCTGCCGTGGCCTGCAACGCCTTCTGGGACAACTTCGCGGGCGATGTCGAGGTCTGTTCCCCGCCCTCGCCGGCGAACGGCAACATCTTCCAGGATCCGAAGTTCTGCGATGCGCCGTTGGGGGATCTTACGATCACCTTCGACTCGCCCTGCGCCTCATCCCAGGTCCCCGGCGGGTGCGTAGGCCAGATGGGTCGCTATGGCGCGGCCTGCGACGAGACTTCGGTGGAAGTCCCGAGCTGGGGCCGGTTGCGGAGCATGTTCCGAGATCCGCATTAGGGCCGGGGAACTGAGAGCGAGACCCAGAGACCGAAGGCCAGAGACCGAAGGCCAGAGACCGAGAACCAGACACCGGGGATTCCAGACCAGGGCTCCGAGACCGAGAATTCGTTCGGGGCGTTGGGCGGTCCGGCAGGACCAAATCAGAGCCGGATCATCCGGCGCGTCTCTCGCACATCGCCCGCGATCAGCCGATAGAAATAGGAGCCCGCGCCGACCGGGTGGCCCTGGGTATCCCGGCCATCCCAGCGCAGCGTGTGCCGGCCTGCCTCCACGGGCCCGTCGATGAGGGTGCGCAATCGCCGCCCCTCGATGCTGAATACCTCCAGGCGCACGCGTCCGGAGTGCGCCAGCCCGAACCCGATCGAGGTCGCTCCGCGGAATGGATTGGGCTGATTGCCGTCGAGCGACGTGATTCGCGGCAGCCCCGGCTCACCTCTGGCCATGGCCGCCAGGATGTTCTGCAACTCGGTGATGAAGTCCTCCATCTCCTGCATGGTGCCGGTCGAGACGCGGATGTGTTGCGGCATGCCCCAACCCTGCCGTACCAGGATTCCCGCGTTGGCCAGCTCTGAGCGCACCCAGGCGCCATTGTCGACATCGACCATGAAGAAGTTCGTCTCCGAGGGGATGTAGTCGAGGCCCATCAGGTCGAGTTCATCGAAGCAGTACTGCTTGGCCTGATTGCACAGGGTGACGGTGTCGGTGATGTGCTGGCTGTCGCCCAGGGCCGCGCGGGCCGCATCCATGGCGGGACGCGAGACGGTACCGTAGGTCTGCCAGCTGCGCACCGCCGAGATCAGATCTTGATGGCCGACCGCATATCCGATCCGTACGCCGGCCAGGCCGAAGACCTTCGAGAAGGTCCGGATGACGACGACCTTGCGCCCCTGGCGTACATCCTCCATCGCCGAGGCGTACCCGGCATCCTGGATGTACTCGTGATAGGCCTCATCGATGATCACCGCCACGTGTGCGGGAAGGGCGTCGATGAAGGCGCTGATCTCGCTCGCGCCCAGAACGGGGCCGGTCGGGTTGTTCGGGTTAGTCAGAATGAGCACGGTCGTATTCGCGTCGACTTGCGCCGCCATTGCCGAGAGATCGACAGCGTAGTTCGCATCGAGGTCGGCGTAGCGCACACTCGCCCCCAGGAACCCGGCATCGCTCGGGAACTGCGAGTAGGAAGGATAGGGACTGACCACATTGCCCGCGGGGTCGGCGAAGGCGAGCGCACAGAGGCGCAGGATCTCGGTCGCTCCACATCCCGCGATGATCTGGTTGCTGCCGACGCTGTGCAGGGTGGCGAGATCGCTCCGTAGGGACTCGGCATACCAATCGGTGTAGCGGTGTCCCATCGGGATGCTGTCGGCCATCGCGGTCATCGCCAGCGGAGACGGACCGAGAGGGTTTTCGTTGTAGCACAACCGGCCGGTGTAGTCGCGGAAGAGCTCCCCCGCGGTCGCGAGGTGCCCACTCGCGCCGGACGGCCGGGCCGCAGCCGGTGCCGGGGGGATCAACCCAAGGGCCGCACCGCCGAGAGTGGCGCCGAGGAAGGCGCGCCGGGAGAGACCAGGGCAATTGCGGCCGGGGGGATTACGCTGCTTCATGCCGATCTCCTTGGCTGGTGATCGTGCGGCCTGGGTGGGGCAGCCTGAGGCCGAGACTGCTTCTCAAGCATGGAGTGTATCAGTCGAATTGCCTATGCCCAAGGGAAATGGGGCGGTACGGGGCACCCACAACCGCTCCTGGGTTGGGGGCAGCGGCCAAACAGGGGCCAAACAGGGGCCAAGCAGGGGCCAAATGGAGAAATCCTGCCTCCGGCGAGAACCCATCTGCCGTACTTTGCTATACTTGTTCTACTTCGAACAGATGAGGGACTGTCCGAGGCAGGCCGTCTGCCCTCTGCCCGGTGGGTCGTTGCGTCGGCGGCAGCAGGTGGTCCCTGGTCACGAGCGGACGGAAGAGACCGCTGCATGGAGGGGACGACTGCATGAGGGGCTGTTACTACTCATCGATCATCATCGGGCTCATCTGGGCTGCGGGCGTCTCAACGCCGGCGCCGGCCGCGGACTCGGGCACGCTGGTGCCCCTGGATGGGGCCGCCTCCACCTTGAGTTCAACGGAATGGGTCAGCGTCGCGACCGATGAACTCGCCGCCGGGGGCACCCGTCTGGTCTTCGATCTGGAAGGCTTCCGGATAGTTCCGGTCGAGATCGACGGGCGTCGCCATGTCGATGTGCGGATCGATGGAGAGCCGCAGCTGCGAGAAAGGGGCGCGCCGGCGCTCCCGTATGTCTGCCGCAGTATCATCATCCCCGATGACGCCCGCATGGATGTGCGGGTGGTTGCGTCCAGCTTTCGTGAGTATTCCGACCTGGATGTCATTCCGTCGAAGGGTCCGCTGCTGCGCACGGTAGATCCGGCCACTATTCCTTATGAGTTCGGGGCTGTCTACGGGGAGGATCGCTGGTACCCAGAGGATCTCCTCGCTCGGCGCGAGCCCTATGTCCTGCGCGACTACCGGGGCTTGGTGGTCGAGCTTCATCCGGTGCAGTACAATCCCGGGCAGCGCCGGCTGCGGGTCTATGACCGTGTGGAGGTGGAGGTCGTGCCCGTCGGCGCCGCCGAGCACAACCTGCTGACTCGCTCCAGGACCCCGGAGAAGATGGCGCCCGTCTTTGCCGGTCTCTACGCCGAGCACTTCCTCAACTTCGTGCCTCCCAATTCGAACGATCAGTTGGCGCCGGGCAAGATGCTGATCATTGCCCACGATGAGTTCGTGCCCTACATGGAGCCCTTCGTCACCTGGAAGAACCAGCGCGGCCTGCCGACCATGCTGGTCCCGCTCTCGCATACGGGTGCCGGGGCGACGGATCCCGATTTGCTGCTGGCCTACATCCAGAGCCTCTATCGGATTCACAATCTGGCCTACGTGCTGCTCGTCGGGGATGCGGCGCAAGTCCCGTCGCCCTACGTTCCGTTCGGATACTCCGACCCTTCCTACTCGCTGGTCGAGGGCGACGACTACTACCCGGATCTCATCGTTGGTCGCCTCTCGGCCGAGACGGTCGAGGGAGTGATCCTGCAGGTCCGCAAGTTCGTCGACTACGAGCAGAGTCCCGAGGTCGGTGGAAGCTGGTACCACAAGGGTGTCGGCATCGGTTCGGGACAGGGGGATGAGTACGGAGACGACGACGAGGCGGACTTCATTCACATCGACTACATCCGCACCGATCTGCTCAACTTCACCTATACGCAAGTCGACACGATCTACGCGGCGATTCCCTACCAGGCGACCGCGCAGATGGTCACCGATGCCGTCAATGCGGGCCGCAGCATCATCAACTACTGCGGCCACGGCTCCTCGATGCGCTGGACGACGACCGGCTTCAGCAATGAGCAGGTCGGTGCGTTGGAGAATCACAACCAGCTGCCGTGGGTCTTCTCGGTAGCCTGCAAGAACGGGCGCTTCGCCTCGGGCACCTGTTTCGCCGAGGCCTGGTTACGGGCCAGCCACAACGGTATGCCGACAGGTGCGGTCGGCATGTATGCCTCCTCCGCCGACATGGCCTGGGCGCCGCCGATGGCCGCTCAAGACGAGACGGTCGATCTCCTGGTCGCCGAGAGCGAGACCGTCTTTGGGGCGCTCTGCTACCGGGGCAGCCTCCTGATGATGGACGAGTACGACCCGGGCGGCCGCAGCGAGTTCCTGCACTGGCACATCTTCGGCGATCCCTCGATGGTCGTGCGCTGTGACACCCCCGAACCGCTTGCGGTCGATCACGCGCGGCGCATCGATCCCGAGGCGGAAAGCTTCACGCTCTCCGTGCCGGGCGTGGCCGGTGCGCTCTGCGCCCTCAGTTTCCAGGGAACCACACTGGGATCGGCACTGACCGACGAATCCGGTGATGCGCGTATCGAGGGGTTGGCCCCGCTGCCCCGGCACGAGGCGATCACCCTGACGGTGACCGGCTTCAATCACATTCCCCATGTGGCTTTGATCGATGTCGAGGAGAAAGTGCCGCCGGTCGTGGATCTCAACCCCGCGGGGCTTTCCTGGGTGCTCGAGGTTGGTGGGTCGCGCACTGGGGAGCTTCGTATCGTGCTTGCCGCTCAAGGTGTCGAGCCGCTCTCTTTCCGCATCCGTCTACTGAACATCGATTCTGGTGAGAGCGTGTCGTGGCTGCGTGCCACTCCCACCGCCGGCACGATTGCGGCGGGTGCGGTGGCGCTTATCGAGCTGGACGCCTCGGCCGCAGACCTGGCCGCGGGATCCCACGAGGCCGAGATTGTCGTCATGGTGGGTGAGTCGCGCAGCGCGGCCGCGCTGGTGGCCCTCGAGGTGGTCGGCGGGCAGGCGGCGGTCGACAATGGGCCGGGAGCTCGTGGTGTGCCGCGGGCGCTGACGCTGCAATGCCCGTGGCCCAACCCGGCCGTCGGGAGCAGTTCGATCGGTTTTGCGTTGCCGGCCCGGAGCGATGTGAACTTGGCCGTCTTCGATCTGATCGGCCGACAAGTGCGGGCACTGGTCTCTGAGCGGCGTCCCGCGGGAGACCATCGCGTCATCTGGGATGGCCGCGATCAGCGCGGCCGCCAGGTTCCGACTGGGGCCTATGTGCTGCGACTCCGGGCTGCCGGCGAGACACGAACTGCGCGTTTGCTGCTCGTGCGATAGTTGAAAACCCTCGCGCTGGGAGCCCCGGCTGCGTGCAGCGCCCCCGCACGCGTTCGGGGCTGGCGTCCTGGCTTTGATCCGCAGGATCTACGGGTCCGAAACGATCAAGAACCGGTGCTTCCCGGACGCGCTGCCACCGAGCTCCAGGTGGACGATTCCAGCCACTTTGCTCGGGCGAGCCGAAGTTCCTAGGATCCATGAAGCATCTTCTCGCCGCTCTCTTCCGGATACCTGCCGATACCCAGTATGTTGGGTAGCATTGCAAAGAGTGATCCCCGAGCTTTGCATCCCGCGCCACATGGCGTCTGAGAGCGCCGGTGCGGGTCAGTGTGTCCGGATTGCCTCACAGCGGAAGGAGGATTACGTTGAACAACTCGAGAACCCTCGTCATTGCACTGATCACGGTCATTGCAGGCGTGCTCGGCTGCTCCGAAACAGTAGCTCCCGACAGGAGCATGGCCCCGGCTGATGCTGTGCCGATCTCAATGCTCAATCCATGCGGTGACACGAAGGTGGTGACACTGTGGGCCGGGCAGTACATCGATGCGGGGAGTGTCACGATCTCCAATGACGCCGACTACCTATCCATCGAGATCGTGACGGCGAATGGGTGGTACTTGACGGAATCCCACGCTGCTGTGGCCCGGACGCTTGAGACCCTTCCCCAGACAGGCTCAGGCAATCCCAAGGTCGGGCACTTCGACTTGGCGACCGAGCATGATCCCCCGGTCACCTCCTTCACGTACGAGATCAGCATCGCTGACTATGGCTATCTGCTGGGCGACACACTCGTTCTCGCGGTGCACGCTGCCGTCGAGCGCATGGAAGAGGGAAGTGGCGTCGTCCAAGAGGAAACCGCCTGGGCGGAAGGGCCCGGATTTCCCGGCAGTAGCTGGGCCACCTACCTCCACTACACCATACAGGAATGTACGCTCACGCCGCCCATCTGCGCAGTCACGGTGACCTATCCCAACGGCGGCGAGAGGATCTGCCTCGGTGGCTCGGATGTCATTACCTGGGAGTGGGCCGGCGACGCCTGTGGTGGGATTGGTGCGACGGTGATGATCGAGCTGCTTCAGTACGGGACGGTATGCCAAGAGATCACTCCCGGCGCCCCCAATTGGGGTGAGTATGACTGGGAGAACATCTTTGGCTGCAGTCTGGATAGCACGGGATACTCGATCCAGGTGACCGACCTGGAGAGCGGCGCATCCGATGTGAGCGACGCGCCCTTCATGCTGGTCATCTGCGGCGGCGGCGAGTAATAGCCCATTGTGGCGTGTGGGCCGCGGTCCGGCGGGGTGCTGGCGCATCCTGCCGGACCGCGGCGTCGCTCCCGCCGCCGGAATGACCAGCCGTCACAGCCAGCCCCGCGCCCGGTAGTAGGCATAGGCGCGCTCGATCGCCGCGGTGACCGAGCTCGGAGTGTAGCCGAGCTCTTCTCTGGCGCGATCGGTGGCGTAGGGCTGACTCCACTTCATCATACGGATACCCGCCATGGGGAACAGGGGCCGTCCGCCGCCCAGATGGGCGAACGCCTCGGTGATCCAGCTCAGCGCCTCGGCGAGCGGAATCGGCATCGCGACCCGAGGGGGAGAGACGCCCACCGTCTCCGCACAGCGTGCCAGGAACTCGCGGCTGGTTAGGTTCTCCCCACCCAGGATGTAGCGCTCTCCGATCCGTCCCCGTTCTGCCGCCCGCACGATCCCCTCTCCGACGTCGCGCGTGGGAACTGCGTTGAGCGTCCCCGGCAAGTAGGCGGGGATCTGACCCTTGGCGAGCGGGATCATCAGCTGGGCCGTCGTGCGATGATCGTCATACTCGTCGACGCAGAAGGTCGGATTGACGATGACCAGCGGAACCCCTTCGGCAGCGGCATCGCGTGCCAGGTCCTCCATCAGAGATTTCGCCGCGAAGTAGGGGGACTGATCGGGTACGCGCAGGAGATCGTCCTCCCGCGCCGGCCGCGCGGCTGATGATTCGGTGCCGGGAGGCCGGCCGATGGTGGTTGCGCTGCTGACATAGACCAGCCGGCGGAGCCCGCTGTCACCGGGGCCGGCGTTGCCGGTGGCCGCGGCAGCGGCCGCGAGCACGTTGGCCATGCCAGTGCGGGCATGGGTCAGGAAGGCCCGCTTGCCGAAGTAGCGCGTCGGGTAGGCGGCGGCGCAGTGGATGGCGAGGTCGCATCCGGCCAGCGCGCGCTCCAGCGATCCCCGGTCGAACAGGTCGCCGAGCGCAATCTCGACATCACGACCTTCAAGGAGCCGGCGGTCGCTCTGCGGGCGGATCAGCGCCCGCACGGCGATGCCCCGGCGCAGACAGGCGCGCAGGGCGTGAGCGCCGATCATGCCGGTCGCACCGAGAATCAGAGCACGAGAGAACATGATCCTGCTATAGCGCGCCGGCAGGCGGGCAGCAAGCGCCAACGCCGGGGCGAGCCCGTGGTCGCTCCCGACGGGCCCGGGCCCGGTTCGCTCCGTCCGGCCGGGGTTCCGTCCGGCCGAGGGGCGTCCGGCCGAGGGGCTTTCGTCTGCACGATGGTGTCCCGTACGATACGGGTACCGTTGTGAAGGAGGGGAGGACCCATGGCGCTCGAGCCGCTCACGGTTCCTTGGGTGATCCAGCCACACGCAGAGGAGTGCGAGATCCGCTTGCTCGTCTCCTGCTCGACCGCCGTTGCGCCGGAGGCACCCGTGCTCCTCTGGCAAGACGAAGGATCTGCCGAACGGGCCGGATGCTGCTCGATGAGGTTGAGCTCGACGCCCCTGGGGCCGGCAATCAGGCGGGCGAGCGCATCGATGTCGCTCACCGCCGGACCGGGGGCGCAGGGCGGTAGCCGGCTGCGCTATCGCGTGCGCTGCGGAGAACTCGGTACGCCCTGGATTCTGCTACAGCGCCCGCAAGAGGACCCTGGCACCTGGCGCTTCCTGCTCCTCTCCGATCACCAGCTCCAACCCGGAGTGCTCCGAACCCTCACGGCCATCCGCCGTCAGGCCGCCGGCGGGGCCTTCAATGGGCTGCTCTTCGCCGGCGATCTGACCCATATTCCCGATCGCCTGGAGAGCTGGGCGGGAGACGCGCAGGGTCGCGGCTTCTTCGACAGTCTGGGGGCCCCCGTCGCGCATCTCTTCCTCCCCGAATCCAAGACGTGCGAGGCACGGGCGCCGACGGGCTGGCCCCTGATCTCGACGCTGCCCTGCGTCGCCTGCCCCGGGAACCATGAGGTTTCGAGCGGTCCCGCTGGGGGGTCCGTTCCGGTCACGGCGGAGGAACGCTTCCGCGGCGTGACGCCGGGGAACTGGACCATCGCGACCTTTGCGGCGTTGTTCCTGCCGGACGATTCGGGAGCTTCGTGGAGGAGGAACACGCCGGCGGAGGCGCGTGCGCCAGGGAAGACGGGTCCGATGGACAGGCCGGGTTCGACAGACAAGCCAGGTTCGACAGGGAAGACGGGTCCGCCAGAGAAGACAGAGACTCCGGAGAGGGCGGGGCGCGTCCGCGGCTGGTACCGGACACGCATCGGGCCGGTGGATGTCATCTCGCTCTTTGCTGCCCGGCGCTGGGTCAGGGGAGATCACGATACTCGCACGGGCCCCTGTTACGAGCCTCCGGGCCGCTTCACCTTCGCGTCGGTGCAGCCGGGGGCGCCGCAGTACGAGTGGTTGCGCGGGCAGATCGAGGCCGAATCAGTCGGCGAGCCGGACCGGCGATGGATCACGGAGCGCGCCCGCCCGCTGCGGATCGTCCTCGCGCATCACCCGCCCTTCGCCCAAGGGTACAACGCGCGCCCGCCCTTTGGGGATCCGATCGACTATGCCGGCGATCACTTGGTGACGCATCTCGTGCCGTTGTTCGAGCAGTGGGCCGATCTTGTGATCGGTGGGCACAACCATGCCGTCAATCATCACCACATCCGCGGCGTACACTACTTCGAATCGAGTCACATGGGAGCCGGCTTCCCACCCGCGTGCTTCCTGCCCGACGGACGGGTTGCGCCTGAGCCCCATGGTCACCCCTCGCTTTTCTTCGCCAGTGAATCCGATCACACTTTCTACTCCGTGCTCGAGGTCCGAACCGCGCGGCGGAGTACGGGGCTGGGGCAGGGGGGGAGAATCGAAGCCGACGCCAACACTGAATCCCAGGCCAGAATCCAGACCAGAGCCCAGGCCAAAGCCCGGGCTGGACCCAAAGCCAGAGCCCAGGTCAACGCCAAGGTCACCCTCTTTCGCGTTCTCGGGGAAGGCCACGCCGAGGAGGCCTACAGTTTCGAGATCGGGTCGCTTGGGGGCCGTCGGCGCGGTGAGAATCACTTCCCGGCGGGCGCCGGCGAGTAGGCGATCGCGCGCAGGGTCTTGCGGATCCAGGCTTCCAGCTCGGCGACCGAGTGGACCAGACAGGCGGGGCCCAAGGCGATCAGCTCCGCTTCGGGCAGCAGTCCCCAGCTGACGGCGCAGCCCGGGATGCCGGCGGCCTGTGCGGCGGCGATGTCGAGCGGCCCATCGCCGACCATCAGACAGCGTTCGGCCGGCAACCCCATCTGCGCGGCGGCGGCACGCAGGGGTTCGGGATCGGGCTTGCATACCGGCAAGGAATCGCCGCCCAAGACGACCCGCAGCGGATCGATCAACCCGAGCCCCGCCAGCATCTGGCGCACAAAACGCTCGGGCTTGTTACTGACGACCGCCAGGTCGAACCCATCCCGCGCCAGGGCGCCCAGCAGCTCCGGGATCCCGTCATAGGGGCGAGAGTGCTCCAGGAAGATCTGGTCATAGAACTGGCGGAAGGACTGCAACGCGGATTCGATCTCGGCGGCGTCGAGCGGCAGCGGCTCGCCATCAGGCGGTAGCCGGTCGGGGCGCAAGTCGTCGAGGCGGGGGTGGCATTGGCCGACCAGGTTGCCCGCACCCCAGCCGACGTGCCGGCGAATCGCAGCCGTACTCAAGCGTGGGCCGCCCGACTGCTCCCGCATGCGTTGCACGCCCTCGACGATATCGTCAAACGTATCGACCAGCGTTCCATCGAAATCGAAGAGCACCCCGCCGGTCATCTCTGCCCCGCGCCGGTCACGGCTGCACCCCGCCGGTCATGGCAGCACTCCGCTGGTCGTCTTTGCCCCGTGGCGGCCATCTCTGCCCCGCGCCGGGCATGATCACTTCCTGCCGGGCATGATTCCATCCCGCTACCCAGCGGTCGTTCCCGCGGAGGGGAGTCGCTGCTCGGTGGCGACGATCTCGCCGCGCCGCGTGCCATCCGGCAGCTCGACGACCACCGGGTCGCCCACCTTGCGCCCCAACAGCGCCTGACCGATCGGGGCGGAGCAGGAGACGACATCACGGCCGAATCGGCTGTCGCCGTCACCGAGGAGCCAGAAGCTCTGGGTCGTTTCCTGGGCATCGGCGTCGCTCGCCTGCCAGCGCACGGTGACCAGCGAGCCGGGGCCGACCTCGCCGGGCGGGACGGTGACGTGCTCGATCATCGTCGCCTTGCTCAGCATCTCGTTGATGGCGCCGATGCGCTGGGCGTGCTTGGCCTGCTTGTCCTTGGCTGCATCGTACTCGGCGTTTTCGGAGAGATCGCCATGTTCACGCGCGTGGCGGATGGCGTCGGCGATCGTGTTTTTCAGTTCCCAGGCTAGACGGTCGCGCTCCTCCTCGAGGCGGTCGCGTGTCGCGCGGGTCACGAAAATTCCGGTGTACTTGTCCCCTTGACCATCCGACGTACGCAGGAAGCGATTCGTTGCCGCTGAGCGTTCCTCGCGGACCATGGCGGTGATCTCGGTGAGTCCCATTTCGTGGAAGAAGTTCAGAATCGGGAAGAGGAAGCGCTCCGATTCGCGCCAGCGCTTGAGCTCATCTTCGAGGGAGCCACGTGCCTCATCGGAGACCGGATGGGTCTGCAGGGCCCGCGCCAACGCAGACGTCGGTTTGAAGAGGCGCATCGCCTGGTTGCGGAGGATATCGCGCCCCGTGCGTTCGACGAGCCGGCAGAGCGCCACCGCCGCCACCCAGGGAGACGGCAGGTAGGCGGGTTTCTCCCGCTCTTCGCTGATCGTCATCCCGATCACCGTCATCGCCGTGTGAGGCCGCTCCTCCGGGTGATTGAGCATCTCGGTGAGCAGGCCTTCGAAGCGGGCCGGATCGGCGGCGATGCGATCGAGGGCCAAGGTGCGGATTGCCTCGTAGCGCGAACCGAGGGCGAAGAGGATCGCGGGGCGCCCGAGCTTGGCGATCTCCAGCGCCTGCTCGACCATGAAGCGCTGGTCGCTCTCGTCGGCGAACACGGAGATCTCGATGCCGTCGGTGAGGATCGCGCGGAGACCGCGCCGCAGATCCTCCTCGTCGAGGCGCTGCCAGCGGCGCAACAGAAGGCAGATCGCCATGGCGGCCTCGGGGTTGGTCTTCTCGTCACGCAGCCAGCGCGTCAGCACCGGCGTGTACATACGCAATGCGCGCTGATGGTGGGTCGGATGCTGACCGAGGAAGCGACGCAGGAGATTGAGATTGGCGCGGATGCCCCGGCGCCGGTCGAGACGCGGCAGGATCATGTCCTCGTCGTCTTTGGTACTGCGCACGCGGATCGCGTAGGTCTGGCGAAAGCTTCCGGAGAGATCGAAGCGTTCGTCCTCCTCCATCGCCCGGCGGGCATCCTTCCACCAGGTGTTCCAGCGCGAGGTCGGCATGACGTCGCCGGTCAACCGGCGGCGCAGCTCCTGGGTCGTGACCCGTCCGCCCAGCTCGCGAATCGCGAGGAAGGCCACCTCGGCCGGCTTTTCGCGCACCATCGCCTTGACCTCCTCCGGATGCTCGAGCATCTGGACCCGGAGATCGTCGGCGGGGATCACCTTCAGTGCCCTGCGGGCCAGCGAGATCGTCATGCGGTGTCCGGGGCGGCCGGCGAAGTCGATGATCAGGGCGTCGCCCTCGTTGGTGCGCACACGCCCGGCCAGCCAGCTCTGATGGAGGACGCGGTACCCGGGGGCGAACTCGAACAGCTCGTCGAGCGCCTTCCGGGCGGTCTCGACCTTGATCTTGGGGTCGAGGATGCCGCTGCGGGCCAACAAGTCGAGAACCCCATCGACATCGGGCAAGGCGTCGGGGGCAATGTCCATCATGAAACGCCGCAGGTTCGATTCGGGCGGCGCCTTCGGGAGGAGCTTCAGGAAGAAGTCCCAGGCCTCTCGGGCCAGACCCGCCTTCTTGATCTTGGGCAGCAGCGGTTCGAGGTAAGTGTCGGCCAAGTTCCATTGTTTCTGATTGGTGAGCTTGACGCAGGCGTGGAGCATGATCTCGACGGTCTCGGTATCTTCGTGCTCCTCGAGGCGCACGAAGATCTCCTCGGCCCGGTCGAGGCGCTTGCCTTCGATCAACGCCGGCAGGCAACCGGTGTAGAGGCCCAAGGCCCGTTCCGAGTCGCCTTCACGTTCGAGCTGCTCGGCCACGAGCCAGCAGAGCCGGTGTTCGTCGGGGAAGAGCTCGAGGGCGCGCGTCAGGCTGCCTTCCGGGATCACCTCCGCCCCCCCCTGCTCGGCGGCCTTAGCGAGGTAGCGGGCGGCCTCGACACTGGCAGTCTGCTGGAGGATCTCATCGGCCGTTGCGGCCAGATCGGGCCAATTCCCCTGCTGCTCGAGCTTCTCACAGGAGGGCAACAGGCTCTCGAGCGCCTCCGCATCGCGGTTGAGCTCGAGGAGGGACCGCCCCCGCAGATAGGCTCGCGAGGGAATCAAGGTCCCGCCGTTGCCGCGGGCCGGGTAGTGGGTGTCCAGCTCATGCAGTAAGGCCTCCGTTTCGTTCGAAGCGGAGGCCTCGGCCAGGATGCGCTCAGCGGCTTGGCGCGCCTCGGCATCCAGAACGGACGCCGAGGCGTCCGCGGGTCCCAGAACTTCCTCCAGTAGCTGCTTCCAGTCCGCCATGTGTCCCCCATTGCAGGGTGGGCCCGGGGCCCGAGGTCAAAATCCGCGACAATAACCCAACGATTCTACCTCAGCATCCGATCGCTTTCAAGATCCCAGCCGAGGTCTCGCCGACCTCTCTCCTACGCCACCAGGCGGTCCCGGATCAGGCCATCAAGCGGCTTTGCGCGCGGGGGTCGGACGGGTATAATCCGCCGATCTGCTTGCTGTTACCGAGGAGGGGATCAGGGATGTACCGCATCGTGAGGCGCGAGGTTGTCTCGCCGCAGTCGTTCTTGTGGGAGGTCGAGGCCCCCGATGTCGCCCGCGCGGCGCAGCCGGGGCAGTTCATCATCTTGCGCCTGCACGAGCAGGGCGAACGCATCCCGCTGACGATTGCCGACTTCGATCGCGAGCGGGGCACGATCACCCTGGTGGTCCAGGTCGTCGGCAAGACGACCAAGCAGATGATGGAGATCGAGGAGGGTTCCGCTTGCCTCGACTTCGCCGGCCCGTTGGGGCTGCCCAGCGAAGTCGAGCGCTTCGGCACGGTCGTGCTCGTGGGCGGCGGGCTCGGCGTGGCGCCCGTCTACCCCCAGCTGCGGGCGATCAAGCAGGCCGGCAACCGCACGATCTCGATCATCGGCTTCCGCAACAAGGATCTCGTCTTCTGGGAGGAGAGGTTTCGCGAGTTCAGCGATGAACTCCATGTGGCCACCGATGACGGTTCCTACGGCACGAAGGGCTTTGTCACCGCCCTGCTACAGGAGGTCCTCGAAAAGAGCGATCCGCGTCCCGAACGCTGCATTGCCGTCGGGCCGATGGTGATGATGAAGGCCTGCTGTGATGTCACGCGCCCTTTCGAGATCCCGACGATCGTCAGCCTCAACTCGATCATGGTCGACGGCACTGGGATGTGCGGATCCTGCCGGGTGACCGTCGGCGGCAAGATGAGGTTTGCCTGTGTCGACGGCCCCGATTTCGACGGACACGAGGTGGACTTTGAGGAGTTGATGCATCGCCAGGTGCGCTACCGGCGCGAGGAAAGCGAGTCGCTTGAGCTCTACAACCTTGCGGTGGCGCAGGGAGAGGATCCGACCCTGGCCGTGCGCCAGTCGCTCCAGTCGCGCGAGGCGGGAGCCGCGGCGCGGCCGGCGAAAGCGCTCGACGCACAACCGCAGAGTCCGGCGGCGCGCAAGTTGATGGCTCTGCTGCAGGAAGATGCCTCCCGAGAGACCGAGGCCGCCGGGCGCAAGAAGATCAGTGAGATCCCCTGCGAGAAGGCCCCGATGCCCGAGCGGGATCCGCACGAACGCGCCCGCAGCTTCAAGGAGGTCGCCCTCGGCTACGATGTCGACGCCGCCCTCATCGAAGCCTCCCGTTGCATCCAATGCCCCAAACCGCGCTGTGTCGCCGGCTGTCCGGTGTCGATCGACATCCCGGCGTTCATCAAGGCGCTGACCAACCGCAATCTGCGGGAGTCCTATCGCATTCTGAAGGACGCCAACGCTCTGCCGGCGGTCTGCGGACGCGTTTGCCCACAGGAAGTCCAGTGCGAGGCCGAGTGCGTTCTCGGCAAGAAGATGCAGCCGGTCGCCATCGGCCGGCTCGAGCGATTCGTGGCTGATGCCGCCATGGGGCGGGATTGGGACGAGATCCGCGAGATCACGCCGACGGGGAAGAAGGTGGCAATCATCGGCTCGGGACCGGCGGGGCTGACCTGTGCGGCCGATCTGGCCAAGGCGGGCGTGGCGGTGACGATCTTCGAGGCCCTCCACGATGCCGGCGGGGTTCTGCGCTACGGGATCCCCGACTTCCGTCTGCCGACCGACATCATCGACTACGAGATCAGCGGCCTGCGCAAGCTAGGGGTCGAGATCCGCACGAATGCTGTCATCGGGACGACCTTCACGATTCCGCAGCTCATGGAGGAGATGGGCTACGATACGGTGTTCATCGGGGTCGGTGCTGGAGCGCCGAGCTTCCTGCGGATTCCCGGCGAGGCGCTCAACGGCGTCTTCTCGGCCAACGAGTACTTGACCCGTTGCAACCTGATGAAGGGGTACCTCCATCCCCAGTACGACACGCCCGTCGGGGCGGGCAAGCGGGTTGCAGTGATTGGTGCGGGCAATACGGCCATGGATTCCGCGCGCGTCTCGCTGCGCATGGGGGCCGATGAGGTCATCGTCGTCTATCGCCGTTCCCGGGCCGAGGCGCCGGCCAGGATCGAGGAGCTCGAGCATGCCATCGAGGAAGGGATCAAGTTCCACTGGTTGACCGCGCCGGTGAAGATCATTGGCGATGAGCGTGGCTGGGCGACCGGGATGGAGTGCATCGAGATGAAGCTCGGCGAGCCGGATGCGTCCGGGCGCCGGCGTCCGCTTCCCAAGGAAGGGACCAACTTCGTGATTCCATGCGACACGGTGGTCAACGCCCTGGGCAACCAGGCGAATCCGATGATCCCGCAGACGACGCCGGGTCTCGAGACGAACAAGTGGGGCTATATATCCGTTGATGAGGAGACCCAGATGACCTCGATCCCCGGGGTCTTCGCCGGCGGAGACATCGTCACCGGCGGTGCGACGGTCATTCTCGCCATGGGCGCCGGCCGCCAGGCGTCCGCGGGCATGCTGCGGTTCATGGGGCTCGGCAGCTAGCCCGACATCCCGGCGGGGCCTCGATCCCGGTTCGCGCGTGGGGCCCAAGTCGAGAAGGAGGCGCACATGTACACGCCGATGCGATCGGGTCGTCAATTCCTCATGGTGGGCAGTGTCCTGCTCCTGACCCTTTGCGGCGGTCCGCACGCCTTAGACGCCCGGGCCGCCGAGAGCGAGGCGGCCTCAGCGGCGGCGCTCTCGGTATTGCGCACCGACGCCTTGCCCGCCCCCGACCGGACCGGATCCCGCCCGCTCGAGACGCTGCTGCAGGAGCGCGTCTCCGTGCGCGCGTTCGCCTCCGATACGCTGACCGCGGCGGAAGTCGGTCAGTTGCTCTGGGCCGCGGGGGGACAGACGCACGCCGGCGAGCGTTTCACGCACCGGACGGTTCCCTCCGCCGGTGCCCTCTATCCGTTGGAGATCTATGTCGTCGCCTCATCGGGGGTGGGGCGCTACAGCGTTGTCGATCATTCAATCGAGTGGCACCAGGAGATCGACCGGCGCGCGGGTCTGAGTGGGGCGGCCTACGGGCAGCGCTGCTTCAAGGATGTTCCGCTGATCGTCGTGATCGCGGCCGATCCGTCGCGCACGACGGTCAAGTACGGCATCCGCGGTGAGCGCTATGCCACAATGGAGGCAGGTTTTGCCTGCCAGAATCTCCTGCTTGAGGCTGTGGCCCGCGGCCTAGGGGCGGTTGCCGTCGGAGCCTTCGACGACGATCACGTCCGCAATGTCGTCGGCCTACCTACCGGGGAGATTCCCCTGCTGCTGGTGCCGGTTGGTCACCCCGCTCCAGCTGCTAGGTGACAGGATTCCCGATTTGGGTTAGGTTTCTCCCGGCGGGATGGCCCGCCTCGAGATCGAATCAGTCACGCATGGGACAGGCATCTCCGAATGGTCACGGAGGAGGAGGGTTTCGTGAACAGGTCAAGAGTGTTGTGGGCGATGATGGTGGTGCAGGTCTGGTGATGAGTCTGGGTACGCTTCCGGCGGCGGGTGAAATCGGTCTTCAGGCGATCGAGGGGCGCATCGGCTTCGTCGACCTGGAAGCTCCTGGAGGCAGCACCTTCATGATCAGCGCTGGTGCCGATCTCGGCCAGCTCTCCCCCGATCTAGGTCTGGAAGCCGGGATCGACTTCTGGACCAAGGGCTTGGATGAGGGAAGCGATGGATACGGTGGCTGCAATTGCACGTGGGATTACTCATGGTCGACGATCGCCTTCATCGGAAACGTACGCTACGACATCCAGACTGAGGGCAGCTTCGCGCCATTCCTCTTCGGGGGCCTCGGGTTCCACTTCTGGAAGGCGGATGCAGATGTCGATTGCAGCGGCTGCGGGGTGGAGTGGGTTGACGAGGGTTATTCGCACTCGGATCTCGAGATTGGCTTCAATTTCGGCGCCGGAGCCGACATCGGATCGGGAGAAGGCATGATGCCGACCTTCCGGGCCGGCTTCAACTCCAACGGCGGTTTCGACTACCTCTATATCCAGGGTGGGTTGAAATTCCCCGTGGGCCAGTAGTAGTCCACTGCTGAGTAGAGACGGCCTTGGCTGCAGTGAGGCCGTTGCGCCAACGTGGGAATCCCTCCGTGCGGGCGGCATGGGGGGATTCTCGGCCGTTGGGCATTTCGGCGCGCGGCGAGGAGGGTGCCATGATCGTCAGACACTATACCGAGGTGGCGGCACTCCCGGTGGCGATGGAGGGGGCGGAAGACGTGCTCATCCGCAACCTGATCACCGCCCGGGATGGGGCCCCCAACTTCGCCATGCGGGTTTTCGATGTCGCGCCGGGCGGACACACGCCGCTGCACCAGCATGACTACGAACATGAGATCTTCATCCTCGAGGGCCGGGGCGAGGTCACGGAGGGCAGACGCATCTTGTCTCTCGAGCAGGGCAGTGTCGTCTTCATCCGGCCGGGCACACCGCATCAGTTCCGCAATCCCGGCGATGAAGTCCTGCGGTTCATTTGCCTGATTCCGATCCAGCCATCGAGCGACGTGCGGTCGCTCGAGAAGGACTGAGGTCGGAGCGGGGTGCCGCAACGCGGGCACCCGAGCGCACAGGGCGGAGGGTGAGCCAATCGCGCGTGCACCCGCTGCGGAGGAGGCCAGCATGATCGAGTCGACATCCGAACATACCTGCCAGGGCGCGCAGAGCTATCAGGAGCACTCTCCGGTGCTCTCGCTGACTGTAGAAGAGTTCCGGCAGTTGGTTGCGCAGTCGGTGCGCGCCGAGGACGAACCGCAGGCCGAGATGGCTCTGCGGTGGGAGGGCGGCGAGCTGATCCTGAAGCCCGGGGTCGGGGGCACGCAGGAGAAGTCCATGCCGCTCGACACCTTCTTCCACAAGATCGTGATGGTGCGCGATCGCCTGCGGGTGCTCGAGCAGAAGCTCAACAGTAATCCCAAGCTGAGCGATGCGGAGAAGGTCGAGATGCAGCAGTACATCACGACCATCTACGGCTCCCTGACATCCTTCAACATCTTCTTCCGCTACCGCGACGATCAGTTCAGGGGATCCGGCCGCAAGGACTGATGCGCGGGGGACGGTTCTCTGCGGTGACCTGAGGACTGCGTAGAGCCCTCGCCGATTAGCAGAGCGCGAGCAGGTTCTCAGCGAACTGCTTGGCGTAGTCCGAGCGCGGGAAGATCCCATGCAGCACGCGGGCGGCAAGCGGGGCGGCTTCCGCGGCGGGCAGGCAATAGCGCATCGTCAGGAACTTCTGCCGGTAGGCGGCGACCTCATCGGCGACCGGCTTGTCTCGGATCACGCAGTCGGCAAAGAACTGCGCCAGCGGCCCGAAGTCCTCCTCCTGCATGCCGAAGCGCGTCATCTCCGGGACACCGGTGCGCAGTCCGCTCGACTGCAGGAAGGTCTCGTCGTCGGGGAGCGCCTGGTAGTTGCAGACGATGTTGTTGTCCTCGAGCCGGCGGGCGATCTGGTCGGCCGGCCCATGCTCGGAGACGCGGATCACGACTTGATGCGTCTCGGTGTAGCCGTCGGCCGGATCTCCCTGGACGTCGAGCCCCGTTGCCTTGAGCGCCTTAGCCCAGGCCTTCGCATTGCGGCGCACCTGATCCTGATACTCCTGCTTGTATGCGTTCATCTCGTAGGTCGCCATCAGCAGCCCCAGCAGCGTGCCGAGGTGGTGATTGCTGGTCGAGCCAGGGAAGGCGCGGCCCTTGATGTTGAGCCAAAGCTTCGAGAGAGGGTGGCCCTTCTCGAGGGTCGAGGCGATCACTCCCCGCTGCGGACCGAAGAAGGTCTTGTGGGTGCTGCCGGTGACGATGTCGGCGCCTTCGGCGAGCGGATCCTGGAAGGCGCCGTAGAGACCCAGCACGTGGGCCATGTCGTACATCACGACTGGGCGGGGATCCCAGTCCTTGATGATCTCGCGAACGAACGAGACCGGTTCGGGATGGAGGAACATGCTCTTGCCGAAGATGATCAGCTCGGGCCGGGTCTCGGGCAGCAGGTTGCCGAGTGCCTCGGTGTCGATCTTGTAGAGGTTATCCGAGCGGATCGGGAAGCTGACGACGCGTTCCTTGCCCGCGCTGTCGAAGTCGACGTAGTTGAACAGGGCGCCCATCGGTTGCGAGGAGAGATGTCCCCCGAGAGTCAACTCGTTGTTCATCACGCAGCTGATCCGCCGCCAGGGCTCGCCTTCGCCGCGGCCGCGGTTGACAAAGGCGGTTACCGCCTTGAAGACCACCTCGTTGGCCATCTGGCCGCTGACCGGCCGCAACTCGGCCCGGGGGCACCCGAAGTAGGTGCAGATCGCTTCCCGGCACTCCTCCTCGACGTCGCGGATCAGATCGATGCCCTGATAGAAGTAGACCTCCCGGCCCTTCATCGTCCGGTGTTCGGCGTAGCGGCCGGATGGGTCGGAGATCTCCATCGCCTTGACCAGCAGGCTGGGGGTGTTCTCCGAGGGGATCAGATTGAAGCATCGCTGCTGGCGCCAATCGTTGTTCTCGATCACCCGGTCGACGAGCTTGCGGGTCTGTTCGCTCAGGTTCATCGCCTCCTCCTCCCAGGTCTATGAGCTGCCAAGCGCAAGGAAGGGAGCCTAGCACACGGTCTCGGCTCCGGAAAAGGCATGCTCTGGCAAGCGCCTGCGATGTCCGTGCTCTGGCAAGCGTCTGCGATGCCCGTGACCCGGGCCAGGGCGCGGTGGGGTCGGTCGGATCTGTCCGTCCTGCACCGGGGCCGGTGGGATCTGTCCACCCTGCAGCCCGCCCGTGGCCCCGAACGCCATCAAGGGCGTCGAGGCCGACTCCGGGCGTTCAGTCGCGTTCAGTCGCCGCCGGCGTCGATCCAATAGTCGCGTGGGCGCAGGCGCAAGAAGCGCTGCGGACGGCCCCGCTGGGCCAGCAACGCCTCGACCTTCGTGATCTGCGTCTCGGGCCCGATCAGGAAGGTGATCGCCCCCTGGGGCTCCGCGGGCGCCTGTCCATACCCGGGCACCACCCGCCCAGCCAGCGCTGGCAGGCGGCGGCGCAGATCGGCCAGGAGGGTCCGCGCCTCCTCCGGGTCCTGCCATGCGGCGCGCAGCTCCATGAGCGCTTCCTTGAACCGGCGCACGCGATCGGGGGTGATGCCGTCGGTCAGATCCGCCGCGATCGCGCGACCGCGCGCGACATAGGTGTCCGCGCCGCGGTAGTCGGAGAAGGTGTTGGCCAGAGCGTAGTCGAGCAGGGCCGGATCGGTGAGCGTCTCGTCGGCCTGCGCGAGCTTGTCGATGACGAAGGCAAGCGTGGCGGCGGCATCGGTGCATCGTTCGGCGTAGTAGGTCAGGTAGCCCCGGCGCGGGCTGCAGCCGACCCCGTTGGAGTAGGCCAGTCCCGCGGCCCAGGTCTGCATGAAGAGGCTGTGGCCGCCTTGGCCGCCGATGACCCGTGCGGTCAGGTAGTCGAGCAGCGCTTCCCGGTCGGCGTGCGCGTAGGTGATCAGCGGTGCCGAGTTGGCGAAGAGACCGTTGCGGGAGGATTCATGGACGAGGGCCACCGGGGAGTGACGCGCGCGAGCCTCGGGGTAGCGCCCGCTCAGATTGCGGGTGATGTGGCCGGTGATCGGAGCCGCGGGGGGATGGTGCGGTTCCCAGTGCGTGCCGAACCCCCGGATCAGCCGGGCGAGTTCGGGTTGGATCTCCTCGGCTGTCTCGCGCGCGGCGGTCAGGTGCGCGCGGGCCGGGCCCGCCGCCCAGAGTCGCTCGACGCAGGCGCTCAATCGAGCCAGGACCACGGCGGGGGCGATCGGCAGGTCGGTCAAGACTTGACCGGCGAGCCGGTCGCAGTCGTCACGAAAGGTCTCATCGGGCAACGTGCCCAACTCCGCCAGCAGGTACTCACAAGTCATGCGCAGCGTGGAGGGCGTCGGATCCGGTGTGGCGGATGTGCCGAGGGACCCGGGCTCCGGCTCCGCGCCCTGCGCCTCGATCAAGCCGGTGAGATAGGTGGCCAGATCCTCACGGGTTGCTCCGTGGCGGGATCCGACGCGTTCCAGCTTCGCCCGCAGGGCATCGAGCTCTTCCGGCGCGGGGGGATCGGTCAGCATCCAGGCGAGCCGGTTGAGGTGATGCAGGCGGGTGAAGATCGCGAGCGCGGAGAGATAGGCTCCCTCGTGCTGGTGGCGGTAGGCGTGGGGAGGATTCCAGGCCCAGTCTTCTTCCGATCCCATCATCGTCTGGCGCAGCGAGGCGATCTCGCGGGCGACCACATCCCGCAGCCGGGGCAGCACGCTCGGCTCGATGCGCGTGGCGCTCTTTAGGAGCCGGCGAGTCCAAGCGACCGCCGCGCGGGCCTCATCCGGCGTGAGCCCGCCGCCGTAGAGGGCGAGTTCGACCCGGCAGCCCGACTCGCGCGGGAGGGCGGCATAGGTTGCCTCGACCCCGCCGGTATCGCGCCGCAGTCGTTCGGCGACTTGGTCGTAGGGGAGCCAGTCAGCGCCGTCCCAGGCGCCGATGTCGGTGATCAGCGCGGGCAAGAGCGCGAGTACGATCAGGTCGTCGCCGGGCGTGGCGGTGACATCGAAGTAGAGCCCGAAGTCGATCTGGGCCGTGTGGTGGAAGCGCGTCACGCAGAGCGGCGTTGTTCCGGTGAATGCGAGCGGCAGCTCGACGATCTGGGCATCGATCAAGTCGTCAAGCGTCAGTGGGGGATCGGGGAGGAAGTCGGGCTGGGGCACGCGCGCCTCGATCTCGCGGAGCGTCTCGGTGGTCGCATCGAACTCCGCCCGGTAGCGGCGCAGCGCCTCCTGCTCATCGTCGACGCCGTAGCGCCGGGTGAGTTCCGCGGTCGCCCGGCGGAGGCGGTCCCGCTTCTCGGCTCCCAGGCGGGCCGGCATGGCCGTGTCGGGGAAGGCGGCCACCACCGCGGGGGCATCAGCGAGTGCCAGCCGCGGGATCAAGTCGGCCCAGGGATTCCCCTGGGCCAACGCTTCCTCGAGGCGTTGGTGGCTCGCTTGCAGCAGGAGGTCGCGGTGGAATCCACCCGCGCGCTCGAGGAGTTGCAGGTGCTGGTACCAGAAGTCGCCTGTGCCGCGGAACCCGAAGCGCGGGGGCGCATCAATGTTCTCGAGCAGGACCCGGCGCTCACCGATCAGATAGTTTGCCGCCCGCTCGCGCAGCTCGGCGAACTCGGGCGTTCCCGGTTCCAGCGCGGCGATCCGGGCGAGACGCTCGGTGACGATGCGTCGCACATCGGCCAGGGACGCGGCATCGAGGATCGCCGGGTCGAGCCCGCTCAGCCAGAGCATCGGGGGCTGGCCAACCATCGAGCCGAGAAAGCCGCTGACGCTGGTGATTCCCGCGGGCCCGATGCGCTGGGATTGGTCGACGAGATCCCGGTAGAGGTAGGAGGCCTCATCGCCCGCCAGAAGGTGCCAGAGTGCTTCCAGCGCGATCGTGTCGTAGGCCTCGAGCCCGGCGCGAGGCAGCCAGGCGAAGGCCGCCTGACCCGGCGTTGCGGGGTTGTCGCTGGGGAAGGGATGCAGCGTGATCTGCGCATCTAGTGTTTCGGGGAGGGGCGGCAGCAGGGCGAGCGGATCCGGGCGCCTGCCGGGTTCGGACGCTGCCGCGTGTGCTCCCGTCTCGCCCGCGGTTCCGGAGAGCTCGGTCAGAATGCGATCGACATCGGCCAGGGTCGCTTGCAGGGCGAAGGAGCCGGGCAATGCAAGGATCAGGCCCAGGGCCGGCCCGAGATCGTAACAGTCGGCGAAGAAGCGGCGGATGCCCGCAGGGGTCACCTCGCGGATCGCGTCGGGCCGCCCGCCCGATTCCCAGCCGAGGGGATGGCCGGGGCCGAAGCAGCGGCGCAGGATCTCGTTCCAAACGATCGTTCCCGGCTTCTCGTAGGCGCTGACCATCTCGACGTAGACGGTGCCCTTCTCCTCGAGCGAGAGAGTTCCGGTCGCCTGGTCTTCCAGAACGCCATGGTGGCAGAGTTCCCGGCGGATCTCCTCGTCGCTGAAGTCGGCGCGCACGAGAGCGTCGAGCATGCGGTAGAGCAGCTCGCTGAAGGCTGCCGTGCCGCCGGCAGTGTGGCAGTGGTAGATCGTCTTGTCCCGCCAGGTCGAGGCGGAGTGGTTGCCGATCGACATGTCGGTCAGCAGGGCGTAGTGACGGCCCTTGGTGCCCTTGCCGAGCACGAGATGCTCGCCGGCGTGGGGTTCGCCGCCGTCGGAGGCCGGGATCGTGCGGACCCAGACGAAGGCTTGGGGCACCGTATCGAAACGCAGCAGATCGACCGGCGTGCCGGTGGCCAGGTGCACGAAGCGGGCGCCGATGGGACGGGCGTCCTCGGCCTCGTAGCGCGCGACGGCCTGGAATCCCGCGAGCAAGGCGCCTTCTTCGAGCGCGGCGAACTCGTCCGCGGCGTGCGCCGGCAGGGTTCCGCAGACTGCGGCAGCGAGGAGAAGAAGGGCCACGCCTGACACGCACGCTGGCCGGATGCGTGGGTTGGCGAGAGGGGGGATCGGCCTGGTCCGGTCGCGTCGTCTAGGGCACATCGGTTCCGCTCCTTTGTTCGTCGGTCTTCGTGGGTCTTCTTCCCCGAGCCTCGACTGACGGCATGATTACAGCCACGGCGGCGCGTTGTCCATGCCCGACGGGGGGGGGCGCCTGCAGCCGGGTTACCCGCCCGGGCACTTGCAGCCGGCCGCCGCTCCCGGCAGACTACCGGAACCTGTGCCCGGAGCAGCGGGTGGGTCGGCGGGAGAACACCGGCTCTTCCCAGGGGATGGCGCGAAGGCGGGATGGTGGGAGTGCGCGAAGGCGGGATGGTGGGAATGCGCGGGCGTGCGCGTCGAGATGGGAGCGGATTGATGAGAACTTGCGCGGGCGGGGCAGGCCCCCCGGGGACGCTCGGCGGTGTGACGATTCTCCTGCTCGCCCTCTGTACTGGGTTGAGCTCTCCGGGAGTTGCGGAGGAGGCGCGGGATGCGTCGCCGAAGACGGATGAGACCGTCATGGTCAGCCCCTTTCAATCGCTTGCCTCGCGCGAGCACTACCTGCGGGTCTGGGAGCCGCGCATCGATGCCGCCCTGGCGCGCGCCGATACGCTGGACCTACCGGCTGAGCCCTACATGCCCGAAGACATCAAGGACCCGATTTTCGCCTATCTAGTCGGTCTGCTCGATCGGGATACCTTCGGTCTGGTCACCGGTGAGCATCTTCAGGCGGTGCTCGATTCCAGCGGGGGCAAGAGCCGGGTCCCCTGTTGTCGGATCGCCAGTGTGCAGAGCATGCGCGATGCCCGCGGGCTGGAGGTCTGGTCGCGGGCGGAGTTCGTCGAGAACCTGCGCGTGGCGATTCCCTACAGCATCCTCGGTTACCATCCGGGGCGGCTGGTCAGCTCGCAGCGGATCACTGTCCGGGCGTGGCGTCTGCCGCGCATGTCCGTTCCCAACCCGGGCGAGGAAGCTCCGCATACGCTCGAGATCCACAACGTGACCCTGCTGGCGATCGTCGAAGGCTACATCGAACTCGATATCGATGGTTGGCTCGATGCAATCATGGGCGGTTCCCTCGATGACACGAAGATGGCCGGACTCGCCATCTTCGTCTATGACGGGGCCCGCTATGGGATGGCACTTGGGTACAACGATAGTGGGCGCCCCCGTTCGGGCGCCTTGCACTTGAGCGATGATGAGGTCGCTTTTCCGACTCCCGCAGAGCTGAAGGCGGTCGCTCGCCACCTGCGCAAGCAGATCGCCCGGCAACTTGGAGAAATGCATCTGCCGATCTGGATGCCCCGCGACGCGGGCTAAGCGACTCGTCTGCTGCATGGCCCCCTCCTGGGCGCTACCATCCCACGCGAGATGTCGCCGGCAGGCTCAGATCCACTTCCGTCATGCTCCAGGCGGCGCACCGACTCCAGGCAGCGTTTGTCTCCGAGCAATGCTGCCCCTATCAGCGTCCACTAGGCCCGGGCCGGCCACGTATCTGTTTGCAGAATAGCAGGATAGGGCGCCGACCGCGACGCGTTCCGACAGGTGTGAAATACCTCCCAAGATCGTTGATTTTTCGCCGGCATACTAGCCGGCGATCTGCTATGATTCTGGCGTGCAACATGACCCAATTGAAGCGCGGTTGCCCAAGTCCATCACGCATGACCATCTGAGAGAGTTCGGCATCCGCCTTGGAGACAAAGGGACGCACACCAGTCGGACCATCATGCTGCCCGAGCTGGCGCGCGCGCTTGAGGAATGCCCCATCCAGGCCGCTAGGGAGAGGTATGCCGAAGCCATCCTTGCGCGCAATTGCCTGGGCAAGCGTACGGCTGCGACGCGGAAGCTGTCCCTCCAGCGGCTTCGTGAGCTCTACGGCCTGGATCCCGCGATACCTCTCTTCCGACTCCTGCGTCTTCTCTGGCAAGCAGAGCGCAGCGGTCGTCCATTGCTCGCCCTACTGACCGCACTGGCGCGCGATCCTCTTCTGCGAAGCACCGCCGAGGTCATCAGCCGCATGCAAGAGGGCGAGGAGCTTGCCCGCCAACAACTCACCGATGCCATTGCCGGCAGTGTCCACGGGCGGCTCAGCAGTAGCACCGTAGACAAGGTTGTGCGAAACGCCGCTGCATCATGGACCCAGTCTGGACACTTGAGGGGACGGGGACGAAAGGTCCGCCAACAGGTGCAGCCGACACCTGCCGTGACCGCTTTCGCGCTGCTGCTTGCCCACGCTACCGGGACACGTGGAATGGGGTTCTTTCATTCCTTCTGGGCCCAGATCCTCGATAGTCCACCGGAGAGCTTGGTTCAGCAGGCGATCGATGCCAGACGTCTCGGACTCCTCGATGTGACCCAGTCTGGAGGCGTTGTGGAGGTCTCCTTTGCTCGGCTCCTGACGCCGAAGGAAAGGCAGCTGCTCAATGGGACGCATTGAAGATCTCGCCGGGCGCTACAGGAATCACATCTCCGCTCCCTGGCTACGAAACCTCGCCGGGGACCAGAAAACGATCTTCGTCGTCTACCCAAAGACGGATGAGCGGAGGTTGCGTGCCCGCATCGAGCTCTTCGAAATGGCGACGACCGGGGCGGGGCACAAGTGGAAGGGCTTCGACTTCACGGGGGTGTTTGCTCGCTGGATGGCCGGCACTGAATATCGCCAGGTCTACTTCGAGGAGCCGGAGTCGATCGGCATGAAACTGCGCAGTGACTTCGTGAAGTTCGCGGCCGAGCGCCTGCGTGCGTCCCTGACCGACGATGAGGTAGATGAGGAGACCGTGGTCGCGGTTCACGGCGTTGCCAGTTTGTTCGGTTTCGCCAAGGTCTCCTTGATCCTGAAAGAGATCGCCAGGGACATCCGCGGACGCTTGGTGCTTTTCTTTCCAGGCGAGTTCGACGACAACAACTACCGCTTGTTGGATGCCCGCGACGGCTGGAACTACCTGGCTGTCCCGATCACGTTACACAATGGAGCATTTGACGGATGAAGAACCGAGAGATCTTTCAGCGTGACCCTGCCGTCGCACGGCTGGTCAACGATGGTGTGGCGGCGGTAGGTGAGGCTACTACCCCGAAGGAAATCGAAACCCTGCGCTCCGAGCTGGAGCACTTCGTCTGCGAGGGGCAATACGAGGATGGTCTGACGCGCATCCTGGAATCCTACCTTGGCAGCGTCGATTCAGCGACCCAGCCGGCGGCCTGGGTGAGCGGCTTCTACGGGAGCGGCAAGTCCCACTTGCTCAAGATGTTTCGTCACCTGTGGGTAGACACCTGCTTCGAGTCCGACGGGGCTAGCGCCCGCGGCCTGGCCCGGCTGCCGCAGGATGTGCGGGATCTCCTCAAGGAGCTGGATACCTTCGGAAAGCGCTGCGGTGGTCTCCACGCGGCCTCCGGGACATTGCCATCCGGTGGTGGGGAGAGTGTCCGGCTGGCGGTACTCGGCATCATCCTGCGATCGGCCGGTCTCCCGGAGTCGTTGCCGCAGGCGCAATTCTGCCTGTGGCTGCAGAAGAACGGGATCCTTGACCATGTCAGGGATGCGGTGACGGCTGCCCGCCGGGATTTCAGAGAGGAGCTGCATGATCTCTATGTCAGCCCCCTGTTGGCCGAGGCGGTTCTCACGGCCGATCCAACATTCGCGCCCGATCTGAAACAGGCACGCATGGCTCTGCGGGCACAGTTCCCGGTTCTGGAAGATCTGCCCACCAGCGACTTCATCCGGATCATCCGCGACGTCCTGACGCGCGATGGCCAGATTCCTAGTACAGTGGTTGTCCTGGATGAGATCCAGCTCTTCATTGGGGGCAGCGCAACTCGGTCGACTGATGTCCAGGAGGTGGCCGAGGCACTCTGTAAGCAGCTCGACAGTCGCGTGCTGCTGGTTGGGGCCGGGCAGATCGCCCTGGCGGGAAGCGATCCTCTTCTGCAGCGGATGATAGGGCGCTTCACGATTCCGATCGAGTTGTCGGACACCGATGTTGAGACCGTCACCCGGCGCGTGGTGCTAGCCAAGAAGGCCGATCGACGCAAGGCGATCGAGGAAATGCTGACATCCCACGCCGGCGAGATCGACCGCCAGCTCTCGGGCACCCGCATCGCTGCTCGCAGTGCTGACCGTGCCGTGATGGTTGACGACTATCCGCTCCTTCCGGTGCGCCGCAGGTTCTGGGAACACACGCTGCGGGCCGTCGATGTGCCCGGCACCAGCAGCCAGCTCCGCACCCAACTGCGCATTGTCTACGACTCGGTCCGCGAGCTGGCCGATGAAGAGCTGGGCAACGTGGTGCCGGGTGATTTCATCTTTGATCAGCTCCAGCCCGGCTTGCTGCGCAGCGGCGTGCTCTTGCGGGAGATCGATGAGACGATCCGCAACCTTGACAACAGTACCCCCGAGGGCCGCTTCGCCAAGCGGGTGTGCGGTCTGGTCTTTCTGATCCGGAAACTCCCCCGCGAGGAAGTGGCAGATATCGGCGTGCGGGCCACCCCGGCCACGCTGGCGGATCTTCTGGTCAGTGATCTGGCCAGCGATGGCACACGGTTGCGTAAGGAGCTCCCGCCGGTACTGGACCAACTCGTTGAAAAGGGCATCCTGATCAAGCTCGATGACGAGTACAGCCTACAGACCCGCGAGAGCAGCGAGTGGGATCGTGAGTTCCGTAATCGCCGAACGCGGCTCGGCAGTGATTTGACCACGCTCGCCAGTAAACACGCCGCCCTGATCACCGACGGCTGCGCGGGCGTGCTCAAGAGCATCAAGATGCTCCAGGGCGCCTGCAAGGAGCCCCGCAAGCTGACGCCCCACTTCGGCCCCGAGCCGCCCGCCAGTGCCGGGAGGGAGATCCCGGTCTGGATTCGGGATGGTTGGGGAGAAAGCGAGGCCACCGTTTTGGGAGATGCGCGAGCCGCCGGGCACGACAGTCCGATCATCTACGTTCACATTCCGAAGTCCAGTGCCGAGGATCTCAAGAAGGCGATCCTCGAATACGAAGCCGCCCGGGCCACACTCGGTTTCAAGGGAACGCCCACCTCCCCCGAGGGGCTCGAAGCACGCGATGCGATGACGACGCGAATGGGCGCTGCCCTGGCTGCCCGCGACCAGATCATTGCTGAGGTGATCGATCGGGGGAAGGTTGTCCAGGGCGGGGGCAATGAGCGTTTCGAGCTAAAACTGGTCGAGAAGATCCGTGCTGCGGCGAAGGCTTCTCTCGATCGGCTTTTCCCTGACTTCAAGGATGCCGATGACGAACGCTGGCCGGCGGTGATTCGCCGGGCACGAAATGGCGATGAGAGTGCCTTGCAGGCTGTCGATTGGGACCAGCCGGCGGCGAACCATTCGGTCTGTGCGGTCGTTCGCAACGAGGTGGGTTCGGGAAGGCGGGGCAAGGAGATCCGGGATACGCTCGAGACGAGTCCCTACGGCTGGCCACGTGACGCGGTGGACGCAGCTCTCCTGACTCTCTTCACTGCGGGGCAGCTGCTGGCGACCCACAAAGGCGCAGCACTGAAGGCCGGGCAGCTCGACCAGGCCAAGATCTCGGTCACCGATTTCCGGATCGAGTCAGTCATCGTCAGTACTCCCGAGCGGATCAAGCTTCGCAAGCTGTTCCGTGGCTTGGACGTGACCTGTAACCCCAACGAGGAGTCTCTCAAGGCCGGCGAGTTTCTGGCGCGCTTGGCTGATCTGGCCGACCGGGCGGGTGGAGAGATGCCCTTGCCTGAGAGGCCAAAGACGGAGCATCTCGATACCCTGCGCGCTCTGGCCGGCAACGAACAGCTCGGCGAGATGCTCAGCCAACATGATGTTTTGAGCGAGCAAGTCGCGAGTTGGACGAAGCTGGCCGATCTAGCGGCCAAGCGCATGCCCGCCTGGGAGCAGCTGGTGCGATTGATCGACCATGCCGTCACCCTACCCGAGGCTGACGACCTGAGAAGTCAGGCCGAGTCGGTCAAAGCTGAGAGACGGTTGCTGGAGGCCACCGATCTTCTACCGGAGATCCGCAAACAGGCGGTGAATGCGTTGCGCCGCGCTGTCAAAGAAGAGCATGCCAGGTTCACCAAGACCTTCGACGCCCAAATGGCCGCGCTAACGGCAAGCGAGATCTGGAAGAGCCTTTCGGCCGAGCAGCGGAAAGATCTATTGGCCTCCGAGGGCATCGTCGCGGTGCTCCCGCTTTCGATCGGCGACGAAGCCGAGTTGCTCCGCTCTCTTGAAGAAACCCCGCTGCCCACCTGGCAAACGAAAACGGATGCGCTTCCGCAGCAATTCGCCAAGGCAGCGGTGGCGGCCGCCAGGCTGCTGGAGCCGAAGGTGCAGTCTGTTCGTCTGGTTAGCGCAACACTCAAGACGGAAGCGGATGTGAAGCGCTGGCTTGCTCAAACCGAGAGCGAGCTCGTGAGCAAGCTCAAGGATGGCCCGATCGTGATCACGTGATGGAGGGACAGAGCCTGATGAACCAGGGGTATGTGGCAGAGCGTGCGCATGGCCTGATGAGCGCGGAGGAGTTGGCACAGCGAGTGCATTCTCTGTGCGCTCTTCCCAAAGAGACTGAATGGGTCGAGTTCAAGGAGAGCAACGCCGATCTGCGGTTCGTGCCTGCTACCAGCATGCATGTCTCTGCCATGTATCTGGAAGACAGATGAGCAACAGCACGCTGCGAGAACGCCTGCGAATAGACAAGAAGAACTACTCGATGGCTTCTCGCGTCATCCGAGATGCCATCGACCGGGGGTTGGTACAGCGGTTCCACGCGCCCGCCGGAGAGCGCAGGCCAAGCGCGGTTTTCTCCACTGCCAACAGCACTCCGCGGGGATGCAACCGCCCACGGAGAGCGATAGGATGTCGGGCCTGGGTCGGTTGCCTCGGTAGAACGGGAAGGCGCAGGCAAGACCAAGGGGCCCGCTTCCGAGGGGTCTTCACGCCCGGCGCGAACGGAAAATCAACCGCCCACCTATGCAAACCCATGGATGGACTCATGGCCAGACGCCGCATCAAGAACATCGGAGAGCCGACCCTCGGCTTCGCGGAGGGGTCCCGATGATCGAGCGCATCTTCGTCAGCAGCGTCCAGAAGGAACTCCAAGACGAACGGGCCGCCGTTCGGGCCTTCGTCCGCGGCGATGCCCTGCTGCGGCGCTTCTTCGATGTTTTCCTCTTCGAAGGTCTGCCCGCCTCCGATCGCCGGGCTGATGACGTCTACCTCGACGAGGTGGGCCGCTGCGCCCTCTACCTGGGGCTCTTGGGCAACGAGTACGGCAGTGAGGATGCCGAGGGGATCTCACCCACCGAGCAAGAGTTCGATAAGGCCACGGCCCAAAACAAGGTCCGGCTCATCTTCGTGAAGGGTTCGACCAACAAAGGACGACACCCGAAGATGCGGGCGCTAATCCGCCAGGCGGGTGGGCAGGTGATTCGCCGTCGGTTCGCGGGCATTCCCGAGCTGACCGGCGCCCTGTACGCCAGCCTGGTCGAGCACCTCGAGCGAACCGGCAAGCTCCGCACGCGGCCTTTCGATGCGGCGGCCTGTCCGGAAGCCTCAGTCGAGGACATCTCGGCGGAGAAGGTGCGGTGGTTCCTCGGCAGCGCCCGCCGCGAGCGACAGTACCCGCTCGGCGAGGAAACGCCACCAGCCGAAGTGCTAGCCCATCTCAACCTGCTCGACGCCGGGCGGCCCAGCCACGCCGCCATCCTTCTGTTCGCCAACCAGCCGCAACGCTTCCTGCTCGCCTCCGAAGTCAAGTGCCTGCACTTCCACGGCACCGAGGTGCGCAAGCCCATCCCGTCCTACCAGGTCTACAAGGGCACGGCGTTCGAGCTGGTGGATCAGGCGGTCGACTTTGTGATGTCCAAGGTCACCCGCTCCGTGGGCACACGCGCCCGGGGTCCGCAGGCGCCCGTCGCGTACGAGTTCCCGCGCGAAGCCGTGGCTGAGGCCATCGTCAACGCCGTGGCGCACCGCGACTACGCTAGCAACGCCAGCGTCCAGGTGATGCTCTTTGCCGACCGGCTGGAGGTTTGGAACCCTGGGGAGCTGCCGCCGGAGCTGACCCTGGCGCAGCTGCGCGTCCCGCACGCGTCCATTCCCCGCAACCCGCTTCTGAGCGAAGCGCTCTTTCTCGCCCACTATATCGAACGCGCCGGCACCGGCACGCTGGACATGATCGCCCTGTGCCGGGGGGCGGGCTTACCCGAGCCTGAGTTCAGGCAGGAAGGAGGCCAGTTCGTCCAGGCACTGTGGCGGGATTGGCTGACGACGGAGGTGCTGGCCGGTATGGAACTCAACGAGCGGCAGAGAAAGAGCGTGGTCGTTGCCCGACGGGAGGGACGGATTACGAACCGGCGGTATCAGGAGCTTGCCGGCATCAGCCGGGCGACCGCCAAACGCGACTTGGACGACCTGGTGAGCAAAGGCCTGTTGGTCCTGGCGGGTGCTGGGCGCGGCGCCCACTACGAGGTGCCACGGAAACGGCCCATAAACGACTCAAGCGGCTCATCAGCGGGCGATGGTTCCGGAAATGGCTCATAAATGGGTCAATCGGCTCACCGATGCACCGCCCTGCAGATCCAGGGCGCGACGAGAGTCGGGACTCAACACTCCTTCACCAACTATGCGCGATTCTTCTCCACCGGCAACAGCTGGTTAAGAAGGAGGGCGGAGGGTCACGAAAGGATACGCGTTATCTGCCATTCTGGGCGTAGGAGGATATGTGGCGCCATGTGACGGGCGCGGATTTTTCGAGCTGTGGATCGGCGTAACGTGCTTTGAGGGAAGGGGTTGCTCATGTGCGCCCATGTGCGCGGAGCGAAGCGCCTCCATCTGGCCGCCCTTGGGGCAAGGCCGCACAGGAACTGCCCCGTGATTGCTATTCGGCCAAATCCGGCCAAATCCGGCCTTGTCAGCGGAGATGGCCGTTTGGGGTCTTGTCGGTCGCGGCCAGCATGTCCTGAGTGTTCTGCAATCCATTATGGTTGTGGATGTTACGCGGTTCCGAACGCGGATGTGCTGGGATGAGGCCAAATCTGGCCAGACGTTCTTCGAGCCTGGAAATGTGCAGGCGATATGACTCATGCAGATCGAGAATGGAGCTTTGTTATAGAGCGCCAGTAATGAGAAGGCCCTGAAATGACTGCACTTGCATCCGAATTGCGCAGTAAGCTCGAGCGAGCCATCATCGAGGCGCGTGAAGCTGCCGAGGAAGGCGCCCGAACCGCCCTCGAATCCCTTGCCGTTCACCACCACGAGCCCTACACGCACATGGATTCCAACGCCCGGCACCTGCGCAATCACTTGCGCGCCCGGGCACGCCAACTCGGGGATGCTCAGGACCGGTCCGGGCGTCTGCAGCTTCTCCGCCTTGTGCAGGAATGTGCCTACGAGCATTGGCACCGGATGCTCTTTGCGCGTTTCCTTGCTGAAAATGCTCTGCTCATCGAGCCCGAGAGCCAGATGCCGATCAGTCTCGATGAGGCCGAGGAGCTGGGTAAAGCGAGCGGCGTTGACCGATGGGGCTATGCCAGCCGGTGTGCCGAGCGCATGTTGCCGCAGATCTTTCGCCCTGATGATCCCCTACTCAGAGTTGGCTTGGCACGCGAGCATCAGCTCAAGCTGGAACGTCTCCTGAATGGACTGCACCCGGCAACTTTCACGGCGGCCGATGCCCTCGGCTGGGTCTATCAGTACTGGCAAAGCAAGCGCAAGGCCGAGGTCAACGCATCCGGGGAGAAGATCGGCGCCGATGAGCTGCCGGCGGTGACCCAGCTCTTCACCGAGCCTTACATGGTGAGCTTCTTGATCCACAACACGCTGGGGGCCTGGTGGGCCGGCAGAAAGCTATCGAAGGATCCATCTCTGGCAACCTCCGCCGAGAGTGAGGAACAGCTCCGCCGGGCGCTGTCTCTTCCTGGCGTGACCTGGGACTACCTGCGCTTCGTACGCGGTGACGATGGTGACAGGCCCTGGCAGCCGGCGGCGGGTATCTTCCCGGGCTGGCCACGAGCGGCGGCCGACTTGCGGGTGCTTGATCCCTGTTGCGGTTCCGGCCACTTCTTGGTGAGTTTGATCCGTCATCTCGTGCCAATCCGCATGGCCGAGGAGGGTTTCACAGCTCGGGATGCTGTGGATGCAGTCCTGCGCGAGAATCTGTCTGGTCTCGAGATCGATGAGCGCTGCACGCAAATCGCCGCTTTCGCGATCGCCCTGTGCGCATGGACCTATCCGGACGCGGGAGGGCATCGGAAGCTTCCCGAGATCCGCATCGCCTGCTCAGGCATCGCACCGCAAGCAAGTCAGGCCGACTGGTGCGCCCTGGCCGGTGATGATCTTCGTACGCAGAAGGGCATTGAGCGCTTGCACAAACTCTTTCAGGAGGCGCCCACGCTGGGGAGCCTCATCGACCCCGCTCGCGCGACACATGATGATCTGCTGGAGGCGGGGTTCGATGAACTGCGCTCGGTGCTGGAAGAGGCAGCTCAGGCTAGTCCCGGAGGGCGTGACTACGATCGCCACGAGTTGGCTGTCTCGACCCGCGGCGTGGCTGATGCGGTGGGCCTTCTTGGGAGTATCTATCACTTGGTGATTACCAATGTACCCTACCTCGCTCGTGGTAAGCAGGCTCCGATCCTCAAGGAATTCATTGAACTGCGCCACAACAAGGCCAAGCATGATCTCGCCACGGCCTTTGTCGCGCGCGCCCGGGCTTTCTGTGCTTCTGGCGGCACGGCCGCACTGGTCACGCCGCAGAACTGGCTCTTTCTGGGATCGTACAAGAAGCTGCGCCAGGAGCTTTTGGTGGAGGTTCAGTGGGATGTGGTGGCGAGGTTGGGGGAGAACGGGTTTCAGAGCTCACAAGCAGCGGGGGCATTCACAGCGCTCCTCTCCCTGACGCGATCGCGCCCGGCAGCAGAGCATCGGTTTGCCGGTCTCGATGCCTCCGAGCCGCGGGATCCCAAGGTAAAGGCGGCGATGTTGCGAGGGGAGGGGGGTGAGGTGCGTTGGGCGCCGCCGGAGGAGGGCGCCGTCAGTGACGGAGGGGGAGGCTCGCCGGGCGTGTCCAGGGTTGCGGCATCTTCCGATGTGCCTTGGGGCGCGGTACGGATGGTCGGCCAGGCAGGGCAGTTGGAGAATCCGGATTCCAGGATTATTGGTCAGGGGACGGAGGCTGGCCCGTGGCTGAGCGAATGCGCGCGTTATGGCAAGGGCAGCACCACTGGAGACGCCCCACGGTTCCTTCGGCATTTCTGGACTGTGGCTCGCATTTCTACTGATGCCGTCCTCTGGTTGAATTCCCCTCAATCGGGTGATCCTTGGTCGGGACGCGAGCGATTCTGCGTGTGCCCCCTTGATCATCCAGATCTTGTCTCCCAGTTCGGATGCTGGCTCCGTGGTCAAGATGTATGGGAACGTCTAGGCGTCGCGGTCAATAAGATGCGGGACTTGGAGCCGTTCTTGTACTTGGGCGAGGTCTTTGATGACAATGTGTGCCCGATATGTCCGGATGATCCATCCATAATCCCCGCACTGTGGGCGTACGTCTCATCTTCTGGCTTTCATAGAGGCGTTCGATTGATCGACCAGAAGTTGAATGTCACAGCAGCCACGATTACGAAAGTCCCCTTCGATCTCGAACACTGGCAGAAGGTTGCCGACGAGAAATACCCCCACGGTCTTCCCGAACCCTACTCCGACGACCCAACCCAATGGCTCTTCCACGGTCGCCCCGAAGTCTCGACGGCTCCGCTGCAGGTGGCCGTCGGTCGCCTCCTCGGCTACCGCTGGCCGGCGGAGACCGACAAGGAGATGCGCCTCTCCACCGAGGCCCGGGAACTGATCGGTCGCTGTGGCGAACTCGAGAGGTATTCGGACCGCGACGGCATCGTCTGCATCGCATCCGTTCGCGGTGAAGATCCTGCCGCCGAACGCTTGCGCGCACTCCTGGCCACTGCCTACGGCACCGACTGGTCACCAGACAGGGAAGCGGCGCTCATTTCCGAGAGCGGATCGCCCGCCAAGGACCTCGACGACTGGCTCCGCAGCGACTTCTTCCAGCAACACTGCAAGCTGTTACACCATCGCCCCTTCATCTGGCACATCTGGGATGGGCGCAAGCGCGATGGGTTCCACGCGCTGGTCAACTACCACCGGCTGGCCGAGGGAAAGGCCCAAGCCCGCATGCTCCTTGAGAACCTGACCTACAGCTATTTGGGTGACTGGATCACCTGTCAGAAGGATGGTGTCAAGCGAGGTGCCGGCGGTGCGGAAGAACGTTTAACCGCGGCGATGGAACTCAAGCAACGCCTGGAGGCGATCCTCGCAGGTGAGCCACCCTTCGACATCTTCGTGCGCTGGAAACCCCTCGCCGAACAGCCCATCGGCTGGGAGCCCGACATCAACGATGGCGTGCGCTTGAACATCCGCCCGTTCCTGGCCAGTGACTTGCCGAATGGGCGCAGGGGTGCCGGGATCCTGCGCTGGAAGCCCAACATCAAGTGGGGCAAGGATCGCGGGAAGGAGCCCAGCAGGGAGCGCGAGGAGCATCCATGGTTCTGGGGCTGGGACGAGCGCACAACCGATTGGATGGGCGGCAGCAGGTTCGACGGCAATCGATACAACGCCTGTCACTACACCATCGCTGTCAAGCGCAAGGCTCGGGCGAAGAATGACACAGAGAAAGAGGTCAGCAGGTGACGATGCAACACTCAACTCAACAGCACGCCACCCTGCTCGAGGCGGTCAAGACCTCTGTCATGGAGGCCGGGCGATTCAACCCTGCCGATGTGGTTGCACCGGCCGCCATACTGTGGACCGATCCGGATGGCCAGTGGCGGCCGGTCGTCAAGCAGCTGCGGTCGTTGCTCCCGGAACTACTGACCCTGGGGGAGTACAACCCCAACGCCCGAACTGGACCGGCCATCTGGCTGCGATGTGTGATCGAGCGCAGCTTGCCGGAAGTCACGCTGCCCGAAGCTGCGACCCCGATTATCTACCTGCCGGAAGTTGGCCGCCAACTGCTGCGCGCGGCAGAAGAGTGTCCCGATGCGATGAAGCCTTTGGTCGAGCTGCAGTTTCGCGGCACAACCTGGGCGCAGAAGAATGGCAAGGACTGGACTGTCGAGGCCTTCCTGGTATCGGAAGACGGCGGTCTGGGTCTGGATATGGTCCGTGACACACATACTCGTCAGGCGATGCTTGGTGCACTTTCCGTAATAACCACCACCTCGCTCTCGCGGCTGCGCGGTCGGCGGCTCACGGCCAAGGATTTCGATGAGCTGATGATCGGGGACATCCCCCGCGACTTGCTCCTCTGGCTGGGAGATCCGGCCGGCACGCGAGCGGAGTGGGATGAAGCCGCCTGGTCGGCATTTCGGTCCCGCTGCCGGGAGGATTACGCCTTCGATCCCGAGGACGACGGTGAGATCGTCGGTGGTGAGAAGCTCGGACTCGGCCGCGATGCCTGGCAGGGGGTCTGGCAGCGCTACGCCGAGTCGCCAGCCCTCTACCCAGGGATCCCTGATCTCCTGCGACGCGCCAAGCCCGCGGGAGAGATCATCTTCGACAAGCACTCCTGGCCGGATGAGAACGATGCGGCCGAAGACGCCCTCCGGCTTGAGCTGCTCGCGTTGCGGGATATCCCCGCATCGGCAGGACGGGAGAAGATCACCGCATTGGAGGAAGAGCATGGCGCACGCCGCGACTGGGTCTGGGCCAAGCTGGATATGTGTCCCCTGGCTCAAGCGCTTCGGCACCTGACGATCCTGAGCGAGCGAACGGCGAAGGCGATCGGCGGCGACTCTCCCGATTTCATGGCGCAGTTGTATGTGGAGGGAGCCTATCGCGCCGATGATGCGGCGCTAAGGGCCGTCGCGGAGGTCAAGAGTGACGAGGATTGCCAGGCCATCCAGGCTGCCGTGCGCTGTCTCTATCTCTCATGGCTGGAGGATTCTGCGCGGCGGTTGCAGTCCCAGGTCGAGACTGCCGGGCTCCAACGGTCAACTCACGGGCAGGTTAGTGAGGTTGCCGGGCGTCCTGCTTCCTCCGGGTCTTCTGGTTTCCCTGGTTCTTCAAGTCTTCCCGGGTCCGTACGCGTTAGCGCTGAGACGGGCGAGTGCATTCTCTTTGTCGATGGCCTTCGATTCGACATTGCCCAGCGGTTGGTCGACTCGGCCGTGGAAGCCGGGCTTCAGGTTGTGGCCGGCTGGCGCTGGGCAGCCTTGCCCACCGTGACCGCCACCGCCAAGCCGGCTGTTTCGCCTGTTGCTGAGGAACTGACAGGTCATCGGCCCGAGTCGGGGTTTCAGCCCGAGACGATCGACGGCCATCAGCCGATCAACACCGCTCGCTTTCGCAAGCTGCTGTCTGCTTCCGGCCATCAGATCCTCGAGCCGGACGAGAAGGGAGATCCCCACGCGCCGAACGCTCGCGGCTGGACTGAGTATGGGGAGTTCGACAAGCTCGGCCACAGTCTGAAAGCGAAGCTAGCAGCCCGAATCGATGAGCAACTGGATCTTCTCCTGGAGCGCATCACGGGTCTGCTCGAGAGTGGATGGCAGCGGGTGCGCGTTGTGACCGATCACGGCTGGTTGCTGGTTCCCGGCGGGTTGCCGACGGTCAAGTTGCCCAAGTACTTGACCGAGAGCCGCTGGAGCCGCTGTGCGTCAATCAAGGATAGCTCCCACTTGGATGTTCCGACTGCCGCATGGCACTGGAACGAGCACGAGCGATTTGCCTATGGTCCTGGTGTGCATTGCTTCCTGAGTGGGAATGAGTACGCCCATGGTGGCGTCAGCCTGCAGGAGTGCCTGATCCCCGATCTGCGCCTTGCCGCCGGCAGCCAGGTGGCACCGCGGGAAGCAACCATCACCGACATCCAGTGGCGAGGGCTTCGCTGCCGGGTCACCGTGGAAGCCTCGGGCGCGCCTATGGCGGTGGAAGCTGCAACCGCGCAGCTCACGGCGGACCTGCGCACCAAGCCGAATGATCCCACTTCAAGTGTCACGCAACCCAAATCGCTCGACCCGGACGGCCGGGCGGGACTCCTCGTGGAAGATGATTCTCTGGAAGGCACGATCGTTAGCCTGGTCATTCTGGATCCGTCCGGACGCGTGCTGGGCAAGACGGCCACCACAATCGGTGGTGAGGAGTAGTCATGGAACTTGATCACCTCGACAAACTCGCGGCAGCGGCTCTGGATGGATACCTGGTTCGCAAGGACCTGGTCCGTAAGTACAGCCGACAGTATCCGGTGCCGACCTATGTCGTGGAATTCCTCCTGGGACGCTATTGTGCGACGGTCGACGAGACCGAGATCGAGGAAGGTCTCCAAGTGGTGGAGCGCCAGCTTCAGGATCGGACTGTTCGGACCGGGGAGCAGGAGCTTTTCAAGGCCCGCGCACGCGAGAAGGGATCGGTCAAACTGATCGATCTGGTCAAGGCGCGCCTCGATTCCCGCAACGATTGTTTCCTGGTGGAGCTGACCAGTGTGGGTCTCCGGGATGTCCGTATCGGTGATGACCTGGTTCATGAGCACGAGCGGATGCTGACCGACGGCTTCTACGCCGAGGTCAAACTCACTTACAGTGCGACGATTGCCGAGGAACGTAACGGTCGTCCCTTTGCCATCGAGAGCCTGCGTGCCATCCAGTTGTCAAAGCCAGATGTCCTGGCCGTGCTCCAGAAGGCGCGCACGCAGTTCACCACCGAGGAATGGAAGAACCTGCTGATCCGCTCGATCGGCCTTGAGCCCGAAGCCCTGTCGGAGCGCGCCAAGATGGTGACCCTGCTGCGCATGGTTCCCTTCGTCGAGAGTAACTACAATTTCGTCGAACTCGGTCCCCGCGGTACTGGCAAGAGTCATCTTTACCAACAGATCTCTCCCTACGCCCACCTGATCTCCGGCGGCAAGGCGACCGTCGCCAAGATGTTCGTCAACATGGCCAATGGCCAGCGGGGGCTGGTCTGCCTCTACGATGTCGTCTGCTTCGACGAGGTGGCCGGGATCGCCTTCGACAAGAAGGATGGCGTCAACATCATGAAGGGCTACATGGCCTCGGGTGAGTTTTCTCGCGGGAAGGAGAGCATTCGGGCCTCCGGTGCCATCGTGATGGTGGGCAACCTCGACCTGGATGTCGAACAACAGCAGCGCATCAGTCACCTGCTCGATCCCCTGCCACCTGAGATGCGTAGGGACACGGCCTTCATGGACCGTCTGCACGCCTACGCTCCCGGCTGGGATTTCCCGAAACTGAATGCCAGCGAGCATCTGACCGACCATTTTGGATTGGTCAGCGACTTCCTCTCCGAATGCTGGAATAAACTACGCACCGGTAGTCGGGTTCCCGCATTGCAGGGGCGGGTAAACTGGGGGGGTGCCCTGAGCGGACGCGACATCGAAGCGGTGCACAAGACCACCAGCGGCTTGCTGAAACTCATCTTCCCGGATCCCGCCACGCCTGTTCCAGATGAGGAACTGGAGACGATCGTGCGCTGGGCTCTGGAAGCGCGGCGCCGGGTGAAGGAGCAGCAGAAGCGCTGCCTCAAGGCGGAGTTCCGCAACACCCACTTCAGCTTCTTCATGGGTGTCGATGGGGTCGAGCAGTTTGTTGCCACTCCTGAGCTGCATAGCGACGACGCGATCGAAACCGATCCGTTGCCGCCCGGACAGATCTGGGCGATCAGCCCGGGTGGTCAGGAGGGGGCAGTCTCCCTCTATCGGATCGAGGTCAGCGTGGGACGTGGTAGTGGGGTCAAGATCCTCAATGCCCCCAAGCCACCCGCCTTCAGCGAGAGCGTGCGCTACGGGGAGCAGAACCTCTATACGCGCGCCAGGGAGCTGGTTGGAGACCGGGACCCACGAGGCCATGAGTTCTCCATCCAGATGCGCGCGATGGACGTTGAACGCTCCGGGGCCGGGCTCGGCCTGCCGGTTCTCCTCGCCCTGTGCGGCGGACTCATCGAGAGGAGCATCAAGGGCGGCTTGATCGTCGTCGGGGCTTTGAACCTCGGCGGATCCGTGGAGATGATTCCCAATCCGGTCGCCATTGCTGAGCTGGCTGTCGAGAAGGGCGCGCTGCAATTGCTCATGCCGATCTCCTCGCGCCGGCAGCTCTTCGATCTGCCCGATGACCTGGCGACCAAGATCACGATCGATTTCTACTCAGACTCCGTGGACGCTTTCGCGAAAGCAATCGTCGAGTAGGAGTGTGTGTGTACCGGGTCGCATGAATGCGTGTGAATGCACTTCTGTGTCACCACACTAGCGGCCGACCTGCAGCGGCAGCTCCACCGCCTCATCGTTGTAACCCTCGACTTCCCAGGCCAGCGTGATCGCCTCGGTGACCATCGCCATGCTGACCAGGCTCGGCCGGTGAGCGGCCAGGTCGCGTACGGCCCGGCGCAGCCAGAGCGGGGGCGCGTTCTCCCAGGTGCGGATGAGCAGCTGCATCAAGTCGAGCGGTGCGCTGACGCGGCCACCGGGCCAGTCCTCGGGGTCGGCGCGGCCGAGCGTCTCGATGCGATACTCGATCTCGAGCACGCCGGGATCCCCATGCGGCCAGTACTCGATCGGGAGATCCCGCAAGGCCTCCGGGCGCGCCAACCGGGGGGCGTCGAGCGACTGCGGGAGCAGCTCGATGATCATCGCGCGCAGCGCCGCCTCACTCTCGCGCGCAAGGCGGAACTCCGCCCGGCGCGTGGCGAGCGATTCATCGAGCACCGGCCCCGCGGCCCCCTGCATCCAGTAGGTCACCGTGACCCAGCCGAACTCATCCATGCGCACCTGCCATACATCGGCGACGGCGGGCCCGCCGACGGTGATCCGAAAGGTTACGATGGCGTGGTGGGTCGGTGCGCCGGCATGGGGATGGCGTCGCAGGTTCTCGAAGCGCAGGGGGTCGTCCTCGCCGAGCAGATCATCGAGGAAACTGCGGCCGACCCACTCCTCGGGAGCGAGGATTCGGGGATGATCGGGTGGAAGCAGCAGATCATTGCCCGGCATCGCTTCCGGCCGTTGCGTTTCGCTCCCCGGGCCGGGCCGCGCGGCGTGCGCGCCATGCGGCGGGGCGTCGTCTGCCCCCGATTTCTGCATCACCGTATAGCCGCAGCCCGTCGACAGGCCGGCCGCCAGACTGAAGCAGACCACGCTCCAGAGGAGCGAGGAGTAGATCCTCCGCGCACTCCCCGGGAGACGCAGCCTAGAGAACTCGTGCCGATCGTTCATCGAGCCTCCGCAACCCCGCGGAGCGGGCTTCCCGCAGGGCTTCTTCGTGTTCTTCCTGTGACGTGCGCCGGGCGAGCGGATCATCACCGCTGATTCGCCCCGCGGGATGATACTGCTCCATGATATTCACGTAGGTCTCCGGCGAGATCTCCGCAGCCAGAAAGCGGCACACGCTCTTGGTTCCAGCGAGACCGTCGGGCAGCACGAGATGGCGCACGAGCAACCCTCGCTCGGCAATACCCGCGGGGTCGAGCTGGAGGTCCCCGACCTGCCGGTGCATCTCCCGGATCGCGCGGCGCGCCCACTCGGGGTAGTCGGGAGCCTGGGCGTAACGACCGGCCACGTCGGGATCCCAGAACTTGAAGTCGGGCATGTAGATGTCGACCACCCCCTCCAGAAGCGCCAGTGCGTCGGGGGCGTCGTAGCCGCCGCTGTTGTAGACAAGGGGCAGGTGGAGGTCGTGGGCGGCGGCGATCTCGAGCGCTTCGAGCAATGCGGGAACGACGTGGGTGGGCGTCACGATGTTGACGTTGTGGCAGCCCTGCCGCTGCAGGGCGAGCATCGCCTCGGCCCATTCATCGGCGGTCACCTCGCGACCGATCCTGGCATGGCTGATCTCGGCGTTCTGGCAGAAATCGCATCCCAGGTTGCACCCGCTGACAAAGATCGTACCCGATCCCCGCCGGCCGGTGAGCGGGGCCTCCTCACCGAAATGGGCTTCCGCACTCGAGAGCAGCGCATGCCGGCCGGTCGCGCAGAAGCCGAACTCCCCGGTGGTCCGCTCGACCCCGCATCGCCGGGGGCAGAGATCGCAGGCGGCGAGACGCGCCTGCGCGGCGGCGGCGCGCCGGGCAAGCTCGCCCTGCTGATGAAGGGCCAGATAGGCGGGCTCGTGCATCGCGTTCCATCCTTGAGGTGAGCGGTGTCGCGGGAATCGACACCCCATTCTGAGGGTAGGTCGGGGCTGACCGGTTTGTCCAGCAGAAGGGAACGGTCGGTACGCATGAAGGCGCACCGACCGGATCCGAGAGTCGCCCAACTCCCAACGCGTGGTTCCTTTGCCGCCGAGCCCGGCGACAGGCTCGCCATGACTCGCGCGGTTCCGTCTCGCGAGGAGCAGTGCTAGTCCTGCTCCTCGAAGATCGTGTTGATTACCTCATCAGCTTTCTTTCCCCACCACCAGTCGTCGCATTCCTCGACACTCGCGCCGATGTCCCAGGTAGTGGGATTGTTGGCGCAGTTGCCGATAATTGACGACGAGCTCGGTGCCGTCCAAGGGGTCGCCGTCGCAGGTCGTGGCCAGTCTCGCGGGCCTCGTTTGACGACCACGCTCCCTCCCGAGCGCGCCCGCAGGCGAAAACCAGGCTCGCTTCGGCCCAAGATGGGACAAGAGAAGTCGATGGTCACGGAGAGCACCGCGAAGGCGCAACAGGGGAGGTCACGCATGCCGGCGCCACCCAGCAAGCTCGAACGCCCTCGGTTGGCGACGCGGCGATTGATCCTCGCTCCGTTGCACCCTCGGGACGCGGGCGAGGTCTTTGCTGCGATCGAGGAGAGCCGCCGCGTGCTGCGGCGCTGGTTGCCTTTTGCCGCGACCGATTTCGACGTCGAGAAGACCCGGGCCTTCATTCGCAGCACCGGGCGCAGTCGTAGCTCGATCGCCTGGGGGATTTGGGAGCGTGACGCGCTCGCCGCCGCGAGGAGCGGCCAGCCGGGGAGCGGCGAGTCAGGAGGCTCTCCGCGCGGCCCGCGCGCGCGGCCTCGCCGGCGTCCGGCGGGGCGCTTTTGCGGCACCCTCGGCATGCACCAGATCTCGCTCGATCAGAAGGTCGGGACGATCGGCTACTGGATTCGCACGCCTTGCACGGGACAGGGACACGGCACCGAGGCGTGCGCTGCCGTGCTGCTCTGGGCTTTCAGCCGCCTGCGCCTCGAACGCGTCGCCGTCGAGGTGGCCAGCGGCAATGCGCCCAGTCTGCGCGTTGTACGCAAGCTCGGTTTCGTCCGCGAAGGAGTGCTGCGCAAAGCGGAGTCGATTCCCGGGCGCCGTGGGCGGTACGACTGGGTGGTCTTGAGCCTCGTGCGCAGCGACCTGTTCCGTGTCCGGGGCAAGCTGAGAGCCTACTGCGGAACCGCGCGGCCGTGGCAGGGATAGCTCTGCCGCGAGATGGTCTACTGGGGCAACGCCTCTGATCGCCCGACGCGGCCTACTGCGGCAACACCTTGCGTACGCGGGCGAGGATCCAATCGATTTCTTCCCGCCCGATGACCAGCGGCGGGGCGAAGCGGATCACCTGCCCGTGGGTCTCCTTGGCGAGGATGCCCTCTTCGCGCAGGGCTTCGCAGAAGGGACGCGCCGGGCCGGCTTCTTCCTTGATCACCACGCCGACCAGCAGCCCCTTGCCGCGCACTTGCTCGACCACCGGGGATTCGATCGCGCGCAGCTGCTCCATGAAGTACGGTCCCAACTCCGCCGCCCGCTCGGCCAGCCGTTCTTCGCGCAGCACGCGCAGCGCCGCCCGGGCGACCGCTGCCGCGAGGGGATTGCCGCCGAAGGTCGATCCATGGTCCCCGGGACGGAAGACGCCCAGGATCTCTCGCGAAGCGCAGACGGCGGAGACGGGATAGACCCCCCCGCCGAGGGCCTTGCCGAGGATGATCACGTCGGGGGCGACATCTTCGTGGTCGCAACAGAGGCGCCGGCCGGTGCGGCCGAAGGCGGTCTGGATTTCATCGGCGACAAAGAGGACGCGCTGAGTCTCGCAAATCTGCTTCGTCTCGCGCAGGTATCCCGCCGGCGGCACCATGACCCCGCCTTCTCCCTGGATCGGTTCGACGAGGAAGCCGACGGTATGGGGAGTGATCGCCTTGCGTAGCGCCTCCGCATCACCGTAGGGGATGATCGTGAATCCGGGGGTGAAGGGGCCGAAGCCCTCCTGGTACTGAGTATCCGATGAGAACCCGACGATCGTCGTCGTGCGCCCATGGAAGTTGCCCTCGCAGACGATGATCTCGGCCTTATCGTCGGGCACCCCCTTGTACGTGTAGCCCCACTTGCGCACCGTCTTGATCGCCGTCTCGACCGCCTCGGCGCCGGTGTTCATCGGCAATGCCATCTCCATGCCGACGTAGTCGCACAGCTCCTCGAGAAACGGGCCCATCTCCGCATTGTGAAAGGCCCGCGAGGTCAAGGTGAGGTGCCGCGACTGCTCGACCAAGGCCTGGATGATCGCCGGATGGCAGTGTCCCTGATTGAGCGCCGAGTAGGCGGAGAGACAGTCGACGTACTTCCGCCCATCCGCATCCCAGACCCAGATCCCCTCACCGCGTTCGATGACGACATCCAGAGGATGGTAGTTGTGGGCACCGAACCGTTCGGCGAGTTCGATCAGACGGCGGCTGCGGTTGGCCTCGATGCGTTCTCCGGTTGCGGACTCCATGCTCGATCTCTCCCCCTTTGGCGACAACAGGCCTGTGGATTAGGCGACCAGCCAGTCTATCAAAGGCGCCACGGAGTTGGGAAGGATTAGCGCGCCCGGAGCACGTCGTGGAGCAATCCGGCGATCCACTTGCGCGAGGGGCGCTGGGCGTAGAGGCCGATGCCGGTCAAGATGACCAGCCCGACGAAAAAGCGCGTCTCGCCGCTGACAAAGCGGTCGACGACCCCGAGGATCGCGGGGATCTCGACCAACGCCCACAAAAGCACATGTCCAAGCGCCAGGCGTCCAATCAGGCCCTGGATCATCTGGGGCAGCGCGCCCCCTCCCCGGGCCGCGGCCTCCTTCTCGACGCTCTGCAGCGCCCGGTCGCGAAGGCTGGTCGGATTCAGCACGTATCGCCGCAGCCGGAAGGAGGCGTAGATGCAGACGATCCCGGTCGCGGCGAAGAGGAACTGCCATTGATCCCACTGCGCCGGCGCCTCGCCCGCGAGGCCCTGCATCCCGGCGCCCTCGCCGGGGGCGATCGCGAGCAATACGAGAAGATAGGCGGCCGGGGCCAGGCAGAAGCCGGCGAAGAGGATCCAGAGCGTCCGGATCACGATGCGCACGATCTCGGCCACGGGATCCTGGAGCGGGGATCGTCCGCTTGCGGTGGGGGGATGTTCTTCCATCGGCCCTCCTGATGGCGCCCGTGGGTCGGGGGTGCGTCTGCCGGGGCCGGTCGCACGTCATGGTTGGTGTGCCCGGCCGCCTTGCGCTACTGGCCGGTGGTCGCCCCTCGGGGCCGCGCTTTGTGTTCGTCCTTGCGCTGATCCATGGCGATGCGGTTCGCCTGGGCAATTGCCTCGAGGACCACCGGGTCTTCAGGGTACTCGGGCAGCAGGATGGCATTGCGGCCGCCGAAGTCGATCACCTCGCCATGGGGTGAGATGATCATGCGGGTTGAGGCCAACGCCTGGCCGCGGGTGCCGGAGCGATTGACGATCACATCGGCGATCTGCAGTGGCGCCTCGTCCCGGCGGGTCACATGCCCGCCCAACAGGACGTCGACACCGTTGAGCAGCGAGGCAAATTGCTCGAAGGCCTGGGCTTCCATATGGGCCAGCACGACGATCACGTCGGTCTGCTCCGCGAGGATCGGGACCAGCCGGTCGATTTCCTCCATGGGCGGGAGCACGCGGATCTCCTCGTTGGTCGCCCGGACGATGTGGGCACTGACGAGGCTCTCGGAGATCACGCCGAGCACTCCGACCTTGACGCCGTCGGCATCGATAATCAGGTACTTTTCACCCAGAGGCGCCCAATGCCCATCCTGAAGCTGTTCAAGATTCGTGCAGACCAGAGGGATCGGGTGCTGCTCCATCAACTCGGGGAGCAGATCCCAGTGGCGTAGTTCGATTTCGCCCAGGGTCACCGCATCGTAGCCGAGGCGCTCGAATTCCTTCCAGATCAGCACCGACTTCGGTTGGTCACGGCCGGCGAGACGTCCCATGAAGTCTCCCACATCCATCAGCAGAAGCCGGTCGCTGACCGTGCGTAGTGAATCGATGAAGGCGGCCCGCCGGGCCAGCCCACCCTTCTTGCCGTGTCACCCACAGGGCTCGATCTCTCCTTGAAAGCAACTCTGGGAGATGATGCGCACCTCGACATTGGTCGGGCGCAACCCCGAGTCGCTCTTCGAGCCGAGGAAGCCGAAGCTGCAGCCGCCGACCGTCAAGACCAGGGCCGCGAGCAGCGCGAGCAGGGCAGAGTGGTGTCGGGTCATGTCTCCTCCTCGATGGAGCCGTTTCTGTATCCTATAAAGCTATCGGCTGCGGTGGTTCCAGAGCAATCCCCTTTCCCGCCCCTCTAGCGGATCTCGGCCAATTCCGGGCCCCGCAGCCCGTGGCAGAAGTCAGACCACGGAGCATCTCCGCCACGGGTTGTTAGCCGGTCTCGACCAACTCGTAGTGGCGGCTGCCCAAGGCGATCGCCTCGGCGTGGGCAAGCTGGGCCTCCGCATCGGCCTCGGGCCAGGCCGCCCGGAAGGGGTCGCCCCCGGCCGCCTCGCGGACCAGGTCGAGGGTGGCCTGGTCGAGGGCCACCGGGTCCCGGGAGAGGGCGATGCCGATGTCGGGCGCGATCAGATTCGGGGTCGGTCCGATGCAGTCACAGTGATCCGAGATGTGGTTGAGGAGATTGACGAAGGCGATCCGCGGCTCCAGCACGCGGCAGACCGCCAGCGCGTATTCGGCCATCCGCTCCTGAATGCGCCGTGAGTCCTTGCTCCAGTCGATTCCGATTGCGCCGGTGGGACAGACCGCGAGGCATTCCGCACACCCGGTGCAGCGCTGTCCGTCGATCGCCACGGCTGTCTCTCCCCGGCGGATCGCCTCGTGGGCACAGGCGCCGATGCAGGCGAGACAGAGGATGCACTGCTCCTCGCGGACGAGGGGACTGACGACCGAGTGCATCTCGAGCTTGCCCACGCGACTGGCGAGCCCCATGCCGATGTTCTTGATCGCGCCGCCGAACCCGGTCAGAAGATGGCCGGTGGCGTGGGCGAGACCGACCAGCGAATCCGTATCTCTCACTGTGGGTACAAGATGCGCCACCGGAACGTCGTCCGAGGGCAAGGTGACATCGAAGGTTTCCCGTCCGAGCAGACCGTCGCCAAAGAGGATCGGGGCGCCGACGTTCTCGAAGGCGAAGCCATGTTCGCGGGCGAGCTCGAGGTGATCGAGCGCGTTCTTGCGCCGGCCGTTGTAGAGCGTGTTGGTCTCGGTCAGGAAGGGGTGGCCGCCCCGGGCGCGCAGCGCGACGACCAGTTCCCGCACCAGCGGGACCGGGGGGTGTCCCTGATTGCCTGCCTCACCGAAGGTCAGCTTGATCGCTGCGGGACGGTCGGCGCGGACCATGTCCAGGATCTTGCTCTCTTCCAGTAAGTTGCGGAAGGAGACCGCCACACCGGCGAAATCCTTCCAATCCTCGATGCGCTGCAGGTAGACTCGTGAGGACATCGTGGGGAAACCTCCGGCCAGAGGGCGATGCGGATGAAATCCATGAGTCCGAAGGGGTTACTCTACGCCTGGAAGGCCGTAGTCGCAATCCGGGAGAAAGCCGTCCCGCGCGGGGCGGCGCCTGCCGATTCGGGCCGGCGCCGGGCCCGGGCCCTTGGGCCGGCGCTGTGGCCGGTCGCCCTGGCCGGGCTCTTGGTGCTCGCAGGACCAAGCGAACTCTCGGTGCCCGTGGTGCCCCCGGGATCTCCGGGCGGCGGCAACGTCGGCGCCGAGTCCTACAGCGGCAACGTCGGCGCCGAGTCCCACGGCGGCAACGTCGGCGCCGAGTCCTACAGCGGCAACGTCGGCGCCGAGTCCCACGGCGGCAGCGAGGGCGCCGAGTCCCACAGCGGCAGCGTGGGTGCCGGGCCCCACGGCGGCAACCTGGGCGCCGTGCCCCACAATTGCCGGCTCTGGGGCCTGATCGGAAGCGGCTGTCCGGCCCACCTGATCACCGATCACCTGCGCGACGGCAGTCACGAGAACCTGATGCGCTTGGGGCAGGAGAACCCGGATGGCTGGGGCATCGGCTACTTCCCGTCCGACTCCGCTCGCGTCCCCCTGCAGATGGCGGTCATCCGGCGTGGCGGTCCCTACGCCGGGCATCCCCACGAGCCCGAGTATGGTCTCACGGTGGCCGAGATGGCCGATCTCAGCCCCAAGGCGGCGATCGCCCACGTCCGTTTCGGCACCTCCGGCCACTGGGGCATTCCCAACCCCCACCCCTTCCGCCATCAAGGGATGCTCTTCGCCCACAACGGCGGGGTGCGCGAGGCGGGCCTCGAAGCCTATCTCGACAAGTATCTGACCGGCCATCCCCCCGACTACAAGGAAGGTTTCAGCGGGACCGGACACATCGACTCGGAGCTGCTCTTTCTCGGTCTGCTGAAATACGCCGGTGAGCATCCCGCGCTCGAGTTCACCGAGGCACTCGTTGCGGCCGTTGCCGCCTTCGCCGCCGATCCGCGAATCGTGGGCGGGTCGCCCGCGCTCAATTTCGTGCTGACCCGTGCCGACACCCTCTATGCGTTGCACTACTATGGCAGCGGTTCGAGCAATGCGCTGGTCTATACGCCGGGCGGGCGCCGGGGCGCGGGCTCCTCTGGCGCGGGGGGCAAGCAGGATTCGCCCTATTGGGCCGTCGCCTCCGAACCGCTCGGCTCGGATGCGCTCGCCTGGGCGCAGATCCCCCCGCGCACCTTGGCCGTCTTCGTGCCCGGTGAAGAGCCCACCTTCCTGTCCGTCGATGCGGCCGGCGGAGATCGGGCGGCGTCCGGCGCGGGGACGGACGCGGCGGCAGGGGCGCACGCAGTCCACCGCGCGCAGAGCGGGATCCTTCCCGAGGAGCGCCCGCCCACGAGCCCACAGCGGGCGGTCCCCGCGGTGGCGCACAATTGCAGGTTCTGGAGCCTGATCGGCCAGGACTACACCTCCGAGATGGTGACCGACCACCTCTGGAACGGATCACGGCAGAACTTGAGAGAACTCGGGCAGACCAACGACGACGGGTGGGGCATCGGCTGTTTTCTCCCCGCCGACCTCGAGCTTCCCCTGCGGCGGCCACTGATCCGCCGGGGCGGTCCTCCCGCCCGCGACACCCACGAACCGGAGTATAGACTTGCGGTCGAAGAGATCGCCGCGATCCTCCCGCCGGCGGTGATTGCCCATGTGCGGCGGGGCAGCTCGGGGCACTGTGGCATTCCCAATCCCCATCCCTTCCAACACCGCGGGATCCTCTTCGCCCACAACGGGGGGCTCGATGCCGATGCATTGGAGGACCGCCTGGGATCGAGCTTTCTCTTCTGCAATCCCCCCGATCATTCGCCCGGTGCGCCCGGGACCGGATACATCGACTCCGAGCTCTATCTGCTTTATCTGTTCAAGTTGATCGACGAGCGTCCAGAGGATGATTTCACGACGGCCCTGCTCTCGGCTGTGCGTACGATCGTTGCGGATGCCGGCTTGCACGACGACTACGAACAGATGCTCAATTTCGTCCTCACCCGGGGGGACACGCTCTACGCGCTGCAGCACTATGGACCGGGATACAACTTCGAGCACTACTACCCGGCGCCCGCCGGGCGCAACGGGGAGGCCTCGCCCTTCTGGGTGGTCGCTTCCGAGTCGCTCGGCTCGGGGCAGGGCGGCTGGGCGCCGATTCCCGAGCAGACCCTGGCGGTCTTCATTCCGGGGGAGGTGCCCCAGTTTCTCGCACTCGACGAACCAGAGCTCTCGCTGGCCGCGGTGTGGGTCACCTTGACGGGAGACGAGGATGGGGATGGTTTCTTCACCGCCCTCGAGGTTTGCGGCGACCCCGATTGCGTCGGTGGCACGACCCAGGTCTCGCTGGCGCTCTTCCTGAGCCCGGATGGCGAGACGTGGACCGATGTCGGCAGCACCCGCTATCGGACGATCAGCGGCGCAGCGCCCGACACCCTCTGCCTGCAGGCCTGCTCGGGGCATACCGCCTGGCCCGACAGCCTGCCGCCATCGAGCTGGGAGCTGCGCGTCGAGCTCCATACTCCGGGAAGCCCGGAGCCGGTCGTGGTGGCGACGGCCGTCACCCACCCCGATTGGGGGCTTGGGGATGTGACGCTGGAAGGCGCCGATGAGGATGCACCCGATGAGGAGGGTGGGACCGCCATCGGGGTCGTCCGCCCGAATCCCTGCCTCGGTGAGTTTCGGATCCCGGTGCACATTTCGGGAGGCATCACCCAGCTCGAGCTGGAGATCTCCGACATCTCGGGCAGGCTCGTCTGGCGCGGTGCGCGCGGCGTTGAAGACGGCGCAGTGCGCTGGTCCGCGGACGACGCGGGCCTAGGCCTTGCCGCAGGTCTCTACGTCTGCCGCCTCCGTCTTGGCAGCCGGGTCTGGACACGGCGGATGCTCATCGTCGACTGATGAGCAACGAGCAAGAGGCCCACAGGGCACTCGGTGCCTGGGCGCGGGGGTGCGGGCCAGTCGACCATAGGCGGGCAGCAACAGGCGGGGCAGTCGACCCGGGGCGGTCGACCCTTGCGCAGCATGATGCTGATGGGCGATAATCAGTATTAGTTGATCTAATTCTGTTGCACCTTGCCGCAGCGCGAGGGAACCATGCGCAACCGTCCGCTCTGCGACCCCCCCGGGGGGGGGTAGGAGGGCGGGCCCTCCAGGAGGCGCGACGGGATGCCCGACGACTGGCGATCCCTCTACGAAGCCCGCACAATGGATTCGCGCCAGGCGCTGAGCGCGATCCGCTCCGGCTCGCGAGTCTTCATGGCTGGGGGGTGCGGCCGGCCCCAGCTCCTCATCGACGAACTCGTCCACCTCGGCAGCAAGATCGCCGACATCGAGCTCATCCACCTGATGACGATCGGGCTGGCGCCCTATACTAGCTCGAAGTACGAGAATCGATTCCGTCACAATGCGTTCTTCGTCGGCTCCGATGTTGCCGGAGCCGTCCGTGAAGGCCGGGCGGACTTCACACCGACGAACAAGTACCAGATCTGCCGCCTCCTAAGAGACCGACGCCTGCTGCTCGACGTGTCCCTGATCCAAGTATCTCCGCCCGACGATGGGGGCTACGTGAGCATGGGGATCACGGTGGGGATCAGCAAGACAGCTGCCGAATGCGCCGACTGTGTCATTGCTGAAGTCAATCCGAACATGCCGCGGACGTGCGGGGATACGCGGCTGCATGTCGAGCAGATCGATGCCTTCGTTCTCTCGACGAATCTTTTGCTCGAGGCCCCCGCCCGTGAGGTCGACCGTGTCTCCGATGAGATTGCGCGCCACTGCAGTCGCCTGATCGGTGATGGCGCGACGATTCATGTGGGCTATACGCCCGTGACATATGCCCTATCCAAGTACCTGCGTCGGCGCAACGACCTGGGAGTCCATACGGATATCCTCACGCCTCCGCTGATCGAGCTTGCGAAGCAGGGAGTGATCACGAATGCCTGCAAGACCATCAATGCCGGGAAGATCATCACGAGCTTGTGTTTTGGGTCCCGGGAGACCTACGAATACGTAGCCGACAACTGTGAGATCGAGTTCCATCCCGCCGAGTATGTGAATGACCCCTTCATCGTGGCGCGGCACGACCGGATGGTCGCGATCAACGAGGTGGGCCAGGTGGACCTGACCGGATCCGTTTGCATGCGCTACGTGGGTCCCCGATTCGGCAGCAGTTTCATGATCGGGGCCAGTCACGCCCGCGAGGGCCGCTCGATCGTCACCCTGCCCTCGGCTACGCCTGATGAGGCCGAGTCGAATATCGTCATGGATTTCGATCAGAAGTACGGGATCGCGATGGCGACGAATCGGGACGATATCCACTACGTGATTACGGAATATGGCATTGCGGAGTTGGTCGGGAGGACGATCCGGGAACGGGCACTGGCACTGATTCATGTCGCCCACCCGAAGTTCCGGGACGAGCTGATGTATGCCGCCCGAGCGAGGAACTACGTCCATGCCGACCAGATGCTCCAGGAACACATCGCCTATCCCGACTACGTGGAGTCTCGGTCTACGACGGCCGACGGAACTCCGATCCTCGTGCGCCCCGCCCGCCCGACAGACGAGCGGAAGGTCCAGTCGTTCCTCTACGGAATGGACGAGGCGAGCATCCGCTACCGCTTCCATGGCAAACTGGAGTCGCTGCACCACGACCGCGTGCAGAGCTTCGTCAACGTGGACTACGAGGGCACGGTCACGATTCTCGGTATCCGCCTTGGCGACCGCGGTGGGGAGGAGGAGGTCCTGGCCATCGGACAGTACCTCTACGACTCACTGACTGACCAGGCCGAGGTTGCGTTTACCACGGCGAGTTCCTTTCGCTGCCAGGGCATTGCGACCTGTCTTCTCAAGACGCTGATCTCGATGGCGCAGGATCGGGGCATCCGGCGAGTGTTCGCTATGGTCTTGCGGGAGAACCAGGCGATGCTGCGGGTCTTCCGCCGGGCGAGCGTCCCGATGGAATCCACCTTCGAAGATGGGTGCCACCACGTGACCCTCGATCTGAGCGCCACCGTCCCCGGCACACCCCGCGGCCGCCGGAGGACGGCTCCCTTCGAGACAACCGCTGATCCGCCCCCCCCGCGGCGAGGCCATTCCCACTGAATCCGGGCTGCACGGCGTACATGACCGATCTCGTGCTGCAACCCCTGCGGGCACGCAGCTCCCACCGGCGCGGGGCGCCGCCGGGGCGGCGGGGAAGCCGACGATCGCCGGCGGCCTCCAGTCTGCGATCCGGGTGAACCTAGATAATCGGCAGACCGAACTCGAATCGCCCGGCCCTGAGTGGTGCGTGGATCCCACCGGACAGGACGACCTGCCGCAGGATCAGGCCGCCGATGATCCCGCTGATCGATGCGACGATCGCCGCCGTGGCTGCCCCTCCGTCGTGGAGCGCGAAGACGCCGACGACTTCGAGCGCGAGCGGGATCACCAGCCCGAGCAGCGCGAACCCCAGCCAGAACAGCGGTGCCACCTGTCCCCGGAGAACCAGGCGTGCCGATTCCCGGCCTTCCGGCACGCGGTGGGTCGCCTGGAAGTACATCGCGACGGCGAACACCTCGAGGATGAGCAGAATAATGTCGGCGCGCGCCAAGGTGGTAATCGCCCCGCTATGCGGCACGCCCATCAGGGAAGCCGTCAGAATGACGGCCATCACACCGGTCGACGCCGCGGAGATGAAGAAAAGCACCGGCAGCAGGGCCGTGCTCCAGAATGCGATCGGTCTGGCGGCGCCCAGCAGGATGCCGGTGTAGACCATCGTGCTGAAGGCGAAAACGATCCCCAGCATCCCGATCACCGCGCGTGCCCCGGCGGAAAGCCCCCCGAAGGGCCAGATCCAGAACGCGATGTGAATCGCGCCGAGCACCATGAACGTCGAGATGATGATCGTTCCTCGCGCCATCCAGGACGTGTTCGGGCGCATTGCCGCCCGCCAGAAGTTGAGCGGCCTCCCCAGGTCGAAGATCAATAGGCCGCACCCCACCGCTACACAGGGAAACCCGAGCGCCACGCCGATCTTCGACAGTTGGGCCCACTCGTCCCCGAGGAAGCCGGCCACGACGCCGGTGATGTAGGCGCCGGCCCCGAGACCGGCGAGGAAGAGGTAGCCCGCAATGATCCAACGCCACTTGGTCTGTGCCTTTAGAATCAACATGGTCTCTCACCTCACCGGCAGGTAGTAACAGGAGGGATCCGTTCCAAACTCCGGATTGAGCTGGAATCCACCCTCGCGCCTAATCAGGATCGAAATCTCGCTCTCCGGGTCATCCAGGTCGCCGAAGGTGCGAGCCTTCGACGGGCAGGCCTCGACACAGGCTGGCTGCAACCCCTGCTTCACCCGGTCCATGCAGTAGTCGCACTTCGTGGCGACACCGCTGCCGTACTTCTCATCCCACTTCTTGCGTGCATAGGCCTCGTACGGGTCGAGCGCGCCCTCCGCATCCGGGAAGTAGGTCTCCCACGCATCGACCACCTGCCGCGATCCGTAGGGACAGGCCATCATGCAGTACTTGCAGCCCATGCAGAGGTCCTGGTCCACCGTAACGATCCCATTCTCATCTTGCTGGGTCGCCCCGGTCGGACAGACCTCCAGACAGGCAGGCTCGGCGCATTGCATGCAGACCATCGGCAGCATCTGCCGCAGGGTGGACGGGAAGCTCCCCGTCTCCGCCTGCACACACCGTGCCCAGTCGATGCCCTTCGGGGTGTGATTGGCGGCCTTGCAGACTACCTGGCAGGTGTAGCACCCGTAGCATCTCTTCAGATCAATGACGAATCCGTAGCGTGCCACCTCGATCACCTCCTCCCTAGGCCTTGTAGATCTTCACCCGAACACAGGCATCGGTGCCTTGCGTGAGCGAGTCGGTGTGCTTCTCATCGACGATGACCAGGTCATCGAAGAACTGCCCCTTGTCCCGGGATATCGGGGTTCCGCGTGCCCAGTGGCCGTGGCAGCCGGCAATCCCCAGCTGATCGGGGTGCATGCCCTGAACCAGCCGCACCGGCCCCTTGATCCGGCGACCGAGCTTGTTCTCGACCCAGATGTCATCACCATCCTTCAGGCCCTTCGCCTTCCCGGTGTCCTCATTGAGCTGGATCAGATAGACGTAGGGGTCGTTGACCGAGATCTCATCCAGCCACGGGTTGTTCTGTGTCGAGGACTGCGTATGGAAAGACGGCCTCCAAGAGAAGGCGGTGAGATCGAAGTCGGGATCGGTCTCTTCGTGCGAGGGACAGGGGAACCACTCCGCCAACGGCCTATAGAAGCTCCAGTCCTGGATGTTCTCCCGTCCGAAGGAAGCGCACAACTTCCTGGCTTTCTCACCGGACTCCTTGAAGAACTCGAAGTAGATCGGGATCCGAACCGAAACGAACCAGCGCCAGTACATCTCCTCGACCTTGGTCGGCCACTTCTCGAGGCCGGTCTGCTTGAGCGCCTCGAGTCCCTTGTCCGGACCCAGGCGATCCTTGAGCACGCGGTCGCAGATGTCCTGCCAACTGTAGTCCCCCTTCGGATCCAGCGCATACTCGGGGCTCATCTCCCCGCCGTAGCGGACCGGGATCAACTTGTTGGTCTCGGCGTAGTACTTCTCCTGGATTCCAAGGCGCTTGGCCAGCTCGAGCATGACCTCGTTGAAGTCGCGCCGCTCGAAGAGCGGATCGACGACGGGCTGCCGGATCTGCCAAACCCAGTGGTCCATGCCCGTAGGATGGCAGAACGTCGAGGGGAAGGTAACACAGGGTGTATAGCGCTCGAGGAATGAGCAGTCGGGCAGCACGATGTCCGCGACCGCCTCGGTGAACTCATTCTGATAGATGTTGAACGAGAAGACGAAACCGAACTTCTTCAGGAAGTTCTCGGTGACATCCTCGGCGTTGCCCATCGTCATCACGGAGTTGGAGCCGAAGTTGATCATGATCTCTGGCCGGTAGTCGATCTTGAAGTCCTCGAGGTACTTCTCCCAGTCGGGCGACATGATCGTGAATGCGTTGTAGACCGAGCAGGGGAACATGTCCTGCAAATCGAGCCGGGTCGGGGGCTTCGGCTCGCGCAGGGGGTAGGGTTTGTGGTCGTAGACCCACCCCTTCACGATCATCAACCCATCCTTACAGGTATAGGGGATCGTCTCCGGCTTGCCGGTGTCCGGATGGCCGTGGCAAACTGGAGGGCCATGCCCCATCGCGCCGCCGGGGACGTCGGCGGCCCCGACAACCTGATTGAGCAAGTCAATCGCCAGGCAGTTCCAGCCCGAGTTGACATGTCCCTGGCTGCCGCGGAAGAAGATCGCCGCCGACGGGCGCAGCGGCAGCGTCTGGCCGTCGATCTTGACGCTGCTGCCGATCTGGGCATGCTCGACGAACTCGTGCGCCACGCGCCGCAGCGTCGAGGCGGGAACGCTCGTGATCTCCTCGACCCTCTCCAGCGAATACTTCTTCACATGCTCCCGCAAGAGCGCGAACGAGGGCTGGCACTTGACCCCCTGGGCCTCGAACTCGCCGAGCAGGGCATAGTCTTGGATCGACGCGTCGTCGAACGTCTTAGGCCTCCCGGCGCCTGCATCCCAGACGAGCGGCTTGCCGGTGTCCCGGTCGCGGACATAGTGCTCATCGGGCCCGATCAGGTACGGGGCATTCGTCTTGAGCTTCAGGTACTCCTCATCCCACTGTCCGATCTCGTTCAGGATGACGTTGAGCATTCCGAGGGCTGCGGCCGCGTCGGTGCCCACTCGGATCGGCACCCACTCGTGGGCCTTGGAGGCTTGGGTCGAGAGGAAGGGGTCAAAGACCACCGCCTTCATGCCGCGCGCGCGGGCATCCGCCACCCATTGCGAGCTCTGCAGGGCCGCGTGGCCGGCACCATGCCCCTTCGAGCAGCCGAAGTAGAGGGTGTAGTTGTTGTAGGTCCAGTCGGGGATGATCGACCAGGCCGCATGCGTGATGCCGTTCATGAAGTGGGCGCCATTGCCGCACCAGAGGCCACCGCCGGAGACCCAGTAGTTCTTGAACCCGAAGGAGCGCATGAAGGCGGGGATGGCGAAGCGGATTTCACTGGTCTGCACCGTGGTCGCCTGGAAGTAGCAGCCCCGCCGGTCCTTCATGTTCTTGAACTTGGAGACGATCGTGTCCAGCGCCTCGTCCCAGGAGATGCGCTGCCACTTCGGGTCGGCATGCACGCCCTTCTCCGGGTTGGTCCGCTTGACCGGATAGTTGATCCGGTGCCGATCATAGAGGGTGTGCAATTGGGCAACCCCCTTTCCACAGATCCTCCCACTGCCGGCCGGCGTCTCCGGGTTCCCCGTCAGGTCGACGAGCACTCCGTCGACCCGATGGGCCAGGATTCCGCACTGGGCGTAGCAACCCCCACACGACGTGGGAATCCAGACATCCTCTTTGACTCCTTGTGGGCTCATACCTCAACAACCTCCTAGTCCGGGAAGCTCCGCGCCGCTTTTCCCTTGTAGACAGCCTCCGCGAAGTTGATCCGACGCATCTGCGGTTGGCTAGCTACCTCCTCGAAGTAGTGTGCCGAGAGGCCGGCGACCCGGCCGTAGACGAACAGCGCCTTGGCCAAGTCGGTCCGCAGGCCCATGTCGGCCACGATGGCACCGATCACACCGTCGACGTTGATGGGTAGGGACATCCCACGGACCTTCTCGAAAATGTCCCCGACAATCTTTGAAACCGCCGTGCACGGCCCTGCGACCCCCCAGCGCTCCGCCATCGACCATAACACATTCCGGCGGGGATCCTGAGTGTGGACGCGATGGCCCAGTCCCTCGATGCGCTGCCCCCGCTGCATGTATTCGGTCAACAGCGCGTGCGTTGCGTCGGATTGGTCGATGCCTTCCGCCTCCGCCTTCTCGGCGCACTGGCGGAAGAAGGCGGCCGCTTTCGCCCCGGCGCCGCCGTGGACGTCGGTGATCGCGCCCACCCCGCTGGCGATCGCCATCTGGTAGTCCGCCCGCACCGACGCGGCAATGCAGGTCGCCTGCGCCGAGGGGGGCGTGACTCCGTGATCGACGGAGGCAACGATCATCGTCTCGATCATGCGCGCGCGATCCGTGACGAGCTCTGCCTCGCCGGTGACCGCGCGATAGACGATGCCTGAGAACGGTTCCTTGGCGCCGGCGGCATCGAGCGCGGCCTCGTTGCCGAGGAGCTTGGCCAAGTAGCGGGCGAAGCGGCCGAGGGCGAAAACGGTCTTGCCGACAGGCCCGTCCTTGCCGGTCTGGGGAATCGCGGCGAGTTCGGAATCGATCAGGAAGCAGGCGGCCAGCGCGGCCGAGAGATCTTGTCCCTCCCGGCGTTCGACGGGCGGCGCCGGCAGCCGGGCCGCCTTGCGCGCCGCCACCTCATGGGTTTCGAGCGCCTTGGCCGAGGGGAGTTCGAGCTTGACGAGCAGATGCGCCGTCTGCAGCAGCGTTCCGCGGGCGATGATCTCCTCGAGCGGGTAGCCTGAGATCAGGAGGCTGTTGGGCGCCACGCGGGTGATCAGCGTGCCCCACTCCGGCTTCTTGGGGAGAGCCTCCCAGGTGGTTTTCATCTTGTCGTAGTAGCGCGAGACCTCGAAGTAGGTCTTTCCATTCAGCTTGCTCTTGACCGCGTCGATCAGGTCGGTCTGGTTGTTGACCACGGTCACGCCGGCGGCCTCGAGCGCCTTCTTCTTGGACCGGAAGGTACCAAACTCCTGTCCCGGCGCGACGATCGCGCCGGCATGTCCCATCGTCTTGCCCTCCGGGGCGTGGGCGCCCGAGATGAGGGCCACCAGCGGCTTGGGATACTTCTCCGGATGGGCGCCGATGTCCTCGGCGAGCAACTCCTCCTTCGATCCCCCGATTTCCCCGGCGATGACGACGACATCGGTGTTCTCGTAGGCCATGGTGAGCGGGACGAGGTCCTGGAAGGTGGAGCCGTTGGCGGCATCGCCGCCGATGCCGAGCACGGCATTCTGGGCGATGCCGGCGCTCGCCAGGGCGTCGGACATGTGGTAGAGGATCGCGCCCGAGCGGGAAATGATCGTCACTCCACGGGGGCCGAACTCCCCGGGCGAGGTCTCCTCGGGATAGAAAACGTCCGGCAGCATGCCGATCTTGACGCCCTCGGGCGGGAAGATCACCCCCGGGGTATTGCCCCCGAAGAGCACCGTCTTGCGGGCCCGCGCGGCGGCGAGGATGTCGCGGACGTCGCGCATCGGGATTCCCTCGGTGATCAACATGACCAGCGGGATTCGCGCCTCGATCACCTCGAGGGCGGCATCCCGCGCGCTCGAGTAGTGCCGCCAGATCGACGCCGCCGCGATCTGCGGATGCTCGGAGAGGCAATCGGCGACACTGTCATAGACCGGAATCGTCTCGTGAATCCGCTGGCCTCCGCGGCCCGCCGCGATGCCGGCGGTGACCGTCGTCCCGAAGTCGCGCATCATACCGGCGTGGCGCGTTCCCTGGCGACCGAGGCCGACCACGATGGTCTCGATCTGCTGCGCTTCCGCGATCTTCTCGACGAGATCGGGGCGGGCATACTTGATCAGGTGACAGAGCAACCCCTCATGGGCGGGAACTCGACCCATCGTATTCACCTCCCGCACGAACGCCGGTACTGAGCCGCGTCCGCGATCCAGCCCGCGCTGGCCTTCATGCCGTCTGCTTCGCCCGGAACTCGAGCCCCTTGGCGAGACCCTCGCGGATCACATCCGCCATGATCTTCTGATTCCCGACAATGATTTCAAGATCCTTCAATGACTCGGGCGTTTCCGCCTTCGCCCGCGTCAGGTATTCCCGGGCGCCGGGCAGGTCGGTGCCCACCATCCGGCCATGAACCGGCAGCATCCGCAGACCCCTCTCGTGGCGGTCCCGGAGACACTGGATCAGGCCGCGGATGAAGACAGCGCAGCTCGAGATGCCGCCGAAACGGGATGTGACGATGACGTCCACGATCTCCTTGTCCATCAGCAGATGAAACATCTCCGCAACCCGCGCGAGCGTGGGGCCTCCGCCGGAGTCCATGAAGTTGACGGGTACGGCCTGGCCGTCGAAGTAGCGGTTGCCGACGTTGACCACCTCGTCGATCGAGAAGATCCCATAGCCGGCACCACCGGGAACCAGGCCGACGTAGAGCTTCTCCGGATCCTTGACCGCATCCTGCGGAAGCAGGTCGACGAAGAGGAACCCGGCGTCGCGGGCACGCTGCTCGTCACGCGTCAGCTCTGAGACGTCGTGGCGCGACTCCTTGATTCCGAGAAGCTCGAAGAGGGCCCCCTGCCGATAGAGGGCATTGTCGTCGAGCACCACCTTGGCATCGGCGGCAATCGGCGTTCCATCGGTGGTGACGATCAGCGGGTTGACTTCGGCGACCTTGCAGTCGTACTGCTGGAAGGCTTGGTAGAGCTTGGCGACGGCCTCCTGGAGACCCGCCTCGAGGCTCTGGTCACCGCCGAGCCCGGCGTGCAAGAAGCTGGCGAATTCCCGGGCCGTCGCGGCGGGCAACGTCGCGTCGTTGGCAGGGATTTCCCTTTTCAGGATCGCCTCGGGCTTCTCCAGCGCCACCCTCTCGATATCGACGCCCCCCTCTGCGCTCGCCATCACGATGACACTAAAGGTGGCCGGATTCGTCGTGACGCCCAAATAGCAGGCGCCCGCCTCGGAAACGACCTCCTCGACCAGGAGGGCCTCGACCGGATAGCCCTTGATCACCAGCTTCAGCAGCTTCTCGGCGATCGCCTTGGCTTCCGCCAGGTCCTTGGCCTTCTTGATCCCGCCGGCCTTTCCGCGCCCCCCGATCATGACCATCGCCTTGAGCATGACCGGGAATTCCAGCGCGAGCGCGTCCAGATCGGCCGGAGAGTGGATCACCCCGTACTGCCGGGGAACGCGAAGCCCCACGGTCTCGAAGACCTTCTTCGCCTCGTACTCGTAGAGTCGCACGGCCTGCTACTCCTTTCGGACGGCACCCCCCATCGGGCACCAGCATCAACCCTGGGCGGCGTTTCCGCGGCCCCGCCTCCTAGGCTGTCCTCCGCTCCCGCGGAGGGCCTGCACGGTGTAGGGCAGGAGTCCCCCTGCCTCGCGGATGGCGAGAATCTCCGGGGGCAGCTTGGGGAACGAGAATGCCCGTCCGCCCACATTGATGACCCCCGCCTCCGTATCCAGGGCGACCGCATCGCCATCCTTGTAGGCGTCCACGGCATCGGCACACTCCGCCAGGAGCAAGCCCTGGTTGATCGCGGCGCGATAGAAGATACGGGCATAGCTCTTGGCGACGACCGCCTGAACCCCGACCGCCTTCAGCCCGACGACCGGCTGCTCCCGGGAACTGCCGCACCCGAAGTTCTTGCCGGCGAAGATGAGATCCCCGGAGCGAACGCCGCCGGCGAATTCGGGATCCAGATCCTCCAACAGGTGCGGCTTGATCTCCTCCGCGGTGCTGCAGGTGTAAGTGTACTTGCCAGGGAAGAGCATATCGGTATTGATGTCATCACCATACTTCCAGACTCTCATTGGACGCCTCCTAGCGCATCTTCCGGGGGTCGCTCAGGCGGCCCGTCAGGGCGGACGCCGCGACCGTAGCGGGGCTGGCGAGGTAGATCTCGGCATCCTTGCAGCCCATGCGACCCTTGAAGTTTCGGTTCGCCGTGCTGACGCATCGTTCCCCCGGTGCGAGGGCCCCCTGGTGGGCGCCCAGGCAGGGCCCGCAGCCGGGGGGCAGCACGAGACCACCGGCCCGCGAGAGACGCGCGATCACGCCCCGATCCAGCGCGGCTTCGAAGACCTCCTTCGAGGCCGGCAGCACGAGCAGCCGCACTCCCGATGCGACCGTGCGGCCATCGAGCATCGCGGCGGCGATTTCCAGGTCGCTCAGCCGGCCGTTGGTGCAGGTCCCGAGGAGACACTGATGGATCTCGAGGTCGGCCCCTTCGCCGACCGGCTTGACATTGTCCACCTTGTGGGGAAAGGCAACCACCGGCTCGATGGCGCCTAGGTCGTAGGTCAGCTCCCGCACGTAGTGGGCATCCGGATCGGCCCAGACTGACTCATAGCGGTCCGCGCCTACGCCGATCGAGGAGAGGTAGCTGCGCGCCACGTCGTCGACCGGGAAGACGGCAACCTTCGCGCCCATCTCCACGCCCATATTGGCAATCGTGAAGCGCTCATCGATCGAGAGCCCGGTGAAGTCGCCATGGAACTCGACTGCGCTGTAGCTGGCTCCATCGGCGCCGATATCGCCGATGATCGTCAGGACGAGGTCCTTCGCCGAGACCGGAGGCTGGAGCTCGCCGCTGAACACGACCTTGATCGTCTCCGGAACCTTCAGCCAGGTCTGCCCGCGCAGAAGGAGCGCGGCGGCCTCGGTGCGATCGATTCCTGTCGCGAATGCGCCCAGCGCGCCATAGGAACAGGTGTGGGAGTCACTGCCCACCAGCACGTCTCCGGGCAGCGCCAGTCCCTTCTCGACCATCACCTGGTGGCAGACCCCAACCCCGACATCGAAGAAATGCTTGATGCCATAGGTTCCCACGAAATCCCGTGTGATCCGGTGATTGGTTGCGGTCTTCTCGTTGGCGGCCGGGATCACGTGATCGAGGACGATCACCGGCATCTCCGGACGGGCGATACCGAATTCCTTCAGCTCCGCGCCGATCTTTCCGACAATCGCCGCGCTGTTGTCGTGGGTCAGCAAGTGGTCGGGTTCCACGATGACGATCTGGCCCGCGACCACCTCGGCCTGGCCGGCTTTCCTTGCCAGCACCTTCTCGGCGAATGTTTTGCCCACCGCGCACCCCCATTGATTGGCTTCCTGCTCAGCCGCTGAGCAGCCCAGCCCGGCGGTAGATCTCCAGCTGCACATCGGAGAACGCTTGTCCCGCGGTCTTCTCTCCCGAAGGCATGGTGATCTTTCCGCCTGCCAGATCCACCTCGATCTCCTGACCATCCTGCAGGTCGGTTGCCACCAGATCCGCGACCAGGATCGGGAAGCCGGCGTTGATCGCGTTGCGTTCGTAGATCGCGCCGAACGATTCTCCTACAATGAGTGCAACGCCCAGGCTCTTGAAGCAATCGACCGCCTGCTGGCGCGATGACCCCGCGCCGAAGTTCTTCCCGACCACGACGATATCACCGGGGTGTGCCTTGCGGCTGAAGTCTTCCCAGCCGGGCAGATTCCCAAACGTGAACTCCCCCATCTCGGCGATCTCCGTCACGGCGAGATGGCGATTGTGGTAGATCATGTCGGTATCGATGTTGTCTTTGCGAATGACCCACACGCGGCCGCGGATCTTCTCCGGCGGCTTCTCAGGTGCGGCGGTCTGTTTCTTCGCGGCGGGTGCTTCGGCTGCATCCCCGGTCGTGAAGAGCACGGGCTGCTCGGGCAGCGCCCCGGCCACCGCAATCACCCCCGCCACGGCGGAGGCGGCAGTGGTCACTGGCGAGGCGAGGTAGACCTCGCCTTTGCCCTGCTTGCCGGGGAAGTTGCGGTTTCCGGTGCTGATCGTCACCTCGCCCGGCCCATTCTGGCCGATCTGCCCGGCGGCGCACCCGGCACAGCCGGCGTTGCCGAAGAGCGCCCCCGCCTGCTTGTAAATCTCGATCAGCCCCTCGTCCAGACACCGGCGCCAGATCGCGTCGGTGGCGGGCACGACTTTCAAGACGACCCCGGGAGCCACCTTGCGTCCGGTGAGCACCTGTGCGGCGGCCTGCAGGTCCTCGAACCGGCCATTGGTACAGGAGCCGATGAATGCCGAGCCGATCTTCGTTCCGGCCAGGCTGGCCGCGGGGACCACATCCTCCGGGTGCCCCGGCCGCGAGGCGAGGGGCTCGAGCCCGTCGACGTCGATCTCGACGGTGTGGGCATACTCAGCGTCCGGGTCCGCCGCGATCGCCTCCACGGGGCGGCCGCTCGCCCGTGCGGTGTAGTCCAGCACCGCCTGGTTCGGTGTGAAGAAGGCGATGATCCCGGCCATCTCAGTGGCCATCGAGGCCATCGTGATGCGCCCGGCGAGATCAAGATCCTCCACTACGGATCCGTAGAACTCCGCCGCATAGCCGAGCAGCCCGTTGGCGCCAAGTTTGCGCAGCGCTGCGAGGGTCAGATCCTTCGGCGTGGCGGTCGGGGAGGGCGTCCCCTGCATCACGATCTTGACGCTGGGAGGGATCTTGAACCAGACCTGCCCGAAGGCGAAGGCATGGGCGATGTCGACATCGCCCATGCCCTGCCCGAATGAGCCGATCGCCCCGAGGATATTCGCATGCGAGTCGGTCGAGATGAGCGTCTCCCCGGGGACGATGAGTCCCTCGTCAATGGCGACATGGGTGCCGATCCCGCTGTCGATGTCGTACACACGAATGCCGTGCTCGCGGGCAAAGACCCGGCAGATCTGCTGGTTGGTGGCGTACTTCTGATCCGACCCCCCGGGGTTGCAATCGAAGGTGAAGAACGTTCGCGCCGGATCATGGATGCCGAGCCCATGGTCACGGATGTTCTTGGCGACGTTTGCGCCGCCGAAGTCTCGCGCCACCCGCACGTCGATCACCACATCCACGATCTCTCCTGCCGAGACCTGTCGCCCCGCGTGGGCGCCGAGGATCTTCTCGATCAGCGTCTTGCCCATGGCGTGCTCCTATTGAATCAGCTGTCCCTTTTGCAGCATGACGAGGGGGTTGAAGGTCGCGAAATCAGCCTGATGGATGAGGACCGTCTCGATGACCTGCGGGCGACCATCCCCCTCCTTGGCATGACAGGCGACCGTATTGACGACTTCGTCGGGCAGACCGGCTGCCCCGACCAGGATGGCGCCCGAGATCGGATGGCGGGCGCACATGCCACTGCGGCTCTTGCGCCAGCCGCCGGCCCCGTCGGGTTCGATCTCGAGCAGCTTCCCCACGTCGTGCAGCAACCCCCCCGCGATCAGCCGGTCCATGTCGATCTCGTAGGGGACACTCCGATAGGCAGCCAGCTGAACTCGGCCGAGCGCCTCGGCCCCCTCGGTAACCGCAATCGTGTGCTCGATGAAGTTGACGCCCTTGGTTTCGGTCAGCAGGGTGAAGGGCATCGCCTGGAGTTGCGCCACCGTCTCCCAGCCCCCTTGCCGGCAGGCGGTGACCCACACCCCGACCACCTGCTCGCGCAGTTTCGCATCGCCGATCTTTGAGAGCTGCGCGGAGAAGAGCTTCTGGACATCGTCTTTCGTGATCATCTCATCACTCCTAGGGCCGCGTTCCGCGAGCGGCCGCCCCTCGGTGTACGCTGCAGATTCCCCCGCAGGGGCCGGCGGCGGCCCTGCTCAGTCTGCCGCCCGGCGGCGGCCCTCCTCAACCTACTGCCCGGAGATACGACCTACTTCAGCTTCTCGATGATCGTGTCCGTCATCTGCTCCGTGCTGGCGGCGCCCTGCTGGATCACATCGGGGCTGCCGGTGAGCTTCATCATGTCATAGCACCGCACGCGGCCTTCCTTGATCACCGCCTCGACCGCCGTGCGGAGGCGCGTGGCCTTCTCGGTCTCATCAAGGTAGTCGAGCATCATGCACGCGCTCAAGATCATCGCGATCGGATTGACGATCGAGACCTTGTAGTCGGCGTATTTCGGCGCCGAGCCATGAGTCGGCTCGAAGATCGCACAGTCCTCTCCGATGTTGGCGCTGTTGGCGGATCCGAGGCCGCCGACCAAGCCGGCGAATCCGTCGGAGACAATATCCCCGAACATGTTTCCGGAGATGATCACGCCGTAGTCCTCCGGGTTCTTTGTCAACCACATCATCTGGGCGTCGATGTTCGTCGACCAGAGTTGGATGTGGGGGTACTTGGCAGCGACCTCCTTGGCAGCCTTGCGCAGCATGCCGGAGGTCTCGCGGATCACATTCGGTTTCTCGCACACGGTCACCGACTTGTATCCATGCCTGTCCGCGTACTCGAATGCCTTCTGGGTGATGTAACGGCAGGCGGGCAGACTGAAGATCCGACAAGAGATCGCCAACTCGGCAGAGGGGACATCCTTGAAGGCCGCCATCTTCGTATGCGTCTCGAGAGCTGCCCGGACCTCGGGCGGGGGGTCGGTCCACTCGACGCCCGCGTAGAGCCCCTCCGTATTCTGCCGGAAGATCACCACGTCGACCAGCGGTTCCTCGATGCCGCCGTCGGCTGAACGGCGGACGAAATTCAGCGGGTTGCCGGGGAATGTGCGGCAGGGGCGGATGCAGAGCTGAAGATTGAAGTGTTGCCGCATGCCGACGATCGGGCTGTAGTAGACGTACCCCTTGCCCTGCAGCTCGGGGGCGAGTTCCTGCGCCGCGCGGTCCTTCGGTTTCGAAGTGATCGCGCCGAATAGACCGAGGCGATGTTCGGTCAGCAGGTCGATGGTCCGCTGGGGGAGGGGATTCCCCTCGTTGACCCAGAACTCCCACCCCACATCGGCATGCACGTAGTTGGCATCGAAGCCGAGCGCTTCGAGAACACGCAGCGCCTCCTCCAGGACATTCTTGCCGATCCCATCACCAGGCATCGTGACGACCGTTGGCTTGCTCATTCTGCTCCCCCTGTGCTACCGGCCTGTCTCGTCATGTCGATCAAGGCAGTCCCCTCGGCCATCGCCTTGAGATTCTGCTCTGCGATCGACGGACTCCTGAATACCCGAAAGGCCTTCTCGAGCGCCTCATGCGGGAAGAGTTCCGTGTGCGTGAGCATGGCGGCCAGTGCAGCGGTGGCGGTCGTGACCTTGCTGACGGCCTCCAGCGGGAGGCGCACGACGCGCGCCTCCGTCTCCGGCAATTCCAGTGCTGCGTCCGCGTAGATCGTACAAGATGCGGCGAGCTGGCCGATCTTCGCGCGGACCCTCTTGACTCCATCCGCGGACAGCAAGATGACATAGTCCGGGGACTCAATGGCGGTGTATTCGATCGTCTCGGGACTCAGAATCAGCTCTGAAACCGAGAAGCCGGTGAGTACAGTAATCGGGTAGTCGTCCTTCTGCGTCGCGTTGAGTCCGGTGTACATCGCGGCCTTGGCAAACGCAGTGGCGGTCGAGCGGATTTTCTGCCCGGCACTCCCCGCAATCACGATCCCTGTCTTCCGGCTGACGCGATTCGAATAGCACGTCTCGATCGTCGGGGGCGGGGGCGCTTGGCCGCGGCCGCGCTCAAACGCCTCGCGATGCCATTCGGTGTACTCGGGCCGCATCCGATCGACGAGCGGGCCATGTTCGAAACCGAAGCTCTGGCGCAACGCGATCAGGTCCTTCTTGCCGAACTTGTTGCGCGGCACGTAGTGTGCGGTGCACAACTCCCAGACCTCGACCATCGCAAACCCCGGCTGGCCGATCGCCGTGGCCAAGATGTCAGGGAGGTTGCCGTCGAACGAAGTCGCCCGGTGGACCCAGGCGGCGCCCGCCGCTACGGCGGTCCCACAGAGGTCCATCGGACGTTCGATGTTCCCCCAGGGGGTCGTCGAGGTCATCCCACCGGTCGGCGTGGTCACCGAGTGCTGCCCCCCCGTCATGCCGTAGTTGAGGTTGTTGGCCACGAGGAGGGTGATCCCGATGTTCCGCCGGGCGACATTCAAGAGATGCGTACCGCCGATGCCGCACGCGCCGTCGCCCATCAGGGTGATCACGCTCAGCTCGGGTCGCGCCAGCTTCAGACCGCAGGCGTAGGTGATCGACCGGCCGTGCAGCCCATGGAACGCATTCGTGATGAAGTGGCGGTCGGCGAGACCGATGCAGCCGATGTCGGTGACGATCACAACCTGTTTGGGGTCGGGGGCCAGCTTGACGAGCGCCTTGTCCAGGGCCTTGATGAGCACCGTGTGTCCACAGCCTGGACAGAAGGGGAGCGGCCCGACCTTGTCGGTCATGTAGGTGGCGAGAGCACGGTGGCTCACAGCAGATTCCCCTTTTCCAGGATCTCCCGAGGCGAGACCAAGAGCGTGTTCATCTTCATGACGCCCACCACCTCTACGTCGGGGGGCGCCAGACGCTCGATTTCGATGCGGTACTGCCCCATGTTCATCTCGGGCACGACGATCTTGCGGACGCCGGACATCGCCTTGCGGATCGCCGCCTGCGGAACGGGCCACAGAGTCTGGAGGACCAGAGAGGAGATCCGCTTGCCGCGGGAACGGGCTTCGGTGACGGCGGCGGCGGCCGACCGCGAGGTGACGCCGTAGCTGACGATCAGCGTATCGGCGCCCTCCTGGAGATCCTCGCGCACGAGCGCGAGGTCATCGGCGGCGTGGTCGATCTTCGCCGCATAATGGTCGATCATCTCCTGGATTGCCGCCGGATTCGTGGTCAGATAGGCAGTTGGGTCATGGGTGGACGTCGTAAAGCGCGCGATGTGGGGGCCGCCGAAATCCGAGATGGCGGGGACCTCCTCGGGGGAGCTGAAGAGATGCGGGAGGTACTCGGGGGCATCCGGGGCGACGCGCCGGCGCTCGACCAGCGGAGGGAGGTCGACCGCCTCTTCGTCGAACGTCTCCATCGTCACGCCGAGCTCCTTGTTGGCCAGGAGCAACACGGGCGTGCGGTACTGCTCGGCGAAATTGAAGGCGCGATAGGTCAACTCGTAGGCCTCGCTGATCGTCGCCGGGCTCAGCGCGATGATCGGCAGGCCTCCCGAGGTCCCCCAGCGCGCAAACTGGATATCCCCCTCGGCGCCCTTGGTCGCCGAGCCGGTCGCCGGACCTTGGCGCTGAATGTCGACGATGACCATCGGGGTCTCGCCCGTGATCGCGAGGCCGATGTTCTCGCTGTAGAGGCTTAGGCCCGGGCCACTCGTGGAGGTGAGGACTCTGCGCCCGGCCATCGACGCGCCGATACAGAAGCCCATCGAGGCGATTTCGTCCTCCGCCTGCAGGACCGTGCCCCCGGCTTCAGGGATCATCTGGAGCATGTAGCGCAGGATCGACGAGGCTGGAGTGATCGGGTAACTGGCGAAGAAGCTGCATCCCGCCCGCATCGCGCCCCGGGCAATGGCTTCGTTGCCCTCGATGAACACGCGTCCCATGCGTCGGCCCCGCTTGCTGGGAGCCGCCCCGCCCCGTGAAGGGTGATGAGGCATGGCTCACAGCTCATGGGCTGGCAGCTCCGCTGCAGCCACGTCTTGGATGAGACGTTGGTCGGGGAGGTAAACAGCGTGTCCCCGCAGGCATCGCCCGCGTGAAGGCCTGTCCCGCAGGTGGCCGCTGACGCTTGGCTGGCTAGTCTTCTCTACGGCCACGGGGAGGACAGGCCCCCGCAACAAGCGAGATCTGCACCCGGGGGGATGCGTCGCTCACCCTATGTTCGCCAGTACGTGCGCGTCCTCAGGTGCCCGCCGGGAAGGTCGCTCTTGGATCGCACTCGGATGCCGCGAGGGAGGCTACAACTGCGGGCAACAGACACATAAGGACCTCTCATGCGCTGCATTCTGATCAGTTGCGTATCGGTTGTCAAGCAGTCTCATCTCCGGCTCGCTGCGTTCGGTCAAGCACCTGTTCGGGGTCTCGTCCAGGCTGCGGCCGGGGCGCCTGCCTACTTCCTGATCACCAGCGCGTCGGCGACGCGGACTCCCTTGCCCGCGGGAAGGACGAGCAAGGGGTTGATGTCCAGCTCGGCAATCTGATCCTCGAGATCGAGCCCCAGGCGGCTGACCTGCACCAGGACCGCGGCGAGCGCGTCGATGTCGGCACGCTGACGGCCGCGGGCTCCGGCGAGGACCTTGAAGCCCTTGATCTCGCGAATCATCTCCAGGGCGCTCTCCCGGGACAGCGGCGCCACCCTGAGGGCGACATCCTTGAGGATCTCGACGAAGATCCCGCCGAGGCCGAACATGACCGTGGGGCCGAACTGCGGGTCGGCATTCAGCCCCACGATGACCTCCGTGCCGCCCGTGACCATCTCCTGGATCAGGACCCCGTTGATCCGCGCCTCGGGAGCGTGGCGCCGGGCGTTGGTGAGGACCTCGTGAAAAGCCGCGATAAGCTGGTCGCGATCCGAGATGTTCAGCTTCAAGCCGCCCGCCTCGGTCTTGTGAAGGATGTCTGGGGAGTCGATCTTCAGGGCCAGCGGATAGCCGATCTGCCCCCCAATCGTAACGGCTTCTTCCTCGGAGACCGCGACCTCCTCGCGCGTGACCGGGATCCCGTAGTGGGCCAGGAGCTGCTTGCCCTGGTGTTCGGTCAGCGACCTTGGAGCCCCAGCCAACAGAGTCCGCGCCTGCGCCTCGGCTTCCGGCAAGGTCGGGGCATCCGTCGCCGCACGCGAAGTCTGCGCCAGGCACGCGCTGCGATAAGCCCCGTACCTCATTAGGGACCCCATTGCTTGGACAGCCCGGACCGGCGACCGGTAGAGCTGGACCCCGCCGTCGATCAGGACCTTCAGATTCTCACCCATCAGGCGGTCCCCCGCCGTCCAGGCCACGGTCATCGGCTTCTTGGTTCGCCGGGACGCCTCGACAATGTCGGTCGCCATCTGATGTCCCGAGGCGCCCGTGATCATGGTCACGACGATGACCAGGGCGTGAATGTGGGGATCGGCGACCATCGCCTCAAGCACCTTCACGAAGTCCTCGGCCTCATTGATCACCTGCGCGGTGACGTCCACCGGATTCACGGCCGAGCCGTAGGCCGGGATGACCTGCTCGATGGCCTGGGTCGTCCCCGAGGCCAACTCGGGCACGTCGAGTCCGAGCTCGATCGCCGCGTCGGCGGCCAGGATGCCTCCGCCGCCCGAGGTCGTGATGATGCCCAGCCCGGTGCCCTCCGGGAGCGCGGGGATGCTCTGCATGAGGGCCGCGATGTCGATCATGTCCTCGATGTCATTGGCCCGGATGATCCCCTTCTGCCGGAAGAAGGCGTCACAGACCTCGTCGGAACCGGTCAGTGAAGCGGTGTGCGAAGAGGCAGCCTTCTGGCCGACTTCGGAGCGGCCGGCCTTGAGGACGACGATCGGCTTGCCCAACGCGCACGCCCGGTCGGCCAGGCGGGCAAACTGCTTGCCATCCTTGATGCCTTCCATGTAGCTGATCAGCATCCGGGTGTCGGGATCCTCGAGCATGAACTCCATGAAGTCGAGCGTGTGGAGATCCACTTCATTGCCCGTGCTGGCGATGTAGGTGAAGCCGATGCCGGCTTCCTGGGCCAGATTGAAGATCGAGTACCCCAGTGCGCCGCTCTGGGTCACGTAGCCGATGGGTCCCACCCGCAGGGGGCGGATCTCCAGGGCCGCGCTGAAGCCCCCAATCGCGGCATCCTTCAAGCTGACCGAGCCCTGGCAGTTGGGGCCGCAGATGGCCATGCCCGTCTCCCTGGCGAGTTGGGCCATCTGGTCCTGCAGCTTGCGGCCTTCCCCACCCGATTCGGCGAATCCCGATCCGAAGACGGTCGCGAACCGGCACCCCTTCTCGGCGCATTGCTTCAGAATGGGGAGGATCAGCTTGTAGTTGACCGCGAGCAACACGAGGTCGACTGGCTCGGGTACGTCGAGGATGCTCGGGTAGCAAGTGAATCCTGCCAGCTCCTCGTACTTCGGGTTCACCGGAAAAATGCGTCCGCGATAGCCGTGCTCTTTTAGAAAGCGCAGCGGCTTGCCGCTGATACTGTTGAGATTCTCGGATGCTCCGATAATGGCGATCGATCGCGGACTCAAGAAGTACTGCAGGTCATTGACACGTGGATTCATCGTCCCCCCAACCTTGGCACCCGGCTTGCGCAGCGGAACATGGAGCAGGGAAAGACACTCGGCTGAATCACCGCTGATGGGGATACGCTATCAATTGGAGGGAGAGATGTCTATCAGCGGAGTCAGGCATCGCCGCCGTCCAGACCGCGTGCGCCCTCTTCCGCAAGCGGGGGGAACACGCGGGCCGGAAGGGGCGATCGGCGCGCACGCTCCCATCCCGCTGGCCGCCTTCGCCCGGGTGGGCATGGGGAGAGGACGCTAGGTTGCCCGCACCGCCTGCGCATTTCTCCTCTGCGGCGGACGCACCATCGCGGCGATCACTGCGGCCAACAGACACGCCGCTCCGCAGATCGTGAACGCCAGCGGGAAGTTCCCCATATCCCCCAACTCGCCGCCGAGCTTCGGTCCGAAGATACCGCCGATGCCATAGGCCAGGAAAACCCATCCATAGTTTTGGCCGATGAATTTCGTGCCGAAGGTGCTCGCGGTGATCACCGGGAAGAGAGCGAAGTTGCCGCCGAAGTTGAAGCCGATCAGCGCCGCCCCGAGGTAGAGCAGTCCCGTCGTGCCGGCCATCTCCTGGAAGGCGATGACGAAGACCCCTTGCGTTGCGGCCATGATGATGATCGAACGCTTTGCCCCGAGCCGGTCGCTGATCGTGCCCCAGGCGATGCGCCCGATGCCATTGGCGAGCGAGAAGAAGACCGCCATCGCGGTGCCCGCGACCGCGCTCGCCTCCGCCGGCGAGAGGCCATTGGCCTGCAGGGCCTCGCCCGGGAAGAGCTTCATCAGTCCGATGCTCATCAGTCCCGCACTGGCGCTGAAGGCGAAGGTCAAGAGGATCATGTAGTACTGCGGGGTGCGCAGCATCTCTCCGCTGCCGAATCCGGCCGCCTCGTTGGAGGCCGGGGCCCCGGCCTTGAGTTCCGGAGGTGCCCAGCCGGCGGGCTTCCAGCCCTCCGGCGGGAAGACCATCCAGATCCCGCCGATGAGGACCGCAATCGCGAAGACGGCGCCGTAGATCAGGAAAACCGGTCCGAGGCCCAGTGAGGCGATCAATCCGCCCCAAGTGCCGGCGAGCTTGACCCACAGCATCGCGCCGAAGCCGAAGCCGGCGACGGCGAGCCCGGTGATCATGCCCTTCTTGTCGGGGAACCAGCGCATGCCGACCGCGATGGGGACGACGTAGGCGAGTCCGATACCGCTACCGCCGACGACACCGATGAAGAGCAACGTCGGCCAGTAGCTCGTCCCGCCGGTGAGGCCGGCGGCGACATAGCCGATGCCGAGGACGATCCCGCCCGCAATCGCTAAGCGGCGCGGCCCGATCTTGGGCATCAGGCGCCCAGCGATGACCATGACGATCGCGAAGAAGGCGAGCCCGGCGGCGAAGACATCCTGGGTCTGGGCCTTGCTCCACCCCGCTTCGGTCAGCGCGGGTGTGAAGACTGACCAGGCATAAATCGCGCCGAGGGAGAGCTGGATCAGAATCGCCCCGACGACCACCAGCCAACGGTTCATGACCTTCTGGTTTTTCATGGCAAGACTCCCCTCACTCAGGCCTCACGCCGTCGGCTCCGTTCCCTGGAAGCCGAGCGTTGCGCCCCCCCCCGATTCCGTGAAGCGAAGAGGAGGAGAGGGTGCCCAAAGCAGCCCTCTCCTCCCGTATTCTGGCGGCACCGTGCGGCACGCCCGCAGCCGGCCTAGCCCTTCAGCTCGATGAGCTTCTCGACGACCGACGGATCGGCGAGCGTCGACGTGTCCCCGATCTCCTTGAACTCGCCCGAGGCGATCTTGCGCAGGATGCGGCGCATGATCTTGCCCGAGCGGGTCTTCGGCAGGCCCGGCGCCCAGTGGATCATGTCCGGAGCGGCGATGGGGCCGATCTCCTGGCGGACGTGCTTGACCAGTTCCTTCTTCAGCTCGTCGGTGTATTCCTCGCTGGCGTTGAGGGTCACGTAGGCGTAGATGCCCTCACCCTTGATCTCGTGCGGGAAGCCGACCACGGCCGCCTCGGCCACCTTGGCGTGCGAGACGAGCGCGCTCTCGACCTCGGCGGTGCCCATGCGGTGGCCGGAGACGTTGATCACGTCGTCGACGCGGCCGGTGATCCAGTAGTAGCCATCCTCGTCGCGGCGGCAACCGTCACCGGTGAAGAAGAGGCCGGGGAAGGCCGAGAAGTAGGTCTCCTTGAACCGCTTATGGGCGCCGTAGACGGTGCGCATTATACCGGGCCAGGGCTGCTTGATGGCGAGGATCCCGCTGGCCGCACCCTCGAGCACCTTGCCCTTCTCGTCGAGGATCAGCGGCTCGCAGCCGAAGTAGGGCAGCGTCGCCGAACCCGGCTTGAGCGGATGCGAGCCCGGCAGCGGAGTGATCAGGATCCCGCCGGTCTCGGTCTGCCACCAAGTGTCGACGATCGGACAGCGCTGGTCGCCGACGACCTCGTAGTACCAGCGCCAGGCTTCGGGGTTGATCGGCTCACCGACCGTGCCGAGCAGGCGCAGGCTCTTGCGGCTGCGCTTGGTGACATGCTCGCTACCCTGGGCCGCGATCGCGCGGATCGCCGTCGGGGCGGTGTAAAAGATGCTGACCTTGTACTTGTCAACGACGTCCCAGAAGCGGCCGGCGTCGGGGTAGGTCGGGATGCCCTCGAACATCACCGAGGTCGCCCCGGCGCAGAGCGGCCCGTAGACGATATAAGAGTGTCCGGTGACCCAGCCGATATCCGCCGTGCACCAGAAGATGTCGTCGTCGTGGTAGTCGAAGATGTGCTTGAAGGTGTGCTCGGCATAGATCATGTAGCCGCCGGTCGTGTGCAACACGCCCTTCGGCTTGCCCGTCGACCCGGAGGTGTAGAGGATGAAGAGCGGATCCTCGGCATCCATCCACTCGACGGGACAATCGGCGGAGGCCTTCTCCATCTCATCGTGCCACCAGGAGTCGCGGCCGTCCTGCATCTCGACATCCATGTCGGGGACGCGCTTGGTGACGATGCAGGCGCGCACGGTCACGCCCTTTTCCTGGGCGATCTTCATGGCCCTATCGGCGTTCGCCTTCAGCGGAATCGCCTTGGCGCCACGGTAGACGCCGTTGGTCGTGATCACGATCTCGCAGGTCGAATCGAGGATGCGGTCGGCGAGCGAGTCGGCGCTGAAGCCGCCGAAGACGATCGAATGAACCGCGCCAATGCGCGCGCAGGCGAGCATTGCGATTGTCAGCTCGAGGACCATCGGCATGTAGATCGAGACGCGCTCGCCCTTCTTGACACCCTTGGCCTTGAGCACGTTGGCGAACTTACAAACCTCCGCGTGGAGCTCGCGGTAGGTGAGCGTCTTCTCCTCGCCCGGCTCGTTGCCTTCCCAGTAGAAGGCAACCCGGTTGCCGCGCTCGTCGAGATGGCGATCGAGAGCGTTGTAGCAGATGTTCGTCAGCCCGCCCTTGAACCACTCGATCTTGATGTCCTTGTCGAAGTCCCAGCTGAGGACCTTGTCCCACTTCTTCTCCCAGTGGAACTGCTCGGCGACTTCACTCCAGAAACCCTCCGGGTCCTTCACGGAGCGCTCGTAGATCTTGCGGTACTCGTCCAGAGTCTTGATCCAGGCGTTCGCGCTCCATTCCGGTTTGGGCGTGTAGACGGTGCCCGTCTTGACCTCACTCATCTTGCTCGTGCCTCCCGCAACTTGCTGTGGCCCACTCCGAGCTGGTCCCTCCCGGAGCCCGTCCCGTTCCCTCTCGCGGCGCCCGCGGTGGCCCGCGGAACCCACCGGCACCCTGCGCTGCGCCGCAAACCGGCCCGCAGAGCGCCCGGGGCGAGAAGCTGGATCGGATTAGATCGCCGGAAGTTGGCGCCAGCTGACTCTCATCGGAAATCCCCGCCGTTCAAGGAGCGATCGGCAGGGGAGAAATCAAGACGAGAAGAGTACCGGACCACCCAGGCGGGGTCAACCACCGATCGGCCCCGCCGCCGCCGCCATCCCGGTGCCACCTCCGCGGGCAGCCGCCTAGCCTGAGCGGCGATGTCTAGGTCCGGGCGTTCCAGTGCAGCAGGCGGCTCTTCTCCAGGGTGGCCAGTTGGCGGGCCGCCTTGCCGGAGATCACGGCGAAGTTGACGGGGAGGATACCGTGGGCGTCGGCGATGGCGGCATCCCCCTGGATCAGCCGCTGCGCCAACGACTCGCTGACTTCAACACAGGGAATCGCACCCGCCGGCGTCTCGAAGTAGAAGCGGCGCGGGCCCCCCTCGCGGGGCAGCAGGTTTGCATCCTGGAGGAGGTGGGCGATTCTGGCCGCCCGATCCGCCTCGGCCCGTCCGGCCTGGAGGGCGCGCTCACGTTCCCGATCGGCTTCCTTGCGCCGCGCCAGATCGGCTCGATGCTCTTGTTCGCGGCGTTCCTGTTCGGCCTGTAGACCCTCTTCCCCGAGCTCCTTGCGGCGCACGCGATCGCGATGCTTGGCCTGGCGGAGCTTCTTCTGCGAGACAAGTCCCGCCTGCTTGAGGGCTTTGCGGAGTTCGTCGGTCATGGCGGGTCAAGCATCCGATACCGAGGGTCCTGCCGCCAACCAAAAGGTTGTGGTACGAGAAATCCTGGTCTCGGACCCCAATGGCTTGCCGACAGCAGTCTTGGCGCAACTCCTACGCGGAGAATGGGCTAGGCGTCGATCACCATGATTCTCCGTTCCACAATCGGGTTGACTGTGGCGGTTGGGGGTGGATGATGGAGTGGAAGGGTTTCGGCCGGCACGCGCATCACACATCACAGGATCGAGGAGCATGGAGAAGTACCGGACCCGTTGGACGATCACCCATCCCCACACGCCGGGTTCGATCCCGGAGCTGATCGAGATCCTGCTTGCCAATCGGGGACTCGAGGCGTTGGGGCTCGAGGCGCGTCTAGAGGAACTCGAGAGCGATGCCCAGCAGATCCGCAATCTCGAGTCGGCTGCGCAGCTCGTCGCCCAGCACGTGGACCGCGGATCGAAGATCGTCCTGGCGGGGGACTACGACTGCGACGGCCTGACCTCGATTGCTCAGCTCGCGCTCTTCCTGCGACGGCTCGGTCACCGCGAGATCGTCGCCGCCACCCCGGCCAATCGCTCGCAGGGCTACGGCATGCCCCTCGAGGCGGTGCGCGCCAATCAAGACGCCGGTCTCTTCCTGGCGCTCGATTGCGGCACCTTCGACGAGGTTCCGGTGGCGGCGGCGCGCGAGGCGGGGGCCGATGTCGTCGTGATCGACCACCATGCGATCGATGCCGCGAGTCGAGTCGCGCCGGCGACCTTCCTGGTCAATCCCCACCACCCCGACTGCCCCTCGACCTTCAAGGCGTTCGCCACGGCGGGGCTCGTGCTGCTCTTCCTCTCCCGACTGCGCCAGGCGCTCGCCGCGGGGCGTGAGCCGATCGCGATCAATGGAGACTATCTTGCCCTGGCGGCGGTGGGGACGGTGGCCGACATGATGCCTCTGCGGAAGGGTAATCGGGCGATCGTGCGCCATGGTCTCGATCATCTGACGCGCGGGTGCTTCGCTCCGCTGCAGCAGCTGCGCGCGGTTGCCGGTCTGGCGGGCCGCCCGTTGAACACCGGCCACATCGGCTTCCAGATCGCCCCGCGTCTGAATGCCGCCGCGCGCGTCGGCGATGCCCGCACGGCGCTCGATTTGCTTCTGGCGGAAGATCCGGCCCGCATCGAGGCTCTGGCGCTGCAGCTGGACGAGCTGAATCGTCGACGGCAGAAGCAAGTCGAGTCGATCGGAGGGGCGTTGCTCGCCCGGGTGGCGGCGATGCCCGAGGCGCGCACGGTCGTGCTCGCCGATCCCGGATTTCCCCAAGGCATCAACGGAATCTTGGCCCAACGGATCGTACGTGAATTCGGCCGGCCGGCGATCGTCATGCAGGTGATCGCCAAGGAGGGAGTCGCTACCGGCTCGGGGCGTTCGGTACCCGGTTTCGATCTGCACCAGGCATTGTCCGAGAGCCGCGACCTGCTCGAACGCTGGGGGGGACACGCGATGGCGGCGGGGTTGAGTGTGCGCATCGAAAAGCTCGAGGCCTTCCGCGAACGCTTCGAGTCGATCACCGCGCGACTGCATCCCGAGCCGCTCGTTGCCAGTGAACCGGTTGACATGGAAATCGATCCCGCTCTGGCCACGCCCGCCCTGATCGAGGCGCTGCGCGGCCTGGAGCCCTACGGTGTCGGGAATCCCAGCCCGCGTTTCGCCATGCGCGGTGAAGAGATCCGGACCCTCCGCCGCTTCGGCCGCCGCGGCGGAGGGGGGCCGCATCTCGAGCTCTCATTCGCCTCGGGGCTCTCGGCCGTCTACTGGAATGGCGCCCAGGGTTTCACCGGCCGTATCGGAGAGCGGGTCGATCTGGTCTGCAGTCTGAACTGGAACGACTATCGGGGTACACTGCAGGCCGTGGTCCGAGACCTCGGCGCGGATCTCTTCGCGCCTGTCCGGGCGGCGGCCGTCACGGGGGAGGGGTGCGCCTAGCACCGCCGGCGGCAGCGATCCCGGGCCGGCCCGAAGGGAAGGGCCGGCGGGTGGGAACTTGGCGGCGCAGGGACTCGAACCCCGGACACGCGGATTATGATTCCGCTGCTCTAACCAACTGAGCTACGCCGCCCAGAGAGACCTGAGCCTAGCCGAGCCCGATTTCAGTGGGCAACTCCTTTTTTTTGCCCGCCGCACTCCGGGCGTCTTCCGCCTATCCTAGGGCAGTCGCCGGTTGCCGCCGGGATCGGTGAGCCGAGCTCGGTGAGCCCTTTCGCAAGGGAGACGGGAATGGGTGCAACTGCCTCCCGGTGGTTGCCTTGACAATGCCCGGACGAGCCGATATAGTGCGGCGATTCCAGCCCAGCAGGCCGGTTCGCCGATTCAGATCTTCAGGGGGCGACAGCCCGGCGAAGGCACCTGCCGGAGTGGGGCCCGGAGCCACAGAGAGAGGAACGACGATGAGAGGGTTGTGTCTGCTCGGGGGAAGCCTTCTCCTGGTGTTGATTCCGGTGGTCTGCCAGGCGGGCATCGGCGGCGAACTCGATAACTTCGGAAGCTTCGGCATCAGTGTCGGCGCGATGCGCTGGCTGGCGGACGCCGACGCCCGCGAATTCGAGGGCAGTACCGCGCAGATCCGACCGATGGTCAAGGGAGTCTTCCGCTATCGCTTCAACGAGGCCTGGCTCGGCACGATCGAGGCGGGGTACGGTTGGAACGGTTACGCTGACTCGGGGGATTTGACCACGGTGGTGATTCCCGTGACTGTCGGGATGGAACGCCGCCTGCGGGAGCTGTGGGGTGCGACGACATCGCTTGCCTTCGGGGGAGGCGTGTACGTCTGGGGGCAACGCCGCGACGGGGAGTTCCTGAGAGACCCCGCGACGAGCAAGCGTCTCCAGGCCACCGATCCAGGCGCCTATCTCGGGGGGGTCAGTGAATTCCACGTCAGCGACCATGTGACCTGTACGACCCACCTCACCGTGCATTATATCTACTCGACGCATGCGGATGACTACCCGACGCTGCTCGGTGACGACGACATCTTCACCGACCTGCGCATCGGGTTGAACTACTACTTCTCACCGTACGAAGGACTCGTTTGGGATACCGGGGACGAAGACTGATCACTCGCGTCTGCGCTTTGAGTGGGGCCGGCGTCTGCTTCGTCGGCCCTTTCTGTAATCGGGTTGCGGCCAGGTGGCCGGCCGCCCAGGCGCGCGGCGGGCCGCTGCCGGTTTAGGGGGGTCTACCGATGGACCGGATCCTCGCCCAGGAAGGGCTGACCTTCGATGACGTGCTCTTGGTTCCGCGCAAGTCGCACGTGCTTCCCGATGCTGTCGACACCTCGGTGGAACTCTGCCCCGGACTGCGCCTCAACATCCCACTGATCAGCGCTGCCATGGATACGGTTACCGAGGGGCACATGGCGATCGCGATTGCCCGCCAGGGCGGCCTGGGCATCATCCATCGTAACTTGAACGCCGCTGACCAGGCCGATGAGGTCGACAAGGTCAAGCGCTCCGAGTCGGGCATGATCACCGATCCGGTCACGCTGTCCCCCGACCTGCCGGTCGCACGCGCCCTCGAGATCATGGAGCGCTACCGCATATCGGGCGTGCCGATCACCGAGGGCGAGCGGCTCGTCGGGATCCTTACGAACCGCGACCTGCGCTTCATCCGGGATCACACGGTCAAGATCCGCGATATCATGACGTGCGAAGGCCTGATCACCGCGCCGGAAGGCACGAGCCTTGAGGAGGCCAAGCAACTGCTCCACGAACACCGGATCGAGAAGCTCCCGGTGGTCGACGAGGAGTTCCGTCTGCGCGGCCTGATCACCGTCAAGGACATCATGAAGCGCATTGCCTTTCCGCACGCGGCGAAGGACTCCCTCGGGCGACTGTTGGTCGGGGCCGCCGTCGGGGTCGGCGATCCGGCCCTCGCGCGCGCGGAGAAGCTGGTGGCCAGGGGGGTCGATGTGCTCACCATCGACAGCGCCCATGGCCATACCACCGGCATCCTCGCGACCCTGCGCACGCTGCGCGAGCGCTTCCCCGAGGTCCCCGTGATGGCGGGCAATGTCGCCACCGCCGAGGGTGCCCGCGATCTGATCGCCGCGGGGGCGAACGTCATCAAGGTGGGCATGGGGCCGGGCGCGATCTGCACGACGCGGGTCGTCGCCGGGGTTGGTGTGCCCCAGGTGACGGCGATCGACAACTGCGCCCGCGAGGCCGAGCAGCATGGGGTGCGGGTGATCGGCGACGGAGGGATCAAGTTCTCCGGCGACATCGTCAAGGCGCTCGCCGCCGGGGCAAGCGCGGTGATGGTCGGCAGCCTCCTCGCCGGCACCGAGGAGAGTCCCGGAGAGACGATCATCTACCAGGGACGCAGCTATAAGTCCTATCGCGGGATGGGATCGATCGGCGCGATGCGCGGCGAGGGGGGGCGTGACCGTTACTTCCAGAGCCGCATCACCGATACGAGCAAGCTAGTCGCCGAGGGCATCGAGGGACGCGTGCCCTATCGGGGGCGCGTCAGTGACGTCGTCTATCAGATGGTCGGTGGCGTCCGCTCGGGCATGGGCTACTGCGGCGTAAGCACGATCGACGAGCTGCGCCGCGAGGCGTGTTTCGTGCGCGTCACCCATGCCGGTTTCCTCGAGAGCCATCCCCACGATGTGACGATCACCAAGGAAGCGCCCAACTACAAGCTCGGCTGAGATTGCCCTGCTGAGTGCGACGAAGCCCTGCGGCGGACCCGGACGGTCTCTTAGGAGGGACGGGCGGAGTGCGATTTCACCGCACGGAGTCCGTCCCGACGTGCGAGACCGGGAGGGTCTGTCGCAGGGCTTCGCTGCCGCAGCTCATCTGCAACAGACCCTGCCGATGCCCTGTCGCCCCAAGCAGAGCCGAGCAAACAACCGCCCCCGACCCACCGCTGATGCGGGGGCCGGGGGCGGGGGCTCCTGGGAGTTCTGGCAGGAGGCTACCGCGGGAGCCGGGGTCGGTGCCGGAGGCCGGTACGGCGCCGCGATGACGCCGCGAAGGGGAACCGGGCAGCTCCAGCCCCTTACTTGGGCAACTCGAACGCGAAGTCGGTGTCGAGCTTCTTGATTCGGCGAACCACTTTCTCCAGACGGGTCTTTGTCCTTTCATCACCCGTCTTCTTCCACTCGAGGAACAGGTCGAGGAACTCGTCCTGCAATGTGCGCACGTCACCCGCCTTCTGGGCCTCGTCGACGCGGCGCTCCAGGTGGTAGATCTCGCCGCGCGAGAGACGGTCCATCAGGTTGAGATACTCACCGCGCATGTGCGCCAGGATGCGCAGGTACTTCTCAAAGCCGGTGCTGAGCTTCTCGAGCACCTCGGTAATCGCCGCGTGGGGGTTGTGGATCTGCTGGCTGTATGTGTAGGCGAACCGGTAGTAGGTCTTGCCACGGCCGACATAGGCCTCTTCCGACGGTTGCCAGAATCGGCGCTCGGGGTGCGTGCCGCCTCCCGTGTTGGCCGGATCGACGACCGCCGGATTGTCGAAGATTCCCAGCGAGACCAACAGGAAGTCGGCGTTGGTCTTGTAGAGGGTGTACTTCAGGCGGGCGTCCTGCGATTCGCCCAGACGCTCGAAGACCTCGGTGTCGTACTTCGAGAGGTAGCGGCCCGCCCGCTGGATGTAGCTCGGATCGATGAACGAGTTAAGCAGGTGGGCGATGTAGACGTTGACGTCTTCATCGTAGTAGTCCTTGTTCGAGACCAATCCGGTCTCCATGCGCGAGTAGAGCAGGCACTTCATCATGAAGTGATAGGTCGGCCGGCGTTCCCGATTGCTGCCCTGCAACTCGATGTAGTTCTCAAGGGGTCGCATCGTGTCCATCTCCCGCGCAAGCTGCCGTCCGTGCCGGATACCCGATGGCCTGTGGACGGAATCCCTTGACACCCATTTTGGGTCGCTGCATCCTGTCGCTACCGGGTTCCAAGCAGGGACTTCAGCAACGGGCGTGCCACGGGTTGCGCGGGAACAAGGGAGCGTTCCCGACAACAACTGCGCGCGGCGATCGAAGACGCGTCGCAAGCGGCGCCAGAAATTCGTGGCGGATAGGAGCCGATCGGCTAACGGCCAGCGCACCTTGTCGCTGGAGGTGTTGCGCCCAGGATTGTGAGGATCTCGTCCCACCCGAGGAGGCCGGATCCCCGAACCGGACAGAGTCCCGTGTGCGTGGTCCGCGCAGGTCATGCAGATGACTTGGCACGGCCGTTGCACATGGGGTGCTGCCGGTGATGACGCTGCGGAATGCATCCGGAGCACCGTGCAGCTTGCATTCTGCCGCGCGGAACGGGGGATCGCCATGGAGAGGCACTGCCTCGGGAGACGTGATCGCGCGCGGCACGCGAGCCTGCGCCCCCGGTTGCTGCTGGCGTTCTCGATCCCCGTCGTCGTGCTCGGCGTCGGGGGGATATGGCTGCTCGAGCGGCCCGCCGGGCCGCTCCCGGGAGTTCTCGCCCCGGTCGAGGGTGCCACCCTCTTTCTCTTCCTCCTCTTGGTTGCCCTCCTGCTGGCCACCGGCTTCGCCCTGCGTTTGGGCGATCGGGTGACACGCCCAGTGACCTGGCTGCTGCGCCTGATGGATGCCGGCCCCGCCCGCCAGCTGAGCGGCCCCGCCATGCCGGCGGCCGACTGGGAAATCGATACACTCAGCCGGCGGGTGCAAATCCTGTTGAAGCAGAATCGCGCCGGGGTGCGCGCCGTCGAGGAACTGGAGACCTTGCGCCGCGAAATCGCCGCCGTGCTGGATGCGGCCCACACCGGCCGTCTGGATGTAGCCGGCTGGCCGCGCGGGCGGACGACGCATCCGCTGACCCGTCGCCTGCTTGATTTCTTCGACCTTCACGCAGAGAGCCTGCGGGAGTCGAGCGATGGCCTCGCGCGACTGCAAGGTCTGCTGGAGCAGGACTGGCGGGAGGAGACGCTCTCGGTCGATGAGATTGCCAGGCGCTCGGAGCATTGTTTCCTCGAACAGACCGAGCTGGCGATGGAACTGCGGCGCCTCGCCCGCACAGCCCGTTCAGCCCAGGCGCCGAGCGAGGCCCCCGAAGATCCGCTGGCGTTGCTTGCCGATCTGCGCTTGGGTGTCAGCCGGTGGCGGGGCGAGGTGGCCACCGCCTTCAACGGCGGCGGGACGGCGGTGACGCCTCGCGGCGCGCGGTGCCGAGAGGGCGTCGAGATCAAGCGGCGGATGACGGAGTGGAGTCAGTGGATCGACGAGAGCCTCGATCTCCTGGAACGCACCCTGACGGGTGGGGGAAAGGGCGGCCGGCACAATCTCGATCGTTGGCTGCCCCGGATTCGCAAGGTGGCGGAGACGGCGTCCCGGGCGGGTCAGGAGATGGGTCATCTCTCCCGGGAGGCGGCGCAGTTGCAGCGGGCCTGGCAGCGGTTGGGCGAGCGACTGCGGTCGATGATGGTGCGCGTCGGAGAGGTGCATGCAGGGTCGGAGGCGGCGGTCTCGATTTCGGAAGGGGGGCTGGAGCGTGACGACTCGGAGTGAGTCAGGCGGCGGCCGGCGGATCGGCAGGATCCTCTCGCTGATGGGGGATCTGCTCCAAGAGATGGGAACGCTGGTGCAGGATGGAGCGAAGAGCGCTTCCGCGGCGTTTGCGGAGCCGGAAGCCGGGGGGGAGAGCACCCCTGCCGCCCCGCCGGCGGCGGTCTCCGAGGCGCAGCACCCCGCGGGCGCCCCCGCGAAGCCCGCGGCGGCGTCCGCAACCGCGGAAGGGCTCTGGCTGGTCGCCGAATGTGATGACGTCCGCATGGCGCTGCCCTGGAGCTGGGTCAGCGGAACGCAGCTCTCCTCCGAGGGAACGCTCGAGTCCTTTCAAGTCAACGATGGGGAGTGCGAGATGACCCTGCGCGTCGATCGCGTCCTCGGACTCTGGACGCGCAAGGAAGCGGAAGCCTGGCAGGAGCAGCTCGAGTGGCTGACTTCAGCCGGGAGCATTCCGGTGCGGCCGGCGGCGGCCCGCTCCCCGCGCGGCCTCGATGCGGGGCCGCGGGACTCGCGCCAAGCCGAGGCAGCTCCGGCCTCCGGTCCATTCCCGGCCTCAGATCCATCTCCGGCTACAGGTCCATCTCCGGCCTCCGGCCCATCTCAGGCTGCCTTCCGGATGAACCGGCCTGCATCTCAACCAGTTGCGTCTCCACCTGTTGCCCCCGAGACGATGCCCCCCGGGGCAGTGGAGGCAGACTCCGGGCCGACTATGCCGGCGCCTCCGGCCGTGGACTCCACAGCCGATGCCGCGCCTCATCGCGTGAGTTCCATGCCGGTCGGGGCATCTCCTTCCGAGTCATGGCCCCCCTCTGCGCGCACCGGGGCGACTCAGGTCGAGGATGCTCGTCAAGCCGAGTCGTCCTCCTGCCCGGCGGTGATCGAGGCGCCGCCCTGGGCCCGCGATGAGGATTCGCGCGTCGAGCGGGTCTGGATCGTCTCGCCCTCGGCACTGGCGCGGAGATTCCTCATGCGTCACCTCCGCGAGCTGGGGGCCGATGTCCTCGAGGCACGAGACCTGGATGATCCCCTCCTTCCGGCCGATCTAAAAGGGGGCACGGCTCTCTTTCTCGACGAGAGCCTTCTGGAGGACTGGAAAGCGCGCCCGGCGTCGACGCGCGGAGCTCCTCCCCTGGTCTGCCTGACGGTCGATGGGGCCCTCAGCGTGCCGCGCGAGGGAACCTCGCCACCCGGGGGAGCGATCTTGCCCCGCCCGTTCGAACGCTCCGAGGTCGAGCGCGTCATCCACTGGCTGCGCTCCCTTCGGCAAGGGAGTTCGCGCGGGGGATACGGGGACGATGGAGAAGAAGACGATACGTGGTTCTTCGCCGATCCTTTCGGAGCGGCGCGAGCAGGAGAGCATTCTTGTCGCTGAGCAGGACGTTCGGGTCATCGAGCTGCTGCAGATCACGCTGACGGGCCGCGGATACGCGGTCCGTTCCGCATTCGACGGCGAGGCGGCGCACGAGGAGATCCTCCGGCACAAGCCCGACCTCGCGGTCATCGGTGTACGCCTGCCGCGCAAGAGCGGCTTCCAGGTGCTCGAGGCGATCCGCGCCGATGAGCGCACGGCGCGCCTGCCGGTGATTCTGATCGCCGGGAGTCCTTCGAACGAAGCGCGCATTCAGGGGCTCCGTCTGGGCGCCGACGACTACTTGGTCAAACCCTTCTCGCCGCGCGAGCTGTTGATCAAGATCCGCACGATCCTCGATCGACTCTCTGATCTGCGCCTGCTCAGGCAACAGAACCGCGCGCTGGAGGAGGAGGCGCGCCAGCATCGCGATGAACAACGCCAGTTCCATCACGAGATGGATGTCTACCTGCAGCGCATTGGAGCGGTGCTCCAGCATGTCGACGCGGCCAGCCGTCGGGGCGATCTCTCCAAGGTGCTCGGTCAGCTGGCCCAGGCGGTCGTGCGCGATCTCCGACTGGTGCGCGCCTGCGTGCTGATGCAGACCGAGCCAGGGGAGAGCTTGGTGCCGAGAGCCTGGCGGGGCCTCGACGATCAGGCCGTCCGCCGGCTGCGCCTCAAGGCGGAGGGCTTCGTCTGCGGCACGGTGGCCCGCGAGGGGCGGACGATGATGAGTGATGAGTTCGCCTCCTATCCCTCCGCGGAGGCCGAAGTGCGCCTGCTCTCCGCTGCCGGCTTGACGCACATCACGCCTGCTCGCCGCGAGGATGGCGGGCTGGTCGCCATCCTGGCCGGGGGCGAACGTGAGGATGGCGAGCCACTCGATCGCCTCGACGTGCATCTGCTCAATGTCCTCGCCCGCGCGGCCGTGATGGCGATCGACCATGCCACCGCCTTCGCCGGGGCGCGCCACTCCTTTGTCGAGACGACCGCCCAGCTCGTCGCCACCGTCGAAGAGCGCTATCCGGAGCTGGCCGGACACTCGGCCCGCGTGCTCGGTTTGACTGCGCGGCTGGCGGCCCAGTGCGGGCTCTCGGAGGAGGAATCGCGCCTGGCTGCCTTCGTCGCCCGCCTGCACGATCTGGGCGCTCTCGAGCAGTACGATCAGCTCTTCAGCGAACAGCGGGTTTTCAGTGAAGAGGAGCGGCTCGCGCTGCGGCGGCAGGCGGCCACCGGTGTGCGGCGGATGCTTGCCGCGGCACATCTGCCCGAGGTCGCCGAGGGGGTCTATCACCTCAATGAGCGTTGGGATGGCAGCGGCCTGCCGGAGGGTCTGGCCGGTGAGTCGCTTCCGCAGGCTTCGCGACTCGTGGCGATCACCAACGCCTACGATGCCCTAACCCACGCCCGCCCTCATCGCCCCGCCTATGACGTGGGGGAAGCGCTACTCATTCTGCGGGAACGGGCCGGCAGTCAGTTCGATCCGGAGCTGGTACGGGTGTTCGTCGAGATGATTTCGGAGACCGAGGGCATCGAGCCGGTTCAGTCTCTGACGATGCCGACGATGCGCGGGCCGGAATCGCGGTCGAAGTAGAGATGCACGCGGGTCGCCCCGGTGAGGGCGCGACCGGTGTGATCCCAGCAACGCAGCTCGGCCACCGCGTAGCGGCGCGGGTCCTGGCGATGGAGCCAGGCGGCTGGGGTGAAGGGCGAGAGGTCGAAGGTGAGGGGATCCGCGCTGCGGGACTGATAGCCGAGTGTCTCGCCGGTCGCCGGCAGGCGCATGGAGAGCAAGTAGGCGACATCTTCGGCCTGCCGCAAACCATGCCGCACACCGAGATCCGCCGCCGTCAGCGACCAGCGCCCGCCGGGAGCGGCGGTGACGGCGAAACCGCCGATGCTGTTGACCTGTGCCAGCCAGCCCTGCCCGATCCGATCCCGCCGTTCCTGGAGACTGCCGGCGATATAGGCCTCCATGGAACGATCTCCGTAGCGTCCGGCGGCCACGGCGGCCGCGATCTCCGCGTCGGTGAAGGCCAGTAACAGGCGCACACCCCACAAGGCATCGCCCCACTGCATTTCATCGAAGGGCAGATAGGGTTCGGCGGGCGACCAGGTGATCGGGTCGAGTCCCCGAGTTCCGAAGCCATCCAGCGGGTAGAGCAGGCGGCTCGGAAGATCCTCCTGCCCGCGGGAATGGTTGCCGAGGGTGAGCCCCAAGCCGCCCAGGTGGTGACGCACATATCGCTCGGAGTAGAGGTAGAGATCGAGGGTGCGGTCCTGGCGGATGCCGGCGAGATCGAGCCAACACGCGAGGATCCGCAGCCCGCGCAGGCTGCGGCGGTCTTCGTGCGGGATCCGGTCGTTGGGATCGTCGGGGCGCACACCGCTGGGGGAGAAACCGCCCAGGATCGTGCTCTCCGGCAGGCGGCCGGCGGCGATGCGCAGCCGGGTACTCTGCACGCGCCCCGCTTCGGGGTCGGCGGAGAGCAGGCGCGCGAAGAAACGATCGAGTGCCTCGGGTGTCAAGCCGCGGCGTCCCCCGAACTCCCCGACCCGGCGCGCATCGGCATCCAGGATCAGCTCCTCACGGGCCAGCGCATCGATCACGGTGGGCAGGACCGGATAACCGGCGGCGTCCAACAGCCGGCTGCTGATCACCGCGGCGGCGGTGCGGCGGTCGGGGGCCTCGGGTTCATCGAAGACGATCCAATAGCGCGCGCCGCGCGCGTCGCGCACGATCAGGTGGCTGGCGGGACCCTGCAGGCAGGCCTCGCTGACGGCGAGCGGGCCGCTATGATCGGGCCGCGGTGGTTCCTGCTGCGCGCCCGGTGCGGGGATGGTCCGCGCGGGCGCCATCCAAGGCGGCTTGCCCGCCCGCCCGGGCGTGAACCAGCTCGACGCGGGCACGGCATCCCAGGCGTTCAGATCGCGCGCCGGTGACGTGCGGTGAATCGCCAGCAACCGGTCCATGGGACGCAGCCACTGTGCATCGACATAGGCGCGGATCTGGTTCCAGCGCCTGATCTCGGGCTGCGCGATCGGCCGGTCGTCGGCGACCTGCCAGACCGGCTCGGTATCGATGGTGAATCGCGCGGCGGCTCGGCTATCGTCGGGTGCCCATGCGAGCAGCGCGATCGCCAAGCATGCGCCCCCCAGTGCCGCCAGGCCGGCCCCGGGCCGGCGCGCACCCGTCGGCGTCGATCTCGAACCGCGTGGCCATTCGCCCGGAGGTCTCCATCTCACCGGCGTTCCCTCCGGTCTTCCCGGTTGAACGCCGGTTCGAGGGTTCCGGTGAAGACCCACTCCTCGTCGCTCGCGGCCACCTGAAGCCGGAAGTAAAAGAGGTCCTCTCCGGCGAACCGCAGCCCCCCGCCCCAGGATCGGTGGATGCCGTGCCAGTCGAAGTCGAGCAGTCGGGGGAGCACCTTGCCGAAGTCGGCGAAGAGGCAGGTCTCGATCAACGGACTGAGGCGGCAGCGATATTCCGCCGTCGCCATGATGGCGGCATTGTCCCGATAGCGGTCCTGTAGATACCCGCGCAGGGTGCTGCGGCCACCGAGGCGAGGAAGCTCGGTGAACTTGATCGGCATGTAGGCGCCGGTGGCGGGATGGGTGATGTCGGTGCGCGCCTCCTCGCCGACGATGCGCATCGCCAGGACATGATCGGTACAGGGGGAGAGGTAGTACTCCCCTTCGCCGCCGTAGCGCACGAAGTCGACCAGGTCGGGCCCGGTCCCCCAGGCATAGGCGAGATAGCCCTCGGCCTTGCCGCCGGCCGTGGGATGGCCCTGCCCGTTGCGGTTATCGAGGGTGAGTGCGATCTCGGCCTGGATGTTCTGCGGGTCGACGTAGAGTCCGGGGGCCATCCGCTCGCTGTGGAAGACTTCCTCGATGCTGCGCTGATCGTCGGCGAGATCCTCGGCGGGTGAGATCTGATTGCGGTGCGCCGAGACGGTCACGTCCCAGCGCATCCACCGCTGCGGGGCATAGCGCAGGGACCCGAGGAAGAGATACCGCTCACGCGTGTAGTAGGTGAGGCGGTCACGCAGGCTCACATTGCTCCGGCCGAAGTAGTGCTTTTCGGGGATGATCTCGTAGTGTGCGGAGAGGTGGTAGCTCCACCCGCTGCGCTCAGGCGTCAAGTAGGGATCGCGAGAACGAAAGGTGATCGCATAGACCTGCTCGGTGGGTCCGCCGTAGGCCACTCGGTAGGTGATGCAGCCTCCGCGATGCAGAGGGTTGCCGTGCGCGGCACGGAAGCCGGCGTTGATGCCGAGTGAGGGGTCGACGGCAAAGACGGGGATCAGGTAGCGCTCACGCTGCAGTCCCCACGCCATGCGCTGCAAGAGGCCCGTCGAGGAAAGGACTCCGCCGAGCGTCTTGACCGGAAAGGTCGCCACCTGGATTGCCGCGCGGGCGGGGTGCAGGAGCAGGCGGGGCAGAAAGAGGCCGGCGGCGTTGCCATCGGGAGGCGTCTCGAACCCCCGGGCGCCGTCGGGGTCGGGTGGGGCCTGCTCGGTCCTGGTCGGCAGGCGGGACTCCGCCGCGGCCTGCGGGGGGGCGAGCCCCATGACGAGCAACAAACCCACTGCCCCCAGCAGCCCGGCGTTGCACGACCTTCTCCTCACGCGCCCTCCATGGCACGAGCCACCTAGCCGGCGGCTGCACGGGGCTCCCATCTCACGGCAGAGAGTCTATCGCCGAGAGCCCGGTTCGCAAGTATTCATCGGCAGCCGCGGGCGGATGCTTCGCCTGGTCGAAGTAAGCCACGTCAGGGGGATTCCTGCTCGGGCTCAACGACGGGCGGCCGATCCATATACGTGGATCGGCTGTTTGAACTCCGGCCGTGCGGTCGACTGAGAACCCCCACCTTCCCCGGAGGACAACGCGCGATCCGCACTGAGCCGGGTTCGGCCCTCGTTCCCCCGAGGGGCCGGACCCGGTGGTTTTAACAATCCTCGAGCCCACCTCTCGACCCGAGCCCCGCCGCCGGCACCCCATCGACCGCAGGTTGCGGCCGACTGCGGCGTTTCGGTAGACTTCGGGCCGTTCCCACCCATTCTGGAAGCTGCGCCAGGGTGCCGGGTGGGGCTAGGCCTCAGGGCCTTACCCTCACGTCCGGCGGTCGTGGGCGGCGGGGCCTCAGGGGAGTCGAGCATGCCGGCACAGCAACATACAGGTTCCTCGAGGGCGCTTCCCCGGCACGTGGTGCTCATCCCGGACGGCAATGGGCGCTGGGCGCTCCAACACGGCAAGCCGGCTGCTGCGGGACACCTCCAAGGGGCCCGATCGGTGGAGGGGTTTCTCAAGGCCTGCCGGAAGCTGCAAATCCCGGTGGCAACGGTCTGGGCGTTTTCCACCGAGAACTGGGGCCGCGAAGGGGTCGAGGTGAAGGCGATCATGCGGCTGGTCGACTTCTACCTCCGGCGCAATCGGGCCCGGTTTCGCAAGGAGCAGATGCGTTTTCGTCACCTCGGACGCCGTGACCGGCTCGCGGAGCGCTATCCGCGTCTGATGGAGCTGATCCGGATGCTGGAGGAGGAAACCCGCGATTACCGGCGCTACACCCTCAACCTGGCCCTCGACTACGGAGGGCGGGATGAGGTCCTGAGGGCAGTGCGGCGGCTGGTCGGGGAGTCCGAGCGTCCGGAAGCCGTCACGTGGGAACGGTTGCGCGAGAGTCTCGATACCGCGGATCAACCGGACGTCGACCTGATCATCCGCACGTCGGGTGAGCATCGGCTCTCGGGGATCCTGCCGTTGCAGTCGATCTATGCGGAGCTGCTCTTCATCCCACGTCTGCTTCCCGAGCTCTCCGAGAAGGATTTCACCGAGGCGTTGCTCGGGTTCACGAATCGCGATCGGCGTTTCGGTCTGCGCCCGGACGGGCCCGCGGAGCCGGTGGTGGGGGAGTAGGGAGATGAGTCGCCGGGAGACAATGCTTCAGGGAGACGTCGCGGCAGCGGTTCAAGAAGCCCGCGCCAATCTGGCCGCGAGCGGGGAACGGGTCAACCAGGTGCTCAAGGCCTTCTGGGAAGCGAAGAGCACCGCCTGGCATGGGTTTCCCGAGATCATCCGGGGAGCCTTTCGCGCCTACGATCAGATGACCTCATCCGGCAAGAAAATCCGGGCCGGCTTGGTTATCCTTGGCTTCGAAGCCTGCCGCAGCGCACGGACCCTGGAACCGGCGGATCCGGACGGCATCTACCGGGCAGCCGGATCGGTCGAGATCTTGCACAACGCGTTCCTGATCCACGACGACATCGTCGACAACAGCGATCTGCGGCGCAGTGTGGCTACTGTGCACCGGCAGTACGCCGAGCTGCATCGCGAGCGTTTCGTGAGCGAGGAACAGGCGCTTTCCTATGGCCGCGCCGTGGCCCTCAACTTCGGCGACAAGGGCCAGGCGCTGGCCCAGGAACTGCTGCTCTCCTCGGGATTCCCCAGCGAGGTGTTGCTGCCGGCGATCAACCTCCTTAGCCGAACCACCGCCGATACCGTCGCCGGTCAGCTCCTCGATGTTTCCAATGTCCCGCTGGCCGAGCTGTCCGAGGAGGTGGTGCTGCAGATCCACGAGTTCAAGACGGCCCACTACACAGTGATGCTGCCGCTGCAGATGGGGGCGGTGCTGGCCCACGCGAAGGAGGACACCGTTGCCCGCATCCGCGACTACGCGTTGCCGATCGGCATCGCCTTTCAGATCCAGGACGACATTCTCGGGCTCTATGGCGAGGAACGGGTGCTCGGCAAGCCGGTCGACTCCGATGTTCGCGAGGGCAAGAAGACCCTGCTGATGGCGCATGCCTACGAGGCGAGCACGGCCGCACAACGCGAAGTCCTCGCCCGGGCGCATGGCAACGAGGCCTTGACCGCCGACGACCTCGACGAGGTGCGGCAGATCGTCCGCGAGACCGGGGCCTTGGCGCGCTCCGAGGCGCTGGCCCGCGAGCTGGTCGAGCGGGGCAGGCCGATGATTGCTGAGATCACGGAGCATGAGTCCTGGCGCCGGGTCCTTGTGGGTCTTGCCGAATACTTGATCCTGCGCCGCTACTAGATCGTGGATCGAAGGTTGTGGGTCGAAGATCCCTGACGTTGGGGAAGCGGGGCTTCAGGTTCCGTCTGACTTGGGAGCACGCTCTCCCGAGCCGAACACTGTTCTCGACGCAGGCCGCCCCGATCCGCGGTCTGTTGGTTGGGTGTCTCCAGGTGGCCCTAGCAGGCATACCGGCAGGCGGGGTTCGGGCAGCAGGGCGGCTGGAAGCCGCCGTGGCGCCGGGTCCCACCAGCAGGGTTCGTTCCACAACAAGGGGCGTTGACCGGGTGATGTACCTCCCCTAGATTACATTCAAACAAGAAGGTTGTGTGAATCCGCCCCCTGGGAGCCAAGGGCTTTCCCACTTCGGGCGCCGCAGCGAGGAGTAGCCGACCGATGACAGGGTTCCTGCGCATCTTGATCTTTGCCTCCGCTCTGGTGGATGCCGCCGCCGGGGTGTGGTTTGTGGTTGCCGGCAAGGAACATCCGATGCTCAGCGCTCTCGCGACCCGCGCCGGAGCCTCGGGATCTCTGCCTGCAGATGGGACCTACTTGGCCCTCTTCATTGCGTTGGCCTGCTTCCTCGCCGTCGGACTGCACGTGTTGATCTGGCGGTGGTTGATCGGCGAGCGCGAGGAGGCCTTCTCCCTGATCAATCTCTACGGCGGCTTCGCGGTTCTGGGCGGGGGGTTGCTCTTCCTCGCCTTTGGAACTGGGGGCGCTGCCGCGCGAAGCGGCCTCCCGCCCGCCTGGGTCTTCCTCCTGGCCGACTCGTTGCGCGGTGCGCTCTTGCTCGCGGTCGCCAATGTGGTCCGCTTCAGTCCCAACACGCTCAGCGAGCTCCGCCTGCCCGCCTTGTCGGGCGGCCGGACGCCGGCGAGATCTCGTTCCTCCCGTCCTTCCCTCACTTCCCGTAGCGGAAGATCGCGCACCGATCGTCGCCGCGGCCCCTCGTCGGGCAGGGAGCGCCGGGAACGCGCTCCCGCGACTGCCCCGGGGGGGGGCGCGCGCGCAGAGGACGATCGCGACGATCGGGGAAGGGGGGAGGAGAGAAGTAGTTCGAGGCGCCGGCCGCGAGACCGAGGATCCGAGGGCCGGCCCCGTTCCTCCAGGCGTCGCGAGAGTCCCGCGGCTTCATCCGCTCCATCCGCCGTCAGACGGGGCGACGGGCCAAGAGGCCGGGCGGAGGCGCCGTCGGCGGAACGCACCCGGGGCGACGGGCCAAGAGGCCGGGCGGAGGCGCCGTCGGTGGAACGCGCCCGGGGCGACGGGCCAAGAGGCCGGGCGGAGGCGCCGTCGGTGGAACGCGCCCGGCGCGACGAAGGACGGTCGGGTAGAGAGCGGGGAGGGACCTCCGGCCGGAGGCGATCCTCCGCCCGAGGTGGTCGCGGGCGCCGCGATGCGCTGCCGTTGCCCCCAGAGTCCGCTGCTTCATCCGAGTCCCCGGCTGCGCGGCAGGCCGAGGAACGACCTGCTGCTGCTCCCGACCGTCGCCAGGAAAGACCTTCCCGGGAGCGTGGGGCTGTAGAAGAGCGGCGCTCCGAGCGCCTGGCGTCCGAGCGCTCTGAGACCGAGTCCCTGCAGCAAGGGCTCGTCGAAGGGACTTCCCCGAGCAGCAGCGTTCGGGTTCTGAACCCGTCGGGCGGCGCTTTCGAGGCCGGCCCCCGGCGCAAGAAGGGCCGGTACTCGATTACCGGCGCACTCTTCCGCCCCCGCGTGAAACGGGTCCGCCAGCCGCTCGGAGGTGGGAGTGCCGGCGAATGGGCTTGGCCGCCGGCCCCGGTACCGGATGAGAGTGGCGAGGCAAGGAAGCCGAGCGCTGAGAGTGGCGAGGAGAGCGGCAGAGAGAGCGGCGGTGAAAACGGCGCGGCGAAGAGTGGCGATAACGGCGCGGCCAAAGGCGGCGCGAGCGGCGCCGAGAAGAGCGGAGTCCAAGGAGAGCGCGAGGAGAGCTGATCGCGCCTGCTCTGCACGTACACTTCAACTGCAATAGGCGCAATCTATTGCAGCATATCTAAGCCTCGTGGTAGAATCCAACTAAGGTCGGCACCTTTAGCTCCACCAACGCATCCCGGGAGGCTGCCATGCGCCCTCGCTCGACGTATGCCCTCATTGCCCTTGCCATCATCATCCTTGCCGTGCTGACCGGCGTTCCGTTCGCCGCTGCGGCACCGGTCGCAGTGCCCAAGGGAACCCGCAGCGCGGACCTGGGGCGGCTGGCGCACCGTTTCCGCCAGATCCGCGCCGAGGAGGCGAGCACGTTGGTGAGTCTCGTGCCCCCGAGCGTTGCCCAGCTGGCGTTGACCGAGGATCCGGCGCTCGCGCTGGTGCGGCTCGACCGTCGAGGACATCCCCGCTACTACCTGCTCGAGAATCTGATCGCGGCTCAGACGGTGAGTACCGACGAGGTCTGGCCCGGTGGAAGCAGTGGATACGAACTGACCGGGAGCGGACTGGCCCTCGGCGCGCTGGCGGTCTGGGATGCCGGCGGCGTGCGCCTGGGACATCAGGAATTCGGCGGCCGGGTTGTCCAGATGGACACCCCCGGCTCGACTCACTATCACTCGACCCATGTGGCCGGAACGTTGGTCGCCGCGGGAGTCGATCCCTCGGCTCGGGGCATGGCGTATCAGGCGCCGCTGGCTGCCTACGACTGGAACGATGACGATGGGGAAATGGCCGCCGCCGCGGCGTCTGGACTATTGATCTCGAATCACTCCTATGGCTTCGCCGCCGGCTGGTACTACTCCCGCTCGTCGGGAGACTGGTACTGGTTCGGCGATATCAGCGTCAGTCCGATCGAGGATCACTACTTCGGTTTCTACTCGAGCTACACGGCGGACTGGGACCAGATCGCCTGCGATGCGCCCTACTACACGATCGTCAAGTCGGCCGGGAACGACCGCAATGATTTCGGCCCCGATCCCGGCGACGGCCACTGGGTGTGGGATCCCGATGCGGATGAGTGGATCTGGAGTACCGACGCGCGCAACGTTGATGGTGGTCCGGACGGGTACGACTGTCTGCCGACCCGGGCAGTAGCCAAGAACCCCCTGACGATCGGTGCGATCGAGGATATCCCCGGCGGCTATGAAGATCCTGCCGATGTGGTCATGTCCACCTTCAGCGGCTGGGGCCCGACCGACGACGGGCGAATCAAGCCCGACTTGGTCGCCAACGGCGTGGGGCTCTACAGCGCGACCGACAGCGGGGACGATGAGTACCAGACTCTCAGTGGAACCTCGATGTCGGCGCCGAATACTTCCGGATCGATCGCCCTGGTCGTCGAACGCTATCAGTCTCTGCGGGGGGGTGCGCCGCTGGCGAGCACGGTCAAGGCGATCCTGATCCAGACCGCCGATGAGGCGGGGGATGATCCCGGGCCCGACTACGAGTATGGGTGGGGACTGCTCAACACCCGGGCGGCGATCGACTTGGTCGACGCCGACAGCGAGGATCCCCGCCGGATCATCGAGGCGACCCTGGCCGACGGCGAGACAGATCGCTACTACGTGAAGAGCGACGGCAGTCCGATCTCCTTGACCCTCTGCTGGACCGATGCGCCCGGCACGCCGCCGCCCGATGTGCTCGATCCACCCGATCCCGTTCTGGTCAACGATCTCGACCTGCGCCTGGAGGAGGAGGGCTCGGCGACGGTCTTCGAGCCCTATCTTCTCGATCCGGCCTCTCCGGGCGATCCGGCGGCCACCGGCGACAATGCCCGCGACAACGTCGAGCAGATCGAGGCCGCCGCGCCGCTCGCCGGCGACTACATCGTTACGGTTCACCACAAGGGGACGCTGACCGGCGACCAGACCTACTCGCTCGCCTCCTCCGCAGCGCTCACAACGTTCCGTGTCTGTCCCGACGGAAGTGGGGACTTCGCGAACGTCCAGGCGGCGATCGTCGCCGCTGCTCCTCTCGACGTAATCGAACTCTGCTGCAACCGCGAGTTCTCCGGTCCCGGAAATCGCGACCTCGACTTCGCCGGCAAGGCGGTCATCCTGCGTTCACGGTGCGCCGATGCCGGACGCTGCGTGATCGATGCGGGCGGCGCGCCGGGCGAGCCGCACCGCGGTTTCGTCTTCCAGACCGGTGAGGGGCGCGACGCGGTGCTGCAGGATCTGACGATCACCGGTGGGTGGGTGGTGGGGGAGGCGGGCGGTGGCGTCTGGTGCGCGGCGGGGGCCTCCCCGACGCTGCGCGGATGCCGGTTGACCGGCAATGCGGCGACCGGGCTGGGCGGGCATGGCGGGGGTCTGGCCTGCACTGGCGGGGCGCCCCACCTGGTCGAGTGTCTCCTGGTGGATAATCTCGCCGCCGATGCGGGCAGCCACGGCGGAGGGATCTATGCCGAGCAGGGCGATCCCTTTCTGGAGACATGTACATTTGCGAACAATGAGGCGGGCGGTTCCGGCGGCGGCTTCTACGGAGGCGACCACGCGAGCCCGACGATCGTCAAGAGCACCTTCTATCGCAATGCGGCCGACGAGGGGGGCGGGATCGCGATCGCCGAGGGGACGCTGCTGGTCTTGGAGACCTCGATCATCGCCTACAGCACCGCCGGCGAGGCGGTCGCCTGCGCCGATAGCAGTGTCGCCATGCTTTCCTGCTGCGATGTTTACGGTAATGCCGGCGGCGACTGGGTAGGTTGCATTGCCGGCCTATCCGGGCTGAACGACAATCTCGATCAAGACCCGCTCTTCTGTGAGGATGTCAATCCGCTGCGACCCTACATCCTGAATGGCGCCTCGCCGTGTGCGGCGGAGAACAACCCCGCTTGCGGGCAAATCGGCGCTTGGCCGGTCGGCTGCGGCGCCCCGCAAGTGCTGGTGAGCGACCCGGCGCCGCAGAGCCCCTTGCGGTGGCTGGCGGGGGAACCGAATCCCTCCGCGGAGGGGGTCCTATTGCGTGTCCTGCTGCCGGAACGGCTTGCCGGCCAACCCGGGTCACTAGCGCTGTTGGATCCGGCCGGGCGCCTCGTCCGCCGCTTGCTGATCGAGCGATTCGCCGGCGGTGAGAAGACGCTTACCTGGGATGGTCGGGACGGCCGAGGCAGGCGCGTGCCGGCGGGTGTTTACTACGGGGTGCTGCAAGTCGGCGGGGAGCGGATCACGCATTCGCTGGTGATCGTCCGCTAAGCACGACGTTTCCTAAGGAGAAGACCCCCTCGGGGCGCTTGGATCAAGCTCCCCGAGGGGGTTCTATTCATGACATCGGGGGGCGATCAGGCCCCGCCTCTCAGCCAACGTGATCGAGAACCCGGTTCCGCGCCGTCGATTCTCGTGCTCGTGCTCGTGGTCGTGCTCACTTATCGCAACCTCACCAGTCGTCTGCTTGAGCAATACCCATCCGGCAGGCGCAGCTGCATCCAGAAGACTCCCGCACCCAGCGGCCGGCCTCCCTCATCCGTGCCGTCCCAGGTCATGCTGTGCTCGCCTGCCTTCAGCTCTCCGGCTCTCAAGCTGCGCACACGCCGACCGGTGACGTCGAAGATCTCAACCACGGGCCGACAGGAGGCTGCCAGGCCGAACCGAATCGTCGCCTGCCGACTGAAAGGGTTCGGTCGCCCGGCAAGCAGGTAATTGACCGTGCCGGCCGGAAGGTCCACCCCGCCCACGGCTGAGGCGAAACAGGGATGCCTCCACAGGTCGAACGGCGCCCCGCCCGCCTGGATCCAGGCGATCTCGCTGGACAGCAGCTCCCCCATCGCATCGACGATGCTCACGCTGTCAGGGTCGCCGTCGTCACACCGCATCGTCTGGTGGAGTCCGTAGCCATGGACTATCGATCGCCAGTTGTAGGACCCTCCGGTGTTGTCTCTTGAGATGCTAGCATAGTCGATTTGCGTACTCGGGCTAGTATAGTAGGAACCGGTCGCGACCCCCGGGACCCCTGCTTGCAGACCCAGAATGTCGAAGCAGAACCCCAGTCGTGGACAGTTCCCATACACACAGATCGGATCGATTGCGCCATACGGCTCCAACTGCAGCGTGCACTCGTCATAGGATGCCCCGTCGCGAAGGCAGCCGTGCGTGAGCGTCGCCCCCAAGGTGTCATTGAGGAACGCTTGGTCATAGCTGTCGATGATCTCTGTGATGCCCTCGCCGGCGAGGATTAGGCCTCGCCTGACGTCGCGCAATTCACACTCGGCAGTCGTTAGCCACTCGTCGATCAGGTCGATGTCTTCCGCCTTCAGAGCGTCCCCCCAGCCGCTCTCAGTATCGTAGTTGCCCGTATCAAGGATGATCAACCGGTAGCCAAGCAGTTGCTCCAGCGTGCACCCACTGTTGCCGTAGCCACCCGGGTTGAAGTGCGTGCCGCCGAAGCTGCGCTTCATCGGCCCACTGCTCCAGTCGGTGGAAAGGAGGTAGTCATAGCGGTCATACGTCAGCGGCATGTCTTCCAGCACTCGATCGTAGTACTTCGCCGTCTGTGAGCCGTGTGCGCTGACGTAGAGCACGCTTGGCCAGTGGACAGCGTATTCGTCTAGCTTGCTCTCGTCGAGCCGCATGCCGGGCAGGATCTCGAACTCCCAGCCCTCCTCCAGGCCACAGGTATAGTACTCGTCAGGCGCGGGATTCGGATAGTTGTCGTACCAGAACGATCGGAAGTAGTAGCGGATCTGTGTGCCCGGCGAGAAGAAGCTGTCGGGGAGTACCTCCTGCTGCGGGCAGTAGTCAGGATAGCCGTGATCGAAGCCAATATCATCTTCGTGGAAATAGGTAGCGAACATGTAGGAACACGCGCCGGGGTGGGGAGGGAGTTCCAGTGAGTCGAGAAGGACGCAGACGAAACCATCCTCCGGATCGCCAGTGAACCGCGACTTCCAGCTCTGATAGCCTGGTACCATGTCCTGATAGGCGCCTTTGCGCTCTATCTTGAAGCAGAGCTCTGCCAGCCAGCGCTCTGCAGGATTCGTGGGAACGGGTCCCCCCCTTACGACTGCCGAGTCGGCCAGCCAGCGATTGACGCCCGGGGTACTCCAGTGCAGCAGCAGGGATACATTGGCGTTGCCGACGTCCCCGGGAGTCAGGAACTCGGGGAACCGCTGGCCGAATCCGTCTTGGAACCGATACGCCGGGGCAATGATCGGGCCACCCAAGTGGGCCAGGCCCACCTGGACGTTGTCATAGATGGGTGCGCCGTAGGTCTCGCCCTGCGATCGCGTTCCTCCATCGCGACCCAGCCAGCAGTCGCTGTCAATCTGGATGCAGAATCTCAGGGAGTCCCAGTCCGCGGGCAGGTTGTCCGGCAGGGCCGAGAGCTCAATCTGGCGCCGCCGGCATCCCTGACGGGAATCGAATGTGTACCAGATCCGATCGAAGCACGTCGGACTCCAGCGCGGAGTCGGATTCGCTACTGTTGTGAATGGATAGTACATGAAGCCGAAGCGGTGAATAGCGCAGGACTCATTCCCGTTCCGGTATGTATCCAGACGTACGAGCACGGTGTTATGATCGAAGTATCCCGTCCGTGGGACAATCCCTGATATGGCAACCTCATTCTGCTCAGGATCCAAGCCAGGGGGATAAAACGGGCTGCCGGCACGGTCCACAAGGCTAAGCACATTGCCGGTATGATTGTAGCCCGTGACGCCGGCACTCTCAAGCCAGAGCGACCATTCCGACTCGGGAACGACGCTCATATAGGTTCCGGCGCCGGGCTTCTTGGCGAAGGTCCAGCCCTCGGGTCCGTCGTCGAAATGATAGTCGGCCCGGGTCGTGGACCGTCCCTTGGAGAGTCCTATGGTGATGTCGTCGACTGCGAAAGGGCCACAGGCACAGTCGTAGTCACCGTCCTCATCAGAGTAGCTTCCGTCGCTAACCATGCGGAACTCGATCTGGATCTCATCTGTGTCGTAGTCCAGTGTGCCGGCGGGGACTGAGCCGACATAGGATGCCGGATCGCTGGGGAAGCTTCCGATTATGTCTGTGAATGAGTCCAGCAAGTGTTCGTCAATGAGCTCATCCGATGAGTCATAGCAGAGGATGTAGACATGGGTGTAGTCGTAATCCTCCTCCGTATCATTGAAGTAAGAGAAGCTGAGATCAATTGTAGTCTCTGAGTCGATATCATAGCGTGGGGAGAAGGCACTCTGGTTCATGCCATTCTGATAGCCCATGCCGGTGACGAAATCACGATCGTCGGCTTCGTCCTCGTGGATTCCGCACCAGAGCATTCCCCAGTCATCCGGCGGCGTGGGCGTGCAGGGATCGCCATGGCTGGTGAAATCGTTCTGCACAACCCATCCGAAATAGACCGCCGGGTTAGTCGTCTGATCGAAGCTCTCCCAGGCCTGCAGTGGATCGCTGACGATCGTGTCCCAGTCCCAAACACCGTCTTCATAGGCAAGCCCGGAACCATCGTCGCCGCCGAACCAGTGGATGTCCTCGTAGCCACGTGAAGAGCCGGGGAGGATACCGGCGGATGATTGCGGGTGCACCACCGGGGGTGGAGAGTGCACCACCGGGGTTGGAGAGTGGACCACCGGGGCTGGAGAGTGCACCACCGAGGGTGGAGAGTGGACCACCTGGGTTGGAGAGGAGGAGACCTCCTTTGACTTGAGGGCGGCATCTGCGGCCGGGACCAGGCTCAGAGACAGGAGAATCAGGAGAAGTCGCTGCATGGCTCACCTCCCGTGGCGGTGGCTGATTAGACAGCCACCCTGGGCAGCGAGTGCGGGCGGGTGAGGCAGTCACGATCGGCGACGCGTGCCCCGCCTCTTGGCCCCAGGCATGGTCGCGGCGCAAGAGGGAGCAACGCCATTACCTAACGCACAACCCCTGCAGAGAGCTTCACACCCGCTGCGGACATGCGTTTCTGATCGCCGGAGCCGGCGCGGTGGAGACGAAACCCCCGGTCACCTGCCAACAGAGGCGGCGCTCGCGCTCACGATTGAATGGACCGGGAGGCCGCGAGAACACGCGGGGCACAAGGTCCCACCACAACAACGCATAGATCGAGCTCCACACATGAGTATTAGCCGTGGCGGAGGTATTGTCAACTCGACTCGCGGGGTGATGCGTGGCTGCGGCCTCTGTGCTCCGGTCAGCAGGGCCGTAGCTGTTCACGTTCTGTATCCGTCCGGCAATCCTGTCACCATGTGTTTCTTAGAGACGTTCGGTCTGCCCTCTCTATCAGTGACGACGAAACAATGTTGTGTGTCCCGACAACTCCTCCTGCCGCTCTCGTCGGCGATTCGACCGGGCCATGGTGGCCAAGTCATGGGGTGGTGATCGGCCTGATTGCTCTGCCTCAATGCGGGTGAGGGCGAGCGCTTGAGCTGCGAAGGCGCGATGTGGTGCTGGGGTAGCGAGCCAAGCGACGAAGCTGGTATCTTGATGTTGATTGACAGCTGACCGGAGTCATGAGTCCTGAGGATTGCGGAGCAGCGTCCCGGGTGAATCTGCACGGATCTCGAGCATGCAAGGGGCGAGCTGGTCGGGTGGAACCCGCGGGCGCGATTCCATGAAGCACACGAGGCGGCTGGTGAGATGATGCAAGAGGGCGGCAAGGAATAGCGATGGCCACGACCCCGTGATTGCTTACCTTCTGCAGGGCGTCGGCTACGGCTTTGCGGGCGCGGCCCAGCCCGGCCCCTTTCAGACATATGTCATATCGCAGGCCCTGAAGGTCGGCTGGCGTCGAGCGCTGACCGCGGCCTTTGCACCGCTCATCAGTGATGGACCGATCATCTTCCTCGCTTTACTGGCATTGAGCCAGGTCCCCGCCTCGATGCAGCGCGTTCTCCACATCGCCAGTGGTCTGTTTCTCGCATACCTCGCCTGGCGTGCCGCCCGGAGCTGGCGCCACGGCAGGCTGGCGCCCACCACCTCTCCCAACTCCTCTGACCGCACTCTGCTCAAGGCCGTCGTCATGAACCTCATAAGCCCCGGCCCATACGTCTACTGGAGCCTTGTTGCCGGCCCGACTTTCCTGGCCGGCTGGCACGCCGCGCCCAGCAGCGGGATCGCCTTCCTGCTCGGTTTCTACAGCACCCTGGTTGCGACCTTTGCCGCAATCATCGTCACCTTCGGCGCCGCGCGACATCTCGGACCGCGCCTGACACATGTACTGCTCGGCCTGTCGACTGTGGCGCTGGCTTGCTTCGCTCTGTATCAGTTGTGGCTGGGAGCTACCCGCTAGGCGTTATCCATGATGCCACGCAGTCCGATGGATCTCGAGATGTCGAGATGGCGGGACGGCGTTATGTCGAGATGGCAGGACGGCGAGATGTCGGGATGGCAGGACGGCGTTATGTCGGGATGGTGGGACGGCGAGATGTCGGGATGGCGAGATGTCGGGATGTCGGGATGGCGAGACGGCGAGATGTCATGATGGCAGGACCGCGAGATGGCGGGAAGACAGGTAGACGGAAAAGCACCTCATTGCAAGAGGGGGGCTTGATGAATAGTCCTGACCAACGGCGCATCCGGGGAGCCACCGCCGGGACTGGATAACTGGTATAATCCACTTGAGGGTGGGTACCACAGACTGCACGTTTCCTGCCCCGTGGCCATGAATCCCGGTCCCGGCATACCTGAGGAGGGCGGCGAAGACCACCTGATCGGGCAACGAACGGCGGACGCATCCGCCCGCATCGTTGGAACCATCCGGAAGTCGCCGACTCAGAGGAGCATCAGATGAATCGGCAGATCGTTCTTCGATCCTTCATCCTACTGACGCTCTGTGGCCCAATTCTGCCCCAAGCTTCTGCCGCTCCCCTCTGGACCCAGACCTATGGTGGAAGCCAGTACGACTGGGGGCGGATGGTCCAGCAGACTGATGATGGCGGTTATGTCATTGTGGGTGATACCTATTCGTTCGGCGTCGGCAGTTACGATGTCTGGCTGATCAAGACTGACGCCGATGGTGACATCCTGTGGACCGCCACATACGGCGGTATCAACGAGGAGCGGGGTTACTCCGTCCAGCAGACTACCGATGGCGGCTATATCATTGCAGGCACGACCTGCTCATACGGGGCCGGTACGTATGATGTCTGGTTGGTCCGGGCGGATACAGATGGCACCGAGTTGTGGGCCAAGACCTTTGGCGGAACTTCATGGGACTGGGGTTGGTCCGCCCAGCAAACGCAGGATGGCGGCTACATCATCACGGGCTACACCGAATCCTATGGCCCCGGAGTCAGTGCAGTCTGGCTGATCAAGACCGACGAAGACGGGAACTCGATCTGGACCAAGACATTTGGTGGCAGTAGCTCTGACTATGGGTGCTCCGTCCAGCAGACGAGCGATGAGGGATACATCATTGTTGGCGACACATACTCCTATGGGGCTGGAAGCCGCGACATCTGGCTGATCAGGACGAACAGCGATGGTGACAGCTTATGGACACGAACCTTTGGAGGAAGCAGCTCAGACGGCGCCACTTCCGTCCGGCAGACAGAGGACGGCGGCCATATCGTCACCGGCTACACGAAGTCCTTCGGAGCTGGAGAGGCGGATGTGTGGACGATCAAGACCGACTGTAACGGTGCCACCGTGTGGGCCGAGACCTATGGTGGAGCACAGAGCGACTACGGTTCCTCTGTTCGCCAGACGGTCGATGGAGGGTATTTCACTGTCGGCTACACGGAATCCTATGGAGCGGGAAACGACGATGTGTGGCTGATTAGAACAGCAAGTAACGGTGACACCCTGTGGACGGAAACGTATGGGGGATCCAATTTCGATCGTGGGCGATCCGGCCAAGAGACCCTTGACGGCGGCTACATCGTCGTCGGGGAAACCTACTCATTCGAGGAGGGGGAGTACAACGTCCTCCTGATGAAGTTCGGCGGAGCAAGCGCCCTGGATGATGGGGACGTTCCCCACGCGGGGCCTGCGAACATGCGAAGCCGGCCCAACCCGTTCAGCAGAGAGACATCCATCATCTTTGAGAGCCGGACGGGTGGACGGGCGGAACTCGAGATCTATGACATCGGTGGGCGGCTCATCCGGGTAATTGATGCCGTTGATGCCGTCGGGCGAACAGGGGAGACCCGGTTCGTCTGGGATGGAAGGGATCAGGCCAAGAAGAGCTTGCCCGTTGGAGTATACCTGTATCGAATCGCGGGAGATCGGCGCGGCGGGAGCCACGGGAGGGTTGTCCTGGCAAAGTGAGTGACGCAGACCTAATCGGAGGACAATCCAGGTAGGAGCGGAGCTCAGCCGATGCCTCCGCTCTGTTTTCCCCCGTCCGCCTGTCCGACTGAAGGCGGTGCGAACTCCCCCCCTCTTGATATCCGATGGCTTGACGACGTCGCCGGGCCATCCGCGCTCCTCGTGTCAGGCGTAACACCATACATGGCCACGTGTTACGGAGAACACCCCACGGTTCGCCACACCGCCGTGGCTCGACAACTGCCACCAGGCCTCATCTCCGGCCTCCAACCATCCCCACCGTTCCGGTCTCCGATTCCCCCCCCGTGGCCCGCATCGGAGAGCGATTCCTGCTCCGAGCAACCCCGGATTTATCCCAGGAGAAGGTCTCCGAGATGTAAGAGCGGACCATGGAACCAATTGACACAGTCTTGCAAGTGTGGTAACGTTCTTCCACTTGGAGTGGTTCAGAAGAGCGGTGCATATCTCATCAGATGACCACTTTCGGGTTGGCGGGTTGGCTGGTTGGCTGCAGACAAGGGAGGTGATCAGCACGGCCGGACGTCTCCGTGAGTGCGGCAGCATGCGTGGTGAGTCAGGCAACGTAGATCTACCGTCGGGCAGCTTGTGGGTTTCAACTTCGGCGTGGGAGGTCAACATGCGGACATTACTGACAGTTGTTTTGGCATTGGGATTGGCAGCTGGAGCCGCTCTGGCGGACAAGGTTCCTGACGAGAAACCATACAGCAAGGGTAATCTCGACTGCAGCGGCGCTCTTCCAATCGCCTGCGGAGATATCGTTTCCGGCACCACTGTGGGTGGCGTGAACAACGTCGGCTACTACAGCTGCGTGGGCTACCTCGAGAGCGGTCCGGAGATGGTCTATGAACTGACCATTGAGGGACCCGAGTGCTACGAACTCTACATCACGCTCACTGCCGATGGCTGCGATCTCGATGTCTTCGTTCTGGGCAGCTGTGACGAGGACGACTGCATCGACTACGTCGACACGCAGGGAACGATCGATGCCTGCCTTGAGCCGGGCACCTACTACATCGTTGTGGATGGCTACCATGGGGCCGAATGCGCTTTCGATCTCGAGCTGACCTGCACCGAGTGCGAGTGCCCCGTGCCCTGTCCCGAAGAGCAGAACTCCATGCCTTTCCATGAGGACTTCGAGCGCGAAGAGTGCTTCCCGCCGGCAGGCTGGACAATCCTGAACCTTGGGAGTGACCCATCCGGCACCACCTGGGAGTGGGCTGACAACAGCTACACCTGCGATCCTCCCGGCTCAGCACGCTGCAGCTACGCCAGTTCCAGCGAGTTCCAGGAGGAGTGGATGATCACGCCGGTGATCAACCTCGAGGGAGCATCCGGCATCGTCGTCAGTTTCCAGCACAACATGGCCTATTGGGGTGACTGCACCGATCCGATGCAAGTGCTCTACTCGACCACTGACACCGATCCGGCGAGCTTCACCCTGCGCCTTGATTACACCTGCGACTTGCCGAACCCCCTGTGCGGCACGTCGACCCTGGAGATCCCTGGTTTGGCCTCCGACCATGTCTATGTCGCCTGGAGATATCAGGGGACTTATGCGGGGAGCTGGTATGTGGACAACGTGGACATCGTCGAGCTCGTGGTCCCGATGTATGCATGCTGCTTCCCCGATGGAAGCTGCCAGGATCTGAGTGAAGCCGATTGCGCCGATGGCGGCGGTGTGTTCTACCCTGAGAACAACTGCGACGATGTCGGCTTCGAGTGCCCGCAGCCGCCGCAGTTCGTCTGCTGCGTTGGCGAGGAGTGCGTCATCACTACCGAGGCCGGTTGCGCCGATCTGAGTGGTGAGTGGCATCCGGAGTGGGATTCGTGCGGTCCTCCGAATCCGTGCGAGGAGCCCGTTCCTGCCGAGACGGCTACCTGGGGCGCGATCAAGTCAATCTATCGCTAGGTCGTGCTTCTACCAGTAATCTAGCAGAGGCAGCCGATCTCGGCTGCCTCTGCTAGTTCTACACGGAGTCTCCCAGGCTGCTTGGGAGCCAATTGGAGATCAGGGAAGGAGAAGCGATATGCTGAGTAGAAACGATGTTCCCTCTGGGGCTCTTCGGGCAAAGATGCATCCGTTCAGGCGCAGCCATCTGTGTGGCCTCCTCTTGATCGGACTGATCTTCCTTCTCGGTCCTCTCTCGGGTTGCCCTCGTGCGGAGGTCTGGACGACCTACACCGATGCCAGTTACGTCAGTGGCATTGCTGCCCAGGGGACCGATCTGTGGGCGGGCACCTCCGGAGGAGTACTGCAGTGGGATCTACTGTCCGAGACCTATGTCAAGTACACCGCCTCGGAGGGGCTTGCCGACCAGAACGTCAAGGACGTGCTCATCGACCAGGGGGGCGATCTCTGGTTCGGCACGATGGAGGGCGTCCAGTGCTTCGATGGTTCAACTTGGACAACCTACACGACTGCGAACTCCCCACTGCCGCATAACACGGTCTATGCCCTGACCCAGGATCTCGATGGGGCGATGTGGTTCGGCACCGCTTTCGGCTGTGCCAAGTTCGACGGAGTGGACTGGGAAGTCTTCACCGACCTGGGCGGCGGCGCCACCAATGTCGCCGTGCGCGGGATCGACGTTGATTCCCAGAACCAGATCTGGACGGCGAACAACCCGGATGACTGGGGAGATCCAGGTGGTGTTTCGATGTACGACGGTTCTACCTGGACGCGCTACGACCCCGATCCGGGTAGCATCGGACAGTACTTCCTCTGCCTGGCGGTCGATGGCGACGACCGTGTCTGGGCCGGGAGCTGGACCAACTGGGTGTTCATGTACGATGGAGGAACCTGGACCCACTACGATTCGGGAAACAGCGGTCTCCTCGGCAAGCAGATCGAATCCTTCGGCATCGAGGCCGGCACCATCGTCTGGATCGGCAACCACGCCGCCTACCCGACCCCGACAACGGGGGGGGTGACCCGCTTTGATGGGTCCACCTGGACCAGCTACACGCCGGGCAATTCAGGGCTCCCCGACACGTTCGTCTACTCGATCGCCGTCACAGGGAGTGTGATCTTCTGCGGAACCGGCAACGCGGGCAGCGCCAGCTACGACGGATTCACCTGGCGCTCCTACGAGACGTCGAACGAGCCGCACACCAATTGGATCACCTGCATCGAGGACGGCTCCCTTGGAACCGACGACGCCAAACTCTACTTCGGAACCAACCACTATGGTATCGCGATATTGGATGGCACCGATTGGTCAAGTTACACAACCGAGAACAGCGATCTGGGAGACAACTACGTCAACGACGTACACATCAGCGATGGCATCCTCTGGGTTTGCGCCCAGTTCACCGGGCTTTGGGAGTTCGATGGGGCGACCTGGGAGAACTACAACAGTGGCAACAGCGGCCTCCTGGGCGACATCATTCTGTCCGCGGACACGGACAGCCAGGGGAATCTGTGGCTCGGCACCGCCGGATGGGATGGGCCCTATGGGCAGAATGGCGCCGTGGCCAAATACGACGGAAGCTCCTGGACCAACTACTACCTGGACAACAGCGGGTTGATCGATGATGACGCCCTCCAGGTTGCCGTGGATCTGGGCGACACGGTCTGGGTCGGAACGGAAGAGGGCATCAGCAAGTTCGATGGTGTGTCCGGGTGGACCAGCTACCATACGGGAAACAGCGGATTGATCGAGAATCATGTCCAGGCGATCGCCTTCGACGCGCAGAACGGCAAGTGGTTCGCCACCCTGGGTGGGGTCAGCAATCTGAATGGGGAGACCTGGACGAGCTATACAACCGCCGACGGGCTGCCCAGCAATCGGGTCCAGGACATCGGCGTCTCGGACCTAGGGGTCATCTGGGTCGCCACCGAGGGAGGTGCGGCCAGCTTCGAGGTGGGCCGGGGATGGACCGCCTACACGCAGGGCGGGGGGCTCGGCGACAACGATCTCACCGCGGTGGGTTTCGGGCCTGACAACATTGTCTGGTTTGGATCGTATCGCAGTGGGATCACCGCGTTCGATGAGAGCGGTGCGGGAATTGCGGCCCCGGAGAACGTTCTCCAACCTGGAATCACGCGCCTGGTGGCCACGCCCAATCCGTTCCGCTCGTCAGTCGCCATCGAGTATGCACTCCCTCAGCAGGGAGAGCTGCGGGTCGCGATCTATGACTTGGCCGGCCGCCTGGTGCGCACTCTGGCGGACGGGTCTTGTACGAGTCAGGGATCTTCAGTGCAATGGGATGGCAGAACAGAGGACAACACCCCGGCGCCTGGCGGGATCTACCTCTGCCGCGTTGAGTGCGGTGGGTCGGTGGCCATGGGCAAGCTCATCCTTCTGCGGTAGGATCGTCACAGTCCGACCGTCTACGACTTGGAGGCGGGCAAGGGGCACTGGTTTTGGCAATGCCTTGCGCCCGCCTTCCTAATGTCCCGGGTGCGCGTTCTCCTGATCACATCGCATCCGGCGCCTGGATACCGAGGAGGGCGAGTCCGCGGCGCAGGACGGCCGCGACCGCCAGACTCAAGTGCAAGCGGGCACGCATGCGCGCATCGTCCTGCGCCCGCAGGACCGGGCAGTTGTGATAGAAGCGCGCATAGGCCTTGGTGAGATCGAGCAGGAATCCGGCGACCGGCGCGGCGCTGAGCTGCGCGGCCGCTTGGCCCAACGCGGCGGGGAAGCGAGCCAGCTCCAGGCAGAGCCCCTTCTCATGCGGGTCGTCGAGCAGGTTCGCCGCGGCCCGGTCCCCGCGCAGCCCCGCTGCACGGTGCACGAGGGCGGCGGCATCCTTCATCCTGCCCCCAGCGCCCCCCCCGTCCGTGGCCTCGGCCCGGTCATCCGCAGCCGGTGCCGACGCGCTTCCCTCGGGAACCGCTTCCCCTGAAGCGTCTGAAGCAGCGGTCGGCGGCCGGCTGACCGGTGAGCCGGTCCCGAGATGGGCGAAGGGATCGGGCAGGTCGATCGTCACGAGGTCGCCCGGTTCGATCCGATCGGTGGCCAAGGCCTTGCGCACGATGCTGCAGATGCGGGCGTGGCTGTACTGCACTGCCGGTCCGGTGTCGCCCTCGAAGTCGAGGGTGCGATCGGGATCGAACTGGATGTTCTTCTCAGCGCCGACTTGCAGCAGGTACATCTTCAGCGCGCCCTGGCCGATAGCATCCCCGAGCGCCCCCAGGTCGCCCTCTGCCTCGGTGGCATACCCCCCCTCGCGCGCCTTCTCTTGCGCCATCCCCGCCAGCTCGTCGAGCATGTCGTCGGCATCGACGGCACGTCCTTCTCGCGATTTAAGCTTGCCCATCCCGCGCGGCAACGTCACCAGACCGTAGCTGACGTGGTGGCAGCCGGCCGCCCATGGGAATCCGAGCTTGCGCAGCAGGGTGAAGAGGAGGCGGAAGTGATGGATCTGCTCGCTGCCGACGACATAGAGCGAGCGGTTCATCTGGAAGTCGTCGTACTTGAGCACGGCCGTGCCGAGGTCTTGGGTGATGTAGACCGAGGTGCCGTCCGAGCGCAGGAGGATCTTCTGGCCGAGATCCTCGGCCTCGAGGTCGGCCCACACCGAGCCGTCGTCGCGGCGCACGAAGATGCCCCGGGCGAGCCCCTCCTCGACGAGTTCCTTGCCTCTGCGGAAGGTGCCGCTCTCGAAGTACCACTTGCGGAAAGTGCAGCCGAGGCGCGCGTAGGTTTGATCGAAGCCGGCATAGACCCAGCCGTTCATTCGCTCCCAGAGCTGCAGTGTGGCCGCGTCACCCTCCTCCCACCGGCGCAGGCATTGGCGTGCGGCCGGCATCAGCTCGGTCTGCTCCTCGATCTCGCGCCGCCGTTCTTCGTCGAGACCTTCGGGGTCGTGGCCCTGCTCACGGGCCAGGGCGTCGGTTGCCGCCTTCAACTCGGTGCCGAAACGCACGTAGAAGCGGCCGACGAAATGGTCTCCCTTCTCGCCCGCCTGCTCCGGAGTTGTGCCCGCTCCCCAGCGCTCGTAGGCGACCATCGACTTGGCGATGTGGATGCCGCGGTCGTTGATCAGGTTGACCGGGATCACCTCATCGCCGGCGGCGGCGAGGATCTGGCAGAGGCTCAGGCCGAGCAGGTTGTTGCGCACATGACCGAGATGGAGCGGCTTGTTGGTGTTGGGCGCTGAGTACTCGACCATCGTCCGGCGGCCCGTGGCCGGCAGCGGGGCGCCGTAGGGGGGGGCGCCGGCGGTGATGCGCGCGCAGATCCACTCGGCGAGCGATCCGGCGTCGAAAGTCAAGTTCACATAGGGGCCTGCCGTGGCGAGGCGGGCGAGGGCGGGCAGCCGGCCGGCGGTGGCCGCCTCGCGCAGCTCCCCCTCCAGCGCCGGCAGGAGGGCTGCGGCGATCTCGACCGGCTTGCGGTGGAAGGCCTTGGCGAGGGGGAAGCAGGGAATTGCCAGGTCTCCCAGCTCGGGCCGCGGCGGGCGCGTGGGCGAGAGGATCTCCTCCTCATCCCCGGTGGCCCAGTCGCCGAGCGCTCGGCCGCTCCAGGCGACCACGGCCCGGCGGGCGCACTCGGCGACCGTGTGGTCGAGGTCACCGGGCCCGGTCTCCGGGCTCGGCGGAATCTCCGGCGTTTCCCGTGTTGCAGGAGGATCGTTTGACATCGGGAGTCCTCTCGGCTCGCTCTGTTCGGCACTGTTCCGTTCTGTTCTGCTCTGCTCTGCCGGGGAGGCGCCTCGATCCGGCGCCTCCGGTCTTCCGGGCGCCCCGCGCGGCGTCCCCGGCCCGCGCGGAAAGACTATAGGGGATGGTCTCGATGCACAGAAGAGAGTATCCTCGCTCCTTCTCGATCCGCAGCGGGAGGCTGCGGGTGAGAGGGGCATGGGCGGTTCGGCCAGCCGGTGGTTCCGGTCCTTCGCGGGCGGGGCGCGGGCGGACGTCGAACAGAAAGGGAGAGGTCAAGATGAATCGCTTTGCTCTGCGCCTGCTCGCGGCGGGCGTTTTGGTTGCCGGACTCCTCGGGGCCGCCGGGCTACTGCCGGCGGGGGCGGCTCTGCTCGAGAACCTGCGCGACTCGATCCAGGAGTTCACCCTGGAGAACGGGCTGCGGGTGCTCGTCATCGAGCGGCATGATGCGCCCGTCTTTTCTTACGCCACCTGCGTCGACGCGGGGGGCGTCTGCGAGACGACGGGCAAAACCGGCATCGCCCACATGTTCGAGCACATGGCCTTCAAGGGGACCGAGGCGATCGGCACTGAGGACTACGACGCCGAGCGCAAGCTACTCGCCAAGGTCGACGAGGCCTGGGATGCCGTGCTTGCCGAACAGCGCAAGGGCTTCGATGCCGACTCGACGCGCCTGGCCGAACTGCAGGCCGCCTACAAGCAGGCGCGTGAGGAGGCCAAGGAAGTAGTCATCGGCAACGAGTTCGCCAAGATCCTCGAGCAGAACGGCGCTCGCGGGATCAACGCCTTCACCGGCACCGACATGACCTGCTACTTCTACAGCCTGCCGTCGAACCGGCTCGAGCTCTGCATGCGCATGGAGGCGGGCCGGCTTGCCTATCCGGTGCTGCGGGAGTTCTATCTCGAGCGCGACGTGGTGCGCAACGAGCGGCGCATCGGCACCGAGTCGAGCGCGGTCGGCCGGATGTTCGAGAACTTCCTGACCACCGCGTTCATGGCGCATCCCTACAAGAATGGGGTCATCGGGCACACCTCCGACATCGAGGCCTTCCACCGGCGGGATGCCCGCGAGTTCTACGAAACGTACTATGTCGCGCCCAACATGACGGCGGTCTTCGTCGGAGATGTCACCGTCGACCAGGTCAAGAAGCTGGCCAAGAAGTACCTCGCGCACATTTCCGAGGGTTCCGACCCGCCCCCGGTGACGACGATCGAGCCGGTGCACACCGCGGAGCGCCGGATCATTGCCCACGAAGACGCCAACCCGATGGTGATCATCGGCTGGCAGTGTCCGGCGGTCACTGCGCCCGACTTCGCCCCGATGGAATTGCTCATGGAGATCCTCGCCGGCGGCCGCAGCAGCCGCCTCTACGAACGGCTCGTCAAGGAAGAGAAGGTGGCGGCGAATATCGGTGGCGGCACCGGCTTGCCGGGAAACAAGTACCCCAACCAGGCGGTGGTCTTCGTCACCGTCGCGGCCGATGAGGATCCCTATCGCGCCGAGCAACTCGTCTACGAGGAGATCGAGCGCTTGATCACCGAGGGACCGACGGCCGAGGAGTTGGAGAAGGTCAAGACGAGCTACTTAGCGAGTGAGATTCGCCAGATCCGCGAGCCCAGCCGGCTTGCGCTCCAACTGGCGATCGCCGATCAGATCCTGGGCCACTGGAACCGCGGGTTCACCCTGCTCGACCGCATCGAGCAGGTGACCCTCGAGGACATTCAGCGCTTGGCGGAGGAGCGGCTCACTCAGGCGCGACGCACGGTGGGGATCATCGAGAAGAAGTCGAATGAGGCCCAGGCGGCCGCGGTCAAGGAGGGTTGAGATGAAGATGAAAGGACTTGCGGTGCGTGCCGGTGCAACGGCCGTGGCCGGGTTGCTGATCCTGGGTGTTTCCGCCGGAAGCGCCCTGGCCGAGCCGTTCGACCATCCCCGGGATCTGAAGTATGCGGAACTCAACGAGATCCGCACACCCGAGATCGAGCGCTATGCTTTGGACAACAACATGGTCGTCTATCTGCTCGAGGACCATGAGTTCCCGATGGTCGACTTTCAGGTGCTCGTGCGCGTCGGGGAGATGTACGAGCCGATCGAGCTGCGCGGTCTCGCCAGGATGGCTGGAACGGTGCTGCGCACGGGGGGCACGACAACGATTCCGGGGGACGAGCTGGATGTGAAGCTCGAGTCGATGGGGGCGGTGCTCGAGTCTTCCATCGGCGGCACCGAGGGACGCGTCTCCGGATCGTTCCTGAGCCAGGACACGATCGAGGGGCTCGGCCTGCTGGCCGACCTGTGCCGCAACCCGGCGTTTCCCGACGAGAAGATCGATCTCGCCAAGGTCGGGGCGCGCACGGCGATCTCGTCGCGCAACGACGAGCCGGTTCCGATCGCCATTCGTGAATTCCGTGCCCTGATCTACGGCGAGGACTCGCCCTATGGCTGGTATCCGGAATACGAGACGATCGCGGCGATCACTCGCGATGATCTGGTACGCTTCCACGATAGCTTCTTCCTGCCCGACCGGATGATCCTGACCGTCTTTGGAGACTTCGACCGCGGCGAGATGCGCGCGGAGATCGAGCGGGTCTTCGGTGAGTGGCCGCCCAATGGCAAGCCGTTGCCGCCCGATCCGCCGGTGCCGCAGGCGGGCCCCAAGGGCATCTACTACGCGCACAAGAGCGGGGTCACCCAGAGTACGGTGCTCTTCGGCTTGATGGGTTTTCTCGCCTCCGACCCTGACTACGCCGCGATGCAGCTGCTCAACCAGATTCTGGGCAGCGGGTTCAGCTCGCGTCTGGTCAACGAGATCCGCACGGAGCGGGGTCTCGCCTACGCGGTCGGTTCCGCGGCCGGCGACGGGTGGCATCACCCGGGGGCCTGGGTGTGCTATCTCCTTACCCAGAGCGACTCGACGATCGTCGCCACGGGTGCCATGCGCCGACAGGTCGAGCGCATCGTCACCGAGCCGGTGACCGAGGATGAGCTGACGATGGCCAAGGAGATCGTGCTCAACGAGCTGGTCTTCGATCTCTCCTCCAAGCGCGACGTTCTGCGGCGCAAGGCTTTCTATGAGTACCATGGCTACCCGGCGGACTTCCTCGAGCGCTACCAGCAGAAGGTGCGCACGTTGACGGCAGAGAACCTGCTGGTGGCCGCCCAGCGCCATATCCATCCCGAGGAGATCGCTACAGTGGTCGTCGGCGTGAGGGAGGACTTCGCCCAGCCGCTCGAGAGCCTCGGGGAGGTGACCGAGATCGACATCACGGTCCCCGATCCGCCTTCGCAGCTCGTGATCCCCGAGCCCACGGCGGCGGCGCTCGCACAGGGGCGCGAGATCCTTGCCGCGGCGGCCGAGGCCCATGGGGGCGCTGCGCTCGCCGCGGTGCGCAGCGTGCACACCAAGGGTGCCGGCACCCTCTCGATGATGGGCAATGCGATGAGCATCTCGGTCGAGGCGGTGCGCGTGGCGCCCGAACGCAGCTGGCAGAAGATCAACATTGGGGGCTTCGCCGAGATCGTCGAGGTGATCGACGGCGACCATGGCTGGTCGCAGTCTCCTCAGGGCATCCAGGAACAGAGCGGCGATGATCTCGCCGAGCAGAAGCAGCAGTTCCTGCGGCAGCCGGAGTATCTCCTGACCCACCTCGATGAGATGACCTGGCAGGCGCTCGAGCCCCGGGAGATCGAGGGCGTGACCTGCGCGGCTGTTCATGTGCGCGATGTGCCGATCAAGGAGTGGGTGCTCTACTTCCACCCTGACTCGCATCTCTTGTACGCGATGGAGTACCGGGGCCGCGGACCCCAGGGGCCGGCCAAGATGGAGACGACCTACGCCGACTTCCGCACGGTTGCCGGTGTGAAGCTGCCCTTCGCGACGGTGCTGCGGCTCGACGGAGAGGAATTCACGACCATGCAGGCCGAGTCGATCGAGATCAATGCGCCGGTCGACGAGGCGCTGTTCAAGAAGCCGGAGTAGCCGGCTGGGATGCGGTAGGCCTTGAGCACGTAGGGAGATAGCTCTCCGGCTCGACGGCGATGACCGCGGGGCGGTCCTGCCCCCGCCGGGTCGGAGGCCGCCGCGGGCAGGACGGTCCAGGAAGGGGCTAGCGGAATGCTAACCCCTTCCTGCTTGTATGCGAAAGACTTAGCTGGTATAATGCTGATGGTTTGAGAGTAGAGTGCCCGCTATCGCGAGGCGGGCCTCTTGCGGGAGTGACGCAGCATCCCGTGCATGACAGTGGGTATGCGTCGGTTCCCGGCTTCGGCGTTCCCGGTGATGCGCTTCGGCTCTCGAGCTACCAGAGAATGGGGCGACGTTGGCAAAGGCAACTTGTGGAGAAAGGATCTACCCAATGCGTGCACGCACTATTTTCTCGCTCTTTGCTGTTTTGGCCCTGTGCGCGGGCGTGGCCGGTGCGCAGGACGTCCTCATCAATGAGGTCGATGCCGACACTGAGGGCACAGACATTCTCGAATTCGTCGAGCTCTACGGGGGTCCCGGCATGGCGCTCGACGGGTACTTCGTGGTTTTCTTCAACGGCAGCAACAACTTGGCCTATGCGACCTACGATCTGACCGGCTATGCGCTCGATGCCAGTGGCTTCTTCGTGCTGGGGAATGAGGGTGTCGTTCCCACGCCCGCGATCATCTTCCCGAGCAATGGCCTGCAGAACGGCGCCGATGCGGTGGCGCTCTATGCGGGCGCGGCTCCGGACACGGCGATCGTCACCGGTCTGATCGATGCGATCGTGTACGATACCAATGACGCCGACGACGCCGAGCTGCTAACCCTGCTGCTGGCGGGTGAGCCGCAGGTCAACGAGGACGGCGCCGGTGACAAGGACCATCACTCCAACCAGCGCTGTCCCGATGGCGCGGGTGGTAGCCGGGTGACCAGCTTCTACATCCAGAACTTCCCCACGCCTTGGGCGCTGAACAACTGCGGCGGCCCTGATACCTTCGCCTGCTGCTTCCCGGATGGGTCCTGCCAGGATCTGACCGAGGAAGACTGCATCGCCGCCGGCGGCGTGGCCTACCTCGAGAACGCCTGTGATGACGTCGGTTTCGAGTGTCCCCAGCCGCAGCCGACCGATATGGCGCTCTGCGATGCGGTCGCGCTCGACGCCGACGGCTTCCCGGTCAACATCGACCTGTTTGTCCACATCACCTCGTCGCTGCTGATCCTCAATGACGACGGCACGTTCTCCTCGGGCAACGTCGATGCCGGCGCGACCGACGGTGAGTGCTGCGTCTGTCTGTTCGACTTCGATGCCACCGACGTGCTGATGGCGGGGGATCTGGTCGACGTCATCGGAACGGTCG